>NZ_MLAP01000036.1 GCF_002272865.1 Helicobacter sp. 12S02634-8 | reverse complement strand
TAACTGAAACTAACTATTCTTCAAACCATCTTTTAAAGCTCTAAAAACACCTTTTAAATCAACTTTAAATCGTATTAAATAACAATAATGCCAAGGTCTTGCTCTTAATTCAAAAGCTCTTTTATTCGGCAAACAAGGAGGGGGAGCTCGCTATATCCTTGCTAGCAAAAAGCCAGCGACTACACTTCTGTAGTCTTTTTTCTGCCTTTTTACACCACGCAAGGGCGAGCGAATACACAGCAATTTGAAGTTTTCTATCCTTGCCTTTTGCATAGACAAAGCCCATTTATCACTCGCATTGATGGCGTATCCTAGGGAATTGACATTTTGGTGGTTGAGAGTGACAAGAGAGGCTAGAGAGAGCTTTTGTTGTTGTAGCACTGAGTTGAGATGGATAGATTCTTGGATGGGGGCTGAGAGAAGATTATAAGCAGTCTTCAATCCCGATAGAGCAATAGAGGAAGCCTGCAAAGAGTGTGCAACTCCATCAATTTTATCTTTAAGGGTGCTGAAACCTCTGGAAGCTTGAATAGTTGCTACTTGCGTTTCTTCCAATATCTCATTGGCTTTTTTGAGCTTCCCAACTTGAGCATCAAACTTTAATTCAACATTTACATTTTTTGTCATATAATAATCCTATTAACTATTAAAGGCTGCAAATGATTTATGCTCCACCAAGTGGCATTTTTGGCTTCTTGTTTTTCTTGATAATGATTTATATTTTTTATTATTTTTTTATTAAACTCCCTAGACAAGAAAAAAAAACAAGCCAAGCGAGCTATGGAAGAAGCCAAAAACAAATTCCTTCAAAATCAAGAAGCAAAGGCTTATCTCCAAGAGGGCTATGAAATCAAAAAAATCACAGACGCAGGCAATGGCATTTATAACTTTGAATTGAGTAAAAAAGCCTAATTTTCTATTCACCTCTAATCCTTTCAAACTCTGCGAGCATTTCTTTTAAGACCCCATAGACTTCTATGGAGTCCAAATCATATTTCTTAGAAAAATCTTTGACAATTAAATAATCCACTTCACTCCATAGACTCATACCCCCTCCATTGACCCTTTGGGCAAGCACAAAGCAAGAAGCAATCAAAATTTCTTCTAAGTCTTGCAATTCGTGGGCTAAAAGAACAGAGTTTTTATCTTTAGACAAATATGCCTGCTCCTTTGCCCACAACCTTAGTTTTTTCTTTTGACTTCTTTTGTTCTTTTCCTATTTCTTCAATCTCTGCTTTTGGCATATTGTTTTTTAATCCTATCTTCAGTCCTAAGTCTAGTTTTGTAGCTTTGGTAACTCTGCTGATGGCTTTATTTAAGTCTTCAAGATTGGCTTTAATATCTAGCGTGATAGATGAATTCATTGTTTGCCTTTTTGGTATAGAATTGGATAAATGTGAAATGGAGTCAATTGATGGTGATGTTTTGTGTCAGATTGATTAATTTTTTGAAAATAAGTATCATCTGTATTGTGCCTATCATTTGCTTTTTGGGGATTGTATTTGCTTGGTCGGCAACAATGCAGGATATTTTGGATTCTGTTTTTGTCTATACCATTGCAGGTATTGTTTTCTTTGGTATCCCGTTTTATTGGCTCTTGCTTTTGGTTCAAAGAATCATCATTGCCTTTTATGATAATGAAAAGGAATTTTGGAATATATCTCAATATGCCCCTAATATTTAGCACCCTATAATCCACTCTTTGCCTCCAATATATTCTTAGAAATCTTTATATAGTCTTCAAACTCACTCCACTGCATATTTTCAATGTCCTTTAAAGGACAATCAAGCAGATTTCTATAAAATTTCTCATACGATTACTGATGATTTTATGTTAAATCAAGCCATTATTAGGGTATGTTATATCATTTAGGCTTTGAGTTGTGGGTCATTGAGTGACGATTATAGGGGATTTACTCGCAAAGAGCCCACCCCCATCAATGCTGCCCTCAACTATGGTTATGCAATCATCAGAGGTTCTATAGCAAGGAGTCTAGTGAGTAGTGGGCTTTTGCCTACTTTGGGGATTTTTC
>NZ_MLAP01000035.1 GCF_002272865.1 Helicobacter sp. 12S02634-8 | reverse complement strand
GCAAGGTCGATAGAAGCGCTGCTTATGCAGCTAGGTATGTCGCTAAAAATCTCGTGGCCTCTGGGGCGTGCGAGAAAGCGACCGTGCAGCTTGCTTATGCTATCGGCGTGGTTGAGCCTGTGTCTATCTATGTCGATACGCACGGCACTTCAAAGTTTGATGATGCAAAGATTGAAGCTTGCGTGCGCAAGGTATTCCGACTCACGCCTAAGGGGATCATCGAGAGTCTTGACCTGCTCCGACCTATCTATAGAAAAACAGCAGCTTATGGGCATTTTGGCAGAGAATTGCCTGAATTTTCGTGGGAAAAGACAGACAAAGTCGGAGAAATCAAAGAGTTTTTAAACTTGGTTTAAAGATTCGCTGATAACAATCATTGGGGTAGTTTTGGTTTGTTGATTTGGGATTTCTTTGTGGGATCTTAAAAGATTACTCTTTCAATTTAAGAAGCTAAAAAGGCTTTTTATTTCTCTTTTTTGAAAATACTTTTTTAATTTCAAAAAAGGGGTTTATCCTCCCCTAACACAATGGGTGGGTCAAGACCTTAACCCCGAAAAAACTCTTTTTTCGGCAAATAAGGAGGGGAAGCTCGCAATCCTCCCTCTATTTAATTTTTATCTGGGATTTCTTTATGAAATCCCCAAGACCACTCTAGGGATTAAAAATCCCTTGCGTTCCTAAAGGATAGAGTTATGATAAGCTTTGCTTCTCATCAACTCGTTTTTAGAGGTTCGCACTTCTGTAGTCTTAAATCTGTCTTTTAACACCCTTGCTGAGGGCGAGCAAAGACAGCCCCCTTGCATTTCTGCATTTGCCTTTGGTCTTTGCCTTTCTGTATTTAAACGTGGCAGGGGTAAGGGGGAGTTTGAGGGGGAATTTTGACCCTCCCACCCAAACTGCGGACTTCGCAATTTGAGCCCCCTTACCCTCTCATAGAAAAGAGTTTTAAAAAATGGATTTGATTGATTGTTTTATTTGCTTAAGAGTTTGAAAGATTTTCAAAACCCTTTTTTTGAAAGAAAGAGAAGCAATCCAAAAAGAGTTTAGCTTTTAAATTGAAAGAGTGGGTCTTGAGGACTCTTTAGAATCCCAGATAAAAATTAAATAGGGATAAAAAGTTGTCCAACTTGCGTTATAATCAAGCCATCAGAGCAGGGCTTAAAAGGTAATTTAAAGCTAAGTTTAAAATATATCTGCAAGGGGCGATAGATGGAACAATATCAAGCACAGACCAAAGAGCACAAAGAGATACAAAATCCAAAATCCACAGCAGAAAAACTCACCAAAGACCAAAAAGAAGCTATTGACGCCATCAATCATTTTGTATTCAATGACCCAAAACTCAAAGCAATGTATGAGCGGCTCAAAGATAAATAAAAAATTATGGTCTATCCTAGCCTCACAGAAGTCCTCGCTCTCCATAGCAGTATCATCAATGAGATGGGTGGGCTAGATGGGGTGCTAGGGATTGGATACCTAGAGGGTGCTTTGTCCCATATCCAAAACGATACTTATTATCCCACTTTTTATGAGAAATTAGCCCATTTGATTTTTGCTTGTGTGAAGTTCCACCCTTTTATAGATGGCAACAAACGCACTGCTATCCATATCGCCCTATATTTTATCTACAGAAATAATGCCTTAGACGCAAACACCTCTTTCCCTTTGCTACTCGAAGAAGTCGTCCTAGACCTCGCTAATGGCAAGTTAGATAAAAAGGGATTGTTGGAGTGGATACAATCTCATTTGTGTTTATGAGCTTTTGTGAGGTCGGATTTGGGGGCAATCTTTCGTGCTTGCGTGGTGTTAATAAATTGAATCAAAGGGTTTTTTTAGTTTCAAAAAAGGGGATTTATCCACCCCTAACATAATGGGTGGGTGGGTCAAGACCTTTACCCCCAAAAAACTCTTTTTTCTCCCAAACCATCATTATGCGATGGAGGGGAAGCTCGCAACTTCCTTGCCTTTCTGTATTTTGCCTTTGCGTGCAGGGGTAAAGGGGTTTTTAAGGGGATTTAGGGGGCGCAAAGCTCAAGTCAGCCCCCTTTAGCCCCTTAATGCGTAAGCAAAAAGAGTATTTGATTTTTATTTTGCCAAAGTTTGTTTTTTAATCCAAAAAGGCTTTTGTATTCTTTTTTAACTTCAAAAAAGGGGTTTAACCCCCCCCCTTATCTTTGAAAGCCCCTCTTACTTTACTCTCCCTTAAAGGCAAAGGGACTTACTTCACCTCATACATCACAGCATAAGACTTAGGATTGTTGTCAATGTCTTGGACAATCTTGTCTGCTTGG
>NZ_MLAP01000034.1 GCF_002272865.1 Helicobacter sp. 12S02634-8 | reverse complement strand
ATGTCACCACAGACAAAACCTTACTCGATAAATATTACAATGGAGATCTGAAAAACACTTCCACCAATGTGATCTCCCCTGCGACCATCACATTTGCTAACACCACTGCCACAGGCAACAAACTCACCATCAATAATGCCACAGGCACACTCAAACTTGAAGGCTTGAAAGCTAACACTGCTAGTAGTTCAGAGTCTGCCAATGGCGTTGGCCTTGCCAATGGCTCTTCTCTTGTGAGCTCTGGTCTTACACTCATTGGAAATCTCTACTTTGCTAACACCACTTCTATCAAAGTAGGCAAAGACCAGGGCGTGTATTACAATCTAAGCTTTGATACCACTAAACAATCTAAAGCCAACAAAGGAGCAGGCAATTATCTCCAAACCAATTACATCGGTCTTGGCGTGGGTGCTTCAAGCCTAAGTGCAACAGGCCTTGGCTCACTCAGGTCTATGGATAAAAGCACAGAAGAGAACGCCACAGGCTATGACCCCAAAACAGGAGCAGACACAGGAACTATCACGCTAGCTACCATCGATGGAGGTCCTAGCAATGTTGGCACCATTGATCTCAACAACACAGGCGCTACCCTAGCCCTCTCTCCGAGCTATACTGGAGTTACTACTACTACTCTCAGTACAGATCAAAAGAAATTTAGTGGTGATAAGGCTATTGCTTCTTGGAATATCTTCAAAGACTTTGATATCAGAGGCACAAGCCTAGTAGGAGTGCAAAACACCACCATCACAGACCTAAGCTACAGCTTCTATGGTAAAACTGCAGATGACTCAGGCTTTGCCATGGTCTTTGCAAAAGCAAACGATAATAAAGGCTTAGAAACCATCGTGCCAAATAAAACCACCAATGATAATAATGGAGAGGGAGAAGACAGCACAGAAAATAAAAACTTTGATATCACCAATGCAGCCATTGCAGATACCATCAAGACTAATTCGACCAACAATCAAGCCTATGGTCAAAATGCCTATGTTGCCACATCTAGCTTTGCCATCGGCCAATTCCTCACAACCTCCAAACTCAATCTCACCTTCATCGGTGCTGATTCCATTGGAGGATATAGCTCGACCGTTGCTGCAAACAAAGTCACAAAAGTTGCCTCTTCTAACACAGGCTCTTTTTATAATTTCATCAATGCAGGCACACTCACCACAGCTGCCCCCACTAATGGTAGCACTGGCAATACAGACACCAACACACCCAATCAAATCCTCTCAGCCTTTACAAACATTGATAACTATGGAGAGCTCCGACTCCTAGGCACAAACCTAGTGGATGCAGATTTTAGCAGCTCTAAACTCAATAAACTCAATCTGCAGTTTGATAATCGTGATGCCAATGGAGAAGAGTCCAATACAGACAATGGCTATGCCACCTATAAAGATGCAAATGGCAATACCATTGATGTGACCACTAATGCCTTTGGTGCGCTCTCAGATTCGATTTTAAAGGTCAATAAATCCACCCTCAATGGAGAGCTCAAACTTGGTGCTATCAATTCCAATGTTGTCTTAGTCGGCACAGGCTCTTTGGGTAAAAATGCTAAAATCACAGGCACAGGCGGCGGTCAGATCATCTTAAGAAATGGCACCTTCACCTTTTCTAAAAATTACCAAACCCAAGCTAATAGTGGTAGTGCAGGGGCAAATGGTGGAGGAAGTAATGGAGACTCTTCTGCTACCCCAGCTGATGTAAAAACCTCTGATATCATCTCGTATAATAATTATGTCTATATCGATAATGCCACCATCAAGGCTGATATTTTCAATGGCTTTGGCACTGCTAAAATCTATTCTCCAGGTATCAGCGCAAGAGGTGTGAGCACCAATAATGTTGCTGTCTTTTATAACTACAAATCAAATACAACACCCTCTGACATCAATATTGCCACAGACATTGGCAACTATGATTACTCAAGTTTCAAAAACAATGCCAACGCACTCTATGGAAATATTGCCACCACTACGGCCATGACTTATACCTTCATTGGAGATAGCGCTTCAGGCTTTGGAGTGGCTAAAACCACAGATTCTAGCAGTGAGAACAAAGACATCACCCACACAGCCCTAGATAGTTCCCTAGCTCAAGCTACCATCAATCTCATTGACACAGGCTCTGTGCTAGCAAGCAATATCAGTGGTGTTGATTTCACCCCCACTCCTGCCCCCACAGAAGGTGCCACAAATAGTGGAAATGATGGAGCAAGCACAGCCCAAGATAGCACACCCCCTGCCCCCCAAGTCCCCAACAATACACTCAATTTCTATGGCAACACAGGGATCACACCCACAGAGGTAGCAAGCTCTGAAGGTAGTGATAGTGCTAAAAAACCCACACTAGATATCCAAAGCTCTAACCTCAAGATTGTAGCTACCATCAATCAAGCTAATGCCAGCTACTGGGGTGGCAAAACAGCTGCCCAACTCCAAGCAGAGGCCCAAAAGGTAGAAGAAGCCAACAAACTCAAGGCTGAAGAAAATTCTAAAGCTCCTGAAAATAGTGGCACTGATGTCCAAGCCG
>NZ_MLAP01000033.1 GCF_002272865.1 Helicobacter sp. 12S02634-8 | reverse complement strand
CTGCAGTCCCTCCTAGGATTGTGCCTGTGTAGCCACTTTGACCAGACTTAAATGTGCCATCTTTATAGACAAAGGCAATGGTTTTTTTGAAATTATCATTATCAAAGCCAATGTTTCCATCTGAGCTCACCCCTTCTACATAACCATCGGTGTATTCTGTAATGCCATTGGTGTTACCATTTGTATTGCTGTTTTCTTTTTTGGTATGGGTTTTACCACTTTGTGTGAGGGTAAAGGATTGATTGTTGTCATTAGCAAGAATCATGGGTCTATTTGCAGAGTCATAGACAACATTACCCATAGAATCTTTTTGGATGGTGGCATTCCCAAAGGTGATGGAGAGATTTTTAGTTGAATCAGAAAGTATTCCTGTTTGGGCGCTAGAATCAGAGCCAGAAGAATCGCTTGAATCATTAGAGCCAGAGGAGGTGGTGGATTTTGCAAGGGCTGAGTTGGTGTCTAAGATAATGGAGGTTTTTTCTAAGCCTAGGGCGCCATTAAAAGAAGAGACATCAATATTAGTGGCATCTTTTAGGGCAATATCGAGTGTTTTACCTTTGTAGCCATTGGTGGCATTTGTGGTATCGCTATTTTCAGAGCCATCATTAGTGGGGGCAGCTTTTGAGAAGTCAAAGCTACCGACATCAGAAAAGACTACAGAAGAGTTTGTGCCCCCTCCTTTGATATTACTGATAGTTGTGTTAGAGTTTTTACCTTTTAGTTTGCCATCACTATCAGCCCCACCAAAGTTGAGTGTTAGATGGACATTGTTGTTGTTATCTTTGATGATGATATCAGAGATGGAGAGAGATTTAGCTTCAGAGTCACTAGTTCCGTTAGCTTTTGGGATAAAGTCAAGCACGCCTGTGAGTGTGCCTGCATAGCCATTACTAGTAGTATCAGTTCCATCGCCTGAGATTTTACCGATACTAAGTCCTGCCATATTTTTAAAATTAGCAGAAGAAGCAGAATTGGTGGCTTGGAGGGCGCCAATGGATGTAGTATCAAAGTTGGCTATGAATTTGGTGCTAGCTCCTGTGGCTTTGATATCTTTGAAGCTTGTATTTTTAGCATCGATATTTAGTGTGCTTGTGCCATTAGTTAGATTGATATTGCCATTTACAGAAGAAGAATCTGAAAAGCTAATCGTGCTTGTGCCTCCTGAGACATTAAGACCATTAGTCCCAATGCTAGAACCTCCTTTAAAGACAACATTGTTTGTGCCTCCAGAGATGGTTAAGCCTTTGAGGGTGGATTTGGTATCAAAGTTGATATTGCTTGTATTGCCATTTAAAGTCACAGCGCCAACTTTGGAGTTGTTTTTAGCATTGATGGTTAAAAGCGTGCTGTTATTAGAGATGGTATTGGAGTTAGAGTCTTTTTGGGTGGCATTGTCGAAGTTAAAGACAGCTTGCACGCGAGAAGTATTACTAGTGCGTTGTTGGGCTGTGTATTTCCCATCCCAGATGGCGCCGTCTTTGAAGGTGAGGTTGATGATACCATTTTGATTGGTGACATTACCTTTTAGGGCATATTGCCCCCCTCCATTAGTCGCAGTGCCATTGCCTAAGAAAGTCCCAGTGATACGGTGTTGGTATCCATCTGAGTTGTAGAGGATTTTAATACCTCCTGTGAAACTAGAGTGTCTGAAATCAAGCGTGTTGCGCAAGGCCACAGATAATTCTCCTTCTTTTTTACTGATAAAATCGCCATTGTAGGAGGAGTTTGTCGCAGTGACATTGGCGAGATTTGTGGAGTTGATAGTGCCGTTGAAGGTGGAGTTGTTGACTAGATTGAGATTAAAAGTAGGCTTGGTGTAGCCATTTAAAACACCTGTGGTGACATTCGCATTGATGGTGGAGTTATTATAGGCATTGATGGTGAGTGTGCGTTCTTTGAGACTGATATTGCTTTTATTTGTAGCCCCATTAGAACCATTTTTGCCCTCAAGCGAAGAGCCATCGGTGAAATTCAATGTCACAGAAGTGCCAGCATTGTTATTTTCTGAAGACCTGTAATCGCCTTTCATCTTAGCACCATTTTTAAAGAAAAAACGCGTGTTGGCATCACCAATGATATCTCCCACAAGGGCATAGCCATTATTGGCGTTAGAGCCCGTGCCTTGATAGTTGCCATCAAAGGTGAAAGTTGACCAGCCATAGCCGGTGTAGCCATCGGTCGTGGTGTTAGAGATATTACCAACAAATACAGAGTCTTTAAGGATAATATTGAAATTGCCTGCGTTAGAGGAGTTACTCAAACTGCCCGTGATGGCGATTTTATTTGCGCGTATATCGACATTATCTGACCAAGAAGATGATAATGTGAGAGTGGCTGTGTCTGCGCCCTCGGTGTGTGAGAGATTGACTTTGGTGTATTGACCGATACCATAAGCTGTCCAACCACGGATACAAGACACGGCTGAACCGATGGTGCAGCTCTTGTCTCCAAAAGAAGGTGCTGCTTGCACAACATCGCCCGTAAAAGGAAACAAAAAGGCTGCGAGGACAAAGGAAAATAGCGGCGTGAAGGGCTTTTTTAGGACTTTGGCTCTCTTATTTGAGGTTTTTGAGGATTTGGTAGCTCTGGTTTTGGGGGTTCTTGCTTTTAAAGATTTGCTGTTAGGGGGGGGGCCATTGTAAGACTAGCACTTGTGTTGAGAGTGTTTGCGTGGCTAGTGTTTATAGAATTTTGAGTATTTTTTACTTGAGTATCTGCTGTATTTGGAATTGTTGTATTTTCGGCTGTTTTGGGGGCATTATAGGCATTAGTATAGCTACTCTTTTTCATAAAAA
>NZ_MLAP01000032.1 GCF_002272865.1 Helicobacter sp. 12S02634-8 | reverse complement strand
CGGCTTGGACATCAGTGCCACTATTTTCAGGAGCTTTAGAATTTTCTTCAGCCTTGAGTTTGTTGGCTTCTTCTACCTTTTGGGCCTCTGCTTGGAGTTGGGCAGCTGTTTTGCCACCCCAGTAGCTCGCATTAGCTTGATTGATGGTGGCAACGATTTTAAGGTTAGAGCTTTGGATATCTAGTGTGGGTTTTTTGCTTCCATCACTATCAGAGCTTGCAACTTCTGTGGGTGTGATCCCTGTGTTGCCATAGAGAGTGAGTGTGTTGGTCGGTGCTGTGGGGGGTGTGGGCGCTTGAGATGAGTCGCCATTGCCTGCTGTGTTGCTTGGAGCTGGAGCTGGGGTTGTATTGACGCCACTGATGTTAGCTGCAAGCACAGAGCCTGTGTCGATGAGATTGATGGTGGTATAAGCTAGGGAGCTATCGAGTGCTGTGTAGTTGATGGTGTTATTTTCACTGCCACCATTACTTCCACTATCTGCGCTGGGTTTTGCTACTCCAAAGCCTGCAGCCTTGTTGCCGATAAAAGTCATGGTGATAGCATCGCTAGAGCTTGTGGGGGCTGTGGCAATGGTTCCATAGAGTGCGTTGGAGTTATTAGTAAAGCCTGTGTAGTTGTAATTACCAATGACAGAGAGGTCTGTAGAGATTGTTTGATTTGAATCGGTGTTATAAAAGGCAATGACATTGGTAGTGCTAACGCCTTTTTTAGTAACTTTTAGCTGGGGTGCAAAGAGTTTGCCACCAAAGCCATCGAATTTGTCTGCAACAATTGTGGCATTATCGATATAAACGAAGCTAGAGAAATTGATGACATCAGAGGTTTTTACATCGGCTTGGGGTGTATCTGAACTGCCATTGTTGTTGCCTTGTGTGGCTTTGGTGAAGGTAAAGGTGCCATCTTTGAGGCGTATATTGCCTTTAGAGCCCGTGATCTTAGCCCCCTTGCCTAAAGACCCTCCTCCGACAAATGTGATATCTGCTGTGGCATTGCCTAGCTTGAGTTCTCCTGTGAGGGTGGATTTATTGACTTTAAGGATACTATCAGATAATGCACCATTGGCATTGGTGGTGGCTGTGATGGTATTACCCTCTGCGTCTTTATAGGTCACATAGCCATTATCAGTGTTAGAGCTTGTGCCATTGGCGTCGCGATTATCAAAGACAGCCTTGAAGTTATTGATTTTAGCAGCACTCAAATCAACGCCTGCGATACTTGTGCCGATGAGATTGATTGTGCCATAGTTATCAATGCTTGTAAAGGCTGAGAGGATTTGATTGGGCTTGGCTTCTCCATTAGTGAGTGTGCTGCCACCATCTCCTCCACCAGAGCCACCATTTGTGGGGGCTGTGGTGGTGAGTGTGCCTGCGTTGATGAAGTTATAAAATGAGCCTGTGTTAGAAGAGGCAACTTTTGTGACTTTGTTTGCAGCAACGGTCGAGCTATATCCTCCAATGGAATCAGCACCGATGAAGGTGAGATTGAGTTTGGAGGTTGTGAGGAATTGGCCGATGGCAAAGCTAGATGTGGCAACATAGGCATTTTGACCATAGGCTTGATTGTTGGTCGAATTAGTTTTAATGGTATCTGCAATGGCAGCGTTTGTGATATCAAAGTTTTTATTCTCTGTGGTGGAAGAATCTGTTGAATCTTCTGTATTGGTTGTGTTGGATGGATTGGGCACAATGGTTGCTAAGCCCTTGTTATCAGTGGATTTAGCAAAGACCATCGTAAAGCCTGAGTTATCAGCTGTTTTACCATAGAAACTATAGTTTAAGTCTGTGATGGTGGTGTTGGCTGTGCCTGTTAGGCTTGTGCCTCTGATATCAAAGTCATTGAAGATATTCCAAGAGGCAATAGCCTCATCACCACTAAATTTCTTTTGGTCTGCAGTGAGAGTAGCTGCAACTCCAGAATAGCTCGGAGAGAGGGCTAAGGTAGCGCCTGTGTTGTTGAGATTGATTGTGCCTACATTACTAGGACCTCCATCGAGTGTAGCTAGGGTGATGACTCCTGTGTCAGTTTTTGTAGCGGGGTCATAGCCTGTGCTAGCGTTTGTTTGTCCATTTTCTGTGTTGTTTGTTGTTTTATCCATACTTCGGAGTGAGCCAAGACCAACAGCTGAGAGAGAAGAAGCGCCCACGCCCAGACCGATGTAATTGGTTTGGAGATAATTGCCTGCTCCTTTGTTGGCTTTGCTTTGTTTGGTCGTATCAAAGCTTAGGTTGTAATACACGCCTTGGTCTTTGCCTACTTTGATGGAGTTATTATTAGCAAAGTAGAGATTGCCAATGATAGTCGTGCTTGAACTCACAAGCGAAGAACCAAAGGCAAGGGCTACACCATTAGCACTCTCAGAGCTATTAGCTGTGTTTGCCTTGAGACCCTCTAGTTTGAGTGTGCCTTGGGCATTGTTGAGTGTGAGTTTGTTGCCTGTGTTGGTGGTGTTAGCAAATGTGATGGTTGTAGGGGAGAGAACTTGGGTGGTAGAGTTCTTTAGATCTCCTCCATTGTAATATTTCTCTAATAAAGCTTTATCACTTGTGATGTCATAGAGTGAGTTGGCATTAAAGGTGAGGTCTAGGGTTGTGGTTTCAGTATTGGAGAGATGTCCGAAGAATTTCCCTGTCCCAGAAGCAGTGTCTCCAAAGACAGCTGTGGTGTTGCCTTTGAAATCTCCGATTACAGATGTGCCTGTGGTGTTTAGGACAGAAGTATCTTTGATCTCAGAGCCTCCTTGGAGGGCAACAATGGCGCCAGTGTTGGTGAAATTGAGTGTGGTGAGGGAATTGGTTGTGCCAGAGTTTTCAGTATCAGAGCCATTTGTGTTGAGTTTGGTGTCTGAGAGTTTGATCACTAGGGCTTCATTGTTATTTGTGCCATTAGTGCCACTTGCATTAATAGAGCCCTTGCCAACAAATGTGAGTGTTTGGTCATAGGGGTTTTTGGAGAGATCAATGAGATTACCATTGAAGCTAGAAGCTTCTAGGGCATGGTTGAGTCCGTTGAGTCCAGTGACTTTAGAGGCTTCATTGG
>NZ_MLAP01000031.1 GCF_002272865.1 Helicobacter sp. 12S02634-8 | reverse complement strand
CTATCCCTTTGCTCAAATATCTCTTTTCTTATAAAAAATCTCTCAAGCAAACTCAAGAGATCATTATCATCATCACACCTAAAATCATCACTGCAGCCAATGGTTTTAAAGAGATAGAATATCAAGGGTATAGAGAGTATCAAGAGGGGGAATATAAAGAGCAAGAGTATCAAAAACAAGAATATAAAGAAACTAAACATCAAGAAAAAAACAAAGAGTATGGAAAACAAGAATATCAAGGAAGAGAATATCAAAAAACTAAATATCAAGAGCCTAACAAATATCAAGAATATCAAAGACAAGAGAGGGAAAGCTGAGATGGGGAGAGGGTGGGGAAATCAAAACCCCTAGATAAAAAATAAAATATTTAATTTATTCTGAAAAAGCCCCATAAGACATCAGTTTTTGGTAACGTTTCTGGACATAATCCCTATCTTTTTTGATACCCTCTAAACTGGAGAGAAAATACTTTTTGATAGCATTGGCAGCATATGCTTTATCACGATGTGCCCCTCTGCTTGGCTCTAAAATAATATCATCAATCAAATTGGCTTGCTTGAGCGCATCGGGGGTGATTTTCATTGCTTTAGTCGCAGATTCAATTTTACTCGGATCGTTCCATAAAATTGCCGCACAGCCCTCAGGAGAAATGACACTAAACACAGAATACTGCATCATCGCAAGCCGATCGGCCACAGCAATTGCTAAAGCACCTCCACTCCCACCCTCACCGATCACAACTGCAATCGTTGGGGTCTTGAGTGCTGCAAAATCCTGCAGATTCTTAGCAATCGCCTCGCTCTGCCCTCTCTCCTCTGCCCCTAATCCAGGATAAGCACCTGCAGTATCTACAAGCATCAAAATAGGAATATCAAATTTTTCAGCAAATTTCGCAGCTTTCAACGCCTTGCGATAGCCCTCTGGATTGGGCATACCAAAATTACGCATCAATTTATTCTTAGTGCCGCGTCCTTTCTCTTCTCCAATGACTAGCACAGATTGCTCCTCAATCTTGCCTAAAAAGCAAACAATGGCTTTGTCATCGCTAAAATGCCTATCTCCTGATATTTCATAGCCATCTTTCAATATCAAATCAATATAATCCATCGCATAAGGCCTATCGGGGTGGCGCGCAAGCTGGAGTTTTTGGTAATCGCTCATATTTGAATACACAGAGCGCACTTCTTTCTCAAGCTCGATCTCTAAAATATCCTTTGCTGCCTCATCACCACGGATAATGGCCATCTCTATTTCATCTTGGATACTCTTGATTTTTTGTTCAAAATCCAGATAAGTCGCCACTTCTATCTCTGTATCATACTTTTTTGAATATCACGACACCATTAGTGCCACCAAAGCCAAAGGAATTGCTCATCACAGTTTCAATCTTAGCCTCTCTGGCAACATTGGGAATATAATCAAGATCGCACTCAGGGTCAGGGGTTTCTTGGTTGATTGTAGGAGGCAAGATACCTTGCTGCATTGCCATGATGGATATCACAGCCTCAATAGCCCCTGCAGCCCCCAAGCAATGCCCGATCTGCCCCTTTGTAGAGCTCACAGGTGGGACATTTTGCTTCCCACCAAAGGTATTGCGTAATGCCATTGTTTCAAACAAGTCATTATACCCCGTGCTTGTCCCGTGTGCATTGATATATCCAATCCCCACGCCTGCCATCTTCAAAGCAGCTTTCATTGCCCTCGATGCGCCCTCGCCCTCAGGAGCAGGAGTCGTCATATGGTTAGCATCGCCACTCTCGCCAAAGCCGATAAGCTCTGCATAGATTGTTGCTCCTCTTGCACGCGCACTTTCATAGTCTTCTAACACCAAAGCACCAGCACCCTCGCCCATCACAAAGCCATCTCTGTCTTTGTCAAAAGGTCGTGATGCCCTCAAAGGGTCATCATTTCTACTTGAGAGGGCTTTCATCGCTGCAAACCCTCCAATCCCCACGGGGCAAATCGTAGATTCTGAGCCAATCACTAGCATTCTATCAGCGCCATTGAGGATAATTGTCTTTGCTGCTTCAATGATGGCGTGTGTCCCCGCTGCACAAGCAGTCACGCTCGATAGATTGGGCCCTTTGATACCAAACTCTATAGAGGTAAAGCCCCCAAGCATATTCACCAAAGCCGATGGGATAAAAAATGGTGTGATTTTTCTAGGACCTTTTTCAAAGCAAGTGATAGAATTTTTCTCAATATTCCCTAGGCCACCAATCCCCGCAGCTGAGCTCACGCCAAACCGATCAGCGATAGCTGCATCGCACTTGCCTGAGGCATCTAAAAGCCCACTTTCAAGCATAGCTTCTTTAGAAGCCTTCAAAGCAAGCTGTATGAAACGATCGGCCTTTTTGACTTCTTTAGGATTCATCACCTCATTGGGGTCAAAATCTGTGATTTCTGCAGCGATCTGCACGGGAAAATCATCTGCATCAAAACAGGTAATTCTTTTAACCCCACATTTTCCACCTACAATAGATTTAAAAGAATCCCCTTTGTTTAGCCCTAATGAATTGATCATTCCTAAGCCCGTTACAACAACCCGACGCACATACACTCCTTATAATAACGATTCAGACTAGAAAAGCTCCCGTTATGGAGCTGATTATTTTTTGTTGTCCTCAATAAACTTCACTACATCGCCCACTGTCAAAATCTTTTCAGCTTGCTCATCAGGAATCTCGATTCCAAATTTTTCTTCTAATGCCATTACAAGCTCGACAACATCGAGAGAATCAGCACCCAAATCTTTTACGAACTCAGCCTCTAATTTTACTTGATTGGCATCCACATTGAGTTGCTCAACCACCACAGCTTGTATATCATCAAATAAAGCCATCTTATCTCCTTCATAAATTTTCGATTAGAAACTCTAATTCTAACAAAATTTTAATAAAAAAAAATTAAAAATTAAAAATTACTAGAAACAAGTCCAATGCAAATCCACCCAAAGCACGATTCAAATCAGACAGACAAACCTCCCCCCCCTCCCCCATTTAAGTGCAACATAAAATTTATTTTGATAGAATACATATCATTTAGTATGCTTTGATTTATCTTTAAGATAGAATCTTGCTCTATCTTGTGCCATAACTATTTTGCCTTGTTTGG
>NZ_MLAP01000030.1 GCF_002272865.1 Helicobacter sp. 12S02634-8 | reverse complement strand
AATATCACTGGTGACCAAAAGGCTGCGATCACTCTGATTAATTCTGATGTGGGCGATATTGATGAATCCCACACTGCCTCCACACTCACCTTTGCCACAAAACGCCCTACTACCGACTCTAGCAAAGCAGGCGCAGATGGCACAAGCTCAGAGGCTACAGCTAAAAGCACTCCTGCCCCCTCTAGCTCATCTAGCAGTTCTGACTCTAGCACTGCCTCAACTTCTAGTGAAACCAAAGTCACCGATGGCTCTGATAAACACCATACCATTGGTAATATCAAATTCCAAGGTAAGATAGATGGAGAAGTTGCCAACACAGGAATCATGAGCTTAACACTTAGTAATTCTGGATCTGCAAATCTCAAACTCTCTAAACTCTCTTTTATCAGTGGAGATATCACAACCAAAGATTCTGCAAATTCTAAAATACAGTTAGACGCCTCAGCCCTAGGAGGGGCGATCAAGACCCAAGGAGGAACAAACGCAGTTTCTTTTAAATCCACTGCAAGCACAATTTCTCTCACTAGCTTTAAGTTTGAACCCGATAAGCCCTATGCAATGACTCAAAGCTTACTGCAAGCAGGGATTTCTATCTTTGCTAATGATATCATCACCTCAAAAGGAACCTCTAAAGTTGATTTCAAAGATTCTTTATATCTAGGTGGAAGAGTCTTTACAACAGGTGGGAGTGCAAATGTCACTCTGTCTTTTTCTAAAGAGTTTATGACTAAACTCACTGAATCTGGAGCTAAGCAACTCTTATTAGCAGGAGATGGCCCTGAGTTTGATGTCATCACCAATGGAGCTGGAGCAGTCAATAACATTGCCCTAGAGGGTGCAATCAGAGGGATTGCTAATGTGTCTTATATCCAAGGGGATACACACATTGTCTTTGCTGATGTAGAAGCCACTGAAGCCACTCCCAAAGCTGCAGATAGTGGCACAGATAGCACAAGTGGAGGCAGTGGAGGTTCAGATGGAGCAAGTGGCACTAAAACCACTGCTAGCGCAGAAGCCAAAGCTATCCCCGCAGACACAAATTGGAGCACATATAATCCCGATGATACAGATAAATCTAAATCAGCTGTGACGATCAATGGACACACTTATGAAGATGGTATCTTAGTGCGCTTAGATAGCTCTAAGGCAGATAGCCTCTTAAAACCTTATCGCCATCTTTATGCAACCAATACAACAACCTTTAAGATCGATAAGATCACAAATCCTAATGTCTATACAGCCAGAGTCTATGGTGTGATGGTCGGTGAGATTGACTCTCTCAACCAAAGCTCTGCTACAACTCCTACTCCCAAATCAGGAGATACAAGCACAGATAAAGCAACTCCAAAGAAATCTTATCAAGCCATCTTTGAACAAGGCGCTGTTTTTATCGGTAAGCTCAATATCAAAGATGTCGATACTGCTATTGGACTCTCTAAAGGTGCAAAACTCATCTTAGAAGATGGCTCCCATATCTCTGTCCTTTCTTCAGGAGATCATACCGATACAGGCAAACTCGACCCAAGAGATTTAGCAAGAGATACAATGCTCCAAGACAATACCATCATTGACCTAGCCACAGGAGGCAAACCCTCTGCTGCTTCTCCAAGCAAAGCAAGCTTTTCTGTGCTCACTATCGATGCAATCCAAGGGATCAGTAATGTTGTCTTTCGCTTGAGCTATGACCCACAAAAGGAATCAAGCACTAATCAAAAACAAAAGGCTGACCATTTAATCATCAATGGCACTCTAGCCCCTAAAGCTGATACCAAGACCCCCATTGCGCCTACAAGCACTAAAACTGCAGCCACCACAATAGTAACAGGAGCAACAGCAGCAGAAACACCAAAAGACTCTAGTGTGAGTGATCAATCTAAAGTAGCAGCTACTCTCAATGAATATCTCCAAGTCTATCAGAATACCTCCAGACCTATCATTGGAGATTTGAGAGATAAAAAAATCTTAGTGGCTTCTATCAAAGACAATACAGACTCTTCTTTACCCAAGGTTGTATTCAATACCACTTCAAGTGTGTATCAAGGCTATGATCTCATCACCACAACCTTTGATGTGAAAAAAGAATCTAGCTCAGGTGCCAATACAACTACAGATACAACAACAGAAGCAAGCAAAACTGCTACGACTACCAAAGCAGCTACAAGCAGTGTTGTCGCAGGCACTGAAAGCTTAGACTCTAAAACAGATTCTAGTAAAACTGATGGCAGTAAAGATACGGCTAATGGTTGGACAAACTATTACATCGCTACAACACAAGCTCAAATTGACCCTGTGTCTAAAGATATGAGTGCAGCAGCGATCACAACAAACTATGGTATTTTCTTGGCTAATATCAATGACTTAAACAAACGACTTGGTGAGCTCAGAACTAATGTCAATACACAGGGTGCTTGGGCTAGGGTATTCAATGGCATGACAACTTCTAATCGAGGAGAGAGTGTTAAGACTTATTCGACCAATGTCCAAGCAGGTTATGACTATGCACTCAATCACAATGGCGCTAAATCTTATCTGGGTCTTGCTCTCTCTTATGGCTATAACTCCATGAACGCACAAAGCTTTTCAGGCAAGGCTAATGTGATTGAAGTGGGTGCGTATTATTCATTTGTATCTGATGAGGGCTTTTATAATGACACAATCCTCAAATATGCAGCAATCCTCAATAAACTCACTCTCAAAAACAATGACCTCACAAACACACAGCTCAATTCTTCTACCATCTCTTTGGGTGAAGAAGTGGGCTATCGCTGGTATTTTAATCTCATCAAAGACTCAAGCAAGCACAGAATCTATCTAGAGCCCTCAGCTGAAGTGGTCTTAGGCTATGTGGGTAATGGCAGCTTTGATCAAGCCAATGGCAATGCATATCTTAACTCTGCAATCAGTAATATCCTAGCTTTCAGAGGTAGGGCAGGGGGCGTGATTGGCTATAGTCTTTTAACAGCTAAAAACCAAACAGATTTTAGACTAGGACTTTCTTATGTGGGCGATTTCTTTGGTGGAGGCAAGATGGATTTTACAACCAACTTCTCCAATGCAACAGCTAACTTGCAAGCCAATCAAATGGCACTTTTAAGTATCGGGGTCAATTCTGTCCTCTCAGATTCTTGGAGAGTGTATGCTGATGTGGATACAAGCTTTGGAGGTCAATACTATAACCAAAACTACCTTGTATCCATCGGAGGGCGTTATGGCTTTGGCAAAAAGGGCAGAGTATCTCAACCTAAAAATACCCATACAACTAAAGTTGCCAAACTTGCTAAAGGCTTTTACTGGGAAGTCTTAGCTCTACCTAATACAATAGAGCTCACACAAGCCCAAGCAGATTTACTCAAAAACTATCCTTATGGGATCTCTTATGGATACCAAGATATCAAAACACCTGATGGTAAAGTCCAAAAGGTCTTATTCAAATACTACCTCCTAGGAGGTTTCAAATCTCAAGAAGGCGCACTCAAAAGCCAACAAACAGCTGATGGAGTCGCTAAGATCTTAAATGGCAAGGCTGTCCAAGC
>NZ_MLAP01000029.1 GCF_002272865.1 Helicobacter sp. 12S02634-8 | reverse complement strand
CTGCAGTCCCTCCTAGGATTGTGCCTGTGTAGCCACTTTGACCAGACTTAAATGTGCCATCTTTATAGACAAAGGCAATGGTTTTTTTGAAATTATCATTATCAAAGCCAATGTTTCCATCTGAGCTAATCCCTGATACATAGCCATCGGTGTATTCTGTAACGCCATTTGTGGTGCCATTGTCATTGGTGTTTTCTTTTTTGGTATGGGTGGCGCCACTTTGAGTGAGGGTAAAGGATTTATCTCCCTCGTTTGCAATGATGGTGGGGCGCCCCAGAGTGTCATAGACAATATTTCCCATTGAGTCTTTTTGGATGGTGGCATTACCAAAGGTGATGGAGAGATTTTTAGTTGAATCTGAGAGAATTCCCGTTTGGGCTTGGCTTGAATCACTGCTATCACTTGAATCATTAGAGCCAGATGGGGTAACAGATTTTGCAAGGGCTGAATTTGTATCTAAGATGATTGAGGTTTTTTCTAAGCCTAGGGCTCCTGTGAAGCTAGAGACATCAATATTAGTGGCGCTTTTTAGTGCAACATCTAGCATTTGACCTTTGTAGCCATTGGTTGTGCCATCTCCATTGTCAGAGCCACCATTGTTGGAGGTTTTTGAGAAGTCAAAGCTACCGACATCTGAGAAAATCACTGAAGAGTTTGTGCCCCCTCCTTTGATATTCGTGAGAGAGGTATTAGAGTTTTTACCTTTTAGTTTGCCATTACTATCTGCCCCACCAAAGTTGAGTGTTAGATGGACATTGTTGTTGTTATCTTTGATGATGATATCAGAGATGGAGAGAGATTTAGCTTCAGCAGTCGAGCCACTCACTTTGGCAGGAACAAAGTCAAGCACGCCTGTGAGTGTGCCTGCATAGCCACTGCTTGTAGTATCACCTCCATTGCCTGAGATTTTCCCAATGGAAAGTCCTGCCATATTTTTGAAATTTACAGAAGAAGCTGCATTCATTGCTTGGATAGCGCCAACAGATGTGGTATCAAAGGTAGCTAGGAGTGTGGTGGTAGTGCCTGTGGCTTTGATGTCTTTAAACTCTGTGTTTTTAGCATTGATATTTAAAGTGCTAGTGCCATTGCTAAGATTAATATTGCCCCCGACTTTAGAGGTGTCAGAGAAATTGATTGTGTTAGTGCCATTACTTGCAGTCAGATCTCCTGTGATATTTGCACCCCCTTTGAAAGTCACAGCATTTGTCCCTCCAGAGATCGTGAGGGATTTTAAGGTAGAGTTGGTATCGAAGTTGATGTTATTGGTATTGCCATTTAAAGTGACAGCTTGAACTTTGGAGTTGTTTTTAGCATTGATGGTTAGGAGTGTGGTGTTGTTTGTGATGGTGTTGGAGCCATTTGAAGATTCTTTTTGCGTGGCATTGTCGAAGTTGAGGGTTGTGCGGACAAAACCATCAGAATTTTTCCTTACCGCACTAAACTTTCCGTCCCAAACAGCCCCGCCCTTAAAGGTAATATCCATCAAGCCCGCTTGGTTATCGATATTCCCTTTTAGCGCATAGCCCTCGGTGCTGTTGCTATCGCTGCCCGTGCCGTTTCCATAGAAAGTCGCCGTGGTCGATTGATTCCAAGAAGCGTAATTTGCGTATTCGGTTTTAATGTCGCCTGTGAAGCTAGAGTTTTTGAAAAACAAAGTCGCAATCGGCGTGATTCCATAATCAGCCCCCCCATATTTCCCTCTCGCGCTATAGACAGTGCCGTTGAAAAAGGAATTGACAGCAGTGATGCTGAGCGTGCTTTGATTTTTCACAGAGCCTGAGAATGTGGAGCTACCAACTAGGGTGATGGAAGTTTTGGCGACGCGGCCATATTCACTTTCCATAGACACAATGTCTGCTTTAGCCGTGGATTTATCAGCGAGCGTGAGGTCAAAACCGGGGTCACGGACTGTGATCTGAGAGTTTTTCTGCGTTGTTTGGCCGTTGCTAGTTTGGTCTTTGCCCACAAGAGAGCTGCCGCCTTTAAAGACAATCTTAGCCCAGCCGGGGTATTCGGCCTGTCTAACATTCCAGTCGCCTTTCATCTTTGCACCATTTGTGAAGGTAAAGGTGCTTTGTTGCGTGCCTGCAAAATTCATAGTCCCCACAAAGGCATAGCCCTTGTATTGGTCGTTAGAAGAGCCTGCGCCATTGTAATTGCCATCAAAATTAAAAGTCGACACCCCCCGGCGCACATTCCACTCTGCGCCATAATTTGTAAAATCCCCGACCCAAACGGAGTTTTTCATATTAACGGTATAAACACCACCGTTAGAGGACTGGGGATTGGCGAAGATAACCATAGCGTTGGCGTTGATACTGCTCGTGCCCAAACCACTAGAGTTGAAGGCGATGTTTGCTGTGTTGGAGCCTTTGGTGTAGCTGAGGGTGACATTGCTGCTGGTGTTGAGGTTGATACAAGAAGTTGCACCTCCTAGGACACAGGTGTCATCGCCAAATTTGGCCGCTTGGGCGACATCGCCTGAAAAAGGAAACAAAAAGGCTGCGAGGACAAAGGAAAATAGCGGTGTAAAGGGCTTTTTAAAAGCCTTAGTTTTGCTTGAGGGCTTGGCTCTGTTTGAGGTTCTGTCGCTTGGGGCTTGGGCTCTTGAGGATTTGGTAGCTCTGGTTTTTAGCGTGCGTGGGGTTTTAGGGTTTGCGTTTGGAGTGCTTGCCCCTGTGCTTGCTTTTAAAGATTTGCTGTTAGGGGGGGGGCCATTGTAAGACTAGCACTTGCAT
The DNA here is from genome assembly GCF_002272865.1 of Helicobacter sp. 12S02634-8. Taxonomy (GTDB): domain Bacteria; phylum Campylobacterota; class Campylobacteria; order Campylobacterales; family Helicobacteraceae; genus Helicobacter_J. The sequence continues at coordinate 1,475 of NZ_MLAP01000029.1, read as the reverse complement.
TGAGAGTGTTAGCGTGGCTAGTGTTTATAGAATTTTGAGTATTTTTTACTTGAGTATCTGCTGTATTTGGAATTGTTGTATTTTCGGCTGTTTTGGGGGCATTATAGGCATTAGTATAGCTACTCTTTTTCATAAAAATCCTTTTGAATATGGTTTTTCGTAAGAGTAGTTTAGAGTAAAAAAATACGAAAGTCAAGGGGGGGGGGGTAAAAATACCAAAATGCACAAAATTTATGGAAAATTTTTATTGTGGAAATTTTTATCGTTTTGGGGGGTATTGGGGGGGTCTATCTGTATTTGTCTTTGCATTTTGTCTTTCTGCCTTTTGCCTTTGCGTGCAGTGGGTGGGGGTAGGTTTTAGGAAGGGGGAGGGCTAGCTTGGACTAAGTAGAACCCTCCCCCTCCTAAGAAAAAAGTTTTAAAGGTATTTTTGGATTGAAAAAAAAGTAGTCTAAAAGAGTTTTTAGCTTTTTAGATTGAAAAGTGGTTTTTTAGGATTTGTAAAATCTTATCAGATATTTAGAGGTATAGCACAAGCGAGAGGAAAACAATCATATTGGGGGCAGGTTTGCTTGCAAAACCCACCCTAAGATAGCACTATGTTAATAAAGTTTCGTTACTATTATTAGGCACATTAGTGCTAAAATAACAATCGTTTTGTAAAACACAATCGCTCCTCCTTTCGGAAGCTCGATTCCCCTCTGTGAAGCTGCTAACTTCATAGAGGAGTTATAAGCTTCACAATCAAATTTTACAGAAAAACTTTCATTAGTGCAATACGCAGATACAATACAGATAGATTTTTATTGATGTTTTGTAAGATTTGTAAGAAATGTATAAAAATATATTAATTCTTAAAGATATTGTTTAATGAGAAAAGATTTTTAGAAAGCTTTTGTTGATATATTTTAGGGCTAAAAAGGGGCTTTAGCGTGGGGCTTTGGATTTAAGCTTTAGGGCTTTGTGTAGTTTGTGTATATGGGTGGGAGGGTTGAAATCCCCCTCAAGCTCCACCCTGCCTTACTCATAGACCTTGCTTCTATGGTCTATTTCTAAGCATAAGATGATTAATTCTTTGTCTTGTATATGGCAGATCAAGCGATAATCTTGCACACGATAACGCCATAAGCCCTTGAGGTTACCTGTGAGGGCTTTGCCTTTTTGGCGTGGGTTTGGGAGGGTTTCTAGGTTTGCTACATATTTAGAAATTTGTTTTTGTGTTGCAAAACCTAGCTTTTCTAGTTGTTTTTCTGCCTTTGGGGAGTAGATAAATTCCATTTAGGACAATCCAAGTTTTTTGTGCAGTTCTTTAGCGCTGATCCCCTTACGCCCTCCCTCCACATACTCTTGATAGGCTAGCTCGCCCTTTTTGTAATCTTCGATATCTTCGAGATATTCTAAGAGGGCTTGTTTGGCTAGCTCTTCTTGTGAGATGTTTTGTTCTTTAGCAATGTTATAAAGAATATTGTGTGCTT
>NZ_MLAP01000002.1 GCF_002272865.1 Helicobacter sp. 12S02634-8 | reverse complement strand
GTAAAGTCCAAAAGGTCTTATTCAAATACTACCTCCTAGGAGGTTTCAAATCTCAAGAAGGCGCACTCAAAAGCCAACAAACAGCTGATGGAGTCGCTAAGATCTTAAATGGCAAGGCTGTCCAAGCCCTCTTAAGGGAGATTAAGTAGAAAGAAAGATCCTCCCCACATTTGAGGGGGGGGGATTTAATGAGATAAGTTGAAATGAGTTGAAATTCCCTTTCTACAAATGGGAGGGGGGTTCAATAAAATTTAGGAGTTTAGAAATATCTTGATATTTAGGGATTTATGAGTTTAAGTATTGTAATCTTTGTTATTTTTATTGTTTTTGTGAGTCTGATGATCCTTTCAGAATCTTAAACCCATCAAGACTCACAAGTAGTTTTGCTCCCCGTTAATACCCAAAAATCCTTTTGAAACCCGTTTACTTGTTTTTCGTAGGGGAGGGGAGCATTTCTTTCTATCTTTTAAGGCGTATTGATTTTAGCCCAATCCTATCCAACCAAAATCAAACAAATCATTAAAATCCAATCCATCAGATATAATCTTATTTGCTAACTATATTGTGCTAAGCAAGGCATATTAAAGCTTAGGCATTGCGTGCTATGAACTTTGTAATCTTTTTACTTTTTTGATAATCTCTCTATTTTTGCTATCTCATCTATCTCATGATTCAATCGCCCTAACCACTCGCACCACTCTTTTATTTCTATACGCCTTGAAAGCCCCCTATGAAAAAAAAGGGGGGGGGGTTCAAGCCCCTCCATATAAAAACCGATGAGCTTTAAAGAGCTTTTAAAGGCTATTTTTTTGTGATAAAAGTATCTTTTTCTACATCATAGATTTTCCCATCGGCAAGATTGATACGATAAATCTCTCTCAAGACATTACCCAAAAATCCGAGCTCTACGATAGACACACTATCAAAATCCACCTTGATGGGCGTTGTAAATGTCGCATTGAAGTCATTTTGCAGTGCTTGCATTGCAGCGATGGTATCGTTTTTGAGTGCGCTATCGCTATAGATGAGCGTTACATGGGGACGATAGAAATTCTCTTTTTTGCCATTTTTGATACGATTGAGCCCGCTAGTCCCGAGGTCTTGGATCTGAGATTTTGCAGCGCTTGAGGAGTCTTGATAGACAAAGCCTGTAGCTCTAGGCACGGGCGTAGCTCGCAAGGGCGCGATGGCTTTTGTGGCTTCAAGGTTATAGGCATTGATGGCTGCATAGCCCAAGGTTTTATCCACGCCAATATCAAACCACCACGGATAGACTGCGTTGGGGCTTGCAGGGGCAAACAAGAAATGTGTGAGGTGTAGGCTAAAGGGCTTAGGGAAGCTTTTGAGCGCAGAGAGCATTTTTTGAGGTGTGGTGGGGTCGGGGTTGTGGATATGGAGCACGGTGATATGGGGGATATTATAGGTCAAGGCTTCTTTGAATAGATTGTGTTTGAGGAGCGTTTCGCGTATGAGGCCTTTGGTGCGTGCGTTGATTTCTTGGACTTTGTCTTTGGGGAGGATAAAGACTAGGCCATAGGTTTTTTGGTGTTTGAGGAGTGTTGTGCTGTTTAGAGATGTATTGTCTATGGCTAAAGAGAGTGAGGGGAGCGTTAAGAATAGCCCTAGGAGAAGACCAAAGATATTTTTAGAAAACCCTTTTTTGATGAATTTTTGGGAGTTTGCTTGTGTTTTGATTTCCATATGTAATTCCTTCATTTTAGATTTTAAAGCGCTAAAAGCTTAAGGTGATGGGGTTACAAATTGATTGCAAAAAGTGCGTGTTTTGTCATCAAGATGTTATAGGGATTTTTTAAGATGTTTGCGTTTAATCTAACCACAAGGAGTTTTTATGAAAAGTTACCTGTCTGTGACACTCATCGCTTTCATCTTTGCAGTAGGGGCAAATGGAGCGCCTGCATATGAGCGGGGTGCTAAGGGGGATATTCGGGATTTTGGCGGGGCTAGGCGCTTTGTGGGGGATCAGACCCAAGCGCTGAAAAATTTTATCAATGACGCGCCTGTGAAAAATGTGATTTTACTCATAGGCGATGGCATGGGGGATTCTGAAATCACGATTGCGCGCAACTACCATAAAGGCGCGGGGGGATTTTTAGAGGGGATTGACGCACTGCCATTTAGCGGGCAATATACGCATTATTCGTTGGATAAAAAGACCCAAAAGCCCGATTATGTTACAGATTCTGCTGCTTCAGCGACTGCGTGGAGCTCAGGTGTGAAGACTTATAACGGGGCTTTGGGGATTGATGTGTATGGCAAGGCACACAAAACAATCATCGAGCTAGCCAAGAGTGCAGGCAAAGCAACAGGCAATGTCAGCACAGCTGAAGTCCAAGACGCAACGCCTGCAGCACAGATGGCGCATATCAATTCTCGCAAATGCTATGGCCCCATAGAAACTGCAGAGCTTTGCTCGAGCTATGCGAAAGAAAATGGCGGTCTGGGCTCAATCAGTGAGCAGATACTCCAAGTGCGCGCTGATGTGATGTTAGGAGGTGGGGGCAGGGCTTTTGAGCAGAAAGTCAGTAGTGGCGCATATGCAGGTGTGCCATTGATCCAAGTGGCTAAAAAGCAAGATTATCAGATTGTAACCAATCTCAAAGAACTCCAAAAGATCCAAACAGCCAATCAAAAACGCCCACTTTTGGGGCTTTTTGCCTCGGGGAATATGCCTGTGCGTTATTTAGGAGAAAAGGCCAGCTACCACGGCAATCTCAAAAACCCTCCAATCCAATGCACGCCCAATCCCAAACGCACCCAATCTATGCCAACACTCGCACAAATGACCCAAAAGGCGCTTGACTTGCTTGAGGGCAATGAAAATGGATTTTTCTTGCAAGTAGAGGGCGCGAGTATCGATAAGCAAGACCATTTAGCCAATCCTTGCGGGCAGATCGGAGAGAGCATTGACTTAGATGAAGCTGTGAAAGTGGCTCTTGATTTTGCTAGCAAGCGCGGGGATACGCTTGTGATCGTTACAGCTGATCACGCCCACTCCAGCCAGATCATCGACCCCAAAGCCAAAGCCCCTGGCCTCACAGCTACGCTCATCACAGAAGATGGCGCATTGATGGGGATCAGCTATGGCAATTCAGAAACAGACTCACAAGGGCATACCGGCGCTCAGTTGCGTATCGCAGCATATGGGCCAGCTGCTCTGAACTTCACAGGGCTTTTGGACCAGACAGATGTGTTTTTTATCATCACACAAGCCTTAGGACTCACACAAGCCAAATAAGGCTACTAAGACTGCCAAGGATACTAAGTTTGCTAAGGTCGCATTGATGTGATGGGGGAGGCTTGCGCGTTTGGATTTAGTTTTGCAGTGGTTTGGATTTGACTTGATTGTGTAAATGTTTTAAGATTGTGTTTAAAACATCATCGTCATCTTTGCTCGGCGCGCTTAGTCTTTCTTGATGGGTTTGGGTGTAAGAGATTGCGATATTTTGCGCGAAATTAGAGATGGTTTTAATTTTTAGGGCATTAGCTAGGATTTTAATCGTGATGATCTGGAGGAATTGCGCGCTCATTGGATCGAGTTTGCCAAATCTGTCTTCGATTTCACTCTCGATTGTATGGACTTGTGTGATTTCTTGACACAAAGATAAGCGCCGATAAAGCTCAAGGCGCAAGCGATCGCTAGGGATAAGCTCGGGGTTGAGATAGCCGCTGACACTGAGTTTTAGCTCTGTGGTGTGCGTGCTGTTTTGGACGTTGTTTTGCGTGCTAGTGAGTTGGTTGATCGCATCTTCTAGCATTTTTAAATACAGACCATAGCCGATATTTTTGATATGCCCGCTTTGGTCTTGCCCGATGAGATTCCCACCACCGCGGATTTCAAGATCGTGATAAGCGATCGCTGCGCCACTGCCAAGATAAGAGTTGCGCTCGAGTGCGAGCAGTCGTTTGCTTGCTTGTGGTGTGATGGAGCTTTTGTCTTGGATCAAAAAATAGCAAAATCCCTCTTTGCTCCCTCGGCCTACGCGCCCTCTGAGCTGGTGCAAATCAGCAAGTCCAAATTTATCTGCGCCATCGATGATGATGGTATTGGCGTTGGGGAGATGGATACCTGATTCGATGATAGAGGTGCATAGGAGCATTTGGTATTTGCCTTGCGCAAAATCGATCATAATATCTTCGCTGGCTTTGGAGTCGATTTGAGAGTGCAAAATCGCAATGTTGAGCTGAGGGAGAAGCTCTTGGATGGCTTGCTTGGCCTCTTCGATGGTCGCGATATTGTTATGGATATAAAATATTTGGCCATTGCGGCGCAATTCTCTGTATATGATTTCTTTGAGTAGGGCAGGGGTCTTTTCTTTTAAAAAGGTTTTGTTAGGCATGCGCTCAATGGGCGCGCTCAAGAGGCTACTCATACCTTTGATTTGTGAGAGTGCCATATTGAGCGTGCGCGGAATAGGCGTAGCAGACATACTCAAAAAATGCAGGTCTTTACTCAAGGCTTTGATACTTTCTTTTTGCTTGACACCAAATTTATGCTCTTCATCAACAACCATCAATGCGAGATTTTTAAACTGCGCATTCAAGAGTGCGTGCGTCCCGATGACTACATCAATGCTCCCATCGAGCAGTCCTTTTTGTATCTGCGCCTTTTGGGTGCCCTTGCTGAAGCGATCGAGTTTGGCGACTCTGAGCCCTAGGGGGGTAAAGCGGGCTTTGAGTGTGTTGAAATGTTGGTTGCATAAAAGTGTTGTTGGGACAATGAGTGCAGATTGATAGCCGTTTTTATAAACAGCAAAGATTGCATTGATCGCTACTTCTGTCTTGCCAAAGCCCACATCTCCGCTCAAAAGTCTATCCATCACCTTGCCACTGGAGAGATCAGCAAAAATCTCAGCAATGGCCTTGTCTTGATCGGGGGTGAGAGTGAAGCCACAGAGGTTTTTGAACGCAACGATTTCTGCGAGGTCGGTGTTGATGGTCTTTCCCTCAAGCAAGTTGCGCTCAGCAGCTAGTTTGATGATCCCCTCAGCGATTTCAAATAGCTTGGTCTTGACCTTTTCTTTGAGCTTAGCAAAGCTCCCTTTGCCGAGCCGATCCACAAGGGGCACGCCCTCAGAGGCAGCGATATAGCGCCCGATGAGATGGAGATTTTCTACAGGGAGCAAAAGCCTGTCTTCGCCTTGATAATCGATACGGATAAAATCCCGCACACTCCCTAAGACACTCACTTGTGTGATACCTCTGAATATGCCGATACCATAGTCATTATGCACGATATATTCACCCATAGCCAGCTCATCGATACCGAGCTGGGATTTTTGATGTTTTTTGGGCTTGGAGTGCGTGTTGAGCGAGATGATAAGCTCTTTTGGAGTGGCGATATTGATGACACAATCAGAAATCTCACAGCGCACATTTTGCGCTTGCGTGTTGATGGTTTTTAGGAGGGCTTGGTTTCTGGCTAAAATCGTGATTTTTTTATGGCTATTGAGCGTGATGAGCGTGTCGATATTTTTTGTATGCACATCAATATCAACACTGCCATCTTTTGGGCTTTCTAGCACCTTGAGGGCTTCAAAATCAGAGAGCTTGATAGGGAGAGAGTCTGCAAAGCTATAGATTTCTTGCACTTCTTTGAGGGCTTCTGGCGTGATTTGCGCTCCATAAGTGCCGATAAAAGGCACACCATATGCGCCCAAATACCAAAATCCTAACGAAGCAATGTCTTTACTGAAAGCTTCAAACTCACCTTGGGTAATGCGCTCTTCAATCATATGATGGGTTTGTGTATCAAGGCTAAAGAGCGCAGGGGGGATTTCTAGGCCCTCAAGTTCTTCTTGGGAGCTTAGCTGCGTGCTAGGGTCAAAGGCGCGGATACTCTCGCATTCTGTGTCAAAAAAGCTTATGCGATAGGGCTTATCAAAGGGGATAAAAATATCGATAATATCCCCCCGAAAGCTCACCTCGCCCTCCATCTCGACAATATCAACGCTCTCATAGCCATAATAAAAAAGCTGTGTTTTGAGTGCTTCAAGGTCATAATGCGCTCCTTTGGCTAGCACAAAGGTTTTTAAAAGCTCTGCTTGGGGCATGGGATAGAGGAGCGTGGCAATCGGGGAGATTAAAAGCGGGTTTGACGTGGCATAAAATATTCTTAATTTGGCTAAAAGCTCACTGAATTCGCTCGAAAATGAACGCATATCATCGCCCATTTTTGCGCGCAATTCAGGCAATAAAATAGGCGTATGGGTTTTGGCAAAAAACTTAGCAGCTTCATAAGCCCCTAGGGCTTCTTTAGCGTCTTTGGTGAGTAGGAGCGTGCTTTTGAACCCTTGCGCAAAGGCAGCATAAAGGCTAGATTGTATCATTGTGCTTGGAGTTTTGGTGTTTGGGATTTTGGACTTTGGGGCTTAGTGTCTTGTGTGTCTTGGGCTTGATGGGAGATGGGGGCGTGATGGGCGAGGGGGGTTGTGGGGCTTTTGTCTTGCTTGATTTTGCTCTCGCCAATAAAAATACCCTTGCGTTCAATCACAAGCTCAGAGCTGATGATTTTTCCATTGATATGCCCTAGGGGGAGGATTTCTACAACTTCACATTCAATCAGTCCTGAGAGTTTGCCACTGACAATGAGTTTTTGCGCATAGATGTTGCCACTGACAAGCCCGCTTTTGCCAATCATCACGGTGTTTTTAGAATAGATATTGCCCTCAAATTCTCCATCAATGTGTAGATGGCAATCGCTGTGGATATCGCCTTTTAGCTTGGTCCCAACAGCGATAATTGTGGCTGGTCCTGTTTTTCCTGCCCCATTAGGTTGTTTATTGTCGTGAGTAAAGAGTGCCATGCGATTGTCCTTTCTTTTTCAAATATAGAGTTAAAATTTTTCATATCCCATCGCACGAAATGGATTGGGTTGAGTGGTTGGTTCAAAAATCTTACTTCATAGTGCAGATGTGGGCCAGTGCTGACCCCAGAGTTGCCGCTATAGGCGATGATTTGCCCTTTTTTGACAAATTCGCCATTTTTGACAGCAATGGTATTGAGATGGGCATAATAAGTCTTAAAGCCAAAAGAATGCGCGATTTTCACAAGCTTGCCATAGCCCCCGTTCCAGCCATTAGCAGCAAAATCGACCACGCCATCAGCTGTGGCATAAATGGGCGTGTTGATTTCTGTGCTAAAATCAAGCCCTGTGTGCTTGTGTAAGATATGCAAGATAGGGTGCATGCGATTGCCAAAGCCTGCTGATATTCTGCGAAAATGGCTCAAAGGGTGTCCATTGGGGATAAACTTCATCACAAAGGCCTTTTGCGCCCCTGTGATACTGGCTAGGTCAATGCGTGTGAGGAGGTCGTCATTGTTTGTGAGCTCATCTTCTTTATTGACCCCCACAACGCCCTCTAAATCATTGACTCGATCGCCTGCAAGCGTGATTTCTTCAAGTCTTTGACTGATTTGGTCGTTGAGATAGAGGTTTTTTTTGAGCATTTTTTGGTATTGTTTTTCAATCAAGATGGTTTTGGTATTGATGTCTTTGATTTCGGTATTAAAAGCGCTGATAGAGATACCCACAAACAGCACAATAGCCAAGATAAAAAGCAAAAAATACAAGCTCAGCTGGCGAAAAATCATACTGACATTGATATGGAAACTGCCATTTTGGTCTGTCACCATCAAGACAAGTCGTTTATCTCCCATCATTGCGCTATCCCAATCATTGTGTTATCCCTGTTTGTGCTTGCGTGTTGGTCTGATAGCTGAGCTTATAGCCTTGCAGCTCGATAATATCGCCAATCGCCCAAAAAAGGCTCTCCCAATCAATCGAGCTATCGCTTTTAAAGACTTCTTGAAAGTTTTGCGCGCTCCAAGCCACATAGATATTGGGGTCTAAGACCTTGCCTAAAAATCTGACTTCATAATAAAGCTTATCGCCATCTGAATCCCCACTATGACCGCTATAGCCGATGATTTGCCCCTTTTGGACAAAGTCGCCTTTTTTCACAAGGGATTTTTCTAAATGCGCATACAAAGAGCTGAAGCCAAAAGAGTGCGTGATTTTGATGAGATTGCCATAGCCGCTTTTGGGGTTGTTACGCACAAGGTCGATGACTCCATCGGCTGTGGCAAATACAGGTGCTCCATTGGGCGTGCTAAAATCAAGCCCTGCGGGGATACCTTTGACTTGTTTTAAGGGGTGGGATCTTTGCGCGCTGGGTGTTTTGGAGGTATATGTTTTTAGAGGTTCGCCATTGGGTATTAAGCTTAAGATAAGATTTTTTTGTGGGAGGGAGAGGCTGTCTAGGTCGATTGGATTTTCTGAAGTATTTTTGTCGGTATTTTTCTTAAAATCAACGATATTTTCTAAGTCTTCGATTTTTTGACTTACGATAGCTAGTTCTTGACCTTTTTGCTTGATTTGGTCTTTGAGGGAGTTGTTTTTTTGGTGGATATATTTGTATTCAGAGAGGGCGATATTTTTTTCAAAAGCAATCGTATCGATCTTTTGCATTAAAAATCGCATCAATAAAATACTTGCGATCATCACTAAAGCTAGGGCAACACAAGAGATGATAATGATTTTTTTGATACTTTTGGGGAGCAAAAACTGCTTAGAGCCCGATTCATCTACGATAGTTACAACGAGTTTTTCTTGCACAGCCTCTCCTCTAAAAATTGCTTGATGACACTAAAAGACCCAAAGACCAAATACTCTTCTTGCGGCATAAGATTTTCCCAACAAAAATCATCAAATGCTATGCCTAAGGTTGCAATGATACTTTTGAGCTTACTTGTTTCTATGATCCTTTCATTTTGCACAGCGATAATAGAGATCTTTTTGGTGATGGGCGCTAAGATCTTGAGTATAGAAAGGACATCCTTTTGCTTGTAGGTATTATACACTAGGTTTATTTTTTTATTGCTAAAAGCTTGGAGCAGACTTTGCGCAGCTTGTGCGTTATGTCCCACATCGATAGTGATATTTGGGGCGATTTTTTGACACCTACCGATTAAATCAAGCATAGGGAGGGACTTTGGGTCAATGGGGCAGTCTAGGTATTCTAAGACACAAAGGGCATTTTGGAAATTTTGTGCTAAAAACTCTGGGAGATGGTGTTTGCTTGCATAAATGGCTGCTTTTTTGGAGCGCTTGGGGCTGATGGGGTAGAGCTTGGCGTTATACTCGTGGGCGATTTGGAGGGCGAGTTCTTTGATGATGGGGTCGTATTGAGGGGCTAAAAATGCGATGGGTGCGATGGCTTTGAGCTTGGTTGTGGCGATATCTTGGATCTGTGTGCCTAAGATTTCTTGATGGTCAAGCCCGATAGGAGTGAAAACAGAAATATCCCGCTTCAAGCAGCTTGTGGAGTCATATTCCCCTCCAAGCCCTGCTTCAAGGACTAAGAACTCTACATCTTGGGCTAAAAAAGTTGCCAAAAAGGTGGCGTATTCAAAGTAACTGCAAGCTTGGATACACGCAAATTGCTGCAAAAACGCATGCGCTTCTTCAAGCATTGTGTCAGTGACTATCTTGCCATTTTTATAAAAGCGCTCATTGAAGCTAAATAAATGCGGGGAGGTAAAATGCAGCACACTTTTGCCCGCACTCAAAAGCCCTAATGTGATAAATCGCCCCGTGCTGCCCTTGCCATTTGTCCCGATGATATGGATTGTCATCGCGGGGGTTTTGAGATGGGGGGCGAGTTGTGTATAGATATTTTTTGCCCTCTGTGGGTCAAAGGGCGCGTATTCAGCTCCCTTGGAGTCTAAAAATTCCCTTAAAGATACTATTGCCATTCCACTCTGTTTCTTCCTAAGTTTTTGGCTTGATAAAGGAGTTTATCAGCACTATCAATCATATCATATTTGCTTTTATGAGAGATTCGGTCTGTCATGCCAATGCTTGTGGTGATGTTGATTTTTTGGCTTTTGAAGATGAAATTACTTTTTTCAATGATTTTACAAATGCGCTTAGCAAAGCCCTTGGCCTTTTCTAAATCGGTGTTTGGCATTAAGATCAAAAATTCATCGCCACCATATCGGCCGATAATATCTGTCCCCCTAGAGTTTTGCTTGAGTATCTCACCAAAGATAGAGAGCAGTCTATCCCCTGCAGTGTGCCCATAGATATCATTGATTTCTTTGAAATTATCAATATCAAAGAACAAAACAGCATAATTGATACCATTGTCTTTGAATTGCCCCTCAAGGATTTGCGCGATATTTTCAATGTATTTGCGATTATAGGTTTTGGTGAGGTCATCGATTTTGGATTGCTCTTCGATGGTTTTGATATAAGCTGAGAGGGCGTTGATTTCATCATAGAGATGTTTGATTTTTTCTTCTTTGTTTTTTAAGGTGGTGTTGATTTGGAGGATTTTGCTATGGAGGTTGTTTGCTGTATCCATCAAGGCTTCTTTTTGTTTTTGGATATTGCTTGTTTTTTCGTTGATGGAGTCTTTGATTTTGAGAATATCTTTGATGTGCTTGTTGTTATCGTGTATGACACCCTCAAGTTCGCTCAAGACCTCTCTAGCATTTGTCCCAATCTCTTTGCTGCTTTTTTTGAGGAGTTTGCAGTCTTCTTGGCGGTGTTTGGCGAGCTCTTCTAGGATTTTTAGGGTATTGGTATCTGTGATGGCGTTTGGAGTGTGGTGGAGGGCGTGTATGATGTCTTTGAGCTCTGGGGCACACTCCATCACGCAAGGCTCAATCAGCATAGCAATGATGGTGGCGATATATTTTTGGATTTTGATATGCTTTTTATCCTCGATGACCTTGCCCCAAGCTTGCATACAAGATTTTGTATCTTCTAGGCTGCGGGGTTGCGCTTGAGAAAAAAGCAGGGGATTTTCTTGCTTGAGATATTCGCTAGAAACTTCTTCAAAGACCTTGATGAGCGTGGTGTTTAAGACATCTACATATTCAAGGAGCGTTAAGGTTTGTGAGGAATTATTGGCGATATTTAAGAGTGAAATGAGCCGTTCGATGAGGTCGTCTTTTGTATGGATATCATAGATAAAGAGCTCTTGAGTGTCTTTGTTTAATAAACGCGTGTATTTGCTGATTTCTTCGTGTTCTTCGGGGAAAAATCTGATTTTTTGGAGGGCTTTGACAAAGTCTTCTATGTATTGTTTGCGGGAGAGATGTTCGCAGGCATCGAGTTCTTTGAATATTTTTTCGATTTGGTGTTTGGGGTCTGGCATTAAAATTCCTATTTTTTATCAGTTTTTGATAGATTTATTTTATCTTATTTCCCTTGATATGCAACTTGTGTGATGAATTTATCAATGGTTTGGTTGATGGCTTGATCGATGGCATAAAAGCGATTGTTATAGGTAACCAAGGGGTTTTCTAAGGACACAGCATAGTCATAGTATCCATTGTTTTCAAAGGTTTTAGACCCTCCTTTTTTGTTAGCATAAGTAAAATCAGCATAAACTGTGGCGCGATAAAAGGTCGTGAAACCTTGCTCATTAGTGGCGATGGAAGTATCGGTGACTTTGGTGATTTTAATCGTGATGATCGAATCGGCATTTTTTTGTGAAGCAAGTCTGTTTTGGAAGCGAGAAATGACAGCTTTGTTTAAAGAATCTTTGAATTGCACGGAGTTTTCGGGATTGGGGAGATTGACAACTAATTGGACATAGACGCTATCGCCTAGTGCCTTTTGGGCATAGTAAGCAGCAGGCAGATACCCACAACCCCACAAAAGCCCCAAGACTCCCAACAAAAGAATTTTTTTCATTGCTTGATGACAAAGTTAATGATTTTATTAGGGATAAGGATTTCTTTGATGATATGGGTATTTTCTAGCCATTTGGAAACAGCTTCTTTTGCAAGGCTCAAGACTTCTTTTTCTTCCATATCTTTTGGGATCTGGATTTGTGAACGTTTTTTGCCATTGATTGTGATAGCAAGTGTGATATTTTCAACCTCGAGCGCAGAGGGGTCGATGGGTATGGGTGCGAAGTTTTTGAGGTCAAAATACATCTGACTGATTTCCCAGCACAGATGGGGGATAATGGGCTCTAAAATATGGAGCAAGATAAAATACCCCTCTGTCCAAATCGCGGGGTTGGATTGTTCATTGAGGGCATTGAGGGCTTCCATACAAGCAGCAATCAATGTGTTAAAAGCATAGCCGCTTTGCTTTTTGCTAAAGATTTCATTGGATTTCAGCAGGGCTTCATAGACCTTTTTTCTAGCGAATTTTTCTTTTGTATCAAGCTGGGTTGTGTCGATGTTTGGCAGAGTTTTTGTGGACGTGATGGATCTTTTTTTATCCCATAGTCGCTTGAGAAAGCGATAAGCCCCCTCAAGCGCATTGTCGTTCCACTCAAGCTCGCGCACAGGGGGCGCAGCAAACAAAATAAACAACCTCGCTGTATCAGCCCCATATTTAGCGATGATACCATTGGGATCAACGACATTGCCCTTTGATTTACTCATTTTAGCACCATCTTTTAGCACCATACCTTGTGTGAGTAGGTTAGAAAATGGCTCGTTGGAGCGTGTGTATCCTAAATCTCTTAAGGCTTTAGTAAAAAATCTCGCATACAAAAGATGTAAGATTGCGTGCTCAATCCCTCCAACATATTCATCAACATCTAGCCAATAATCCAAGCTTTTGGGCTCAAAGGCCTCTTGTTCCCAAAGCTCTTTAGGCGTGGTATAGCGTAAAAAATACCAACTCGATTCGACAAAAGTATCCATTGTATCTGTTTCTCGGAGCGCTTCTTTGCCGCATTGCGGGCAGTGGCAGTGCTTCCAAGTGGGGTGTTTGGCTAAGGGATTGCCCTCCCCATCGATACAAACATCTTCGGGCAAGCAAATAGGGAGATTTTGCAAGGCCTCAGGGATAAGCCCGCAGTCTTTGCAGTGGATTAGAGGTATTGGTGTGCCCCAATATCTTTGTCTGGAGATCCCCCAATCTTTGAGTTTGTAGTTGATGATGGCTTGACCAAGGCGGGCGTTTTCAAAATGGGTAATGATTTTTTCTTGTGCGATTTCTCCAAAAAGTCCATCAAAATCGCCACTATTTTTTAATGTCCCCAAGCCACTAAAAGGGATCTGTGGGGTCGGGTCTGTGGGGATTAGGACTTCTTTTTGTGGGAGGTTGTATTTTTGCGCGAATAAAAAATCCCTTTCATCGTGCGCAGGCACGCTCATCACAGCGCCACTACCATAATCCATCAAAACAAAGTTTGCCACCCATACAGGGAGTTTTTGCCCTGTGAGGGGGTGGATAACAGAGATACCCAAATCGACACCTTCTTTTTGGCTGATGGAACGTTCTTTTGAGCTTGTATTTTGCATTTTAATGATAGCGCTACTGGCTTGGCTAGAGAGTGCGTTTGCGCTCAAAAGTGCCTTGATGATGGGGTGTTCTGGGGCGAGGGCGCAGTAAGTCACTCCATAAATCGTATCAGGGCGAGTCGTAAAGACTTCTATTTCTTTGATCCCTCCTAAAAGAGGCAGGCTGTCTTTATCGATAGCAAAGGCAAAGCGCAAGCCCCTTGATTTGCCAATCCAGTTTTTTTGCATTAGCAAAACTTGTGGGGGCCACTTGCCCTCTAGGTCTTCTAATGATGTCAAAAGCTCTTCAGCATAGCTTGTGATTTTGAAATAATATTGATCCATTTCTTTTTGGATCACTTCCGTATCACACCGCCAGCATTTCCCATCAATGACTTGCTCATTGGCCAAGACGGTTTGGTCGTGGGGACACCAATTCAAATATGCCTTTTTGCGATAGATGAGCCCTTTTTCCCACATATCGATAAAAAACTTTTGCTCCCATTTGCTATAGTCTGGATCGCAAGTAGCAAACTCCCTGCTAGACGCAAAGGAAAGCCCCAAAGAAGCCAATTCTTTACGCATATTTTTGATATTGTTATAAGTCCAAGTTTTTGGGTGGGTTTTGTGCTTGATAGCAGCATTTTCTGCGGGCATACCAAAAGCATCAAAGCCCATAGGGTGCAAGACATTGTAGTGATTTTTGCGATAGAATCTAGCGAGTGCATCGCCAATGCAATAATTCCGCACATGCCCCATATGGATAGCCCCACTCGGATAAGGCAGCATACTCAAGATATATTTTTTGGGTTGTGAAAAGTCATCTGAGGGTTCGTGGGTGTGATGATTTTGCCAAAATTCTTGCCATTTTTTTTCTATTTTGAGAGGTTCATAAGGGGTATCCATCGTATCTTCCTAATAATCTGAATCAGAAGTCTTAGCACTCTCAATCAACAACAACGCCAAAGAAAAGACATTAGCAATCAAAGCACCGATGATAAGCACATAAGCGACATTGAGGTTGTTGAGTACTTGCAAGAATATAAACGCAGGCACCAAGTGAAAATCTGCGACTAAAGAGCTCGCTAAAAGCTCGGGAGCAAGCTGCTTTTTGACACCGATTTTTAGGGTCGTAGAGATGAGATTAGTCGCAAGGGCGATGAATAAAATCACGATATTAGGATCCCATAAAAATCCCGCTGTAGAAGTCAGACTTCCCAAACTAAAAAAAATAAAAATTACTTTGCCCCAATCCATGAATTCTCCTTAAACGCGTCCATTTTCATACATTTGTCGCAATTGTTTTTTTTCTTGCGCTTTTTTGGCTTTTTTGATTTCTTTGGCGTGGTATTTTTCGATATCAAACCCAAAGATAATCGCTAGTTTGGGGGCTACAAACATCGAGCTATAAGTCCCAAATACCACTCCAATCAGCATTGGCAAAGAAAAGCCCACGATGATTTCTCCACCAAAAAGATAAAGAGTCAAGACAACAAAAAACACCGTGAGTGAGGTCAATAGTGTCCGTGAAAGTGTGCTAGAAATCGCGTCATTGATGACTTCTTGGATATTGTTCGTGCGCTGGGTGAGCATTTTTTCACGGATACGATCAAAAACGATGATTGTGTCATTGATTGAATAGCCAATCAAAGTCAGCAGTGCAGCGATGACTTCGAGATTGAGATCGATATCAAAGACAATCACAGAAGCAGCAGTGATGATCACATCATGAACCAAGGCAACAATGCCTGCAAGGGCAAAGCGCCATTCATAACGAAAGCTCACATAAAGCATCATCGCCAAAGTGGCTAAAAGGAGAGATAAAATCCCTTTTTGCCTGAGCTCATTGCCAACTTTTGGACCTACGGTATCGAGCTTACGGATTTCAAATTTCCCTGTGGGCTCTAAAATCTTAGTGATGATGGGCGCGAGATTTTCTTGTGCGCTTGATGGGGTATAGGGTATGCGGATTAGCACTTCATCAGCAGAGCCAAATGCACTCACTTGCACGCCCTTAAACTGCGGGTGGGCTTCTAGGAGATGGCGAATATTTTCAAGCGGTGCAGTTTGCTCGTATTTAATCTGTGCAGCACTCCCTCCAGCAAAGTCAATCCCTGGTGTGAAGCCTTTGAAAAATAAAAGGGCAAATGCCCCAAGGGTCAGAAAAATAGAGAGGATAAGCCCGTATTTAGAATAATGCACAAAATCAAAAATTCTAACCTTTTTGAATATTTCCATTGTTAATCCCTTTTGCTAATGCCAAACCAGAAGTAGAGATGTTTGGTTTGGGCGATTTTGGGGAGGATTGCTTGATAAAAGCCTTGCGTGCCGATGATGGCTGTGATGATTGAAGCAATGATCCCAATCCCAGTGGTGATAGCAAAGCCCTTGATAGCGCCTGTCCCATAAGCATACAGCAAGATAGAGGCAATCAAAGAGGTGATATTAGAATCAAAGATTGCCCTAGAAGCGTTCATATAGCCCAGATGGACTGCCCTAGAGATATTTTCTCCTGCACGCAGGGCTTCGCGGATACGCTCATTGATGATGATATTAGCATCGACAGCTATCCCCACAGTCAGCACAATCCCTGCCATACCCGGCAGCGTGAGTGTCGCTCCAAATATTGCCATCACAGCAACAATCAAAAATAAATTCACGACCAAGGCCACTGAAGCAATCACCCCTGCCATCGAATAATAAACAATCATAAAGCCCACTACGAGCACAAACCCACTCACTAGGGCTATCATAGAAGCTTTGATACTATCTTGTCCCAAACTAGGCCCGACACTTCTTTTTTCTAAAACTTGCATGGGTGCAATCAATGCCCCACTCCTTAGGGCGATGGCTAAATCGCTTGCTTGCTCGACGCTAAAGCCCCCACTGATTTGCCCGCTACCCCCTCCGATACGCTCACGGATTACAGGTGCAGAATAGACCTTGCCATCAAGGACAATCGCCATCCTTTTATTGACATTAGCCCCTGAAAAATCCCCAAAAATTTTAGCCCCTTGAGAATCAAGCGTGAAGCTCACGACAGGTTGGTGGTCTTGGTCATAGACAACTTGTGCGTCTGTAAGCATATTGCCATCTAAAATTGGGATAGCTTTCAAGAGGATTTTTTCGCCTGCTTCCCCAGAATTAGAAGCAAAGGGCAAAATCACATCGCCATATTTTTGCGCTTCCAAATCGCTCATTGTCTGCACGCGTGCGTTTCTGTCTTCATCAACTGCCATCATTTGGAGATGGGCAGATTTTGAGATGAGATCTCTAGCGCGCTGCTCTTCTTGAGCTGTTTTGATACCAGGGAGCTGGACTAAAATATCTTCTTGCCCTTGTTGGGTAACGCTTGGTTCAGCCAGACCAAACTGATCGAGGCGATTGCGGATCGTGCTGATGGCTTGAGAGATTGCGTTTTTTTTGATGGTTTCTATTTCAGTTGGAGTGAGGGTGAGGGTGTATTGATTGTTGCTTGTATCGATTTTGATACCTTCAAAGTGCTGCAATATATCAGAGAGATTGCCCGCTTCATCGGGGTCTAGCAGTTCAAAACTCACGCTTGTATCATCTGAATGCATGCCATCAAGCAAGATATTCGCCCTTTTGGCTTCATAATTGATCGATGAGGCAATCGAGGAGTATTTGCTCTTGATAGCTTCCTGGGTTTTGACCCCTAAAAGGAGGTTAAGCCCTCCTTGGAGGTCTAAGCCCAGACTGATTTGAGGGCCTTTGGTATGGAACAAAGAGGGGATAGACAGCCCCACGCCAAAGATGATAGCAAGGATAAAGATGATCAATCTTGAGTTGAGTGTTTGCTTCATATTAGAATATTACTTTGATTTTATTTTGAGTTGGTATCACCGAGTTTATAGGCAACATATTCTTTAGACAGCTTGACAATCGTATCATCATTGAGCTTGACACTAAAAAATGTATCTTCAGGCTTGATCACCTCACAGATAAAGCCACCTTGTGTAACGATTTTATCGCCTTTTTGGAGATTGGCTAGCATTTCTTTGTGTCTTTTTTGTTGGGTGCGTTGGGGGCGAATAATGAAGAAATAAAACACACCAAACAATACCAAGAGTGGCAGGATAGAAGTTAAGAGCTCTTTATAATTTTGCATCGATGTCCTTTTGTGTTGAAATAAGGGTATATTTTATCATTTGTTTCATTTAATTTCCTTTAGCTTTTAGGGCATGCAATACCATCAGATAAATCACCCCAATCACCCCAGAAATCAATGAGCCTAGCAAAATAGAAACCTTAGATACTTCCATGGATTCAGGGTGAGAAAAGGCAAGATTAGAAACAAACATCGACATTGTAAAGCCGATTCCAGCGAGCATTCCTGCCCCAAGGATATGCCCCCAGCTGATCCCTTGAGGTCTTGAGGCAATCCCTAGCTTTTCGCATAAAAAGGTGATGATAAAAATCCCCACAGGCTTGCCGATCACAAGCCCTAAAATCACGCCCAAAAGGATATGGTCGGTATCAAAGTGGATATCACTCCCGATATTCACCCCTGCATTAGCAAAGGCAAATAAGGGCATGATGAAATAAGCACTCCAAGGTTGGAGCATATGCTCTAGCCTACCTAAGGGGCTTTGGATTGCTTTGGCTTCATCTTTGATGGCATAGAGGATATGGATTTGTTCTTGGTTTAAAAGCGCTTGATTGTGTTGGGAGCTTTTGAGTCTGAAGGACTCACCCAGAGTTTTGATGAGATGGGAGAAGTTTTCGTTTTGTTTATGGGGTTTGATGGGGATACAAAATGCTAGCACCACAGCAGCGATAGTAGCGTGGATACCGCTATGATGCACAGCAAACCAAAGGAAAATACCCAAAATCAAATAAGGAATCAGATTTTTAACACCTATTTTGTTGAGCGCAATGAGAATCACCACAATCAAAGCAGCCACCAATAGCCACATGAACTCTAGCCCTGAGGTATAAAAAATCGCAATGACAACAATCGCCCCTAAGTCATCAGCAACAGCGAGCGTGACTAAAAATACCTTCAAAGCCATGGGGACTCTTTTGCCTAAAAGCATGATCACCCCTAAAGCAAAGGCAATATCAGTGGCCATAGGGATACCAAATCCGTGGTAAGAATCTGTGCCTGCGTTGAGTCCATAATAAATCAAGCCTGGGGCTATCATACCACCAAGTGCTGCGATCGCAGGAAATGCGGCCTTTTTAAAGCCAGAAAGCTCACCAAAGAGCACTTCTCTTTTGATTTCTAAGCCCACCATCAAGAAAAATAGCGCCATCAAGACATCATTGATCCAATTGTGTATAGAAAATCCGACAAAATGCTCTCCAAGCGAGAAGCCAAAATCCATATGCCAGAACTCAAAGTAGTATGCACTCCAAGGGGAGTTTGCTACTACCATTGCCAAAAGTGCACTGATGAATAAAAAAATCCCACCAAAAGATTCACTTTTGATAAAATTCAAAAAAACTCTAGCCAAGCTTGTTCGTGCGGGCATTTCTAATTCAGGCATAGAGCCTCCTTTTTGGGGATTTTGTGCTCAAAAACATCAAGATAATGCCTAAAATCACAGAAATCAAAGAAGCAAACAAGATAGAGATTTTAGAAACATCGATCGCAGCAGGGTTGTTATAAGCAAGGTTTGCTACAAACATTGACATTGTAAAGCCAATCCCTGCTAGAGAGCCCGCAGCAAGGATATGTCCATAATTCAAGCCCTTAGGGCGCACAGAAAGATTGAGCTTTTCGCTCAAATAAGTAAATACCACAATCCCCACAGGCTTGCCGATCACAAGCCCAAGCACCGTTCCATAGAAGATTCCATCGATATTAAATGCCACATCTGCACTGATTTTGACCCCTGCATTGGCAAAGGCAAATAATGGCACGATAAAATACGCACACAGCGGCTGCAGGGCTACTTCGATACGAATAAGGGGGTTTTGGGCATATTTGGAATATTTAGCGATGGTATCGAGCATATGGACTTGTTTGCTGATTTTTTCCATATCGATTTTTTTCTCGACATCTTCACTGGAGCGTATGAAATTTTTGATATTTTTCCACGAAGCCCTCAGAAATCCCATTTTCCCCTCAATGGGATCGATATGGATATCTCTGCCATTGTTGGTCATGAAATTGATTTTATTCCATTCTTCCATCATATTCATGAAATATGTTTTGGTGATATTGGATCTTCCAGGTATGGTGAGAGCTAAGATCACAGCTGCTACGGTGGCGTGGATACCACTATTATGCACAGCAATCCAAAGCAAAACTCCCACGCCCAGATAGCTCGATAGGTATTTGGTGTCTGTGTAGTTGAGATAGATGAGGACACAGATAAGACCCAAAGACACATAAAGCCAGCCCAAATGGAGCGTGTTGGTATAAAATAGCGCGATCACACTGATAGCCCCTAAGTCATCAGCAACAGCGAGTGTGACAAGAAAAATCTTAATCACAGGAGGCACGCGCTTGCCTAAAAGCAAGATCACGCCCAGTGCAAACGCTGTATCTGTGCTCATAGCCACGCCAAAGCCGTGGGCTGATGGGGTATTGTGGTTGAAATAGATATAAATCAGAATCGGGACTACCATACCTCCAAGTGCCCCAAAGACAGAGAAGCCGACTTTTTTAAAGCCTGCTAGCTCGCCATATAGCACCTCTCGTTTCATCTCTAACCCCACCATCAAAAAAAACAATGACATCAAAACATCATTGATAAAGGCTAAAAGTGTCACGCCACTGCTTTTGTTGCCGATGAAGCCGCCAAATTCTAACTGCCAGATACCAAAATAGATATTAGAAAACTCTGAGTTGGCAATGATGAGCGCTAGCACCACGCAAAAAAACAGCAGCAATCCACCAAAAGATTCGTGCCCGATAAATGTATGCAGGCCTCTTTGTAGTTTGTCTTTGATGTAGTAGGTGGAATTTTGAGCTTTTTGATCTTCTTTAGAAACTTTCAATATTTCTTCCATTTTTCTCCTTATTGTTCTCCTCCAAAACGAAGCTATATCACAGGGATAAACTCTATGGGGTCACGCACATATAAAACATAAGCTTTTGTGGGGTTATGTGCGAATTGTGTTTGGGTAAATTCCAAATATTTTTTGACTTGTTCGATATGTTTTTCTTTGTTTTTGATACCACTTTTATAATCAATAATGATGACTTGGTTGTTTGCATCTAAAATCAACCCATCGATACGATTGAGCGTATCACGATACAAATATGAAACCTCCGATTTTATCGAACTTTCTCTGATGATTGATTGAAATGTTGCATTTTTTTGGAGATTTTCTATGAGTTCAAAAATGCGTTGGATACTTTTTTGTGGCAGGTAGTAGCCAAATTGATTGTTGATTTTTTGGGCGATTGTGTGTGGGGGGATATGGTGGCCAAGTTTGTATTCAAGGGCTTGGTGCAGGGCTTCTCCAAAGATAGCGTCTAGGTGGCTGAAGTCTTGTGTGGGGGTGTCTTGTTTGATAAAATCAACTTGCTTGCCAAAGTTTTGCTGCTGGATATATTGAGGAATTTGGGTGGGTTGTGAAATATGGGCGATGGGAGGGGTGGAGATTTTGCCATATTCTATGGGTTTGAGATCAAGGGAGGTGAAAGCGCTTTTGCTTTCTTTTTCTGTGTCTTTATAGATGATGATAAGTCCCTCTTTAGCGCGTGTGAAGGCTACATACAAGACATTGATTTTTTCTGTGGCTGCTTGGGAATTTTCTCCCTCTAGGGCTTCTTGATAGATGGGATCTACCATTTCACGCGTTGTGCTTTCAGCAGATAGGGCTTTATAAAATATTCTTTTGAGCTCGATACCTTGATATTGGAGGAAAAATTTATTGCGGTCATAGGTGGGGTCTTTGATACGATCGCACAAGAGGACATAATCAAATTCTAATCCCTTGGATTTATGGATTGTCATGATTAAAAGTCCTTTTTGGGCTTCAGGACTGAATTTATTTTCGCTCCGATTGAGCCCTTCTTTGAAATCTTCAAGATTGTCATAGGCAAAGGAAGCTTCTAGCATTTGCTGCGCTGCTTTCCCATAAAGCCCAAAGGTTTCCATCACTTCAAGGACAAATTTCTGCGGGGATTTCACAGCAGTGTATGTAGGCATTATAATATCGGTATCATAGGGCAGTCCAGCTAGTTTGATGGCAGATTTTTTATACAATTCAAGCTGGGTTTGTGCAAAGTCTATGGCGTGCAAGATGATTTTGGATTCATTTTGCATACAGAGCTTGCTCGTGGCTTCTGTAAGGATTTGGAGTGTGGGGTTATGGAGTAATAAAAATTCTTTGAGTGCATCCACATCGGCATTGTTAAAGCACAAAACAGCGATTTTTTCCATAGAAATGTTGTTTGCAAGCAGCGTGTCGATATGGGTTTTGATAGCAGTGAATACTCTTTCTCTATTATCATTTTTGTCTTCTCCTATCGCTACAGGGCAGGCTTTGATATAGCCTTGGGTGGTGCTTTTGTCTGGAGGGGTTTGCTGGGGGATATAGTTAGGGATTTTGGGGGCAAAAATCTCATTGACATAATCGACTACAAGACTCGAGCTTCGGTAGTTATAGGGCAGATTTTCTTGTTGGATATTTCTGGATACTTCATCAAAAAGCTCGCTATTGCTCCCTCTGAAGCGATAGATACTCTGTTTACTATCCCCTACAAAAAAGACACTCCTCTCTTCAAATCGCCCTTTCCCTGCATAGATTTCATCGATCAAGGGCTTGAGGATTTTGTATTGGATTGTGCTGGTGTCTTGGAATTCATCAATAAGGATATGTGTGATGTGTGCGTCCAATCTGAAATAGAAAAAATCCCGTTCAAAATGCTCTTGGAGCAATTCATAGGTCTTGAGTGTGATGGCTTCAAAGCTCAGTGTGCTTGTTGAGATTTTTCTTCTTTGTTTGTATTGCTTAAGAAAGTAGGCAAGTTCAGAAAATATAGCATATTCTTGAGCGTCAAAATACTCTTGGAACATATTTTTAAACTCTTGTATTGTGTGTGCGATGGGGGTTAGATCGAGCTTTTTGAAAAAGCGATAATCTTCTTTGAGCCACGAAAGTTTGCTTTCAAGGAGTGTTTTGAAACTTTCATTTTTGATAGCCTCTTTTGCACTAGCAGAAGCATTTTCGAGTCCGCTGATATAATTTTTGATCGTTGTAGCAGTGTGTAAAATATCTGCTTGAGTTGGGGAGTTTGTGGGTTTGTAGAGATGGTCATCGATCTTGAAATGTTGGGCATTGAGCTGAGCAATCAAGTCTAATATAACCTGCGGGCTGATGGAAACATCAACACAAAAGTCTAAAAATCTTTTGAAATCTTTTTGGCAGAGCGAGGATAGGAAGTCTTCAAAAATTGCATTTTTATCTTCAAATTCGACCTGAAATCCGTGGCTGACCCCAGCATACCAGCAGAATTTTTTGAGGATAGAGTTCAAAAACGCATCGATTGTTGTGATTTTTGTATTGGAATCTAGGAATTTTTGATAGACTTTATCAATATTTTCACGGATACTTGCAGCTGTAATGCCATAGCGGGCTAGCTCATCTTTGAGGGCTTGGGCGTTGCGATCGTTTTTGAGCTCTAAGAGATTTTTTTGGATCCGTTTGCTCATCTCTAGGGCAGCTTTTTTGGTAAAGGTGAGGGTGAGGATTTCATTGGGATTAGCTCCACGCAAAAGCAAGCTGACATATCGCATTGAAAGGGCAAAGGTTTTCCCACTTCCTGCAGAAGCCTTGAGGGCAAGCCATTGTTTAGAGTTCAAAACTACTCCTTAAGCATTGGATTTTAGCGATGTTAAATATATCTAATTTTTGCCGATTTTTGTAATAGAATTTCAAATCTCTTTACAAAGGCTTTAGAGTGAAAAAAATATTATTTGTATGTGTGTCTATAGCAATGCTTTTTGTCAGTGCTGAGGCTGTGGCTAAAGATCCTAGAAATCCCAAAAGCACACTCAAGAGTGTCCAGAATAATCGCAATGGTGTGTTGCGCCAATTCACCAAAGGTTCAATTGTCAGCGGCACCAAGGCTACAGGCTCTGTGCGAAGGTGGTATTTATTCAATGAAGGGAGTATCGGGAGTTCTTATACAATGCTAGGACGTTCCCAATATGTTTCTGCTGATTTGGCTTATAGCACCTATATTCGGAGTATTGAATCCCTTTTTGGGGGACTGAGCTTGATGGCAGGGACTGAGCTGAGCGTTCCTATCTATTTGATGATACGAGGGAGATCCAATGTCTTGAGCGACCATCGATTGCTAGAGGTTCAAGAAACTGAGGGCATAGCAGGCTATGGTATCCAGCTGCCTTTGATGTTGGGGCTTGAATACAAGGGCTTTTATGTTGTGGGGCTTGTGGGCTATACTTGGTTGTTCATGAAAGACACTTATATGGCGACAGGGCGTGGGGCCAATCCCACGATTAGCACCAATTATGATGGATTGATCTATGGAGGGGGGTTGGGCTATAAATTTAGCAATGTCGTTAATCTAGGCGTTCGCTATGTCACAGGCTCATTGACCAATCGTGCAGCACAAACACATTTTGATGATAGGGCTATCGCAGAGGGGCTTGATACTTTGAGTATCACACGCGCGAGGGGTAGAGATTTGTTTGGTGTGGATTATCAAAGGTTTTATGCATTTATTTCTTATATCTTCTAATATTTTTTAATATCTTCTAGTATTTTAACATTTTGCCCCCTAGCTTTGCTTTTGCAAGAGAGAGAGGGGGTTTTTTCATAGAGAGTTTTTAAAGGTGTGATACAAGGCTTGCCAAGGGCTTTAGAGTGCGAATTGTATCTTAGGGGCTTGCAATGACCTTGAGTGCAGTTTTGAGCGCAGCAGCAATGGAACTGCCGTGGGTTTGATGGGGGAAAGAGATAAATGCTGCATTGACTCCTTGCTTGCGTAGCTCTTGTGTGAGTGTATAGGCGTTAAAAGGGGCTTTAGAGGGCTTGTTTTCTAGCTCGCCTAATGTGATGGTGAGTGAGTGGGGGAGGGATTTGATAAAGGGCTTGTGTGTGGGGATAATGACTCCATCGCCCCACCATAGCGAGGGAGAAGCAGCGATATAGTCGTTAAATGCCTTTGGGTGTGTGAATAGTGTGTATAAGACAAATAGCCCACCAAATGAGTGTCCAAATAAGGCTTGTTTGTTTGTGTTGATGGGATAGTGGCTTGTGATGGTGGGCTTGAGTTTATTTTCTATGAAATGATAGAACTCCTCTGCTCCCCCACCTTGTGCATATTGTTTGCCCTTTGCTTTGGGCGTGTAGTCATGAGTTCTAGCAGGAATATCATAGCCCAGATGTCCCAAATAGCCGATGGCTACTATCAAAGGGGGCGAGCTTATGGGCGTGTAGAGATTGAGGAGCATAGGGAATTGTTTGTTGCCATCGAGCATATACAAGACGCTATAACCCTCTTTAGGGGGCGGGGTAGAGGGGATAGCGAGGAAAATTTTATATTTTCTGCCTTGAGCGCTGCTTAGAGTGAAGTTTTTGAGCTTGAAGTGCGTATAGACTTCTTTTTTGATGGGCGGGATATCTTGATTGGGCTTGGCCTCAAGCCATAAAGACAAAAGACCTAGCAAGACAAAAAGAATCATTTGCATTTCTAGCCCCTTAAAAATCCATATTCAAGCTGACAAAATAGCGCCTGCCCTCATGGACATAAGCGTAGTTGTTGTATAGACTTGTGCTTACTTTTCCGCCTTTGCCTCCATTATTGATATTGCTATAATCAATGAAATCATGGTCTAAGAGATTATACACACCGACATTGACTCGGATTTGGGGTGTGATGTCATAATTCCCGCCTAAATGGAGCAAAAAGTAAGGTTTGAAATACCAATGATCTGGGTTGAGTGCCCTAAAACTTTGGAGGTCTGAGAGTTTAGAATACCCACGCCCGACCTTGAATATCTGATGTGCTCTGTATTCGCTCCTTAGGTAGAAGCCAACTTTTTTGAACGTGTAGTTGAGTTGGGCGTTGAGATTGTGTGCGGGGATTTCATTTAAAGGCAGTCCCTTGCCCTCTCCTGAAGTGATGAGTGAGCGTGTGAAGGCGTAGTTGAGATTGAATCCGATATTGCCAAAGCCGATATTGAGGGGCTTTAGCGTGAAAAATACCTCTGCGCCATAAGTTTTAGCACTATCAGCATTGATATTGTATTCACAGCCACCACTGCCACTTGAGATTTTATGCACACAGATTTCTCCATCAGGGAGCAGGGCTCCTTGATCTTTTGTGCCTGCAGAGGTGATTTTGTCATTAAAAAGATTATAAAACCCCGTGATACCTGCGTCTGTATAGTCTGTTTCACTCAAGATAGAAGCTTCAAAGTTGATAGAGCTCTCTGGCTTGAGCGAGGGATTTCCATAGATGAAACGCCCATTTTTGCCATAGTTATACACGCCTTTTACTGCTTGATTGATCCCTGGAGTTTTATACCCCGTAGAAACACCACCTTTGAGCGTGAGATAATCTGTCGCATTATAGACCAAATACGCTCTGGGCGAGGTATTGAACCCAAAAGATGAATTCCAATTCTCCCTAATACCTAATGTGAGAAACAAATCATCAGTAATGGCCAATTCATTTTCAGCAAACAAGCTCGCATTGTGTTGATAAATAAAGCTTTTTTGCACCAATACACGATCGTTCATACTGCTAAACCAATACCTCCCACCCAATGTGAGCTTGCTAGATGTTAGCCCCATCACAAGCTTAGAATCAACAAGCACATCATCGCCTCTCAAATCCCTATCTCTAGGGTCTGTCTTGAGGTCGATAGGGCGGCCGTGGAGTTGCGTGGAGTTGTATTGTAATGAGGTATCTGTCTTGCCAAATGAATAATTCCCCAGATGGGCTAGAATTATATTTTGCCTGAGTGCGTGGAGTTTTTTATTCGCACTCAAGCTGTAGATAGGGCGATTGTTATTGAGATATTGATCGGCCCAAAAGGCGTCTAAATAGGTGTAGTTGTTGTTATCAGGGCGATAGGAGAGCCGAGTGCCGATATTGTAGTTGTTGGTTTCTATAGATACTTTGCCATCAGAGCCATTGTAGCCTGTTTGTGTGGGATTGAGTCCTTTGGTGTCTTTGAAAACAGACATATTTTTGAGTGGCACAAAGGCACGATACCACTCGCGTCCACGCAGCGATATGCCCCATTTTTTGGCTTTATCAAGAGGGCCTGAAGTATAAAAGCTTCCTGAATAGATATTACCCAGATATTTTTTCTCTTCAAAAGTGCTCTCCAAAGAGAAGCTAGAACCCCATTTATCGAGATTTTTTTTCGTGATGATGTTGATGACCCCACCGATGGCATCACTCCCATAGAGCGTGCTCATTGGCCCTTTGATGACCTCGATCCGTTCGATCATTGCTAAAGGGGGCATGAAGCCTGAGAAAGTCCAATCTCCATAGCCATTAGGGAAAGCTGCTGAGGTGACATCTTGCCTTTTGCCATCGATGAGTATGAGCGTATAAGCAGCGGGCATTCCTCGGATAGAGATGGGATAGGCGCCGTTTTGCCCTTGATTGGTATCGATACTCACCCCTGGGACTAAAGACACAGCTTCACCGATGTCTTTAAAAGGGCGGCTTTCGAGTTGTTGTTTTGTGATGACAGATATTGAAGCAGGCGCGTCTTTGAGGTCTTGGGCGAAGCCTGAAGCTGAAACGACAGATTTATTGAGTGTGTAAGTCTTTTCTTGGTCTTGTGCAAACAAGGAGAGATGATAAGTCAGTAAGAAAATAAAAATTTTTGAGGGGGATTTGATACACAAGATAGGATTCTTAAAATATAAAAGTTGCATAAAAAGTCCTTGAATATTGAAATAAAAGGCATTATATAGCAAGGATTATTTTAATAATATTAAAAATTGTTGTTATTTTTAAAATAACTCTAAAGAGTGGGGCGCGTGGGAGTGGGGGTGCTAGAGTGGGTTGTTAGAGAGCATTGATTTTGTGCTTGGGCTAAAATATGAAGAATATGTGATGATTTATTTAGATTAAGGTATTAAACTTGCCCCTAAAATTGATTACCATTGAAAGGATTTCAGTATGAAAAAAACAACATTGGCCTTGATGACAAGCATTTCGCTTGCATTGACAAGTTATGGTGCTTCAGGGCATTCTGAAGATAAAGTGTCTTTGAATTTCCACTATCAAGTCAAAGACAAACAGCAAGAAAAGAACGGCTATAAGGTGATTTTGCTCTCTCCAAAGATTTCTTTTAGCAAAAATATTCCAGCAGAGTATCAAGAAAAGTTTGATGCAGCACTCCAATCACAGATCAAAGAAATCCTCCAGACTGAGGGCTATGAGATCATTCCCACTCAAAATGAGAATACTTTAAACGCACAAGAGAAGCAAGCAGGGTATTTGGCGTTTCGTATCAGCGGGCATATTGATATTTTAGAAGAGAATCAGATGGATTATAAAAACAATCAAAAATCTCCTCTCCAAGAGGGTATGGATATGTCTTCGGGTATTTTGAGATTTGATTTTTTAGAGCCTTTGAGCGCAGAAGTGTTCCATACTTTTAGTATCGACCTTTCTAAAATCCATAGCAAAGAGCACTACATCAAGAGAGTGCGTAACCACTCAGGTGGGTTCATGACAGATAAGGTCGTCCATACAAGCGATACATACAGCTATGCAGATAGTATCAGAAAGATCCTCAATCAAGTGTATGCAGAGAGTCTTGAGAAAATCGACAAAGAGTTGCGTTTCCATAATGTCAAATATTACCAAAAAGATATCCAAGCTTTAAAAAGTAAATCAAATAAATAATTATAATCAAAATTGTTTGGTGATACTTTGGAGCGAGGAGGGGGCAGGGGCAATGCCTTGCTATGGGGCGTGGGTGGAGTTAGTATTTTTGAGTGCTTTTGGAGTGTGATTTTGATTTGATTGAACGCTATAAAGCCCTAAATAACGAGCTTTAGCCTTTCTTTTTTGAAAACCATTTTTTGAGCCATTTTTCATAGATGAAGCCATCAATACTTTCAATGGGAGCTTTGATACCAAAAAATACCCACAAGATAACAATGAGTGAAAAATACAATACTCCAGCAAAGAAATACAGTCCAATGATTTTAATGCCTAGATTATTCAAGCCCTGATTTTCGGGCAATAGCAGAAAAAATACGACAAAAAATATCCCTCCAATAAGGGTTGTTTTGATCATTTTGGGTTCCTGTGATTCCTGTTGGGGTCTTTGCAAAGATTCTATCTAAAAAAAGTTAAAAAATAAGTAATTATACAATAAGAAATTTATTTTTAGAGATTATAGAGCCACTTTTGTGCAGTTTGTTCGAGTGCGAGGGGATTTCCAGAGGCATAAAAGTTTATTTTGGTCTGTATTTTTTCTTTATGGGGGGTGATGTGGTAGTTGTTTTGTAGGTGGGTGATGATGGCATCTCCTGAGTGGATCAGTATGCTTTGGTGTTGGAAAAATGTATCGATAGCAGGTGCGATTAGGGGGAAGTGCGTGCAGCCTAAAATAATAGCTTTAGGGGGGGTGGTGATGGGCGCAAAATAATATCCCATCACAGCCTCTAGGACTTTTTTGTCTATAATCCCCTCTTCGACAATGGGGACAAAAAGCCCTGTAGCAAGACCTTGTATGTGCTGATAGCCTTGGGTTTGGAGTCTGTTTTGATAAGCGCCAGAAGAGATAGTCGCAGCAGTGGCAAGGACTAGGATAGAAGCTGTTTTGTCTGTGATTTTGTCTTGGAGGGCTTGGATACCGGGCTCTATAACGCCCACGATAGGGACAGGGCTTTGCGCACGCATTGCCTCAAGGGCATAGGAGCTAGCCGTGTTACAAGCGATGATGAGAATATCAATATGGTGTGGGGCGAAAAAATCGAGTGCTTGGAGTGAGAAATTGATGATAGTTTGCTTGTCTTTGACACCATAAGGGACTCTGGCTGTATCCCCATAATAGACAATCTCATCAAACAAGCCTGCTTTTAAAATGCTTTTTAAAACCGTAAGCCCCCCCACGCCACTATCAAAAATGCCCGCTTTCACCCATCACTCTTTTTCGTTCATCATATTTAAAAATTCTTCATTGTCTTTGGTTTTTTGCATTTTTGAATAGATAAAGGTCAGGGCTTCAATATCGTCCATTTGCTGCATCACATTGCGTAGCATCCATACTTTTGTGAGCTTGTCTTTGCCTAAGAGCAAGTCATCTTTTCTTGTGCCTGATTTGAGGATATCAAACGCAGGATAAATGCGCCGATCAGCGATATTTCTTGCTAGGACAATTTCGCTATTGCCCGTGCCTTTGAATTCTTCAAAAATCACTTCGTCCATGCGCGAGCCTGTTTCAATCAAAGCTGTAGCAATGATAGTCAAGCTCCCCCCTTGTTCAATATTTCTGGCCGCTCCAAAAAATCGCTTTGGTTTATGCAAAGCATTAGCATCAACCCCACCACTTAGCACTTTTCCACTTGATGGAGTGATGGCATTATAAGCTCGCGCTAAACGCGTGATAGAATCAAGCAAAATCACGACATCTTTTCCCATTTCTATGCGCCTTTTTGCTCGCTCAAGGGCTAGTTCTGCGACACGAATATGGTTGGCTGAGGGGAGGTCAAAAGTAGAGCTGAAAACTTGCCCCTTCACGCTCCGCTGCATATCAGTCACTTCTTCAGGGCGTTCATCGACAAGCAAGACAATGAGTTCAATCTCTGGGTGGTTATAGGTAATGCCGTGGGCGAGTTCCTTCATCAGTTCAGTTTTTCCCGTGCGGGGTGGGGCTACGATGAGGGCTCTTTGCCCTTTGCCAATGGGGCTAAAAAGATCGAGCATTCTGCCTGTGACTTTGATGGGTTCGTATTCGAGCTTGATTTGTTCTGTGGGAAAAAGGGGGGTGAGATTGTCAAATAAGGGGCGATTTTTGATTTCTTCAAGCGAGAGGTAATTGACTGCTTCGATTTTAAGCAGAGCATAGTAGCGCTCTTGATCTTTAGGCGAGCGCACTTGCCCTGTGACAATATCGCCTGTCCGCAGAGCAAATCTTCTGATTTGTGATTGGCTGACATAAGTGTCGTTTTGGCTATCTGTGAAGGTTTCATCAATCCCTCTTAAAAACCCATAGCCCTCAGGAGTCATCTCCAAAATCCCCGTGAAAAGGATATAGCCGCCTTGGCTCACTTGAGTTTTTAAGATCTCAAACATCAAGTCTTGGCGCTTGTATTCTTGGGGGTTTTCTATCTCGAGTTTGTTGGCTATTTCGATGAGCTTTTCCATCGGCTTTGTGCGGAGTTCTTCGATACGATAGCCATCTACAGGGGTGTGGGTTCGGGTTTTTGAAGTGCTGGGATTTTGTTCTGTGGTCATCTCTATCCTTGGAATTTTCCTCTAATCAAAGCACATTGCGATGAGATTTGGATATTTGGAGTCATCAAATGAAAATGTAAGGTTCGTATTCTATACAAACCTTAGCACTAAAGTCAATAATTTCAGCGATTAATTGTCTTTGATGGTGATATCGGGGTGGATTTTATAGACCTTATTTTTGATTTTAATCAAAAGCCCCACTTCAATGAGCTGTTTGAAGGTCTTGACAATCGTGGGCTTGGATACATTTAAATGCGAGATGATGTCTTCATAAGAGCCATAATAGACGTGGTCTTCATCGCAGTTTTCAAGCAAAAATTTGATGATTTCTATCTTTTTGCCCCCGACAAACGCAGAGATTGCATTGATGAGGAGATTTTTTGATTCTAGTTCAAGGGCTTGGAGTTTGGGGAGCATTGCTTTTTGCAGTGCGTTGAGTAGTTCATCGACATCAAGGGGCTTGAGAATATAGCCATCAACTTTCAGACTGATCGCATCGAGCAAATAAGGGACTTCAGTGTGTGCAGTGGTGAAGATTACGGGGCAATAGGGGTTTGTTTTCCCATTGCGGATTGCTCGGATCAGTTCGATACCATTGAGTTTTGGCATTAAAATATCTGTTAAGATCACATCAACATTATGGGTATCAAAGATATTGAGTGCCTCTTGACCATTTTTTGCTAGAATTAGCCTCCCTACATAATCCTCAAGCACAATAGATGTAATGCGTTGGGTATCTTCATCATCTTCGACATATAAAACGGTGAGGTTCTTGAGATTTTCATATTTGTCCATTTTTATCCTTTTGTTGATTTGTTCTTAGGGGTAATTCTATCAAAAAAATTGCTCCATAGTAACTTTCTGCAGAAATTTTACTGATCCAATTGAGATTAGAAGCCGATATTGTGCCTTGCATTTGTCTTTCTATGATCTGTTTGGTCATATACAGACCAATGCCTGTGCCTAAGGATTTGTGCTTGGTGGTGAAGTAGGGTTCAAAGATTTTATTGATATTTTCTGATTTGATCCCTCCAGCGTTGTCCTTGATAGAGATACAAGCACAAGTATCTGTGATATAGAGAGTGAGCGCGCACACGCCGTGGTGGATTTTGCGTTCTGAAAATGCGTCATAGGAGTTTTTGAGGAGATTTAAAATCACTTGTGTGAAGGCATTTTCGTGGCCATAAAATTGAGTGTCATTGACAATATCAAGCTCGATAGTGATGTTTTTTTGCTGCAAGGTGGGCTGGACTATTTTGATGGAATCTTGGATAGCTTTTGCGATGGAAAAGGAGCTTTTATCGCGGTTGAGCTGGAAAAAATTCCTGAAATTTTCAATTGTCATTGACATATTTTTGGCAATCCGCAAGGCGTCTTCTGTCTGGGTTTGGACAAATTGTTGATCGAGCTTACCACTATTGAATTTGATTTTAAAGCTTTGTATGAGTATCAGGAGTGAATTGAGGGGTTGGCGCCATTGGTGGGCGATGTTTTGGATCATTTCGCCCATTGAAGCAAGACGCGCTTGCTGATACATGATTTGATCTTTTTTGCGGGATTGTTCGACTTCATATTCGATCGTTTTTTGGAGGTTGAGGTTGATTTCTTTGAGTTCTTTGGTCTTTTGTTCGACAACATTTTGGAGTTCTTGGTTGGTGTTTTTGATATAGCCTAAGACAAGATTAGAAAGGAAGAGTGTCATAAAAATCACGATAAACATAAAAATTGTCAAGATAACTAGAGTGATTTTATAGATCATATTTGTTGTAGAATTTTTGAGCATAGAGATTTTGAGGTCTAATCCGATGATATTTGAGATGGTGTCATTGATGGTGACACTTAGGCTGATGAGGGTTTTGATATCTTCTTGGTAGTGCTTGGATTGTTTGTGGTAGAGCTTGGTGAGTAGTTCGTTGGTGCTTGCGATGATGGTATCGACTTTTTGGATTTCTTCGATTTCTTGTTGGTGGTATTGGCGGATTTTGATGTAGTCATCTCTGGCAAATTTTTCTTGATAAAATCTCTTGAGGAGATGGGAGAAGTTTGTCTTGGGTTCTCGGAGATTTTTATAGTCGTTCCAGAGGGTGAGCATTCGGTTTTGATTGGTTGAAATATCGGCTTTTTGGTTGATGTAGTTCATGATATCGATGATATAAAAATCTTGGATTTGCTTGAGTTTTTGGATTTCTTTGATGGGTCCTGGGAAATTGAGGTCATAGTCATACTTGAGCCCACTGAGCGCTAAAAACGATGTGATACATACGAGCATAAAGCCCATAGTGATTGTGGATATGAGCATTTTAGTCTGGAGTTTGAGGTTTTGGTCGCGGTGCGTTGTTTGGGCTTTAGTGTTCAATCTTGAGATCTCCTATGGCGTTTGAGAGGGCATTGATGAGCATATTGTATTGGATAAAAATGATTTGATGGTTTTCTGTTTCTTTTTCTATGTCTTGTTCTAGGGCTTTTTGCCTGCGGATAAGCTGGGCTTTTTGGACTTTTGTCGCATTATTTTCTTCGTTGAGAGTTTGGATCGCTTCAAGCAGGGATTTTTTCTCTTCAAGGCACTTTGCTAGGCTCGTGCTGATAGTTTCTTTTTGGATTGTTTCTTCATTTTTAAAATCTAACAACGCCTTTTTTTTCTTATCATAGAGTGCATCAAGAGAGTCTAGGAGCTTGGTTTTTTCCGAGATTAAATCTTGGGTGTGGCTCGTGAGCGCGTCAATATCGGCTATTTCTGCGTTGGTGTCTTTTATTTTATCATAGAGGCTATCGATGGTTTGTTGCACACTGAAACGTTCAGAAGTGATACTTTCTATTCTGCTAATATCCCACTCTTCGCCCTTGATATCAGCAATGATGGGGACAGAAAGCTGATAGTCTTTTTCAATATCAATACTCTGTCCATTATAGAAAGCGATAAACTCCCTTGCTCCTTTGGAGTGCTGATAGATGAGTTTGAGGAGTTTGTGGGCTATGGTTTCAAAAATCAGGCTTTTGTGTGCGCGGATTCTTTCTTCGATAAAACAAGTCCTTAAGATACTAGGGATTGCTGTATCAAAGACTTTATCAAGCTCTAAACGCAGCTCTTGCGCAAGGAAAAAGAGGAAATTTTTAGAAAAATCAATATTTGTGGTGGTTTCTAGGTCGATTTTAGTGCTCAAAACACGATCGATACCTTCTAAGATGAGCTTTTTGAAATCGATTTTTTTCAAATAAATATTCATTTTGAGCTTGTCATCATCATTGAGTAATCGCGCTGTATTGAGCTTTTGGACACTGCGGATTTCATTGCTGATTTGGACAAAGTTGAAATCAAAGATTTTAAAAAATATCCCGAGTTTGGAGAAAAATAAACCATCTCTGGGGTTGAGATTGAGCGTTTTTTTGATTGCACTGCGGATCACTGAGCGCAAAAGCATATTGTCTTCAAAATCGATACAACCCTTGGCATATTCTAAGATCAAATCAAAATTTTTATGCGAGAGTGTGTCTTTGCCATCAGCAGTTTTGGTCTGAAATGTTTTTTTGTTTTTTTCCAGCCATCGGCTCAAAAACAGCACGCAAAGATTGTTGTCTGTGTCTTTGATGGCTGTAGAAATGTGGATTTTTTTAGCTCTATCAAAGACCACAAAAGCGCTCATGCCCTGCTTATGATAAAAATCAATGATAGCTTGGCGGATATATTCTTGAGAGGTTTTGTCATCGGTATTGATGGGCTGGGTTTGCAGGGCTGTTTGGATATGCTCATGGAGTTTGGCAATAGTATTTTCGTTGAACTCAGCGAGGTTTTGAGAGGAACTACAGCCATCTTCGAGTATATTCATCGTGATGGCATACAAAGATGAGCGATCCATCAAACACCTTTTTTGTGGTATTTATTTGATTTGGGAGATATTATAACAAAAAAGCAGTCCTTTGCCCTAAAAGATTCATTTCTAATCTTGAGTGCTAGTGTTGTGTGCGTTTGTGGGCTTGCTTTGGGGTTTATGCTTAGAAGTGTTGTTTATGGGCTATTTTGTGATAGAATTTGATATGGATATAAATATGAGAATCAATAGGCAAAATATAGAGCCAATCACAGCAATGATGACCAGAAAGGATAACTCCCATGCAGCAAGCAGAACACCGTTGGGACTTGAGTGCGCTTTTTAAAGATAATACCCAGCTAGATAAGGCTTTAGTGCGATTGAAAAAAAACGCCCAAGCCTATGAGAAACGATACGCCCATAAACTCGATCAATTGCCTATTGCAGATACTCTAAAGGCGATTGAGGGCTATGAGGGGATTATCGAGGAGATTTCAAAGGCAATGACCTATGTATTTTTGGTCTTTGCTGCAGACACCACTCAAGGGGATTTTTACGCCAAATATGAATTGAGTATCAATGCAATCCAAGAACATATTGTGTTTTTTGAGCTTGAATTTTGCTCCCTAGAAGCCCAAAAGCAAAAAGAGTGGATCAAGCACGCAACAAAATACGCATATTTTCTGCAAAATCTCATCGCAAAAAAATCCCATCAACTCTCTTTGGGCGAAGAAAAAGTCTTGCTTGCTACCTCACCTGTAGGAGTGGGGGCGTTTTCAAGATTGTTTGATGAATATCTCTCCTCGCTTAAAATCCCCCATAACAGCAAAGAACTCAGCGAAGAAGAAATCCTAGCCCTTTTACACCATCACGACAGAAAAACAAGAAAAAAAGCACAGAAATCTTTCAGCAAAGTGCTAGAAAAATCAAGCTTTTTGCTGACTTATATCTTCAATATGGTGCGTAAAGACTTGCATATCCAGACCAAATTGCGCCATTTCAAAAACAAAGAATCGTTTCGCCATATCGATAATCAAATCACGCAAAAAAGCGTTGATAGTATGATTGAGATTGTCAATGCGCATTTTCCTTTGGTGCATCGGTATTATGCCCTCAAATCCAAGCTCCTCTCCCATCAGCTCAAAGACTACGATCGCTACGCCCCTATCGCGCAATCTGGCAATGGCGTGAGCTATGAAGAGTCCTTGGAGTGGGTGTTGAAGGCTTTTAAGGAATTTTCTCCGATGTTTTTTGAGATTGCGCAAAAAGCTATCAAAAATGGTTGGATCGACTCCCACCCTAGAGATGGGAAACGCGGCGGGGCATTTAGCCACGGGGCAGTGCCAAGTGCGCACCCATATGTTTTGCTAAATTTTACGGGCAATCGACGCGATGCTTTTACGATTGCACACGAATTTGGGCACATGATCCACCAAGAGCTCAGCAAGCAAAGAGGCTGTCTGAATATGGATACACCTCTGACTACTGCAGAAACAGCTTCTGTATTTGCTGAAATGTTATTGTTTGAGAGCTTGAAGAAGAATCTTTGCCCCAAAGAGTTGCGAGCTATTTATGCTAGCAAGCTTGAAGATATTTTTTCGACTCTTTTTCGGCAAGTGGTCATGACAAATTTTGAGCGCAGGATACACCAAGCAGAGGGCGAGCTTAAAACTTGCGATTTTGATAAAATCTGGAGAGAAGAGAATCAAAAAATGTTTGGCGAGAGTTTGAAATTGACTAAAAACTATAGCCGTTGGTGGAGCTATATCCCCCATTTTATCCATTCACCCTTTTATTGCTATGCATATAGTTATGGGCAGTTGCTTGTTTTGGCTTTATTTGGTCTGTATCAATCATCTCAAAACAAGGATTTTGTCGCTGTTTATACCGACTTTTTGAGTAAAGGTGGGAGTCAGAGTCCTAGGGATTTGGTCGGGGCATTTGGCTTTGATATTGAAGATAGCGCTTTTTGGAAGATTGGTATTCAAGAAGTTGAACGTATGCTCTTAGAGTTTGAAAACTTGGAGGTTTGATGCATATCACAGATCAATACACACAGCTAAGCAACAAGTATTGTTTAGAAAATATAAAATTTTTGGTTGCTAATGATCTGAATTTTTGTATTTTATGCGATCTTGAGAGCGTGGGCTTTGAGCCTTTGTTGCCCCGTGAGATTTTTGCAAAATTTGGCCCTTTTGTGTTGTTTGTCCTTGCGGGCTATACTTTGGAGAGTTTGGAGGTTTTTGGGGATAAAATCACCTTTGAAGCAGGCTTTGGGAGTGATAATATTGCTAGTGTGGTTGCAGTGCGCTTAGAGGGGATTATCCAGATTGCTATCAAGGATAAA
This sequence comes from Helicobacter sp. 12S02634-8, assembly GCF_002272865.1. Lineage (GTDB taxonomy): Bacteria > Campylobacterota > Campylobacteria > Campylobacterales > Helicobacteraceae > Helicobacter_J. The sequence continues at coordinate 187,959 of NZ_MLAP01000002.1, read as the reverse complement.
AAGGGCGATGATGCAGTGCTTTTCCATCGTTGTGATATCGCGCAGATTTTTGGGAATCCCATAAAAGAGGCCATGCAAGACTCCATAGAGGCGATTTTATCCAATCCACGCAATCAAGAAACCATCAAAACATTGAAAAAAAATGAAAAAAACAAAAACAATTGAAAGCATAAAGTAATGAATATTTTTAGTTTTGTGTTAAAATCAAGATTCAAAGCCGAAAATAAGGGGTCGTTAAATGAGTGTCTGTAAGCTTGCATTGAGTGTTTTTAGATTTGATGCCCAAAAAGACTACAATCCTTTTTATGAAAAATGTGTTTTTGAATATCAAGACAATACTCTGCTCTCTGAAGTCTTGCAAGCATTGCCTTTGAGAGATTTATCCTATGACACTAGCATTGCTTTAAAGATCAACAACATAGCTGTTTTTAGCAATCGCACAATCACGGAGTTGGTCGGGCGATTTGGTAAAGAGTGGGTGTTAGAGCCTATCTCAATCCGATATGCCCTCAAAGACTTGCTAATTAACTCTCAAGAAGCCTTGAATTTTTATCGTTCTTTTATGAAAAGTGGGGAATTTTTGACCTCGAAAGAAAAGGCTGAGCTTTCAAAATTTATCAATATCAACTTTATCTCCCCACAAAAAAACCCCGATTATTTTGGCGATGGCTTTTTCTTGTATGTCAAATGGCTATTTACTCGCCACCCCAATCAAATCAAACGTTTGCTCGAGAGCGTGTCAGATCCCAAAAATGGCGTGATGAATTTTGTGAGCGTGGCTGATTTTGTCTATCCTAAAGATGAGAGTATCGACCAAGAAATATTTGGTATGCAAAAAATGCTCACACAAGTTTCTAAATGCCCTTTTGCAGGAAGTGGTTGGGTGGATTTTTCTAAAGATATTCAAAACAAATTCCAATTCCCAACCACAGCCCCAACTATTGAGCCCATAAAGGCACAAAATGGCACCTATGCGCTCTTTAGTGGTTATGATAAAAAATGGAATTTTGAACCTCTGCTTATCAGCGCTGCTGCATGGCTTGAAAAGATGGGATTGATGGGCGTGCGTTTGGATTTTTGTTATGATGGGGGGTATTGGGGGAGTTTTTGTGATCCTGAAAAATTTTTACTCGCTAATGCTTATAATATGGCACTTGCGCACAAAAATAACACGACTTTGCTGCTGTGTGATCGCGATGCTTATGCTAATGTGTTGCAGGCTAAAAAGACCTTAGATACAGATCAATCTTTGCGTGATAAAATCAATCAATCTCTAGCGCGATATGGGCTAGTTTATGAAGAAAATATACAGATAGCATATCTCAATGCATTGATTGCAGATACCTTGCAATGGGAAGTTTCGCAGTCTTTTGATGGCTTTAGCACGATATTTTTCAAGGGCTCTTCAAAGCTAGAAGAACAAGAAGTCTGCTATGGAGAGATTTTTAAAAAAATCGCACTCAAACGCTATGAAATGCCATTACAAAATGAGTCTTATGCCCATCTGTTTGCAGTCAATCCCGACTCAGCCCTCAAGCAATCAGGGGCGATTTTATATGAGGGGATCGATCGGGGTGTTGATTTTATCATGAGTGCTTCTATGGGGCAGTTTGAGGTGTTTGATACCCACGCTAAAAAGACTGCCAAGCTCTATAAAAGGGACTTGATTCCCACCCCGACTTTGTTTTTGCCTCAAGTTGTTTTGCTCGCGCTCGGTGAAAAAGATTTGAAAAAAATCGGCTTGCATTTGCATAAAAATAAGGTTAATTTTATATAATTGATACAAACCATAAAATTGACTCAAGAATCAAGGTTGTTGATGAAAGGTTTTTTAAAATTCTTGATAGCTTCGCTGATTGGGGGTATTTGGTATCATATAGGCGGAGAAAATTCTGCTGTGGTGGCATTGATTTTGTTTGCTTTTGTGCTGTTTATTTTGCTGATGCAGCCCATTTCTTTCCAATCCCCCCAAAAGCGAGAGGACTATATGCAGCAGATCAAGAAAAAGCGCGAACGCAAGCTAGCACTTGAAGCCAAGCAAAAAGAAGAAGAACTCCGTTTGCATAAGGCAAGCAAGGAGCGAGAGGAACGCAGGAAGAGGGAGTTGAAAAACCACCTCAGAAACCACTAAAGGAGAGATATGGAAATCATTTTATTAATACTAGCAGGTGTCGTTGTTTATTATCTCTATATCACATTACAAGAATACCTAAAAAACCCCATCACTCCCCAATCAAGAGATACAAATATCAAAATTGAAGAATATGACATCTCTCAAGATCCCTATGTCCAAGCCAATCCACTCGATAAGATAAAAAAGAGTGAATTTGGCATTATGGCAGCGATTGTATCTAAAATCACTCCAAGCAAAGGTGCTAACTCGATAGCGCAAACTCCAATACAAACAGCACAAGCAGCGATGATAGATGGCCTATTTGCCTCAATGCGTGCGTATGCTAATGGAGCAAATAGTATGATCTCTGACCTCAAAGAAATCTATGCTTCTTCAGAAAATACAGACCTAGAGCAGCTTTGCAAAGACTTGCTCCAAGCCACCTATGGCGAATATAAAAAGCGATTGAAATTTGTGGAGTTTTTATTTGCACTTTGCTATATTTCAGGGACATTGAGCGATACAGATAAAGAAAATATCATCGATGTGGCCGCATTTTTGGAGCTAAGCAATGAAGATTTTAATAAAATCTATGATGATTTTTCTATCCAAAATCAAGCAGAGATAGCTATGGATAATTCTTTGGCACATAAGATTTTAGGCGTCCAAGAGGGGGCTTTGCCTGAGGTGGTGCTTGAGAAATTCCAGACATTGATAGCAGAGCGTGAGCTAAATATTTTAGATACAAAAAATCTCAACAAAAGCCTTGCAACAGGGATTTTTATCGATTTGCGTCAGCTCACTTTAGCTTTTGAATTTTTGAGCAAACCACAAGGTGCTTTATGATGGTATGATTTTTGCTCATTTCTTGATATTGCTATCAGGTTTATCAAGGAGAGCAGATGGAAATCTCAAAAACGCCCATAAATTTGCAGAGTGCTTTCTCTCAAAATATCACTCCCAAGCCCTCGTTTATCTTTGATACCTTGCCCTCTGATGATACCTCTACCCACCCCTCTCTCCAAGCCCTAGGAAATATCCAAGATGTTTTTAGCCCCTCAAGGGAGTATTTGCAGATTTTAGAGATCAAAGACAAGGCAAAAGGAGGGCTCAAAGATACAGATACTTTTATGTCGATGGCCCAAATGCTTAAAGATGAAAATATTATCGATAGCGATATGATGATGGCTGCAGATTTTTTGGCTTCCCATAGTCCTAAGCTGAGTTTGGATGCGTTCAATCAAATAGCCCAAACAGACCGCTTGAGTTTAGAAATGCGCGGACTCATTAGCGAGCTTATCCAGAAGCTTGCTGTGATTGATTATGCTTCTAAAGGCGGGATTGTCGCATAATCAATGGTGGGATTTATAGGCTTTTGGGGTCAAGCAATGTGCTTGCGGGTTGGTAATATTTGCCATTGCGGCCAATATTTTTGAGCGTGAAATTCAAATCAGGGCGATAGATTGTGTCATCGATAAAGCATTTTTTGGCCTCTAGCAAGATGGTTTTAGAGCTTTGAGAAATCTCTAGCACATCATAAAGCTCGCACATAAACGCCAACAGACTCCCTTGTGCTATCGGAGGGTAGTTGGCTTCGATGAGGGCAAGTTCGATTTGAAAGGCTATGGCTTCACTTTTTTCATATTCTAGCTCTGCAGATGTCTGATGGAGGGCTTTGAGGTTTTTTTCATCACACATACAAATAGTCGCTTTTTTGGTTTCTAGGATATTTTTGAGTGTGTCTTTAGGAGTGCCATCGCTTTTGGGGGTCAAGCACACAGAGAGAATGATAGGATCAGAGCTGATAGGGCCAAAGAAGCTAAAAGGTGCTAGATTGATGACACCTTGAGGGCTGGTGGTGCTGATCCAAGCGATGGGTCTTGGGGTGAGGGCATTGCTGAGTATTTTGTATTGCATCAAGGGGCTTGAGGTGTTTAAGTCGATTTGCATACAGGGCTCCTTGTGAGTAGTTGGTCGATTTGGGTGATGACTTCATCGGGCGTGATGAGTTTCATACAATTATGGTGCCCAAGGGGGCAGATACGTTTTTTGCAAGGTGCACATTTGAGGTTTTTATTCAAAATCAAAGCCCCTTGATGTTTCCACGGGGCAGTTTCTTGTGCGTTGGTAGGGCCAAATATAGCAATCAGTGGGATTTGCAGTGCGCTTGCAATATGCATGGGGCCACTATCGTTGGTGATGAATAAATCCAATCTGGCAAGCTCTGTGATGAGCGTGGAGATAGTTGTTTTTCCGGTGAGATCGGTGATATGATCAAAAACTTCTTGTGGCAAGGGAAATTTTTTGACAGCTTCAATCATTGCAGCAGCGTCTTTTGCGTCATTGTGGTTGCCAAACAAGATGACTTCATAGTCTTTTTGTATCAGATATAAGATTGTTTCGACAAAATATTCTTTGAGCCATCTTTTTGCACTGCCATAAGCCCCACCCGGATTGATACCTATTCTGATTTTATCAGAATAGTGCTTGTGTGTGGGGAAGTGGAGCTTGAGATTTGGGACATTGTGAGAGATTTGGTCTAGGGATTGCCCATAGATAGGGGTCAAGAGATTGCAATAAGCAAGCACCTGATGGACTTTTTTCAAAGGTTTTAAGGCGTGGGTCAGACAGAGTGAGCGTAAGTTTTTTGCATAGCCTATTCTGATGGGGCTTTGTGTCCAAAGGAGCAAAAGAGCTGCATAAAAATTATTGGTTAGAGTGATTGCTATATCGTGCTTGCCGATTTTTTTAGCCAGTTGATAGGTCGCAAGGAGCCTACTTTTGCTGTTTTTGGTGTCATCGATAAAAAATGCTTGGATACGCGTATCTTTCTCAAACAAAGCCCCCACGACAGCTGGGGCTATGATACTCAATGAAGCCTGTGGAAAAGCCTCTTTGAGGAGCTCAAGCATTGGAGTTGCCATCACCCCATCTCCGAGCCAATTTGGCAAACGCAGCAAGATTTTCATCAAAGACCTTTTGGATTTATAAACTCTTTTATCATCACTCTACCATCGCCCCTCCTCCACCCCACCTCCACCCCACCTCGCTATATCGCTTTGCTTTAGCTTTTTATGGCTTTTGGGGGCGTGATTTTAGGTGAGTTTTGGAAATTAATTTTACCATTGTTTGTTATAATTTTTTGGCATTAACTAAAACTAAGGATTTATATGGAAAAAATTATTTTTACTACAGAAACTTTTGAGGGCGTGAAACCCACTTTACTCTGCGAAACTGACTTCACAAAAGAAATTAGAATCACTATGGCAAAAGGCGCTGTGATGAAAGAGCATAGTGCCCCTGCCCCTATCATCGTGCAAGTGCTTGAGGGCGAGATTACATTTGAAGTCAATGGAGAAGCGATCAAAATGGGGCGATTGGATTTAGTGAGCTTGAAACCTAACGTGCCCCACTCTCTAACTGCCTTGAGTAATGCGATTGTCAGACTGAGCTTGCATAAAAGCGACCACCAAAATCGCGTGATCGATGCGGCCAAACGCTAAGGGTGCATGGACTTAATGATTGATTGATTTTATTGATTCTGCATTGATATTCAAAACAAGGGGGTGTAAAGCCCCCCTCCTTTTTTTCTTCTTGATTGATTTGACATATTAACCTTTAATTGAGAAAATTACACTATTTAGGGCGATACGGGATTTATCAATCGTTGTGATGGATTGGAATGTCTGATGAGCCAAATTCAAGCTGTGCAGGCTAAAATCTGGAGAAAAATATGTTGGTTGTTCCTAGAACTTTAAGTGGTTTCAAAGATAGATTGCCCAAAGAAGCAATGGCAAAGGCAAAGCTGCTCGCCAAGGTATCGCAGGTATTTGAAAGTTTTGGTTTTGTCCCCATTGAAACCCCCCATCTTGAATATGCTGATATTCTCATCAAGCAAGGGAGTGAAGAGATCCAAAAAGAACTCTATTGTTTCAAAGACCACGGCAGCAGAGATGTGGCTTTGCGATTTGACCAGACCGTGCCTTTAGCACGATTCATCTCACAATACCACAATGAAGTGGGCTTGCCCTTTAAGCGCTATGTGATTGGTAATGTTTTTCGTGGGGAGCGTGCACAAAGAGGGCGATACCGCGAATTCACGCAATGTGATTTTGATTTTATCGGGAGTCAGTGCATTGCTTGTGATGCAGAGATTGTCCAAGTTGTGTATGCTTCTATGGTCGCTTTGAATATCGAAGAATTCACTATTTGGCTCAACCATAGAGATATTTTAAATGGGATTTGTAAATACTTTGGTATCACCGATTCTAAGGGGATTGAAGCGACTTTAAGGATTATCGATAAACTCGATAAAATAGGCAAAGAGGGCGTGTGCGCTGAGCTCAAAAAAGAACTTTGCCTCCCTGATAAGAAAATCGAGGGCTTGCTTGAGGCGATGAGTATCAAGCAAATCGGTGCTGCTGAAGAGTTTTTTGCTGAAATCAATCATCTCAAAGACTGGAATACAGAGCTTAAAAAGGGCATTGAAGAGTTAGAAAGACTTTTTGAAATCCTCTCAGGTTTAGAGATGGATCGGGATACTTATCGTGTGAATTTTTCGATTGCTAGAGGGTTGGGGTATTATACAGGGATTGTGTATGAAACGACACTCAATCGCTTGAAGAACCTAGGGAGCGTGTGTTCGGGGGGCAGATATGATAATTTGACACGCACATTTTCTAAGGAAAATATGAGTGGTGTGGGGGCGTCCATAGGGATCGATCGGCTTTTGGCGGGGCTAGAGGAATTGGGGCTTTTGAGTGCGAAATCTACAAGTGCGCGCATTTTGATTATTTGCATGCGTGAGATGTATTTTGGCTTTGCTTATAAGCTCGCAGAGTCGTTTAGACGCAGTAAAGTTGCCACTGAGGTTTATCCTGAAGTCAATAAACTCAAAAAGCAATTCAGTTATGCTGATTGCAAGGGGCATGAATTTGTGGTGGTGATTGGCGAAGATGAATTCAAGACACAAACCATCACGCTCAAAAATATGACTTCAGGCATGCAGCTTGATGGTCTGAGCTTTTTAAAGGCTCTAGAGATTATCAAAGAATAATCCACGCCCCCCTCTTTTTTGACATCTTTTACCCTCTTTTAATTCTTTTTGGCTCTTTTTGCCACCCTTTTTAGCCTTTTTGACCCCCTTAATCCCTTTAGCCCCTCTTTTGGTGCTTTATGATCTTTCTACTCCAATCACTTTGGCAAGAGCTGGATAGAAGTGATTTCTGCGCGTGTCCCTACACGCATTGGTGGCCCCCAAAATCCTGTGCCTTGGTTGATATAGAGATATTGGTCTTCACAGAGTTTGTGTAATCCCATCAAAAAGGGCTGGTCTAAAAGCACAGCAAGACCAAAGGGAGATAATTGACCCCCGTGGGTGTGGCCGCTCAAAATGAGATTGATGGCTTTGTCTTGGAGTTTTTTGATGATTTTTGGCTGGTGGGAGAGCAGGATTGTAGGCAAAGAAGTGTTGATACCATCAAAGGCTTGATGGATATCAGGGGGCAAGTAATCCATACGCTCTCCCATCAGATCTGCAAGGCCTATGATGGTGATGAGGGGGGTGTTGTCTTGGGATATTGTGATGTTTTGATTGATGAGTGTGTGGAAGCCCAGTGTTTGGATTTGTTCGATGATATTGGGCGTGTCATAGAAGTATTCGTGATTACCCAGCACATAATAAACCCCATAAACTGCTTGGAGGTCTTTGAGCGCTTGGAGGGCAGCACAAGCATTGTGTGCATAGGTGTCGATAATATCGCCTGTAAGCACGATAATATCGGGCTTTTGTTCATTAACCATTTGGACAATTTGGCAGATATGGGGCTTTTGCATTAGCTTGCCGATATGGATATCACTGAGTTGTATGACTTTTAGGGGGATTTTTAGGTGCGGAATTGGCAGGGTGATTTTTTGTAAAAATGGTCGCGCACGGCCTTTATAGATCCCATAGATGACATAAATCATGGATAAAGCAATGATAATGAGTTGCAAATATCCCAAATAAATATTTTCTTTTCCATTGCTAACTTGGCTAACTTGCTCACTGCTAATGATCCATCGCCCCAAAAGAGCTAAAAACTGATAAAAAATCATGAATACAAAGAGTGAAAAAATCACGCCCACAGAAATAGAGAGCAGGAGATAGAGCCATTGGGGAATGATGGGGGATTGTCTGAAAAATATATAACAAGCAGTGGCTAAGAAATTGAGGCATATAAAGATTTTTAGAGCATTTTGGACGCCGACAAAAGGGCTTGATGTCACCAAAAGCCCCCAATAAACCAATAGATGGAAGAGCAAAAACACAAGAGTAGCCAAAAAAGGGAATAAATAAGTCCGTTTTCTAGCATAATGGGGGCTATGGGTCATTATGAACCTTTAGGATTTAAATAATTTTTGTATTATACTAAAAAGTAGTGGAGGGTCTTGTGGTGGTGATAAAAACAATGGCTAGAAAATGTAGGAGAAATAGGAGAAAAAGTGAAGATTTTATTTGTATGTTTGGGTAATATCTGTCGTTCACCCTTAGCTGAGGGGATTGCAAGGTATCTAGCCCTCAAATGGGAGCTAGAGCTAGAAGTCGATAGTGCAGGGACTTCAGGCTGGCACGATGGCGAGAGCCCGTGCGAGGGGTCTGTGATGGTGGCTAAAAGGCACCATATTGATATTTCTAGTCTGAAGAGTCGGAAAGTGAGCCTGTATGCTGATGATACTTTTGATATGATTGTTGCTATGGATAGTGCAAATGTAGCAGCCTTGATTGCTATGGGCTTTGAACCCTCTAAAATCCATAAGTTAGGGGCATTTGGTCTGCAAAATGCTGATATTCCTGATCCTTATCATTATCGCAATGCAGATGGATTTGAGGAGGTGTATCGTATGATTGAGATGGGTGTGGAGTGTTTGATAAAAAAATATTTTAAATTATCTATTGGATAAAAAATGCTAGAATATCTAAAGAAAAGGCTATCAAAATGAGGTTATTTGGGATTAAAAATTGTGGCAGTGTCCAGAAAGCTCGGCACTTTTTTGATGTGAGAAATATTGTTTATGATTTTTGGGATCTCAAAGCCCACACCCCTCCTTTGAGCGATATTGAGCGATGGGTAGCGATTTTAGGGATTGATGTGGTTTTAAATGCCAAAGGCACGACTTATAAGAAGCTAGAACTCAAACACATGGATTTAGATCAAGCAGCCAAGATTGCTTATTGCCATCAATACCCATTGTTACTCAAACGCCCTATTATTGATGGATTTGATGGCGAAAAGGTCATAGTGGGCTATGATATACAAGTGTATGAAAAAATTTTTGGTGGGCTATGAGAGTTGTTATCTCTTTTTTGGTTGCATTATTATTCATCGGTTGTGCGAGCAAAAATGCTCCTTTGGCTGATTTGTCTATGCCCCAAGATGCGAATTTCTATCTCTTTGAGCACTCAAATATCACACTCCCTCCTAAGGTCTTAACAGAATTAAAAAACAACTATCTCAAAGTGTGGTTTTCGCCTTGGACAACGATGGAAGTCGATCGCAATCAAAATGAAGTCTTTTGGGTAGCCCCCTCTTTGCTTAAAAACCCTGGCTATGGGGAAAATCTCAAGAAAAATTCTTTAGAATACACACGCGCAATCTATGCAGATATGGATATCGAGCATTATCCGAGCGCTGCTTTAAAGGCTATCATCACTACAGATACAAATGTGCGTGCTGTGCCTACTGATAAGCCCCGCTATAGCTCGATGAGTGGCTATCCTTTTGATCGTTGGCAGAATTCTTTGATTTTTCAAGGCACGCCTGTGCTGATTACGCATTTTGATCTCTCCAAAGAGTGGGCGCATATACAGAGCAGTTTTGTGTATGGGTGGGTCAAGGTCAGTGATGTGGCAAAAATCCACCCTAAAGATATGGATTATCTGCTCTCGCTCAAAGATTATGTTGTCCCCAATCGGGATAAAATCCCGCTTTATAGCACTCAAGGGGAGTTTTTGACACGAGCTAGGATCGGAGAGATTTTCGCGCTCAAGCCCCCACCCCAAGCCAAAGAGTCTAAAGGAGTCAAAGCAGATAAGGCGGTCAAAGAAGCCAAAGAATCTCAAGCAGCCCAAACCCAGCCCAAACAAGTGTATGTTTTTAAAAAAAATATTGATGGCTATGCTGTGCTGATTACAGCCCCTATTGAAGAAGCAGAATTTAGCTCTTTCCCCAAAAAAATAGACAACGAAGCGATGGCAGGTATTATCAATGCGATGATGGGGCAGCGCTATGGCTGGGGAGGTGCGTTAGAAAACAGAGATTGCTCAAGCTTCACTCGCGATAGTTTTGCAAATTTTGGAATCCTTTTGCCTAGAAACTCTGCAGCACAGGCAAAATACGCCAACAATATGGTGGATTTGAGCCATTTATCGGCTAAAGAAAAGGAAAAATACATTATTCAAAATGCGACCCCTTTTGCGACTATTTTATGGCTCAAAGGGCATATCATGCTTTATATTGGCAGCTATGAGGGCAAGGCGATAGTTGCACATAGTGCGTGGAGTGTTGCAACTTCAAGGTTTTTTACCAAAGAGCAGAATATATTAGGCGGGGTAGTGATCACCACGCTTTGGGTCGGGAAGGAAAAAAATGGTATTTTTTCTCACTCTAAATTGCTCATTGATAGGGTCTTGGGAATGTCTGATTTGTATGATTATGCTTTGCATTTAGACCCATCAGATCCAAAGGAGGAAAAATAGTGCTAGTGTTGCGTTGGATTGTGTTTGTTGTTGTGTGTGCAGGTCTTGTTCATGGAGCTGGCAAACTCAATATTATCGTGAGTGTCCCCCCTCAGGTTTATTTTGTCAAAAAAATCGCAGGAGATGGAGTCAATGTCATTGCGATGGTCCCTGATGGCAGGAGCCCAGAAACCTATGAACCCCGACCGAGTCAAATGGGCGATTTCAAAGACGCTTCTATCTATTTTGGCGTGGGAATGGAATTTGAAAAAGTCTGGCTGGAACGTTTCATGAGTATCAATCCACAAATTGATTTTGTTGATTTGTCTGATGGGCTAGAACTTTTAGCCTATGACCATAGCCACCACGACCACAGCCATCACGGCAGATACGACCCCCATATATGGCTATCTGTGAAGCTCTCAAGTATCCAAGCTCGTAAAATCTATGACACACTCAAACGCCTTGACCCCTCCAAAGAAGCATTTTATAAGAAAAATCTTGAGCAATTTCTTGAAGAAATCAAACAGCTTGATATAGCCATCAAGGCGATATTTGCAGCACCCAACGTGCACAAGGTTTTTGTTGTCTATCACCCAGCTTTTGGTTATCTAGCAAGAGAATATGGCTTAGAAGAAATCGCACTTGAAAATGAGGGAAAATCGCCTAAGACAAAAGAAATGGTAGCCCTAAGGAATCTCATCGCACAAAAGCATATCCAAGTCATCTACATACAGCCGCAATTTTCTAAAAAACGGATCGCTTCTTTGGTTGATGATTTGGGGCTTAAGGTCGAAGTGCTCGATCCTTTAAAGGAAGATTGGAGGGAAAATATTTTACACATATGCCGCACAATCGCCACGCAAGGGGGGCTAGATTGAGCCAAACGCTACTTGAGGGCAAGGGATTGTATTATCGCTATGATACCCATTATGTGCTAGAAAATATTCATTTTTCTATCAACCAAAATGATTTTCTTGCCCTCATTGGTCCTAATGGTGGGGGCAAGACGACTTTAATCAAGCTTTTGCTTGGCTTATTAAAGCCCAATAAAGGGCATATCCTCTATCCCAATCCTTTAATCTTTGATGCACAAAGCTTGATAGGCTATGTCCCTCAAGATACCACTATCAATAGTGATTTTCCCATACAAGCTATTGATGTAGTCAAAATGGGATTTTTAAAGCAGAGGATTTTTGGCTGCCATTTAGGGAAAAAAGAAACGGCCAAAGCCCTAGAAATGCTCGATCGCTTAGGGATAGCCCATTTGGCCTATAAGCGGATTTCTCATCTTTCTGGAGGGCAAAGACAGCGGGTTTTGATCGCTAGGTCATTGTGTGGAGATCCCAAATTGATTATCTTAGATGAGCCCACTTCTAATATCGATATCCAAGCCCAAAAAGAAATTTATAAAATATTAAAGAGCTTTAATCTCAATCATACTATAATTGTAATCAGCCACGATATATCCATACTTTTAGGCTATGCATCACGGGTGCTTTATGTCAATAAAGAAGTCATCAGTCATGATGTCCCGAGTTTGAGTTTGGATATGAGCCAGCATATATGTGAAGTTGATTTGCTTGATAAATTTGTAATCTAAGGAGTAAAACATGCAAAATGAGTTTGATGTAGTCATCATCGGTGGTGGTGTATCGGGCTGCGCGGCCTTTTATGCGTTGAGTGAATATAGTGATATCAAAAGGATTGCTATTGTAGAAAAATGCGATAAGCTTGCAAAAGTAAGCTCAAGCCCCAAAGCAAATTCCCAAACAATCCACGATGGCTCTATTGAAACAAACTACACTGCTGAAAAGGCCAAAAAAGTCAAGCTTTCTGCGTATAAAGTCAGACACTATGCCTTGCGAAAAAACTTGCAAAATAAAATCATCTTTGAAAATCAAAAAATGGCTATTGGCGTTGGTGATAGCGAATGTGAGTTCATGCGTAAGCGTCACGAGAGCTTTTTAGAGATTTTCCCACAGTTGGAGTTTTTTGACAAAGCTAGAATCAAGGAGCTAGAGCCTAAGGTGATTTTGCGCTCTGATGGGAGTGATCGGCCTGAAAATGTGGTCGCTTCAGGCTTTCAGAAAGATTGGTGTGCGATGAATTTTGGGCTTTTGAGTGAGCATTTTGTCCAAGAAGCCAAAACTCTCAATCCCAGCAATGAAGTCTTTTTAAACTTTCGGGTCAAAAAGATAGAGCCGCGCGCAGGGGGCTATGCGCTCATATCTGAAAATTCTGATGAAATCTATGCAAAATTTGTGCTTGTCAATGCGGGCTCTTATTCTCTCCCTTTGGCTCAATCGATGGGCTATGGTATGGATTTGGGCTGTTTGCCTGTTGCAGGGAGTTTTTATTTTGTGCCTGATTTGCTCAAAGGAAAGGTCTATACCGTGCAAAACCCCAAGCTCCCATTTGCAGCTGTGCACGGGGATCCTGATGTGGTGATCAAAGGAAAAACTAGAATGGGTCCTACAGCCCTCACAATGCCTAAATTAGAGCGTAATAAGCATTGGTTTGGGGGGATCAGTATGGAGTTGTTTAAGATGGATTTGAATAAAGAAGTCTTTAAAATTGCCTTTGATCTCTTCTCAGATAAAGAAATCCGTGATTATGTGTTTAAAAATATGATTTTTGAATTGCCTTATTTTGGGAAGAAAAAATTCCTCAAAGATGCACAAAAAATTATCCCCTCTTTGCAGCTTCACGAGCTTGAGTATGCAGAGGGCTTTGGAGAGGTGCGCCCTCAAGTGCTTGATCGGAGCAAGAAAAAGCTAGAGCTTGGTGAGAAAAAAATCGCTACCAACAAAGGGATTACATTTAATATGACGCCCTCTCCAGGGGCTACTAGCTGTTTGCAAAATGCCTTAGTGGATGCCCAAGAGATTACAGCTTATTTGGGTGGGAAGTTTGATTTAGAGAGATTTTTTCAAGATCTTTCCCCCGAAGAGCTCAAGACTCTCTAAAGCGATGTGATGGTAGAGCTTTTATCTTATTCTTTTATCCAAAACGCACTGATTGCTTCGTTTTTGGTGAGTATTTGTGCGGGGGTGGTGGGCTCTATTGTTGTGTCGAATAAAACGGTGTTTTTGACTGGTGGGGTTGCCCATAGTGCTTTTGGGGGCGTGGGCGTGGCTTTATATTTTGGCTTCAATGCGACTTTGGGAGCCTCGCTTGCTGCTGTGCTGATGGCGTTGTTGATGGTGTATGCGACCTTAAAGCATAAAGACAAAATCGATACCTTTATCGCAGCGAGTTGGGCGCTTGGTATGGCAGTGGGGATTATTCTGATTGATTTGACTCCTGGTTATGGGAGCGATATCACGAGCTATCTTTTTGGCTCTATCATCGCAGTAGCTAAGGGCGATATTGTGAGTATTGCGGTGTTTGATGTTGTTTTGCTTGTGTTTGTGGGGTTTTATTATCGTGAATTGTTGAGTATTTTTTATGATAGTGAATTTTGTCAGCTCAAAAAAATCCGTGTTTTGCTTTTCAATACGATTATTTTTATCCTCGTTTCTTTGGGCGTGGTGATGAGTATGGGTGTGGCAGGGCTGATTTTGGTGCTTTCGATTTTATCGATCCCAGCTTATATTGCTACAATGTTTGTATCATCGCTGCGTGTGCAGATGGTTTTGGCTTGGTTTTTGTCGTTGGTTTTTATGTGGGGGGGATTTTTTGTTTCTTATGTTTATGATTTGAGTGTGGGGGCGTGTATCGTGGTGATTTCAGTTGCGGGCATGAGCTTGGCTATGCTGTTTAAAAAGATATTTTATAATTTCAGAATCCTATAAGGAAGGCTAGCCCTATCAATGAAAGAGTCCGAAAAAGAAAATCTCGCCTTGCAAGCAGCTAGAAGGGCTGTGCGGATTGTGATTTTTATCGGTATGTTTGCTGTCTTGTTGGTGATGATTGATATTTATGTCTTGCTCAATCAGATCACAGCGACTGCGCACATGAGCAGAGAAATCCATACTTTGCAAAATCAAATCAAAATTTTGGAAGATAAACTTGATCAATAAACTAAAAATATTCGGTGCGTTTGTGTTTTCTATGTGCGTTTTAGAGGGTCAAGATTTTTGGTGGTTTAGACCTTATGGGACTCTTTCGATGGGACTTGTGGGCTATACCTATAAAGAGCCTGATTTGATGAGTGTGAGTGGACCCATGGGGGTTCTCTCTGGCATGGGGGGCTTGCGTTTCAATCGTTGGCTTAAGAGCGATTTGGAGCTCTATTATGCTACAGATATGGGTAGAAATATCTATGATGGTGCGATACAAACGATCTATAACACTGGCAGGGTTGAAACGATCCCTGTCAAATCCCGTTCTAGCGATTATTATTGGGGCGTGGCATATCGCGTGGGGCTGAATATTTTAGCCAATGAAAGGGACGATATTTTGGGCTTATATACAGGCTTGGGGTATCGGTATTTGCATAATCAAATACACGGCATTGGTGCATACCTAAGAGAGCAGAGCTATTTGTATTGGCTCATTGGCCCTAGGTTGCGGATTCGTATCAATGAACACATCAGGCTCAAAGCCGATGGGGAGCTGCGTGTGCTGCTTACAGGACGTAATACAAGCCATATGACAGATATTGGGTATGATAACAATCTGCATTTCACGCAATCAGGTGGTATGGGCGCTAGAGTCGCCTTGGGGGCAGAGTTTTTTGTGAGTAAAAAGCTTGCTTTGTTTGTGCAAGGCACTTTTGATTATTGGGGTGTTGATGCTTCAGATAAACGCCGTGCGTGCAAGGTTAATGATTGCTCGCTTTTTGTTGAACCTGCGAATTCAACGATTGCCTATGGGGTTGAGGTCGGGCTTAGTTATTGAAATTTGATATGTCTTTTAATGCCCTGCGTTGCATAGGGCGATACCAAAGCACACATTTGCCCCTGCTTTTTCTAATGTATCGATAGCTTCAGCCATCGTTGTGCCTGTAGTGATGATATCATCGACCAAAAAGAAATCTTTAGAGCTATCACCTTTGAAGGTCAAATTTCTTGGGTTTTGCTGTCTGTATCGGAGGGATTTGCCCGCATAATGCACGATATTTTTTGCCTGCAATGCCCCATAAGTGGCTTTAAGGCCATAGCGGCAAAATGCTTTGAGTATGATGGCAGTATGTGAATAATAGCTTCTGGGGCAATCATCAATCCCTATGCCATAGAGCTTAGATTGCTTCCAGAGCGATGGGTTTGTGGGGCTGAAAAAATAATCGCTAGCTTTTTGAGAGAGCATTGCAAATATCCGACTCCCAAAGACATAATATTTGCTTTTGAGTAACATATCAATATCGCTATAGCGATAAAAGCTATAGATACTCACCCCTTTGATGACGCGTATTGAGGGCGTGATATTGATTTGAGAAAGACATTGGGGGCAGATGGGCTTGAGATAAAATCTCGCACAAAGGACACATTTCATTGATGGGTGGTGATGATTTGCTTGATTTGTGTATGGATTGCTGCTTTGTCTTGGCTAGCTGGGATTATATAGAGCTGGCAGCCTAAGTCTTTGGCTGTGGCCTTGAGTGCTTCTTGGACTTCTAGGAGATAGCTAATGCCTCTGGATTCAATGGTGTCGTGAGATTTTTGTGCAAGCCGAGAGGTGAGCGTGCTGAGGTCTGTTTGGAGCAAGATAACGACATCAGGGATTATGTGGTCTGTGGCAAATAAATTGAGTTCTTTGGCTTGCGGGATAGATGCTCCATAGGCAATGCCTGAGATGATACTTCGGTCTGAGATGATGAGCTTGTCTTGATGGGGGGCGATGACTTTTGCTGTGTGCTCAGCCCTATCGGCTAAAAATAGCAAAAACTCTGTTTTAGGGGCGAGGGTGTCTGTTTGATTGGTTTGGTGCAAGATGATTTGACGGATCTGTGCTCCTAAGGTGCTTCCACCTGGTTCTTTGGTAAAAATCGCTTCTGGATAGCTGTCTTTGAGTAATGCAATTTGCGTGGTTTTGCCTGAGGTGTCCACTCCCTCTAGTGCGATATACATACTTGTCCTTTGAGCTGGAGGATATAGTGATAGACTTTTTCTGGGATTAAATGCGTGACTTTGCCGTGGTGCTCTAAAATACTCCTTACAATAGAAGAGCTGATAAAGGCGTTTTTTAAAGTGGGCATAAAATAAATTGTATCGAGTTCATCATTGAGCGAGGCGTTGGCATAGCCCATTTGGAGTTCGTATTCAAAATCACTCACCACACGCAAACCTCTGATGATAAGCTTGGCTTGGTTTTCTCTGGCAAAATCAGCTAAAAGTGTCTGAAAGCACACACACCGAATATTGCCAATCCCCTCTGTGGCTAGCTCCATCATCTTTTGGCGGTCTTGGTGCGCAAACATCGGGCTTTTGGAGCTTGATTTGGCGATGGCTATGATCACTTGGTCAAAAAGCTCCACACTGCGTTTGATGATATCTAAATGTCCGTTGGTTACAGGGTCAAAGGTGCCAGGATAGATAGCAATTTTTTTCATCTCTTTTCTCCCCATCTAGTATAAAGATGATTAGGAATACCCAGTGCGTCCAGCCATTTGCCGATGAGAAAATCCTCCATAGAATCTAGCTCTTTAGTCTTGGCATAATACCCCAAAACAGGGGGTGCAATGATTGTATGCAGGCGAGAGAGCTTGAGCATATTTTCTAAAGCGATACTTGAAAATGGCAGTTCTCTTGGGGCGAGCAGAAGCTTTTTTTGCTCTTTGATCATCACGCTAGCACATCTTGATATCAGCTCATCACTGATCCCACAAGCAATTTTAGCTAGCATATTCATACTTGTTGGTATCACAGCCATCATATCGACCCCAAAGCTCCCTGAAGCGATATTTGCTCCAATCTCATCTTCATCAAACAAAGTGAATTTACGCCCTTGCGTGCTTGTATCTAGCAAAAAATCCATCTCTTCACCCATTTCTTTTTGGCTCACAAGCTTAGCGCTTTCTGAAATGATGACAAAAAGTTCAATTTCTTTGGGGATAGCTTGGATAAATTTAATGGCTAAACGCACGCCGCTTGCACCACTGATACCTACGATCATTTTCATAAAACTTCTCCTTTGCCTTTGTCGATGACTTTGACACGAATCATTTTTTTGCTCTCTGGGTTGATGGCGTGGATCGTTTGATTTTTAGAGCCATTTTCTTTGGCAATCAATGTGGTTTCTAGGTTGATATGCCCATCTTTGATGATACCTTTGAATAAATCGTTTTTATAGATGAGGATTTTAGCTTGGATTTTATCTGCGGTGATGATGGTGTTTGCAGGTATGTAGGATTTGGCACTGATTTGGTCGATTTGTGTGTCTTTGATGGGGAGTTGTGTGATTTTATCTAGGGGGATTTGGTCTTTGGTGGTGTTGGTGGTATCGATATTTTGGGATTTTTTGATTGCAGTTGTAGCGCGATAGACATCAATGGAAGCTTCGATTTGGTATTCTAGGGGGATTTTGAGCGCACTATTGTGGTAGATGGTGTTTAAAAGCAAGATACCAGTTTTTTTATTCAGATATTTGCTATCTAGGCTGTATGAAGAGATTTGATAGTCCTTGATAGCGATATTAGGGGGTGGGGTGAGTGTGATAGCTTTGATTTTGATGTGATAGGGTTGGTAGTGTTTTTGGTAGGCTTGCGCGAGGTAGTCTTTGATGGATTGGGTGTTTTCTGCTCCCCAAAGCCCATAGACAAGGAAAAAAGATAGGAAAAATCTTAGGAGCATTTCAGACCTTTTGGACAAAGGAGGCTAAAATATCTCTTTGTAGCCCCCCGAAGTTGATTTTGAGTTTGGCGTTTTTGCCCTTGCCCTCAATACTGATGATTCTACCTGAACCAAAGATTTTATGTGATATCAAATCTCCACTTTTGAACTCTCCCTCGCTCAAAGTTGCTGTTTTATTCCCCAAAAGCCCTGCTTCTTGGAGGAAACGCGATTTTTCTAGTTCTGTGCGCTTGCCTTTATAAAATCTCGAATCTACATAGGAAATATACAGCTCATCTTTAGCGCGCGTGAAGGCGACATAGCCAAGGCGACGTTCTTCTTCGATATCGCTCTCTTCACGGATCAAAGGAAAAAATCCTTCTTCAAAGCCTGTGATAAAGACATATTTGAACTCAAGCCCTTTAGCAGAATGCACGCTCATACACGATATGCTCCCTTGTATGGGGGTATCAGCATCAGAGCTCAAAGAGAGGTCATTGAGAAAGTCTTGCAGAGAGTTTGATGGGGATTGGATATAGTAATCTCGAAACATACCATAAAATTCTTCGATATTAGAGATTCTATCAATGGATTCATTGGAGTGATCCAAGCTTGTGGCTAAGTCAATTTCAGTGATAAAAATATCGATAAATTGCAGCATAGAAACATCTAAATATTCTCTAAGGGTAGAGATAGTGGAGAAGAAATCATTGAGTGCTTGATGGGTTTTATCTGTGAGCACTCCTGTGTATTTGCCAGATTGATGGGCTTGATATACTGAGAGGTTAGCAC
This sequence comes from Helicobacter sp. 12S02634-8, assembly GCF_002272865.1. Lineage (GTDB taxonomy): Bacteria > Campylobacterota > Campylobacteria > Campylobacterales > Helicobacteraceae > Helicobacter_J. The sequence goes on along the minus strand of NZ_MLAP01000002.1, from coordinate 168,623 downwards.
TTTGGGCGATTTGATAGATTTTTTCTTGCGTGGTTTTTCCAATCCCTCGCTTGGGTTTGTTGATGATACGAGATAGAGAAAAGTCATCGTTGGGATTGAGGATAAACCGCAGATAGCTCAAGATGTCTTTGATTTCAGCGCGTTCATAAAAACGCATTGCCCCGATGAGTTTATAGGGGATTTTAGCACGATTGAGGCCTTCTTCGATACTGCGTGAGAGGGCATTGAGCCTAAAGAGAATAGCGATTTCATCAGGACTCCCGCCATTTGCAAGTATTTTTTTGATTTCTGCAGAGATTTGATTGCTCTCTGTAGTTTCATCATATGCGTGCAGCAAAGTGATTTCTTTGCCCTCTCCTTTTGTGCTGACTAGCTCTTTACCCAGTCGGGAATAGTTGTGTGCGATGAGGGTATTAGCGATGGTGAGGATTTGCGTGCTTGAGCGATAGTTTTGCTCGAGTTTGATGATTTTTGTATTTTCAAAATTATCTTTGAATTCTAAAATATTGCTGATATCAGCCCCGCGCCAGCCGTAGATACTTTGGTCATCATCGCCCACGACACAGAGATTTTGATGGGCGCTGCAGAGCTTTTTGAGTAGTTGGTATTGCAGATAGTTGGTATCTTGATATTCATCGACCATAATATAGCAGTAGCGTTGGCTGATTTCTTGGGCTAGGCTTGGGTGCGTATCTAAGATCTCATAGCTGAGGGCTAAGAGGTCATCAAAATCAAGCATATTTTTTGATACTAAAAAATCTGTGTAGTCTTGATAGATTTGCGCTAAGAGCTTTTGGTGTCTGTCTGAGGCTGTGCTTAGGGCTTGGGCAGGGGAGATGATGGAGTTTTTCATCTGTGAGATTTGGGATTCGATATAGCCGATTGGGAGGCTTGTGGAGAGGGTTTTGAGGATTTTTTTCTTATCATCACTATCAATCAAGACAAAATCAACCCCACGCTCGAGATAATGGATATGGAATTTCAAAAATAGCAGTCCAAACTTATGGAAAGTGCATAATAATGGCGGGTGGGTGGTGTCGTTGCTGATGAGCTTTAATGCCCGCTCACGCATTTCAGACGCGGCTTTATTGGTAAAAGTGAGGGTCAAGGTCGCACTTGCAGGGATACCCACTACATCAATGAGATAAGCCAAACGCGTGGTGAGCGTCTTGGTCTTCCCACTCCCTGCCCCTGCAAGGATAAGCATAGGACCATCGATATGTTGTATGGCTTCTTGTTGGGCGGGATTGAGTTGTGATAGGATTTGTGTATTCACTGCTTGGGTGCTGCCTTTATCTTTTGGGTATCGATATCAAAGTCAAAATACTCTGACTTGAAATTGCTCGCAGCAATGGAATTATAATGGTTGGCTGCTGCTCTGAAATTGCCCACTTCTTGATAGAGCAAGCCCAGTGCATAGCGGCTTTCATAATTAGTCGGCGTATCCATTTTAGAGAGCTGCAAGAGGAGCACAGCATTTTCTGGATGCCCAGCACCCACCGCAGCAACAGCGCCCATAAATCTCGTATGTGCGTCATCTTCTTTGAGATTTTCAATCAAGGTATTATAGAGTGTGTAGGCTTTTTCAAATTTGTGCTGATAGATATTGATGAGTGCGATGGCTTGGATAATGCCATTGGGTATGTCTGTCTGGGAGATGAGCTTTTTGTCTAAAAGGCTCTCTTGGGTCTGCAGAGAGCCCGTGATAAAGCCGATATAGACATATAATTCTCTAGCAAATGCCGGACCATAATAGACGCTATTGAGGTCAAATCTATCAGATAAAAATAGATTATAGAGCTTGAGGGCTACTTGTTTGAGGTTGGTATCATAGTTGTGTGCGAGCTCAAGGAGAATATTGGATACGATATCTTTAGGATAGAGGGCTTTGAGCTCACTGAAGGCTTGGATAATCTGTGTTTTATCTTTGTTGTGGATACCATAGGCAGCTTTGAGGGCGTAATGGATAGGGTATTTTTGGGGAGATTGGTTGATCCAATCCATATCATCACTGATATTGTTGGTCAAATATCCGATAAAAGAGGATAAAAATTTCTTTTCTGTGGGCGAATCAAAAGGGATACTTTCAAAATCTTGGGATATTTGGTGCAGAATACGGCTAGTGTCTTGATGGATAAAATTAGCTGCCATAATGGCAAATAAACCCGAAGTGATGTCATAGGTATTGAGATGATAAGCACGCAAAAAATGCTCATAAGCCTTTTGAAAATCGCCCATTTGTGCATAGATTAGCCCGAGATTGTAGTGCAACACAGCGTGGTTGGGGTTGGACTTGGCTGAGTGGAGCAAGTCAGTGAGTGCGCCACGGATATTGTTTTTGCTGAGTTTGATGAGGGCTTTGGCAATGTTTTCATTGATAGCAGAGATCGTCCCCCCTTGGATTAAGATATTTTTGGCTTCTTGGATATTTCTGATATCTGAGAAAATCCCTCCCTCTCGAATGATACTGAGTGCCTTTTTAGCGTCAAAGACACGGAAAGGCGCATAATAAAAGATGATTTTATAAGGGATTTTTTCTTGCGTTTCAAAGTTTCTATTCCAAAACTCCTCTTGGGCGAGATTCACATCAAAGAGCGAACGATTCAGAGTGATTTTGATGGGATAGATTGTTAGGGCTTTTTGGAACTGGGTTTTGTCATTTGCGATAGCATCTAGCGTGTTGGCTGCTGCACTGAAGTTACCCATTTTTAGGTCGATGATTTGGAGAGCTAGGAGAGTTGGGAGATCCCTTGGGTGCGTGCTGAGGTATTGATAGAGATAGCTTTTGGCCTTGCTGTATTCGCCTATGCGTGCGTGCAAAAGTCCTAATGACTTGTAATCTTGGGGCGTGGCGGCTTCTTGGAGTTGGAGCAGGGCGTTGTAATTGTCATTGAAGATAAGAAAAATCTTTGAGGCAAGGCGATGGCTTGGTGCGCTAAAGCTATCTGAATTGGGGTTTAGCAGCGGGGAGAGTGCTTCAAAATAGTAGCCGTTGTAGTATTGGATCAGGGCATAAAGATATGAATAAAAAGGCTCGTGGGCAGAATCAGAGAGATGGGAGTTAGCGAGTTTGAGATAATGTGTATAGAGATCAGGGCGTTGGAGATAATACGCACTCACCATTGCATCGATAGCACTCAAGCTAGCATTTTCCCCTGAGGCGATTGAGCGTTCAAATGAAGTGATCGCATCGGCATAATTTTGTTCTTTGAATTTGATTACACCTAAGTTGAGATTGGCAATCGACTGGGAAAAAGAAGCGATATTGCGAAAGATATTGAGTGCTTCAGATCTATCCCCGCTGTGATAGAGCAAGTTGGCTTTTTTGATGAGATTATCAAGGCTTTTGTCATTGATAGAGGGGACTTTTGGCTCTAGCTTGGGTAAGGAGGGGAGTGTCCATTTGGGCGTGTCTGTATTGATAGGCTCTTTGGGTGTGGGCGGGGTTTGTGTGGGGGTTGGCGAAAAGATTGCGACTAGTAGCCAGATCAATAGCGCTAAAAGCACGATAGAAATAGCAGCAATCAGGGGAAAAAATATCTTTTTGTCTTGCTTGAGCTTATGGTAATAGGCAATGATGGTGCTTTGTAGAGATAAAAATATTTGATGTTCTAAAAGAGGTCGGAGCTTGGCATTGATTTTGTCTTTGAAGGAACTAGACTCTTGTTTGCTCGATGGGGTATCCGTGATGGAGCTGATAGTATTTGGGGTGTTTGGCTTTTGATTTGGCATAAAATCTCAATCAAAGATATTTCTGCAAGACCTGCGGAATGATAATATCGCCATCTTTTGTCTGATAATTTTCCATGATTGCTACAAGCGTGCGACCCACTGCTAAAGATGAGCCATTGAGTGTATGGACTAGTGAATTTTTTTTGCCATCTTTGAAACGAATCTTTGCGCGTCTGGCTTGGAAATCGCAAGTATTGGAGATAGAGCTGATTTCTCGATAGCAGTTTTGACCAGGAAGCCATACTTCTATATCCACGGTGTTGCTAGCAGAAAAGCCCATATCCCCACTGCATAACTGCATCAAGCGATGGGGCAAGCCCAACGCACTCAAAATCCCACTAGCAGTTTCAATCATTTTTTGCTGCATTTTTTGGCTTTCATCAGGGTGCGTGAGGGCTACAAGCTCGACTTTATCGAATTGGTGCTGCCGGATCATACCCCGCGTATCCCGCCCTGCGCTCCCTGCTTCTTTACGGAAGCAAGGGGTGTGTGCTGTGAGCAAGATAGGCAGGTCTTCAATGGGTATGATTGTGTCATTATAGAGATTAGTCAGAGTGATTTCTGAAGTAGAGATCAAATACAGCTCATGCCCCTTTGGCTTTTGCCCCAATGGGCTATCGATGTCTTCAAGATCCCCGCTTACCTTAAACATATCGTCTTCAAATTTAGGCAACTGACCTGTCCCTAAAAGCATATCTTTATTGACAATCACAGGCGTAGCGACCATCTCAAAGCCTGCTTGTTGGTTGTAATCAAGCATAAAATTGATGAGTGCAAAATTCAGCTTTGCGCCCATACCTCTGAGGACAGAAAATCGGCTTTTAGCAAGCTTGACGCCTGCTTCAAAGTCAATCCAGCCGTTTTTTTGCGCGAGTTCCCAGTGTTCTTTGGGCGTGAAGTCAAATGTTTTGGGTGTGAGGATTTTTTTGATCTCGACATTTTCTTTTTCATCTGCACCGATGGGGGTTGCGCTATCAGGGAGATTGGGGATAAGGAGCAAGATGGCATTGAGCTTTTCTTGGAGTGCGTCTGTTTCTTCTTTGAGCACAGAAGCTTTTTGTTTGTTGGCTTCGAGTGCGTCTTTGAGCTCTTGTGTAGGCTTGCCTTGGTTTTTATAATCTGCAAAGATCTTGGAAGTTTTGTTCTGATAGGCTTGGGAGGCCTCTAGCTCTTGTTTTTTTTCTTTATAGCACATGGCTATGTCTTTGAGGTTTGCCAACAAGGCTGGATCGAGGTTTCTGCTTTGGAGTTTTTGGCTTACGGAGCTAAAATCATTGAGCAAAATTTTTATATCTATCATGGGTCTGCCTTATTTTTCAAGAGAACTTCTTGGAATTTTATCAGAATTTATCTGAAGTGCAAGCATAATCTATTCCCCAAAAATTCTCCATTTCAAGCACTGGATAGTCCTTGTATGGGGGATTTTTTTATAAATTACTATGCAAATTATAAAAAGGCCTAGATGGCTGTATTTGCTTTTATGCTTTGTTTTTAGCCTTTAGACGTGGTGGAAAAAAGGGGGGGGCTTGATGAGAGAGTGGGGTTGATGATGGGGGGTTTTTTGAGAGGGGAGCTTTTTGAGAGAGGGAATCAATCCCCTCCCTTTCTTTTTTTAGATGAGAATTAGATGAGAAAATAAAAAAGCTTTTTTGATTTCAAAGTAAAAGTTTAGAATTTTTGTTATACAATGGAGTCCAAAAGATTCTATATAAAATCGGCTTATATTTAGGGTATTCAATGTTTGGTATGGGTATTTTTGAGATTTTAGTTATTTTGATTGTTGCAGTGATATTTTTAGGTCCTGAGAAGCTCCCCCAAGCGATGGTAGATGTTGTGAAGTTTTTCAAAGCAGTCAAAAAGACACTCAATGACGCCAAAGAAACCTTTGATAAAGAGCTCCAAATCAGTGAAATCAAAAAAGAAGCCCTAGAATACAAAAACCATTTTCAATCCCAAGTCGATGGTATCACCAAGGATATTCAGCTCAAAGAAATCGATGAAATGTTTGGAGAATACAAGCAAGAAGACTCACCCCAAGCACTCCTAGCCCCTGAACCTACTGCGACTCTAGCGACTGCCCCCACGCCCCCAGAGCCCAAAAAGCGAGGCCGCAAGCCCAAAGATCCCAACGCCCCTAAAGACCCTAACACACCTTTAAAAGCCAAAACTCAATCTAAAACCCCATCTCAAAAACCCAAAGTAGTTTCTAGCCCCAACAAAACTTCCCAAGATACCCCCTCTTACAAGCCTAAAGGCACGGGCTTTAAAAGAACATCAAAACCCCTTAAGGACGGCTAAGTATGTTTGAAGATTTGAAGCCCCATATTCAAGACTTGCGTAAAAGGCTGATGATTTCTGTCGCAACGCTTTTGGTGGCGTTTTTGGTGTGTTTTAGTTTTTGGACACATATTTTTGAGTGGATCAAAGCCCCCTTAAATGCGGCATTTAGCTCCCAGCAAGTCAAGGGAATGCTCGTGCAAATATCCCCAGCTGAGGGCGTTATTGTCGCTATGAAGGTGAGTTTTTTTGCTGCTTTGGCGATTTCTGTGCCGGTTATTTTTTGGCAGTTATGGCTTTTTGTCGCGCCGGGTTTGTATAAAAATGAAAAAAAAGTAGTTTTGCCTTTTGTGTTTTTTGGGACTTTTATGTTTGTCATTGGGGCGGGATTTGCCTATTATGTGGTGTTTCCTTTCACAATCAAGTATATTTTGATGTTTGGTAATGAGATGTTTGAGGCCAATATTTCAGCTTCAAGCTATGTGACTTTTTTCACGCGTTTGGTTATTGGTTTTGGTATCGCCTTTGAGCTGCCTGTGTTGGCGTATTTTTTAGCCAAAATAGGCTTGATTACAGATGCGACTTTGAAGCATTATTTCAAATATGCTATTGTGATTATTTTTATCCTAGCAGCCATCATCACCCCACCAGATGTGATTTCACAAGTTTTTATGGCCCTGCCTTTGATAGGGCTTTATCTCCTTTCTATTTTGATTGCTAAAATCGTCAATCCCGCACCCAAGCCATCAAAAGAATCATCACCAAAATCATCAGAAGAAAAGACGCAAGAATAAATGATTGCACAGGATTTTTTGCTCCAAAGCTATGATTATGCCTTGCCTAAAGCCCTCATTGCCTCTTATCCTGCGAGCCCCAAAGAGAGTGCGAAGCTTTTAGTGTATGATCGAACAAAAGACAGCCTTATTCATAGTGATTTTTATCATATTTTTGATTTTATTCCTCCCAAAGCCCTCATTGTCCTCAACGACACTAAAGTCATCAAAGCTAGGATTCATAGCAAAAAAGAGAGTGGCGGGAGTGTGGAGATTTTATTCCACCATCAAATTTCTGATGGCTTGTATCTTGTCCAGATGAAAGGCAAGGTGCAAGCTGGAATGGTTTTATCTCTCAAAAATGGCTATATGTGCCAGATCAAAGCCCTCCAAGAGGGGGGGTATCGCCATGTGATATTTCTCAAAGACAATAGGGCTTTAGGGCTTTCTGAGGTCTTAGAGATGTTAGAGCGATATGGGCAAATGCCTATCCCTCCTTATATCAAGCGCCCCTCTAGTGAGCTAGATAGCAGTGAATACCAAAGTGTGTTTGCCAAAAACTATGGCGCTATCGCTGCTCCCACGGCTTCTTTGCATTTTTCTACTACGGGCTTGGAGCGCTTGAAAAAGGAATTTCAGCATTGTTTTTTGACATTACATGTCGGGGCAGGGACTTTTGCAGGCGTGGAGGTAGCAGATATCAGAGAACATCAGATACACACAGAAACGCTTTGTATCCCGACCCAGACAATGCAAGCGCTTGATGGGGCTAGAGAGATTTTGTGTGTAGGGACTACAGCGCTTAGGAGCGTGGAATATTATAAGAGATTGCCCCCAAGGACAAAACAAGAAGATTTATTTGCCTTGTGCGATATTTTTCTCCATCTTGGTAATCCTGTCCTCCATACACAGCACCTTTTGACTAATTTTCATCTGCCAAAATCAACGTTGATTATGCTGGTAGCTTCGATGGTGGGTTTAGAAAAATGCAAAGAACTCTATGGGATTGCTATCAAAAATTCTTATCGATTTTATTCTTATGGCGATGGAATGCTGATTTTATGAATTTAGAGAAGTTGTCGCTAGAGTTTGGGCTTGATAGAGTCGCTCAAGAGAGATTGGTGCTGTATGGAGAGATGTTGCTTTTGTGGAACAAAACACATAATTTGAGTGGTATCAAAGATCTAGCAGGCTTTTATGAAAATATTTTAGACGCTATCTATCCTCTTAAATTTATCTGTGATTTTGATTCTTGCTTGGATATTGGCAGTGGGGCGGGTTTCCCTGCTTTGGCACTAGCGATTTGCAGACCTTTGAGTGCGTTTATCTTAGTCGAGCCGCGTTTAAAGCGAGCGGGGTTTTTACATCAAGTGGTTTTGAGTTTGGGGCTAGAGCATATCGTGGTTAAAAAGAGCCTGATTGAGCACTTAGAGCTTGCCCAAGACCAAAAAGTCGCATTGATCACTTCTAGGGCTGTGATGGGCTGTGGGGAGCTGATAGCAGAGGGCAGGAAGTTTTTAAAGAAAAATGGCTATTATTTATTTTATAAAGGCAGTCATCTGGACCAAGAGATTGCATTTGCCCCAGATGAGTGCGTTTATCGAGGGAATCGAGCTTATTTTTATAGGAAGGATAGATAATGCGATTGTTGATACCATTGGTGATTGTTGGTGTGGTGGTGTGGTATTTTTTCTTGAGAAAATCGCCCAAAAAGCCCAAGGGCAAGCAAGATGTGGAGATAATGGTGGAGTGCTGTGAATGCGGGACTTATATTTCTTCTCAAGAAGCTGTTTTGAGCGGGGGGAGGTATTTTTGTTCAAAAAAATGTTTATATCATGAGGGGCAGCAATGATTATTATCGGTCATTATGGGATCGCTTATCCGAAGTTTAGAAAAGTTTCTGATTTTACAGAGATTGCCAAGGTGGAAAATCATGCCATCGTATGGTTTGATGTGTGCGATGATAAGGGGTATGTCCTCTCCCATCATTGCCTCCAAAATCGCGTCAAATATGCCCTGAGAGTGGATAATGTTACAGATTTTGTCATCTATGCAGCCCTAAAGCCTGTGTATATTATCCTTGAGAAATCCCCAGAGCTCTATCAAAAGATTGCTGAGTGCTATTTGATGGATACTAAAATCCTCTATGTGATCCAAGAACAAGGCGAGATTGAGGAATTAGCAAAAATGGGTATTGATGGCGTGATTTTTAGACAGGTTTTAGAATAAACAAGCTACAATAACGCCTTTAAAAGTATTTTAAAATTTTGTTGATGGGGAGATGTCCGAGTGGTTGAAGGAGCACGCCTGGAACGCGTGTAAGGTGCAAGCCTTCGAGGGTTCGAATCCCTCTCTCTCCGCCAGTTTAAGCCAGTTTCACACTAGCTTTTGTTTTGCTCGCACACCATAGGTTTAGAGGAGTATGACTCTAGTATACCCTTAATTTTACCCACAAATAGCCGATTTTCAGACATTTCTATACAATGCCCCTTTTTCAAAAGTCACTGCTTAGGTCTTTTAGGCTCGGAGTGTTGTCTCTACAGTCAAAAGCTGTTTAACTAATTGATAATCAAGAGGCACATTTCTTGTTATATCGATGACTAAAACTTCATCCTTGTTGAACTGCTTTCTATGAATCCATAAAATGTTTGTTATGACTGTCTTTGGTATTAACAATAATCACAACTTCATAACCAAGGAATCTGAACGTATAACTCATTTTACCCAAATACTTATGCTCGCCTAAGACAGTCATTTGGTCTATATAGCCACCAGTATCTCTTCGATAGATTAGCGGCAAGAATAGATTGCAATCATCAGCAATATCTTCTTTTAGTATACCAAGAGCGATATCTTTATACTTGCCAAGAGGAATTGGATTTGATGCTACAGATGCTCGCTACCATAATGAGATAAAAAATTTATGCAGCATATCTATATTGCAATTTGCTGAAGCTAGCACTCGGCACTGGCTACCTTCAAGTTCTTTTGTGAAACCTTGTTTAGGCAGAATATGGTTTAAAATTTTATTTATGTAGCCATCTAATTTGCCAATTTTATTATCACATTTAGCACACATTAAAGGTTCTTTCACTCCATTTTGTTGACTAGTATCTCTATCCATACACCTGTTTTTAGTATCAATACCAATAAAAGTAGCTAACTAATTATTATTTTTCAACCACAAAAAACTTTTTCCTGTTCTTTAAATGTTGTGTAGGAAGATGTGATACAGAAGAGGTCTTGGAGGCCGAGGTAGATTTCTTCTTTGCCATCCATAATGTGATTGATGATGGTCGGCGATATTGATAAAATAAGTCAGGCGATTTTGGACGATTTGCTCCGCTTTGAGTCAGGAAGTGCTATTGGCACACCTATAGATGATGTTGCCAAGGTTTCAAGCTATGTTGCTGTGCTTAATCAGGGGCTCGAAAGAATCGAAGGAGGATTTCCACTCTCGCTTCGTCTTATTCGTGAAATTCACAAAACTTTGCTCAAAAATGCTTGTGGTAAAAACAAAACTCTAGGAGAATTCCGAATCAGCCAAAACTGGATTGGCGGGACTAGACCATCAAATGCACGGTTTGTTCCTACTCCCCCTGACAAAGTTATAGAGGTAATGGGTGATTTGGAAAAGTTCATGCATGAAGAGGATAAAATCCCCTTGCTGGTTAAAGCAGCCCTCATACATCAGCAATTTGAGACTATCCACCTTTTTTTGATGGCAATGGTCGTACTGGGCGTGTCCTTATAACGTTTTATCTATGTGATCGTGGATTTTTGAAATCGCTGTTTTTATATTTATCGCTATTTTTTAAGCAACATCGCGATTTATATTATAAAAAACTAAATGAAATCCGCAAAACTGGTGATTGGGAAGATTGGCTGAACTTCTTCCTTGAATGTGTGGCAGTAACAGCAACAGATGCTAAGAACACTTTGCTTAAAATTAAAAAGATATTTGAAGCTGACGATGACCGGGTTGCTAGCATTGGTCGTGCCCATGAATCTGCTGAAGCTGTTTTGGCAGAGTTTAAGCAAAAACCGCTTTTGACTATCACAGAAATAACCAAACAAATAGGTTTTGCTAAAACAACGGCAATCGGGGCTGTTAATTGCTTGATAAACCTTGGCATTATCAAAAATATCAGCGAAAAGAAATGGGGGCAAATTTACTCCTATGCAAAATACATAAACCCATCAATCCCCAATGAAGAATAAAGAGGAAGGTAAAATGGCACAAAATAATACGGCAGATTTGGGGTTTGAAAAGAAAATATGGGATATGGCTTGTATCTTACGCGGCAATATGGACGCGACGGAGTATAAGCACATTATTTTGGGGCTTATCTTCCTTAAATATATCTCTGATAAATTCGAAATCAGATACAAAGAGCTTGAAGCCGAGGGGGAGGGCTTTGAAGAAGATGTTGATGAATACAGAGCTGAAAATATATTTTTCGTGCCCCCTGAGGCCAGATGGGGTGTGATTGCAGAAAATGCCCACACACCAGAAGTTGGAAAAATCATTGATGGTGCGATGGAGGCTATTGAGCGAGAAAACAAAAAGTTAAAAGGTATTTTGCCCAAAACCTATGCGCGCCCTGAGGTGGATAAACGCCGTTTGGGCGAAGTTGTAGACTTATTTACCAATATCGCTATGGCAGAACATGGCGATACTAAGGATATTTTGGGTCGAGCTTATGAATATTGCCTAGCTAAATTTGCCGAACAAGAAGGAAAACTAGCAGGGGAGTTTTATACCCCAGCTTGCGTGGTGAAGACTCTTGTTGCAGTGTTGCAACCATATGCTGGTCGTATTTATGACCCAGCGTGTGGCAGTGGTGGTATGTTTGTTCAGTCTGCAAAGTTTGTGGAAGCACACCAAGGCAATATCAGCAACCTTTCTGTTTATGGGCAGGATTCTAATCCAACAACTTGGAAGCTATGCCAGATGAACCTTGCTATTCGGGGGATTGAGGCAGACCTTGGTAAAGCTGCAGCAGACACTTTTTTTAATGATCTCCACCCGATAATGAAGGCTGATTTTATTTTGGCAAATCCACCTTTTAACCTTTCAAACTGGGGTGTGGATAAGTTGAGTGGAGATGTGCGTTGGAAATATGGGCTACCACCAAGTGGGAATGCAAACTTTGCTTGGTTGCAGCACATGATCCACCATTTAAGCACCAATGGGCGATTGGGTATGGTGCTCACGAACGGGTCGCTGTCATCACAAAGTGGTGGTGAAGGAGATATTCGTAAAAAAATTATTGAAGATGATTTGGTCGAAGGTATTGTTGCCATGCCACCACAGCTTTTTTACACAACACAAATCTCTGTTTCTTTGTGGTTTTTGAATAAAAATAAAAAGCAAAAAGGCAAAACCTTGTTTATTGATGCACGCAATATGGGCACGATGATCAGCCGTCGCCTACGCGAAATGACAGATACTGATATTAAAAAGATTTCTGATACTTTTATGACTTTTCAAGAAGGCAAACTTGAGGATAAAAAGGGCTTTTGTGCAGTTGTCGATATGACTGAAATTGCAAAACAAGATTTTATTTTGATCCCATGGCGCTATGTTGGGCTGGCCCAACAAGAAGAGGACGCTGAACCATTTGCAGAAAAAATGGCAAGACTAACCAGCGAACTATCTGAAATGTTCAAACAAGGCCATATTTTTGAGGAAGAGATTAAAAAGCAGTTAGGAGCGATCGGGTATGAGATGACTACTGGGAAACTAAATAAATAAATTAAAATAGAGATATGTAATAGTGTTGTAGAAGATGAATAGCAAAAATAATGGAGTGATGGGTATGACTTCTTGCGGAAAATATATAGGAATTTGTTATGTGGAAAAATTGTTTCATTAGTGACTTAGGTGATGTTGTAGGTGGAGCAACTCCACCTACTAGCAATCCAAATAATTATGATGGTGATATTTCTTGGATAACCCCTAAAGATCTTTCTAATTATAATGAAAGATATATCACTAGGGGAGAAAGAAACATTACAGAACAAGGGTATAAAAACTGTTCAGCACAGATTTTGCCAAAAGGATCTGTTTTATTTTCATCGCGTGCACCTATTGGATATGTTGCAATCGCAGCAAATGAGATGTGCACTAATCAGGGCTTTAAAAGCATTATCCCTAATGAAAATACAGATACTTTGTTTTTGTATTATCTATTGATCTATAATCGCCCTCGAATCGAAAGTATGGGAAGTGGCACAACATTTAAAGAGGTTTCAGGTCTTGTGTGATGAAGAAAATACCTATTTCTATACCAGTAAAAATAGAAAAACAACGAGCGATTGCAAGGGTTTTAGGGAGTTTAGATGATAAGATTGAGTTGAATAATCGGATAAATGATAATTTAGCAGCTCAGGCTCAAGCGATTTTCAAAAGCTGGTTTATTGACTTTGAACCCTTTGGGGGCATTATGCCTGATGATTGGAAAGAGGGTGTTTTTAATGATGTTATATCTACGACACTAAGTGGAGATTGGGGAAAAGATACAATCATAGGAAATAACACCCAAGAGGTATATTGTATCCGTGGTGCAGACATTCCAGACATAAATATAGGCAATAAGGGTAAAATGCCTATTAGATATATTCTCCCTAAAAATTATATTTCTAAGCGATTGACTGCAGGAGATATTGTCGTTGAAATATCAGGAGGCAGTCCAACTCAATCAACTGGACGCTGTGCTATTATCACTCCATCGCTTCTTAAACGTTATGATTTGGGTATGGTTTGTACGAATTTCTGTAGGGCTGTTAAACCTTTGAATGGATATGGATCGTTTGTGTATTTTTATTGGAAATATCTGTATAATAAAAAGGTTATGTTTGTCTATGAAAACGGGACGACAGGTATAAAGAATTTTGATATTTCAGGTTTTCTTGAAACAGAACTGATTGTTATTCCTGCTAAAAAGATAATCGATCAATTTGAAAAAATTATAGAAACATACACATCTAAGATATTCTCAAATGGTTTAGAGAACGAAAAACTTGCCACCCTCCGCGATTCACTTCTTCCTAAGCTTATGAGTGGGGAGATTGAGGTGCCAGTAGCAGAAGAAATGATAAAGAAAGGAGCCCAATAGTGTCTTTTAGCGAACAAAGCTATGAAAATGCAATTATGCAGCTATTGGGCGAGTTGGACTATACCTGCCTTTATGGGCCAGACATTAAACGCGATTATAAAAATCCACTTTATATGAATATTTTGGTTGAGCAGTTGCCACTCATTAATACTAGTTTGGAGTATCAAGCGATTCAAGAAGCTTTGCATAAACTAACCCATATTGAACACGGAACATTGATTCAAAAAAACAAACATTTTATGAACTGGCTGCAAAACGGCATTGAGGTTAGTTATCAAAAAAATGGCAAAACAAAGCACGATATTGTGCAGTTGGTTGATTATCAAAACTTAAAAAACAATATGTTTCATGCCATCAACCAATGGACGATTGTTGAAAATGAAAATAAACGCCCTGATGTGGTTATTTTTGTGAATGGGTTGCCATTGGTTGTGATCGAGCTTAAAAGCTGTATGCGTGAAGAAACAGATTTTTCTGATGGATATCGTCAGATTAAAAACTATATGCACGAAATCCCTGTTTTGTTCCAATATAACGTTTTTTGTATCATCAGTGACCTTGTTGATTCAAAGGTTGGCACGATTACATCCGGAATAGATCGCTTTGTGGATTGGAAAACTATTGATGGAGGTTATGAAGAAACTCAATACGTTCGCTATGATGTGTTGTTTAAGGGTATGTTAGAGCAAGTGAGATTTTTGGATATCATCAAGAACTTTATTTTGTTTTCTAAAAACACACCTGAAGATATAAAAATTTTGGCCGCATATCATCAATATTATGCAGTAAAAAAAGCGATAGAATCTACCCAAAAAGCCATTGAAACAGACGGCAAAGCCGGTGTGTTTTGGCATACGCAAGGCAGTGGAAAATCCATTTCTATGGTATTTTATGCAGGACTTTTACAAAAAGCTCTTAAAAGTCCGACAATTGTTGTTATTACTGATAGAAACGATCTTGATGACCAGCTTTATACACAATTTTTAATATGCAAAGATTTTTTGCGCCAGACACCAAAACAAGCAACAAGCCGCGATAACTTAAAAGAGCTCTTAGATGGCAGACAGGCAAATGGTATTTTCTTTACCACGATACAAAAGTTTGAAGAAGCCGCTGAAGCTTTGAGTATGCGACGAAATATTATTGTAATGGCTGATGAAGCGCACCGTAGTCAATATGGGCTGATAGAACGAGTGAAAAAAGATGGAACGTTTGTGATTGGCGCTGCACGCACTATTCGTGATAACTTGCCCAATGCGACTTTTATTGGCTTTACAGGAACTCCTATTTCTTCCAAAGACCGCAATACACGCGAAGTTTTTGGTGAATATATCGATGTGTATGATATGACACAGGCTGTTGAAGATGGCGCTACTCGTCCAGTGTATTATGAAAGCCGTGTGATGAACCTTGGTCTTAAAGAGGATATATTGCGCCAGATTGATGCAGTGTATGAAATGTTGGCACTTCATGCCAGCGAGCAAGACATCGAGCGTAGCAAAAAGGAACTCGGTAGTATGGAAGCTATTTTGGCCGCACCAGAAACCATTGATACGCTTTGCAATGATATTTTAAAGCACTATGAAGACAGCCGAGAAAACCTTTTGATGGGAAAGGCAATGATCGTTGCTTATTCTCGCCCGATTGCGATGGATATTTATAAAAGGATTTTAGAGCTTCGCCCTAGCTGGATAAAAAAAGTTAAAGTTGTCATGACATCAGGTAATAACGATCCTGAAGAATGGCGTGGAGTTATTGGAAACAAGACTTATAAAAAAGAACTGGCACGCAAGTTCAAAGACAATAATGATCCGATGAAAATTGCCATTGTGGTTGATATGTGGCTGACTGGTTTTGATGTGCCAAGCTTATCGACAATGTATGTTTATAAACCAATGAGTGGGCATAATTTGATGCAGGCTATCGCTCGTGTAAACCGCGTATTCAGAGATAAAGAAGGCGGTTTAGTGGTTGATTATGTGGGTATTGCTCGCGCACTTAAAAGAGCAATGCATGATTACACCATCAGAGATCACAAAAATTATGGCGATATGGATATTGCAAAGACTGCCCTGCTGACATTTAGAGAAAAGTTAAAGATTTGTGCTGAACTATTGTATGGGTTTAATTTTGCTGCATTTGTGGATATTGATACAGATGATAAAACAAGGGCTGGGCTTATCCAAGGTGGAATTAACTTTGTTTTGGGCAAGGACGAAGCAATGCAAACCACATTTCGCAAAGAGGCTCTTTTATTAAAACAGGCTAGAAGCCTTTGTCAGAGCTTATTAGGAAGAGATGAGCGTATGGAATCTGCCTATTTTGAGGTCATATATGTTGCATTGAGTAGGATTTCAGGCGATCGTAAGCTGTCATTAAAAGAGATCAACGAGCAAATCAATGTTATGCTAACACAAAGTATCCGCAGCGAGGGTGTGATTAATCTATTTTCAGATAAAAGTGAAGAGTTTTCTTTGTTTGATCTGGCTTTTTTGGAAGAAGTAGCCAAGATGAAAGAGAAGAACTTGGCAGCTGAATTGTTACGCAAGTTAATTTCTGAACAAATTACTCTGTATAAACGGACAAACCTTGTTCGGGCCGAAAAATTCTCAGAAAGAATGCAGAAAATTATGAATGCATATCGTAATGGGCAGCTATTAAACGCTGAAGTTATAGAAGAGCTACGCAAAATGGCAACAGACATTGTAAAAGACCACGAAGAAGGAATGGTCTTGGGTTTAGGCAACGAGGAATATGCTCTTTATGATGCCATTGCCAAGCCAGAGGGAGTGAAAGACTTTTATAGCAACAAACAACTGAGCAAAATGACAAAAGAGCTTACCGAAAAACTACGCAAAAACCGCACCATCGACTGGCAGAAAAAAGAAAGCACCCGTGCTGGTATGCGATGTTTGGTTAAACGATTTCTTAAAAAATATAAATACCCATCTGAAAGCATAGAAGACGCCACAACTATCGTTATAGCCCAATGCGAAATATGGACTGATGAGGGAGAATAAGAATGGCTTTTGTAAAAGATATTGAAATTGATCTAACTGAGGATGGAATTGATTTACTTAATGGTAAATCGTATGCAGTTGCTTTAAAAAACGCAATTTTAGATGATACGCCCAGTAAGGAAGCATTTGTGATTGGCTTGCTGGGCGAATGGGGAAGCGGCAAATCGTCGATTGTACAAACGGCAGAAAGCTTAATAAATAAAGATAAAACCAAAAAAATAAAATTTATAACATATGATGCTTGGAAATATATAGATGATAATTTCAGGAGAACCTTCATACTTAGCATTGGAAAACAACTAGAGCTCTCAGACAGGGAGATAGAGACTTTAGAAGGAAAGCTCTATACTGATTCGACTGTTGAAAAAGCAACAAAACACCTTTCTTTAAAAAATATTACAATACTTTCCTTTGTAATAGCTGGATGCTTTTCTATTCTTCATTGGGGCTTTGGTATGGAATGGAGAGGAGCCGGAGCCTTTTCCTTGTTTGGAAGTTTGTCTATATCATTTATGGCGTTTTGTATGAGCGTTGTATCACAGTTATTTAACGAACATAAACAATCTCAGAGTGTTCCTTATTTATTCTCTCCTGAACAATTTGAAAAAGAATTCAAGCAAGTTTTATCTCATAAAAAAGCTAAAAAGTTTAAAAAAATAGTATTTATTATAGATAATATTGATAGATGTGATTCTGAAACAGCATACAGGTTACTAACAAATGTGAAAACATTTATGGTGAAACACGATAATATCATATTTGTTATTCCAGCCGATGATGAATCACTATGCCAACATTTTTGCTCAAGATTTAGTAGAAATATGAAGACTGCTGGCGAATTTTTGAGAAAAATATTTAATGTAGAGATAAAGATAAAACCCTTAGAAGAAATAGAATTATTTGATTTTACAGATAAAATAAATAAAAAGAATAACTTGGGTTTTTCCAAAGATGCTATAAACATAATTGCCAGTGAATATGCTTCCAACCCAAGAAGAATTATTCACTTTTTCAATAATATTAAAAGCGAATTAGATGTGTTAAGTACAAAATTGTCTGAGAAAGAAATAGATGATGTTAAAAATATTGTTTGTAAAATTTTAATTATTCGAGAGGAATGGCCAGATTACTATAAACTTATTTTAAATGATTCGAGACTTATAGCTGCCTCAGAATATTCACCTAGTGAAGATTTGTCACAGACTAAAAAACAAGAATTAAAATCATTGAATAATTTTCTAACACGTACACATACATTTAAATTTTATGGTAATGAGCAGTTGTTAGAAAAAGTTCTTTCCAATAATTCTGTATTTGATGGATTGTCTCAAGATATCCGCTCTGCTGTAAAAGAATTAGAAAAAGATAAAATACAGTCTTTTGTGAGTAGAAACCCTGAAAATCAGGAATCTCTCCTTAATTACATTATTGAACGATTGAAACTACATATAATACGCGAAACTTGGGCAACAGAAGTTCCAAATTTATTTAAAGCTATACTTTGGATAGATTCCGTATGTCCAATAACATTATCTATGAATTCTAGGTTAGAGAGAGAATTAAAAGGGAAGCTAAGTAACTTTATTGAATACTTGGAAGGTTCTGATGGAGCGTTTTATACTCTCCTCTCCTCTTATTTAAACAATTTGCAAAACCAGAATAAAAAATACTTTATACAAGAGCTATTGACGGAATATTTTGATAAAAAATTAACCAATGAAAATGTAGAAAAAGAAGAAGGTCTTAAAATAACTATTAATATGTTTGAGGCTATTATTACTGGGGCAGTAGATACATCTATTTTCTCTAAACATAAAAATACTTTCTTGTGTTGGTATAGTCTTTCAGATACGACTATATCTGCTGCAAAATTGAAAGATTTGTGCAATTTTATCTCTGATGACTTATTGCAATACATAATCGGAAAAATAGAAAAAGATAATAATATTTGTATAGGCGATTTCGTATATATTGTTTCAAACATAAAAACATCTTCCAATATTTATAATATGTTTTTCACCAAAGTGAATGAACTATATTCAG
Source organism: Helicobacter sp. 12S02634-8 (assembly GCF_002272865.1). GTDB lineage: Bacteria > Campylobacterota > Campylobacteria > Campylobacterales > Helicobacteraceae > Helicobacter_J. The sequence goes on along the minus strand of NZ_MLAP01000002.1, from coordinate 149,657 downwards.
CTTATGCACACGAAAATGGTGATGAAATTTTAAGAAGCATAGATGCCACTCTGCCAATATTATATACCATGAATATTTCTTCTGACTTGGAGGCTCTTAAAATATATGTGAACAATATTTTCGTAGAATCATCAGCTGCATCCTTGATTGGTAATGATATTTCCGAGGAGAAGAATAGAGGAAAAGTTATTGAGTTTCTTGCGTGGCTATATAAATCGACAAACAATTCTATAGAGGCTACCCCTCATTTTGAAAAATTATTAACCTTATATCCTGATGAGAGAGATAATGTTTTAAGTAAATTGAAAGAAATAGGCGTAATCGAGAATATCGCACCTTTGGCAAAAATAGTATTGGGTCACAATATCTTCACAGCATCATATATCTACTGGATGGAAAAGCTTTCCACAAGCTATGAACAAGGAGGATATGTGGTTGGTGTTGATATATTAACAAAAGAGATAGAAAATATAATAAATAAAATATCTAGTAGTGATAATGAATCTGATCTTAAAAAATTAAATGCACTTTTAGAATATTTACTAAAAAACAGAGTGGAATCAAAAATAGCTATAATTGACACAGTAAAAGGAATGACAAAAGATACAGTTATTAAATTATCAGAGAAAATTCGTATGCTGTTCCTTGATAAAATATGTGAAGATATTGCTTCTTATGAAAATGATACGAATATACTTACATCTATCGCAACATATGGAAGTAAAGAAAATATAGAAACCTTGATGTCTGCAATCTTTAGAAAACTTGTTGAAAACAAAGAAGAAATGATCAGCATTTATAGCATTATCCCAGCCGAAAAAGTTAAACTGGCTGATAAAAGGAAAATGAAACCTTGGCTGGAGGAAGAAACTCCTGCTGTAGAGTAAATAGTAGATTTTCTAATACTTCTCATCCAAAATCCTCTTAATCCTAGTAATCTTATCTTTTGCTTGCCTATCATTTTTTAGAGCTAGGATGAAGGTTTGGAGGAAGTGTTCGAGGAGTTCGAGGTTTTTGGTGTCGGCTTTTTGGGGCGACCAACGGGGTTGCCGGAGGTTCCGTTTTTGAAGCAGTGCTGGGCTGGTGGCTTTTATGCATTGTGAAATATCCTTTCGCTGATACACGCTCTTATTACCGTGTAAGTCAAGTTTATTTCCCTGATACTGCGAATTAAATTCCCTATTATTTTTGGTGTTTATGGTATGGTCTGCTCTGCAAACGCAGTATTTACGCCATATCCGCAGAAACAACCATCTTTCCAAACCTTCAAATTTCCCTGTATATTCCCTGATAATTGGCATTTTACCTCATTGTTGTATGCTACAAATGACAAGGCGGTTGCTCGCCACCATAGCTAGTTTTGCCCCATTTCTTAAAAATCAATTCACATCAATCCTAGATAATTCCAATCAATCAAAACTCATAAAATAGGTAGTTTTAGGCGTATGGTTTTTTAATAAAAAATATAGGAAAATTGATTTTTAGTTGATTGGGACTAATTATCGTTAGGAAAAAATTAGGCAAAATCAAATAAAAAAGTCAAAGTATGAGGGAGTAAAACTCAATAGACTAAAAATAGCGATAGTGTGTATTTTGCTAGATTTACCCAAGAGAGCTCTCAAATCCCAAGCTTTAAGGGAATTTTATCAGCACCATACCACTAAACTGATCACCTTTATAAATCTCAGCTCTGAAAATCTTCCCTGCTTTATCGATGGAAAATTTTGGTATGCAGTCTTTGTGGTGGATTGTAATCCCTGTTTCATTGGGCTTGGGCGAGGGGTCGTTGGGGATTACATACCCGATAATATTCACACGATAGCCATCAATGGGAGGTATTTGGAAATTTTCTTTGACTTCAATGATACTAGGGATAGGGAAAGTCTTGTTTTCTCCATCGACTTGGATATCAATAGCACTCAAGGAATGATCAAACTCGATATATTCGGGCTTGATTTTTGTCATCAGTTTGTTGCCATATTTGAGCCAGATTTCATTGTTTTTCTCCAAAAGCCCGATGATTTTTGCTCGCGAATCCAAAGGGATTGTATCTAGGCGCACACCTTGGGGCATAGGAAAATAGCTCAGTGTCCCTCTCAGACCATACAAAGGCAAGATAATGCTTTGATCGATACGCACATCTAGGGATTTGTCATTGATGAGGCGATAGAGGGCAGTGGGCGTGAGCTCAAAGTCTTTTTGATAGGCGATACCGATTTGATTGAGCATTCCCTCAATAGCCAATAAATGGTAATAAACCCTTTGTTCTAAGGAGAGTTCTTTGCTCGCTTCATTAGCAAATGCAGGTTTATTGTTTTTGATAGCAAAATATGTGAGTGCTTTTTCCATTTCCTTATCCCCTTTGGCCGTGAAGGTATCGCGGATATGGTATTGATGGATAGGCTTGAGGAGCTTTTGATTGATATAGCCCGTGACTTGGGTTAAGATCCCAGCGAGATTGCCATAAGGCACATTATGTAAGCTCTCTTGGTCGATGATTGAGCAATTACCCCAGCGATTAGGCCCTAACAAGGGGCTTTGGTATATGGGGCGATAAAAGCCACTGCCATCGTGGAGATGGAGGATAGCGCTCACTTCAGGGGCTGTGATGATGTTTTTGATGTGCTGGATAATGGGATATTCAGGATCGCTAGTTGCAAGAGAGGCAAATTTGCGGTTCATATCATCATAAATACCTCGATGGTTTAAGAGCATACTATGCTTATTGAGCACGGGGACAACCCATACATTGCCATTGAGGATTTTATAATGCATCAAAAAAATATTGGTCGCATTAAAACCCCCGGGCTCATCTCCTTGTATCCCCCCTATCAGCAAGAGAGTGGGCGTATTTGGAAGTGTTTGGAGTTTGAGTAGATCAAAGTCGATGGGCGCTAAAGGCTTGGCAAAACTGAGGGCAAAAAGACCCATCATCATCAATATTTTTTTCAACAATAAATTCCCCTTGATAATTTGGGTGTCATTATACCAAAAGCAAGGGAACAAAATGTGCTTTTACTTTTGGTATAAAGTCTGCTTGAAAGGGGCGATAATGCTAGATAAAGATATGCTTTCGATTTTTAAAAAACATCTCAATGGAGCGTGTGCACACAATGGGACACCCATCGCTACAGATACAATGGATAAATCCAGAAAGATACGCAAATTTGGCGAGGATTTTAAGAGTGCTAATGAATTTATTGGGAGTTTGCAAGTTTTAGACAATGCTCTCAATCAGCTCCTCATACAAGCCCAAAAGCTTCTTGATATACACCAAAACACAGACCAAAATGCAAGCACAGACCCCAATATAGCAGATACAATCCAAGCAGCAGAGGCGATGGAGGGGCTTTGTGTGCAAGAGATGGGGCACAGGATTGAGAATTGCTCTTTTTTGGGCACAGCGCTATTTGATACGATTTTGAGCGTGCAGGCTAATGCTAGCACGATTGCTGTTGAAGTCTTGAGCCCTATGCCTTTGATATACAAAAAAAATTATGCAGAAGTTGTTGCTTATTTAGAAGATAAAAAATCTGAAGTAAGCCATGCGCTTGCTAGTATCCAAGCACAGATTACCCATCAAGATATTTTTGAAAAAGATTTTGCAAGCACTCCATATGCAAAATTTGACACTCAAGAGTTTTTAAAACATCTGAATTGAAACTTTTTAGGTAAAATGATGTCTTTATAGCTAGCCAAAAAGGTCATTAAATGCTTCGTTTTGCTCCCTCCCCCACAGGGGATATGCATATTGGCAATCTTCGGGCTGCCATTTTTAACTATATCATCGCCAAGCAAAAGGGCGAAAAATTTCTGATTCGCATTGAAGATACAGATTTTGCCAGAAATATAGAGGGCAAGGACAAAGAAATACTTGCGACCTTGAATCTCTTTGGGCTCATGGGCGATATGGTTGTCTATCAGAGCCATAATTTTGAGCGCCATCGCCATTTTGCCGACCATCTCCTCCAAAATAACAAGGCTTTTTATTGTTATTGCACAAAAGATTTTTTAGAGAAAAAAAAGCAAGAAGCCCTAGAGCAGCGGCTTCCCTTTCGTTATGATAATACTTGGGCAATGCTCCAAAAAGATGAAAATCCTCGCCCTGTCGTGCGCTTGAGAGGCTCTATGGAGGCAGTGTGCTTTGAAGATACTATCAAAGGCAAGTTAGTCTTTGAACCTCATGAGCTCGATAGCTTTGTGATTTTGCGTGAAGATGGAGTGCCTACTTATAATTTTGCTTGTGCGTGCGATGATATGATTTATGATATCAGCTTTATTGTGCGCGGTGAAGACCATGTCAGCAACACGCCCAAGCAGATTTTAGTCCAACAAGCCCTAGGATATACCCAGACATTAGGCTATGCCCATCTTCCGATTATTTTAGGCGAAAATGGCAAGAAAATGAGCAAGCGCGATACTTCTTCGAGCGTGCATTGGCTTTTGGAGCAAGGATTTTTACCCCAAGCAATCATCAACTATCTCATCTCCATGGGTAATAAAACCCCCACAGAAATTTTTACTCTCCAAGAAGCCACCGAGTGGTTTGATATCGCTAGTGTCGCAAAATCTCCTGTAAAATTTGACATCAAACGACTGCGTTATATCAATCGCGAGCATTTCAAAAAGCTCACTGAAGATGACTTCGCACTTTTATTAGGCACGCAAGATGTGCGTATAGGGGCATTAGCAAAGCTCCATTTAGAAGAAGCTAGCACACTCAATGAAATCCGCCAGAAGCTTGATTTGATTTTTGCCCCCAAAGATATTCATGCAAAATATGAGGGCGAGGACTTTCATACAGAGTGTTTGGAGCTTTTTTATGTCCTCAAAAGTATGGCAGAAGAGCCAATAGATACTTATGAATCCTTTAAAAATATAGCCATCAAAGAGAGCAACTTGAAAGGCAAGAGATTTTTCAAGCCATTGCGGATACTGCTTACAGGAGAGTCGCACGGGCTTGATTTGGGTGCGTTGTATCCTTATTTGAAATTTTATCTCAAAGACATTTTACGCATAAAAGGGGAGTGATGATTTTAAGTTCTATTTTAGAAGCACTAGGGAGTATTTTACATATTTTGATCACTCTATATACTTGGGTGGTGATCATATCTGCTTTGATCACTTGGGTGCGTCCTGATCCGTTCAATCCGATTGTTGTCTTGCTCACAAGACTCACAGAACCACTTTATTCACGGCTCAAAGCCAAGCTCCCTTTGGTGTTTAATGGGATTGATTTTACGCCTTTAGTGGTGATTGTTATCCTCCAGTTTCTGGATATGACTTTGGTAAAAATTTTACTTTCTTATGCTGCAAGACTGCAATGAAAAAAATTATTATTTTTATCTTTTTGCTCCATAGCTTGCTGATAGCCCAGCCCATCACTTTGGAGTTTTTGCAGAGTAAGCCTCAGGGCGTGGTGCGTGATTTTTATATTTGGCAGTTTATCTCCCTACCCACTACAACAATCCAAGAAGCCAAGCAAGCCTATGCGCTTGTCGCTTCTAAAACCCCAAGAATCCAAAAAGCGCTAGAAGCTAAAGGCGTCCCTACAGAAATGCCCCAAGATATTATGTGTAAAAATCTTAGCTTTGAAGCGCTCAAAGCCCAAGATGGCACATGCATTGTCTTTGGACTCAAGCTCTCAGATGTGCTGATGATTTCTGAAGCTGATACCCAGCTCATTATGGATAAAATCAAGCCCCTCAATCAAGCGCTCTATGAACAAATCAGTATTTTACGCAGTCCCCATATTTTAACCGCGCTCCTAGACACATCAGCTAAAAATTTTGGAACAATTTTTAATGGGCTCACCTACACCCAAAAGCTCGCCATTTTTAATGAACCCATCGACCCCAAAAAGCTCCAAGCTCTCGCTAATGAAAATAATGCCACTTTCAATAAAATGCTCCATACTATCATCTTAGATAGCCGTTTTGAAATGTTTAAAAAGTCTTTAGCACAAGCAGATATCACCCAATCAGATGCGAATACTTTTTTTCTCTTAGGTATCAATGAAGTGCTAGAAAAATCCGATAAAAAAGCTTTGGTGTATTTTGGACGCTCTCAAGCAGCAGCTATCGATCCTTTTATGCGCGATCGGGCTTTGTTTTGGCAGTATCTCATCAGCAAAAATAAGCTTTTTTTAAGAGAGCTTGCCCAAAGCCAATTTGTTGATATTTTTTCTATCTATGCCCATCAAAAACTAGGTGGCAAGCCTGCTTATACGATTGTATCGACTTTTGAGAATATCAGCTCCCAAGATCCAGATTTTGACTTTAAAGACCCTTTTGAGTGGCAGATTTTAAGGGATAATATTTTTGCTATCAGCGATACACAAGCTTATCAGCAAGTTTTGCATTATTTCCGATACCAAAAAACACTCCCCCATCTTGTGTATTTTCTCAATCGTGAGAGTAAATATAAAATCAATTATTTCATCACGCCCTATGAAGACCTGATTTCTTGGCACGATGATGATGAAAAATCAATGGTATATGCTATCGCTAGACAAGAGAGCCATTTGCTCCCTGCGCTCATCTCGCGCTCCTATGCTTTGGGCGTGATGCAAATCATGCCATTTAATGTAGCTCCCTTTGCTAAAGAAATGCATCTTGAGGGGATCACGCTCACAGATATGTTTGACCCACAAACTGCCTTGCGATTTGGCAATTATTATCTCAATCATCTCAAAGAAGAATTTCCCCACCCATTGTTTGTCGCTTATGCATACAATGGCGGGCCGGGGTTTTTAAGGCGGCTTTTGGCAAAAAATGAATTATTTCTAAAGGGGAGAAAATACGAGCCTTGGCTGAGTATGGAGCTTTTGCCTTATGAAGAATCGCGGTTTTATGGTATGAAGGTGATGGCAAATTATGTGATTTATCAGGAGTTGTTTGGGCATAAGGTCAATTTAGAAGAGCTCTTGAAAAAGACAATTATTTATACAAAGGACAAGAAATGATTGGCAAGTGTCTTTTCCCCGCAGCAGGCTATGGCACGAGATTTCTCCCAGCGACAAAGGCAATGCCTAAAGAAATGCTCCCTATCCTCAATAAACCTTTGATTCAATATGGTGTCGAAGAGGCCTTGCAAGCAGGCTGCCATACGATGGCAATTGTCACAGGTCGGGGCAAGCGCAGTATTGAAGATCATTTTGATATCAGCTATGAACTAGAACACCAAATCAAGGGTACAGACAAAGAAAGCTACCTCACAGAAATCCGTTCTTTGATACAAACTTGCACATTTTCTTATACACGTCAAAGCCAGATGAAGGGCTTGGGTCATGCTATTTTGAGTGGTGAAACTCTGATTGGGCAGGAGGCATTTGCTGTGATTTTGGCCGATGATTTGTGTGCAAATCCGATGGGTAAGGGCGTGCTATCTCAGATGATTGCGCTGTATGAAACATATCAATGCTCGATTGTAGCTATCGAAGAGGTGGATTCTTGTGATGTCGATAAATACGGGATTATAGAGGGTAAAGAGATCCAAAAGGGAGTGTATCAGGTTGCAAATATGGTCGAAAAGCCCAGTATCCAAGAAGCCCCGAGTAACTTAGCCCTTATCGGTCGGTATATTTTAACCCCAGATATTTTTGATATTTTGCGCCATACTTTACCGGGCAAAAAGGGCGAGATCCAGCTCACAGATGCCCTGCTCACTCAAGCGCAAGCAGGCAAGGTGCTTGCATATAGATTCCAAGGCAGGCGCTATGATTGTGGCAGTATTGATGGGTTTGTGCGTGCGACCAATGATTTTTACAGAGATTTCCACCCAAGAGAGCAATGATGTATGATATTTGGTTTTATTTGTTTTTTTGGGCGTTGGCCTTTTTGGGGGCTTTGTTTGTCATGGGCTGTGTGCTTGTGTATTTAGTGTTCCAGCCCTCGCCCCCACGCCCTGTGTCTGTCACTCTTGAAAATATCCAATCCTTGCTCTCTACGCTCAAAAAAGACCAAGAGTTTGAAGGGCTTTTAAAGGTTTTTTTGCAGCATTTCAAAAAGCTCCCTAGCGATACAGACCCCAAATATTGGCTAGAAATCATTGGCAAAATCGCATCATTGGAGTATTTTGACACCGATAGAGTAGCCCAGCTCTCTCAAGAGCTTCAAGAAGCTAACACAGAGATGGAGAGAGAGATTGTCGATACCATTGGTTTGGCGTTAAAAAATAGAAGAAAGAGGTAAAGATGGATTATTTAGAAATCACAGGTGGGCAGGCTTTAGCAGGTAAGGTCAAAATCTCAGGGGCAAAAAACGCAGCACTGCCTATTTTGGCTAGTGCTTTGTTGTGCGAGAATCTTTTGAAAATCTCTAATCTCCCTGATGTGGCTGATGTCAAGACTCTAGCAAAGCTTTTAGAGCATTTGGGCTCTGAGATTGAATGGACTTCGCCCAATGAAATGCTGATTTGTTCAAGCAGAATCATACACACCAAGGCTATTTATGATATCGTGCGTAAAATGCGGGCTTCAATACTTGTGTTGGGGCCTTTGCTTGCGCGTTTTGGGAAATGTGAGGTGAGTTTGCCAGGGGGTTGTGCTATCGGGGCAAGACCTGTAGATTTGCATATCAAAGCGATGGAAAAGATGGGCGCTGAGATCACTATCGAGGGGGGATATATCGTCGCTAGAGCTCCTAGGGGGCTTAAGGGCAGTGATATTATCTTTGATAAAATCACCGTTACAGGCACAGAAAATGTCTTGATGGCAGCAGCGCTTGCCAAAGGAGAAACTAAAATCATCAACGCAGCCAAAGAGCCCGAAGTGATCCAACTCTGTGAAGTCCTCAAACAAGCTGGCGTAGAGATTACAGGGATAGGCAGCAATGAACTTTGTGTGCGTGGGAGTGATGGGGTGTTGCTGCGGTCTGAGCCTATTTGCGTGATCCCTGATCGTATCGAAGCAGGGACTTATCTGTGCGCAGGGGCTATCACCAACTCGCATATCAGCCTCCAAGGCGTGATCCCCACGCATTTAGAAGCCATCTCTAGCAAGCTCCAAGAAATCGGTTTTCATATCCATACACAAGGGGATATGCTAGAGATATTCCCTGCAAACAAGCGCAAGGCTTTTGAAATCATCACGACAGAATACCCTGGTTTTCCTACAGATCTGCAAGCTCAGTTCATGGCACTAGCGACACAATGTGAGGGCAGCAGCACGATTGAAGAACGTTTGTTTGAAAACAGATTCATGCATGTAAGCGAGCTGCAGCGCTTGGGGGCTGATATTAGTTTGCGGGGTAATGTGGCTAAAATCACAGGCAGAGAGAAACTTTTTGGGGCTGATGTGATGGCTACAGATTTGCGTGCGTCTTCAGCCCTCGTGCTAGCAGGTCTTGTGGCCACAGGACAGACACAAATACACAGAATTTATCATCTTGATCGGGGTTATGAGCGTCTTGAGGAGAAATTTTGTGCTCTGGGTGCGCAAATCAAACGATTGAGAGAAAAATAAAATTTTTGTTGTAATTGTTTGACTATAATCTAACTTAGTTATAAAACACATATATAATACTAAGGAGTTTGAAATGTCTACAAGAAAAGAACACGACTTTATCGGTGATTTAGAGATTGACAATAATGTTTATTATGGAATCCAGACTTATCGAGCGATGGAAAATTTTCACATCACTAATGAAAAACTAGCCGATTTTCCTATATTTATCAACGCCCTTGCTCAAGTCAAAAAGGCCGCTGCTTTGGCAAATTTTGAACTAGGCTTGCTCGATAATACAATCAAAGACGCCATTTGCAAGGCGTGCGATAAGATACTCGCAGGAGAATATCACGATCAATTTGTTGTCGATATGATCCAAGGGGGTGCAGGGACTAGCACAAATATGAACGCCAATGAAGTGATTGCTAATATCGCTTTGGAGCTGATGGGGCATAAAAAGGGCGAATACCACTACTGCCACCCCAATGACCACGTCAATCTCTCTCAATCGACTAATGATGCCTATCCTACGGCTTTGCGTATTGCTTTGTATGAAAGATTGTGCGGTTTGACTGAATCAATGCGTGTGCTCAAGGATTCTTTTGCACTCAAGGCTGAGGAATTCAAAGATGTGCTAAAAATGGGGCGCACCCAGCTCCAAGACGCTGTGCCAATGACTTTAGGACAGGAGTTTAAGACCTTTGAATTGATGGTCAATAAAGACATCGAACGCGTCTTAGACGCTCGCAACTTAGTGCGTATCATCAATCTTGGAGGGACAGCGATCGGCACAGGTATCAACTCCCACCCTGATTATAAAAATATCGTAGAACAAAAAATCCAAGAAGTCACAGGACGCCCTTTTATCACGGCTACAGATCTGATAGAAGCCACTCAAAGCACAGGGGCGTATGTGCAGATCAGTGGTGTGCTCAAAAGAGTTTCTGTGAAGCTCTCTAAAATCTGCAATGACTTGCGTTTGCTTAGCTCAGGGCCTAGGGCAGGGCTCAATGAAATCAATCTGCCTAAAATGCAACCAGGTAGCTCGATCATGCCCGGTAAGGTCAATCCAGTGATTCCTGAAGTTGTCAATCAAGTTTGCTTTGCTGTGATTGGGCACGATATCACCGTGACAATGGCTGCTGAGGGGGGGCAGCTGCAGTTAAATGTATTTGAACCTGTGATTGCTTATAGTTTGTTTAATTCTATCGTAATGCTCAATCGAGCGATGGTTACTCTTGCGCATAAATGTGTCGATGGGATCACAGCTAATGTCGATGTGTGTAGGGATTTTGTATTCAATAGTATCGGTATTGTCACAGCCCTCAATCCTTATATCGGCTATGAAAACTCTGCGTCTATTGCTAAAGAATCTCTGACTACAGGCAAAAGCGTGTATGATATCGCACTTGAGCGTAAACTACTCACAAAAGAACAACTTGATGATATTTTCAAACCACAAAATATGATCAATCCACATATGTATAAAAGAAATAAAAATTAAATATTTTAGGTAGGTTGATGCAGAATATTAAAGCAATACTTTATCTTAGATTTTTGTATTATCAAAAAATGCTAGGGGTGGAGTATGCAGAAAATATCAATTTGCAGCCCACACAAGAGGCTTTGAAGCGAGGGGATTTGAAGCTTTCTGATACTTCTTTGTCTGATATGATCGCCCATTGCACGCTTTGTGAGCGCAGCAAGAGAGGGAGTCAGCCTATTTTTGGGCTTTTGCCATCAAAACCAAAGGTTATTTTTATCACACAACTCCCCCTTGTAGATACGCTCGGAGTATTTTTAGAAAACAAAAGCGCAAAAATGCTCCAAGATATCATCAAAAATGTATTTGCACTCCAAGCCCAAGAATATGCCCTTTTATCTTTGGTAAAATGCGATGGATCTTATCTGAAGGTATCTGATGAGGAGATGATGATTTGCAAGCAGTATGTCCAAGAACAAATCGCTTCTCAAGAGGCTAAAATCGTGATTTTGATGGGGGATAGTGTGTTGATGCATTTGTTGGGACTTGGGTTTGATACTTATAGCGGCAGGGTATTTACACAAGCAAATAAGCAGTTTCTAGCGACTTATTCTTTGGGGGAATTACTCAAAAATCCCTCTTTGAAAAAAGAAGCAATGCAGCATTTTTTACTCGCAAAAGGGGTGTTATGAAAAAACAATACTGGTTGGGTGCGTTCTTGATTCTTTGGGCTATGGGGGCTTTTGCTCGGAGTTATATCATCTCTCCTTTGCCCTTGCCTAAGCAAGAAGTTGTAGATATCACTACAGATGTGTGCGATGAAAAATGCCTAGAGAAGCTTTATAATGCAGGCAAGATATTTTCTTTTGTGGCTAAGTTTAAAAACGATACGCAAAACACGCAGTTGCGGGCAAATCTAGCTGTGGCATTATCTGAGATTGATGCGTTCATGCAAAGCTCTCATTACCTAGAAGCCAAAAGCTCGCAAATCAAAATCGCACTTTTAATCCCCAAAAAGATTGTCGGGCGCTATTCTGTTGCAAGTATCGATACGATTTTAGCCTATCTGATGACACGAGGCGGGGATTTTGATTTTAAAGTCTTTGATAGCGGCGATGAAGACTCCACTAACTTGAGTGAAACCTATCATAAAATCGAGCAAGAAAAATATGAATTTGTAATCGCTATCCTCACGCAAAAAGGCGTAGAGGACTTTATCCAAGGCACTTACATCAGCCTACCCACTTATATCCCCACTATCAACAAAAACCAGCTAAGCCAGACTGCCAAACTGCCGAGCAATCTGTATTTTGGCGGGATTGATTATTATGCGCAAATGCAAATCATAGCTACTTTAGCAGGAGATGAGGCTATCGTAGAATATGATGATGATAGCCCTGTGGGCGAGAGTTTGGGGAATATTTTAGACGGGCTTGATCCGCATATTATTTATAAAGATGTTGTTAGCTCTCAGCAGGCTGCGACTTTTGCTAGAAGCCTTAAGCTCCAAGAGGATTTTTTAGAAAATAGTGTTGTTGTGCTCAATACGCCCGTGGTTAAAAGCGGCTTATTGCTCTCTCAGCTCGCATTTTCAGACAAAAAGCCCGCAAAATTCCTCTCTACTCAAATCAATTATAATCCCTCAATTTTAATGCTAGTCCAGCCCAAAGATAGGCAAAATTTCTATGTCATCAGCGCGATTGGCAATACCAATCAAAAGCTCATTGAATATGGGGCTTTACTCAGCAGTGATTTGCGTTATGATTGGGTGAATTATTCTACAGCTATTGGTGTGGAGATGTTTTTTGATCTCAAAAATACCAAAATCAATAAATTTTTCTCAGAGCTCATCAACGCCAATCAAGTCCAATACATCAATACGCTTTATTATGCGCAAGGCTCGGTATTTCAAGAAGTCAAATAAGCTTATAATCAATCAGTCAATTAATAGGAAGTGATGGGAATCAAAGGGAATCGAGTGCAAGGGGAAGTGAGGCGCGGGGCAAAAACCCTTAAAAAAGAACCCCTTGAAAAGCCCCCCACCCTAAAAGGGCTTGAGTTTTTTAGTTTGAAAGTTTAGAGTCTTGGTTTGGAGTCTTGAGGGCTTTTGTGCCTGATTTTTGAAGTATTTTCAAGCAAATTCAAGCCCAAAGCCCAATGTGTGCTAAGCCCTTAAAAAGTGGGCTTAGGAGTCTTGTCTGTGACGGGGGGTAACACGGGGTAGATGATGGTAGGTTTGGTGCCTGTGAGGGATTGGAAAAAGGTTTCAATTTTTTTAGCTTCTTCATTGCTGATGTTGATCCCTAGCTGGATTGCTCCCATTTCTTTGATCGCATCTTTGACATCCCAATACTGGCCATTGTGGAAATAAGGCATTGTTTCAGCGATATTTCTTAAAGTTGGCACTTTGACTAAGCCATTAGCATCGCCCTTGAAGTTTCCTATGCTCGCAAATTGATAGGGCTTGACAACGCCAAAAGGCTGCATACTCCCGCCTAAGTTGATACCTGTGTGGCAAGCAATACAGCCTTTATCGATGAAAATATCAAGTCCCTCTTGTTCCTGCTTGCTTAAAGCCTTAGGATTCCCGCGCAAGAAATCATCATAGCGGCTAGGTGTCACCAATGTTTCTTCAAACATAGCTATGGTGTCTGCAATGAGTTTGAAATCGATTTTGACTTTGTTGCCATAGGCTTTTTTGAATTCATCGACATAAGCAGGGATTGAAGTGATTTTTTCGACCACAAGAGTAGGGGGTGCTGCCATTTCTACGGGGTTTTGGATCGGCCCTTGCGCTTGATCCCCTAGGTTGTGTGCTCTTCCGTCCCAAAATTGTGTCATATTGAATACAGAGTTATAAACAGTGGGGGAGTTGAGGTGTTGGGTGTTGGGCTGCCATTTTGCACCAATAGCAGTAGGGACGACATCTACCCCACCGAGTGCGAGATTGTGGCAAGTGTTGCATGAGATGAGATTTGAGCTTGAGATTCTAGGGTCAAAATAGAGTTTTTTACCCAGTTCAATTTGTGCTTTAGTCATCTTGGGGTTATAGCCTGTGGCTAAATCGCTTTCTTTGGCTTTTTTGAGCTGGTAGGCAGTGAGCGCATTTCCTGTGGGGATAGGCTCTAGTCCGGCAGCCTTAGCTTTTTGGATCAATTCTTGATTGGTAGCCCCCCAAGCACTGATAGCACAAAATGCAGCAATGCTTCCTAAGAGTGCGAGTTTGTTCATGTGTTTCTCCTGATTGTTTAGTTTGCGTGCGTATTATACTTCCAGATTCCTAAAAATAAGCCATAATATTTTCTAAGTAAAAATTTTTTTACTTAATCTCAAGAGTGCCTTGTCTTGTGTTGCCTATTTTGGGGATTTTGGGCTTGAATCGGGTGTTGTGATGGTGCTGTGATTTTGATGGGTAAAATGAGCGCGAGTGATTGTATGATTTGCAATATTTTATCATCAACGCAGTCAAGTATTGATACTTGATTCAGAGAGAATCAATGAAAGATTGAGTATAATTTTTATGGATTTTTATCCCCTAAAAGTCTTAGAAAGACCATAAAATGGGGGTTGATGGGGTGGGGGATTGCATAAAAATTCCTATAAATATGGGAAGATGGAAGGATTTGAGAGATGGGTTATACGCATTTGCATTTGCATACAGAATATTCTTTGCTTGATGGGGCAAACAAAATCAAAAATTTAGCCAAAAAAATCAAAGATTTAGGCATGCATAGTGTGAGTATGACAGACCACGGGAATATGTTTGGGGCGATTGATTTTTATCAGACAATGAAAGAAGCAGGTATCAAGCCCATTATTGGGATTGAAACTTATTTACACAATGCAGAAGTGCTCAATGATAAAAGCTCCAAACAACGTTTCCATCTTTGTTTGTATGCTAAGGATATGGAGGGCTATAAAAATCTGATGTATTTGAGCTCGATGGCTTTTATCGAGGGGTATTATTACTACCCAAGGATCAATAAAAAGATTTTACGCGAGCACTCTAAGGGCTTGATTTGCTCTTCTGCGTGCTTGCAAGGAGAGGTGAGCTGGCATCTCAATACCAATAATCCTAGAAATGTAAAATATGGCGCTCAAGGCTATGGAGTCGCTAAAGAAGTGGCTTTGGAGTATCAAGATATTTTTGGCGATGATTTTTATATCGAAATCATGCGCCACGGTATCACCGATCAAGCATTTATCGATGAGCAGCTCATCAGGCTGTCTTTAGAAACAGGTATCAAGCTCATAGCCACCAATGACACCCACTACACCAACCAAGAAGATGCAGAAGCCCAAGAGATAGCGATGTGTGTAGCGATGGGTAAGACGCTCAATGACCAAGAGCGACTCAGGCACTCTGTCAAGGAATTTTATATCAAATCCCCCCAAGAAATGGAAAGATTGTTTGCAGATATTCCCCAAGCCCTAGCAAACACACAAGAAATCGCCCAAAAATGCAACCTTGAAATCGACCTCAAAAGCGATAGCAATCCCCCCACGCCACCACGATTCAAATTCACACAAGAATACGCACAAGCTGAGGGGTTAGCCATCAGTGATGATGCGAGCTATTTTGCCCATAAAGCAAGGGAGGGGCTAGCTGAAAGACTCCAGATTATCCCTGAAAATCTCCATCAGACCTATAAAGATAGACTTGAAAGAGAGATAGAAGTCATCAATAGTATGCAGTTCCCTGGTTATATGCTGATTGTATGGGACTTTATCAGACACGCCAAAGAAAATGGTATCCCCGTAGGGCCAGGCAGAGGGAGTGCTGCAGGGAGCTTGGTGGCTTTTTGTTTAAAGATTACAAGTATTGATCCTTTAAAATATGACCTACTTTTTGAGCGATTTTTGAACCCTGAGCGGGTTTCAATGCCTGATATTGATACAGATTTTTGCCAGAGGCGACGCGGAGAGATCATTGAATATATGATTGAAAAATATGGCAAATACAATGTCGCCCAAGTCATTACCTTTGGTAAAATGCTCGCTAAAGGCGTGATCAGAGATGTTGCGCGCGTGCTGGATATGCCCTATAAAGAAGCTGATGCAATGGCCAAGCTGATTCCCAATAAGCTAGGTATCACATTGCAAGGCTATGAGGGGAAAGATGGCTGGGTAGATGGGGCGTGGGAGCTTGAGCCAAAGATTGCCCAACTCATAGAAGAAAATCCTTTAGCCAAGAAAGTTTGGGAGCATTCTTTGATGTTAGAGGGGCTCAATCGCAACGCAGGCAAACACGCCGCAGCTTTGGTTGTAGATAGTGAGCGGGAGTTGTGGTATAAAACCCCTTTGTATGTCAGTGAAAAAACAGGTGGTGCGATCCTTACGCAGTACTCGATGAAATATCTTGAACCTGTAGATTTGATTAAATTCGACTTCTTAGGACTCAAAACACTCACAGTTGTTGATGATGCGCTCAAACTCATTGCTAAAAGATATAAAAAAGAGTTAGATTTTTTGCAGATTGATACCGATGACCCCGCAGTTTATCGGACGATACAGAGTGGGAATACCATAGGGATATTCCAGATTGAATCAGGAATGTTCCAGCGACTCAATAAGCGCCTAAAGCCCTCAAGCTTTGAAGATATTATCGCAATCATTGCCCTAGGGCGCCCAGGCCCGATGGAATCAGGTATGGTTGATGATTTTGTCAGTCGTAAGCACGGCTTAGAGCCTATCACTTATGCGTTTTCTGAATTAGAGCCAATTTTAAAACCCACATATGGCACGATTGTCTATCAAGAACAAGTCATGCAGATTGTCCAAACCATTGGGGGCTTTTCTTTGGGCGAGGCTGATTTGATTCGTCGGGCAATGGGGAAAAAGGACGCACAAGCCATGAGTGATAATAAGGCAAAATTTGCCAATGGTGCTTTGAAGAAAGGATTTGATAAGCAAAAGGCTGAAGAGCTTTGGGAGCTGATTGTTAAATTTGCTGGTTATGGCTTCAATAAATCCCATTCAGCTGCTTATGCGATGGTGACATTTCAGACAGCTTATCTCAAGACTTATTATGAAGCTGAGTTTATGGCAGCAATGCTAACGAGTGAATCTGATAAAATCGATGCAGTAGCAAAATATATCGATGAGGTCAAAACTCTAGGTATCGAGCTCCTCCCTCCGCATGTGAATACTTCAGATTTGGACTTTGGCGTGGGGGATTTTATAGACAAAGAGGGCAGAGGGGTTAAAAAAATTATTTTTGGTTTGAGTGCGATCAAGGGGGCAGGCGAGGGGCCTTTAAGAAATATTATCGAAACTAGAGAGAGCAAGGGGGCATTTAAGAGTTTAGAGGATTTTATCTCTCGAGTGGATTTTAGCAAGCTGACTAAAAGGATTTTAGAGCCCCTCATTAAATCAGGCAGCCTTGATGGGCTGGGCTATAGCAGGGCAAGTATGCTCCAACATATTGATGTGATCTGTGAAGTAGGCAGGGCAAAAGACCATTTCAAAAAGACTTTAGAGGGGTCTTTGTTTGCTAGCAATCAAGAAGAAATGCAAGCAGTGCATTTAGATATCAAAGAAATCCCAGAATATGACGCAAAGACTCTGATTGATTATGAATATGAATGCCTAGGGTTTTATATTTCAGGGCACCCTCTTGATGCCTTCCAAAAAGAAATCAAAGCCATCAAGGGCGTGGCTAAGAGCACAGAATTGACAGAGCTAGAGATTGGGTCCAATGTCTTGCTTGTTGGTATGGTTTTGGGTATCCAAAAAAAGAATAGCAAAAAGGGCAAATCCTATGGCGTAGCAGATATTTTGGATCTTTATAGCAAGATTGATTTGATGCTTTTTGAAAAACATCTCCACGCACTCGAGGCATTTGACCTCTCTTGTCCTCTCGTATTTAAGTGCAAAGTCGAAGAAGACCGCGAAAAAGTGCAGTTTCGCTTGCTAGAGATCATGGGCTTAGAAGAGGCAAAGGAGCAAAAAGTCAAGCTCAAATATAAAACCCCCGAAGAAGACTTGGATCCCTCAGATGCAATCATTCCCCTTGATATCAATTCCAAAGACTTTAGTGATGCGACTTGCCCTTTGACTTTGGTATTAGAAAAGAACACTGATAGCGCCTTTTTTGCAAAGCTCAAGGCTGAAGCAGAGAAATTTACAGGCACAAGGGAGCTGCGAGTGGTGATAAAAGATACAGATTATCAATATATGTTTGTGAGTAATCTGAGGGTATGCAGCCAAATCAAAGAGAATTTTGGCAATTTAGAGTGGATTGATGCGTGATGCGACTCAATCAATTCATTTCCCACCACACTAAGTATTCCCGCAGAGAAGCCGATGGGCTCATCGCTCAAGGGCGCGTTAATGTCGAAAAGACAAAGGCAGACTTTCAGACCCAGCTCAAAGAGGGGCAGCGCGTTTTTATCGATGGCAGATATATCAAGCCCCAAAAAAGCGAGCTTTATACCGTGATTGTCTATCATAAGCCAAAAGGTGAAATTGTCAGTAAAAAAGATGACAGAAATCGGAGGGTGGTTTATGATTCTTTGGGGGAAAAGTATGCTTCTTTTGTCAGTGTGGGGAGGTTGGACTTTGCGTCTGAGGGGGTGCTTGTGCTGAGCGATAGCAAAAAGGTAGCCCAAAAATTGATGGAAAGTGCCCTAGAGCGCGAATATATCATCAAAATTGAGGGGAGAGTGAGTGCAGAGATGATTGAAGCGATGGAAAAAGGCATTTATCTTGAAGACGCAATTGCGGGCGCACACCCTAAAAGCAAAATCAAACAAATGGCCTTTGCTCCTTTTAGCAAATATGAAATCATCAAAAACGATAGCCACTTTTCTAAACTAAAAATATCCATCACAGAGGGCAAAAATAGAGAGTTGCGGCGATTTTTTGCGCATTTTAAAAGCCATGTGTTGGATTTACGTAGGATTCGTTATGGGTGGATTTGTCTAAATGCCTTGCCTGTGGGGAAAATGAGGTTTTTAAACAAGGAAGAATACAAGGTCTTGCATCAATTCATGCTAGAGGGCTGAATAGTTTACTATAAGCAAAAAATTTGTATAATCTCCCGCTAAAGTCATCAATAAAAGGTAAGAATATGAAGAAATTAGTTTTTGTGTCATTGATATTGGGTGTATTGTTTTATGGTTGCAGTGATCCGACCAAAATCAATGAGAGCGATACACAAGAGGTGCGGACACTGAAGACAAATTGTGCTGCAGGGGATTTGGAGAGTTGTGCGAACTTGGGCGTGAAATATGCTTTGGGTCAAGAGGTCAAAAAGGATATGAGCGGGGCTAAAAGCTTGTTTGAAAAGTCTTGCCAAGGGGGCAATCCAACTGGCTGCTATAATCTGGGCGTGATCGATCGGGATAACAAAAGCTATAAAAAAGCAATGCAAAATTTTGAAACATCTTGTGAAAAAGGCTTTGGACAATCTTGCTATAGTATTGGCGTGATGTATAAAAATGCTGAGGGGGTCGATCAGGATCTTGACCACGCAGCGAGTATGTTTTCTCAAGCTTGCAGTCTGAATAATGTCTATGGCTGTAATGATGGCTGTGCGTATTATAAAGATGATGCACAAGGGGATCGTGCCTTGCCATTGTGTCAGAAGGCTTGCGAGCTTGGCAATGGAGCAGGGTGCTTTAATGCAAGCGATTTGTATTTCAACAAATATCAAGATATCCAAAATACAATTGCATATGCAAAAAGAGCCTGTGATTTGGGCGTCGCACAATCTTGCTCTAATGTCGGATTTTTGTATGCAGAGGGCAAGCAAACCCATCAAGATATCAACGCAGCATTGACATATTTTGACAAGGGGTGCAAGCTAGGCGCGCAAGATGCTTGCTCGAACTATCAAAATATCCAAGCACATCTACAAACTAAACAAACCAATCAAAAATCCCACCAAAAAACAGATAAAAAATCAAACGCAAAAGCCCAGCACAATCCATCAAAATAAATTCTCTTAAAATAGCCATTGTGCTAAAGGCTAAATGAACTCAAAAAAAGGGGAGGGTTCAAAGAGATTTGAGGGATTTAGAGGGGTTATTGCCCCTTGCAAGTTTGTTGCGTGAGTTGGCTAGCTCAGTGAGTTGGCTGCGTAAGCATAAAGGCGTGGGGGTCGTTTGTTATCCCCCCCCCCCTTTTTTTTGCAAATTGGCTGTATGGGGTAGCTGCGTGGTTGGCTTAGCAAATTGGTTGCATGAGTTGGCTTATGGCTTTCTTATGATTTTCTTATGGCTTGTGTGGAGGCTTATTTGTGCCTTATTTTTTTTGGGGGAGCTTGACAAGTGTTTGCTATGGGCTTGGATTTAAGGTTGTTTTATTATGGGTAGTTATAAAATAGATTGAATTTTTTAAAAAGGCACTCCAATGACACAACCCCAAAGTCCCCAAAAAGCCTTTAGCAGTTATTTTAATGGCTTGGTGCTTGTCGCAGTCATCTCATTTTCTGCTTTGTATTTTGCGCGTATGGATCTGATGGTGTCTTTGCACCTCTCGCCCTTGCTTATAGGCGTGATTATAGGCACTTTGGCTTCTTCTATCTTCAAACACTCAAAAAGTTTCACACAAAATGGAGTGAATTTTAGTGCTAAAAAGCTTTTGCGTTTAGGCATTATCCTCTATGGATTCAATGTTACTTTGAACGAAATCACAAGCTTAGGGGCTGCTCCTGTGGTGATTGCTTTTGTTGTTGTGGCAGTGATTTTTACTCTAGGGACTTATATCGGTATGAAAATGGGGCTTGATAGGGATACTTCAATGCTGGTGAGTTGTGGGAGTGCTGTGTGTGGAGCTGCTGCAGTGCTTGCGCTCGAATCTGCGATCAAATCAGAGCCTTATAAAGGGGTCATTGCTGTAGGGACTGTTGTGATTTTTGGGATCATTGCTATGTTTTTATACCCCATACTCTATCATATCGGTGTGATTCCCTTGCTTCCTATCAACGAGGGGATATATATCGGGGCGACCTTGCATGAAGTCGCTAATGTCGCAGGTGCAGCAAGTGCGATCTCTCCTGAAGCAGAGAGCGTGGCTGTCACGATTAAAATGATTCGTGTGATTTTGCTTGTGCCTTTGTTGTTGGTCGTGTCTTATGTGGTATCACACGATTCCCATATGGGTGGGCGTAAGCGGCTTCAAGTGCCTTGGTTTGCCTTTGGTTTTTTAGCTGTGGTTTTGTTCCACTCGTATATGTCTAGGATTTTTGGGGATTGGATTGCAGCAGATACTTTAGAGTCTGTAGTTGCTGCACTCAGGTATGTTTGCAATGTTTGTTTGGTGTTTGCGATGGTAGCCCTTGGCTTGCAAGTGGATTTAAACAAGTTCATCAGTTCTGGGGGCAAGGCATTTACACTAGCATTGATATTATTTGCTATTCTAGCAGGGGGTGGATTTTTGTTGGTTAAATTTTTTATTTGAAGGAGATTTTATGGTAAAGATCGATCGTGCTCAGTTTGAGAGTGAGATAAAAACAGGTGCAGTTGTTGTGGATTTTGGTGCTGATTGGTGTCCTGATTGCCGCAGGATAGAGCCCATTATGAACGCTTTGGCTAAAGAATATGAGGGCAAAGTGAAGATTTTCAAAGTCAATATTGATGAACAAGAAGCGCTCAAAGATGAGCTAGGAGTGCGCAGAATCCCTACTTTGATGTTTTTCAAAAATGGCAAAGAGCTCGGTGAGCGACTTGTGGAGCCTGATAACAGACTTCCGATAGAAACTGAACTCAAAAAGATTCTATGAAGCGAGTCTTGAACTTTGCATTTAAGTTTTGATGGCTTTTGATGTGATAATGGATATTTTTGTAGCAAAACTTTAGGCTTTGGGCGTGGAGCATCAGAATTGGACTTGTATCGTTATTGTTTGATTTTGATGCCAGATAGCCCCTAGCTACTCTGTCTTCTACTCCATAGAGAGAATCCCCGATGATTTGATGACCGATATGACTCAGATGGACTCTGATTTGATGGGTGCGCCCTGTGAGTGGGGTCACTTGCAGTAGCGTGGCATTGCGTGCTTTGTCGTAATGGATCGGTGTGATTTGGGTGATGGAGGGCTTGCCTTGAGCAGATACTTTGCAGCGGATACCTAAGTCTGTGTATTTATCAGATTTGCTGGGTATGCAGATGGGTAGGTTGATTTCTTGAGGGGAGCGTATATGCCCTTTTACAAGGGCAATGTATTGCTTATGAACTTTTTGTTTGGCAAAAAGCTCTTTGAGTGGGGCTTCGTGCTGCTTGCTTTTGCTGATGACTACAAGCCCGCTTGTTTCATAATCAAGCCGATGGACAGGGTTTGCTTCTTTGCCAAAATCTGATTTGATACCATCAATCAGACTCAAATGCAAAAAATATCCCTTGGGGTGGATAAGCATTTTTGGGGGCTTGTCATAGACAGCAAAATATGGCGTGATCCATAGCGGGCTTTGTGCGATACTTTGGGGCTTGAAATAAGTGAGTGTGGCCTCACCGACTATGGTTTGGGATTTATGGACGGGGGTATTGTTTTGGAGCAAACGTTGTTTGTCTAGATGTTTTTGGGCTTCTTTTTGGGAGCAATTGAGCGTTTCCATCACAAACAAAAAAGCCTTTTTGGGCGCAGACAGAAAAAATTTTTTAGTTACAAAGGGCATTTTGTGATGGTTTTTAAGACCATGAGCGGGGAGTTATCGGGCTCTCTTTGGAGATAGAAACTAATATCCACAGCGTCATTGGTTTGATAAAATTCCTTGCAAAAAAACAACATTGCCTTTTGTTTCCAAGACGTTGAGCTTAGCTCTAATTGCTGGTGGAGAGATTTGAAAGTCTTAGTGGCTGTGACTTTGAGCTGATGGCATGAAAAGCTTGGTTGGGGGTTGCCTTGACCATAGGGCTCAAAATGTTCTAAGATTTCAAGCAACTCTGTGTCAATATCAGCTAAATCCAAGACCCCTAGAATCTCTTCTGTGCTGATTTGGGAGATTTTAGGCATTGGAGTGTTTTGTAAGCTAGCAAAAAATGGCTCAAGATTTTCTTTCTCTAGCTCCAATCCCACTGCTTGCGCATGCCCTCCAAATCGTGTGAGAAATCCTGCTTGCATTTTGATAGCTTCTATCAGATTGGTATCGCCATAACTCCTTGCACTCCCTTTGAACGTGTTGTCTTTTTGACTCAGCACAATTGCAGGTCTTTGATAGAGTGCACTCAAGTTGGCCGCGACAATCCCTAGCACGCCCTCATGCCAGTGTGTCCCATGGGCTATGACGCAGTTTTCTCCTATCAGAAGGGACTTTTGGGCTGATTGTAAAATCTCTTGTGTGGTATTTTTGCGTGCTTGATTGAGTGTGCTTAAGGTTTGATAATGGGCTTGGGCTTGGGCTAGGTCTGTGCTTAGCAAGAACTTTGCTGCTATGTCTCCATCACGCATACGACCTGCACTATTGATGAGTGGAGCGATGGAAAAGGCAATATCTTGAGCGGTGATATGGGTTGATTTCAGATGGCTTTTGAGTATGGTGTTTGCAGGGGCGTTGGAGGTAATGAATTGCTTGAGTCCAGCTTTGACAAGGAGTTTATTGACTGCTTTGAGGGGCATCATATCAGCGATAGTAGCGATACTGACAAGATCAAGCAAGCCTATAAGCTGGATCGATAGCCCCATTTCTAGCTTGATAGCATTGCATAGATACCAAGCCAAGCTTGCTCCACAGATTTCTTTTTGAGGGAAAGGGCAGTCTGTTTGTTGGGGATTGATGATAGCATCAGCAGTAGGGAGGGCGTCTTTGATGGTGTGGTGGTCGGTGATGATGAGCGTGATACCATTTTGTTTGCAATATTCTCCTGTTTCAAACGCACTGATACCATTATCAACGGTGATGATGAGATCAGCAGGATTTTTTTCTACAATCAAGGGATTGATTCCATAGCCATCACTGAAGCGATTGGGAATGATATAGCGAGCATTTTGGTAGCTGATGAGATGGAAAAATTTTTCCATAATCACACAAGAGGTGACCCCATCGACATCATAATCCCCCACGACTAATATGTTTTGATTGTTTTGGATTGCTGCTGCAATCAATCGAGCGGCCTTTTGGGCGTCTTTGAGCTGATGGGGGTGGGGGAGCTGCTTGATGGAGGTGAAGGGATCATCAGCAAATCTATTTGTGAGTATTTTTGTGATTTCGGCTTTTTTTAGGGGATTCATCGCGCTTGGAATTCCAAAGATTTTTTGACAAATTCTAAGATAATGGGGTTGGGATTTTGGAGTCTTGAGGTGAATTCAGGGTGGAATTGCACGCCGATAAAAAACGGGTGCGTTTCAAGCTCTATAGCCTCTATCAGCCCATTTGAAGACTCTCCGCTGATAATCATTCCGTGTGATTCTAGCAGTTCTTTGTATTTGGGGTTGGCTTCATAGCGGTGCCGGTGCCGTTCTTTGATAGTGGGCGCATTGTTGTAAGCGTGGGCTAGTTTGGTCTTTGGCTTGATAGCGCACAGATATTCGCCCAGTCGCATGGTCCCACCCATTGGGGATTGGTGTGTGCGGATTTGTTCTTTGCCTTGCTGATCGATAAAATCTTCGATGAGGTAGATAATGGGGTTGGGAGTATCAGGACAGAATTCTGTCGAGTTAGCATCTTGTAAGCCCAAGACATTTTGGGCAAATTCAATGATAGATAGCTGCATACCCAGACAGATACCTAAAAAAGGGATTTTATTTTGACGTGCATAGCTAATGGCTTTTATCTTTCCTTGCACACCCCGCTCACCAAACCCACCAGGAATCAAAATCCCATCCACATCTTCAAGGCTTGAGAGCGTTTGCTCAGAGAGATTTTCGCTATCTATCCATTTGATATGCACGCGCGTATCTGTGTTAGCACCTGCGTGTGTGAGGGCTTCTGTGAGGGATTTATAGGATTCTTTGAGGCTCAAATATTTACCGACAAAGCCAATGGTGATAGAGTCTTTGGGGGAAATGATTTTTTTGACTAGCATATCCCATTGATCCATTTTGGGCTGGAGTTCTTTGAGCTTGAAACGTCGAGCAATGGGCGTGAGAATATCTTCTTTGAGGAAATTCAGGGGGCATTTGTAGATACTTTCAGCATCTTCAGCAACAATCACGCTATCATCATCGACATCACAACTTAACGCAAGCTTTCTTTTGAGCTCCTTGCTTAAGGGTTTTTCGCAGCGAGCTAGAATAATTTGTGGGGAAATGCCAATGCGTCTGAGTTCTTGGACAGAATGCTGCGTGGGCTTGGTCTTAAGCTCTCCGGCTGCCTTGATAAGGGGGATTAAGGTCACATGGATACTGATGACAAGATCGCCCCCGAGCTCGTGTTTCATCTGCCGCATTGCTTCTAAATAAGGCATACCCTCCATATCCCCCACAGTGCCCCCTAGCTCTACGACCAAAAAGTCGCTGCCTACTCCTGCGAGGTGGATTCTGCTTTTGATTTCATCGACGATATGTGGGACAATTTGGATTGTTTTGCCTAGATATTTGCCGTGGCGTTCGTTTTCGATTACAGAGAGGTAGATTTGCCCTGTTGTGAAGTTGTTTTGCTTGGAAAAATCTTTATTCAAGAATCTCTCATAATGCCCGATGTCTAGGTCTGTTTCTGCTCCATCAAAAGTCACAAACACTTCCCCGTGCTCTAAAGGACTCATTGTGCCCGGATCTACATTGATATAGGGATCGATTTTTAAAATAGACACCTGATAGCCTGAATGCTTGAGTAATGTCGCAATCGAAGAAGAAGAAATGCCTTTCCCCAGAGAGCTCAACACACCCCCTGTAACAAAAATATATTTTGTTTGTTCCATCATTTTTCCCCTAGTTTTTTTGTAATCTTAATCAATTTGGGGTTAAAAGTGATTTAATTTCGATTAGATTTATGCTTTTAATGTAAAATTTATATTGGTTCAAAAAGATGGCGAAAAATGGTAAAAAATGGATAGTAGATGCTATATTTAATCGGATTGATTTTCATATGTTTGTATTTCCTGCCAAGTATCGTGCTTGCATATCTGCAGAGTAAGCATATCCAAACAAGGCTAGGGGAGAGCCCTGTCATTTTATCGGCAAAAGACTATAGTGAAGCAGGCAAATATGCCCTTGCTAAGCTAAGGGTTTCTATGATCTCTAGTTTGATAGAGCTTGTGGCTTTTTTGTTTTGGATTTTTATTGGGTTTTGGTTCTTGGAGGGAGTGGTAGCGAGGTGGCATTTGCCAGAAAATATCTCATCATTGTTGTTTATTTTGATATTTTTGAGCGTGGGATTTGTGGTTTCTTTGCCGATGGGGTTTTATACTTCGATGGTGCTTGATAAGAGGTTTGGCTTTTCTAAAAATACCTTTGGATTATTTGTAAAAGACACACTCAAGGCATTTGTGATGTTGATTGTGATCGGGGGGATTATTGTATTTTTACTGCTTGAAGTGATGGAAAATTTTGTCTATTGGTATTTAGGGGGCTTTGGACTGATATTTATTTTTGCTATTTTGGCTAATGTGTTTTATCCCATACTCATTGCTCCAATTTTCAATAAATTCACCCCGTTAGAAGATGAGTGCTTGCGAGAGAAAATCGAATCGATGATGCAAAAAGTAGGCTTTAGGAGCAATGGGATTTTTGTGATGGACGCAAGCAAGCGCGATGGCAGGCTCAATGCGTATTTTGGAGGGTTGGGGGACTCTAAACGCGTGGTGTTGTTTGATACTTTGCTCCAAAAGGTTTCTTCTGAGGGGCTTTTGGCTATTTTAGGCCATGAATTGGGGCATTTCAAACATCGAGATATTTTGAAAAATATTTTGATTGTAGGGATTTTATTGTTTGTGATTTTTTGCATTGCAGGGAATCTGCCCCAAGAGATTTTTACAGCAATGGGCGTGCGGGAAGCGCCGGCGACTACGATTGCGTTTTTGGTCTTGATTGTGCCTGTGGTATCGTTTCTAGCAATGCCTATTATTGGCTATTTTAGCCGCAAGGCTGAATATCGTGCTGATAGCTTTGGCGCAGAGCTGACAAGCAAATATTCTTTGGCTGAGGCTTTGATCCGTATTGTCAATGAAAACAAGGCTTTCCCTTGCTCCCACCCTGCGTATATATTTTTTTATTACACCCACCCTCCGCTCCTCAAAAGGCTCGAAGCCCTTGACTACCACCATAGGCAAGTAGGTTGAATATCTTAGAAGCCTTGAGTTATGCCAAAAGGGAGCTTTTGCATTGTTGCTTTGATCCCCATATCCGTCCAGCACTTGAAGCAGAGCTGCTTTTGGGCTATGTGCTTGATACCACTAGAGAGTGGCTGCATACTTGGGGGGAGCATACCATCGAAGAGGCAGATTGGGAAATGCTCAAGGCTTGTGTGTCTAGGCGCTTGCAAGGTGAGCCTATCGAATACATCATCAAAAGTGCGAGTTTTTATGGCAGGGAATTTTATGTCGATGAACGGGTCTTGATCCCTCGGCCTGAAACAGAGATTTTGGTCGAAAAAGTCCATGCCCTAATTCAAGAAAAAAATATCCAAACAATTGGCGAGATCGGCACAGGGAGTGGTGTGATTTCTATTATTTTGGGACTTTTGTGCCCTGAGCTGCGTATCATTGCTACAGATATTTCTCCTACTGCCCTCCAAGTAGCCCAGATCAACCTAGAAAACCACGCTAATAGTGCTAATCAACTCAGAGTGCGCGTGGGGTTTGTGTGTGCAAATTTGTTTGAGGGGATTTCAGAAGTCCCTAAGGTCTTAGTTTCTAATCCACCTTATATAGCTAAGGGCTATCCTTTGGGTAAAAATATCCTTTATGAGCCGCATAATGCGTTGTTTGGTGGCGATGTTGGAGATGAGATTTTGCGCTTGATTATTGATTTTGGGTCTTTGGTGGGGGTGGAATTTTTGGCTTGTGAGATCGGCTGGGATCAGAAGGAAGCTTTAGAGATATATCTGAGAGCTCATGGCTATGAAGGTGTGTTTTATAGGGATTTGAGTGGATTTTACAGAGGTTTTATCGCTTATTTGCTATAGCCCCTTTTTAAGGGCTATGGGGTGTTTTAGACATAAAACATCAGTTTAGCTAAAATCACGATACAAAAGCCAAGTGTCACTGCCACAGGGTGGATAAATTTGCCTATGGGACTGGGCTTTTTGAGAATAAATTTATAAGTGAGTGAGGTGATAACCATCAGCACAATGATAGTAGCAAGGGCGATTTTTATCATCAAGAGTTTTTGAAAGTTAGAACTAAAAAAGCCCATATTTTTGCCTATGTAGTTACTCACCATCATTCCCCCTGTGATGATAAGCCCTAGCACGCATATGGGCATAATTTTTGTGCCTCTAGCAGCAATCCCTGCAGCGGCCTTTTTTGCGATTTCACTCCCAAACATTTTGCCAATATTGGGAAATATAAACACATCAAAAAATAGATAACCTAAAAAAATAATCGCACAAATTAGATGGATAATTAAAATCAGAGGATAGATTGTTTGCATTTTTTTCCTTTAGAATCAAACTTGAATATAAAGCTCCGAAGTGTATCAGAAAAATAATCGATATAAGAAAATGTATAGAAATGTGGCTCCAGATGTAGGATTCGAACCTACGACCAAGCGGTTAACAGCCGCCTACTCTACCGCTGAGCTAATCTGGAATACAGAATATGTGAGCTTCAAGAGGTGGAATTATAAGTTATTTTGGTTGATAAGTCAAGCTGATTTAAGAAGTTTGTGTTCACAAACGTGCATCGACCTTGCAGTCAAAAAATCCCTTGAGGTCATAAATCACACTATTTTGGGTCAAAAGCTCTGCGGGTTTTAGGGTTTTAAAGCTTGCATGGCCTACAGCAAGGAGCAGGGCATTGTATTTTTGTGTTTCTTCCCATTGATTGGGGTTTTGCAAGCTATGGGGGTCTAAGAGCTCAAAGCCATATTCCTTCAATACAGCCTCTTTAGAGGCGATGGGGTCATACACATAGACTTCACAGCCAAAATCCATCAATGCCCTTTGGACTTGGGCGACTTTAGAGTTGCGGATATCAGGGCAATTTTCTTTAAAAGTAACGCCTAAAATCAAGATTTTTGCTCCTAGGGCAGAGATATGTTTTTTTGCAAGGAGTTTGATCATTTTTTGAGCGATGAAATCGGGCATGAAATCGTTGATATATCTCCCTGCTGCGATGACTTTAGGGTGGTAGCCCAAAGATGTGGCGATATGGGTTAGGTAATAAGGATCTACACCGATACAATGCCCCCCTACAAGCCCAGGTGTGAAATGGAGAAAATTCCACTTTGTGCTCGCGGCCTTGATGACTTCGTGTGTATCGATTTGGAGTCTTTCAAAGATCAGTGCAAGTTCGTTCATGAAAGCGATATTGAGATCTCTTTGCGCGTTTTCGATGGCTTTAGCTGCTTCAGCGACCTTGATAGAGGGGGCGAGATAAGTCCCAGCAGGGATAATGGAGGCATAGAGGGCGTTGATGGTTTTTGCTGCTTCTTGCGTGCTGCCTGCAGTGATTTTGATGATATTTGTGAGTGTGTTTTTGCGATCTCCGGGGTTGATGCGTTCAGGAGAGTAACCGATGAAAAAATCTTGATTGTAACGGAGCTTGCTGTATTTTTGCAAGATAGGCAAGCAGTCGTTTTCGGTGCAAGTGGGGTAGGTAGTGGATTCATAGATGATGATATCGCCTTGTTTTAAGACCTCACCTACCATCTTTGAAGCAGCAAGCAGTGCTGATATATCAGGGGTTTTATAAGTATCAATGGGCGTGGGGACAGCGATGATATAGATATTAGCTTGCCCTAAGGAGGCAGGATCGTTGCTAAAATGCAATAAATGGGCTTTGGCAAACGCATCTGATGGAGTTTGGTGGTTGGAGTCGGTATGGTTTGAGAGCTCTTGGATACGCAAAGGGTTGGTATCAAAGCCTATGGTGGGGTAGCGCTTACCAAATTCGATAGCCAAAGGCAGCCCCACATAGCCCAGCCCGATGATAGCGATGATCTTGTCTTGTAATATCGCTTGGGTTGTGTCTTGTGTGTTGGTTGTGTTGTGCATTGTTGTGTCTTTCAAGTGATATGTTTGCAGATATATTGGATTGTTTCTGTGTCTAAATAGGGATTGATAGGAAGACTTAAAATCTGTTCAGATACCATCTCAGAGATGTGAAAATCCCCTTTTTGGTGCCCTAGATACGCAAAGCATTGCTGGAGATGGAGGGGTTTGGGATAGTGGATAGCATAGGGGATATGGGCGTTTTTCAGGGCTTTTTCTAGTTGGGGTCTTTGCGGGGAGAGGATACAATATTGTGCATAGATACTTTCTCTATCAGCAGGGATAAAAGGCGTGGTGATGGATTTATCTTGGAGGTGGGTATCATAGAGCTTAGCAGCTGATTGGCGCCTTGTGATTTGGAGGGGGTAGTGCTTGAGTTTGACTCGCAAAATAGCAGCTTGCAAGGTATCAAGCCTCGCGCCTAGCCCGATGTAGTGATGTTCATAACGTTGTGTTTGCCCGTGTGTCCTAAGGGCTTTGATTTTTAAGGCAATCTCTTTGTCATCACAAAACACCGCACCCCCATCACCATAGCACCCCAAGGGCTTTGCAGGGAAAAAGCTCGTTGTCCCTATGGCGCTTAAATGGGGGCTTTTACTCCCAGCATAGCTAGCCCCAAAGCTTTGTGCGCCATCTTCAATCACGATGAGTTGGTGCGCTGAGGCTATGGCATTGATTGTGGATAAATCTGCGGGCATACCAAACAGACTCACAGGGATAATGGCCTTTGTTTTGGGCGTGATAGCCCTTTTGATACCCTCAGGGTCGATCAGAAAAGTGCGTGGGCAAATATCGACAAAAACGGGCTTTGCACCTAAGAGTGCGATCATTTCAGCTGCTGCAATGAAGCTAAAAGATGTTGTGATGACCTCATCACCTCTTTTAATCCCCGCACCTAAAAGTGCGAGCAATATCGCAGAAGTCCCACTCGAGCAAGTGATAGCATATCGTGCGCCAATGAAATGGGCGAGCTCTTCTTCAAGCGCTTCGATTTCTTCGCCCATAATAAATTGAGCTTTTTCTATGACTTTTCTGATGGCTTCTTCGAGCGCGTTTTGATATTCGAGATGCCCTTGTTTTAGATGGGCAAAATCAATCTTTTTCAATCAATATCCCACCATCAACCAAGCTATATTGTGTGCCATCATAGCTATCAAAAGCCCTATTGTTAGTATCAAAAATCATTTTATTGCCCGCTTTATCCACCCAGCCAATCTGCCTAGCGCTCACACCAGCAACAAGCGCAAAGGGCTTGACATCTTCTCTCACCACAGCCCCCGCAGCCACAAAGGCGTATTCTCCGATACTCACACCGCAGACAATCGTGGCATTTGCCCCGATGGTGCAGCCCTTTTTTAAAAGTGTTGTTTTGTATTCACTTTTTTTGATGATGAAAGCCCGCGGGTTATAGACATTAGTGAATACAGCTGAAGGGCCAATGAATACATCATCTTCGCATTTTACGCCCTCATAAAGACTCACATTGTTTTGGATTTTGCAGCCATTGCCAATACTGACACGGGGTCCAATCGAGCAGTTTTGTCCAATCGAGCAGTTTGTTCCGATGGATACTTGCTCTAAGATATGACAAAAATGCCAGATTTTACTTCCATCACCGATACAAACTCTTGTGTCGATATAGCTAGAGGGGTGGATAAAATATCGATTCATAATGCCCTCTGGCATAAGGGGTGATAATCCCCTATGAGCCCTATGGGCTGCGTGTTTCTTAGGTCGTGTATGATCTGGATACAAGTGCGGGCGTCTTCTAATCCAAAGCCCCTGCCAGCTAAAATTTCTTCATAGCTTTTGGTATGCAAATCTGTGAAGCCATCAGAAAATTCAACTTTGTGGTTATCAACAATCATTGAGCGATAGGTCTTTTTGTCTTTAGTATCTTGGGGGAGGTGGTGGGGATTGATCGAGAGAAACCATCGGATTCTAGCGTGTTTGAGCTCAAGATACCCTCCCATACAATCGGGCCGACAAACATGCACAGCACTGGCCTTTGGTGCACCAAAGATAAAGCAGAGCATATCAAAGAAATGCACGCCGATATTTGTAGCAATCCCACCACTTTTGGCGATATCGCCTTTCCAAGATACATAATACCATTTGCCCCTGCTAGTCAGATAAGTGAGTGTGATGTCATAGACTTTGTGTGGGTTGTTTTGCAGGTCTTTTTGGACTTGGTCTTTGAGCTTTTGGATACTAGGGTGGAGGCGGAGTTGGAGGATATTATAGACTTGTGTGTTGGTTTCTGCTTGTATCTGGCTTAAACCATCGATATTCCAAGGGTTGAGGACAAGAGGTTTTTCACAAATTGCGTGTGCGCCATTTTTGAGTGCGAATCGGATATGGCTGTCGTGGAGGTAGTTGGGCGAACAGATGGTGATGTAGTCTAGGGCTTGGTTTTTTCTGGAGAGTTTGTTGATATGGCGATCAAATCTCTCAAATTCTGTGAAAAAATCTGCGTCAGGAAAATAAGTATCCAAAATACCTACAGAATCCCTAGGGTCTAAGGCGCATAAAAGCGTATTGCCCGTGTCTTTGATGGCTTTGAGGTGTCTTGGGGCGATGAAGCCACCCACCCCGATGATTCCAAAAGAGCTCATAATACCTCCAGAATTTTTTTGACGATTTTATCCCCTGCTTGCCCATTGCCATAGAGATGGGGTGGTGGGGATTTTGCAAACAAATAAGGCATATTACCAAAAGATTCAATAATTTTTTCTTTTTGTGCGCCGACTAAGTAGGCACACCGATGTTCTAAAAGCTCCTCCCACTCGCTCTCATCACGCAAAACAAAACAAGGCTTAGCAAAAAAATAAGCTTCTTTTTGCAAGCCCCCACTATCGGTGAATACGGCTTGCGTGCGTTGGAGCAAATAGAGAGTTTCTAGGTAGCTTAGAGGTGGAGTGAAGCAGATATGGGGGAATTTGAGCCCTTGGTGCTTGAGGGCTTGTTCTGTGCGTGGGTGGAGCGGGCATAGGACTTGGGTGTGTTTGGCGATGGTGTTGAGTGCTTCAAAAATTGCTTGGAGTCTTTGGGGGTCATCAGTATTGTTAGCCCTGTGGATACTTGCAAGGATAAAGTTTGCTTGCAAGGGGAGTTGAGGGGCTTTAGCATAGGGGGCATAATAGAGCGCATTATCTTGCATGATATCCCCGCAATCATAAATCTGACTTTGGGGCAGGAGGGATTCATTTTTGAGATTTTCGCACGCACGCACAGAGGGGCAAAACAGCAGTGTTGAGAGCTTATCTGTGGCAATGCGATTGCACTCTTCGGGCATTTGGAGATTCTTGGAGCGCACGCCTGCTTCGATATGGATCAGCGGGATTGTTGCATGAAATCCAGCGAGTGCGCCAGCGAGCGTGGAGTTGGTATCGCCATAGATGAGGATCGCATCGGGTTTGCTTGCAACAATGATGGGTTGTAAGCCTTGATAGATGTGAGCTAGCATTGCAAAGCGGGCTTTGCGCGAGTTTTGGGAGGTGCTATGGTGTTTGATGGGCTGGGTGAGCTTGATAGTTGGGGCTTTGAGCTTGAGCTCTTGGAAAAATACTGCGTCCATTGCATGGTCATAATGCTGGTTTGTGTGGGCGATGATTTCTTGGATATTGGGGTAGTTTTGGAATACGCGTTGCAAGCAAGCTGCTTTGATAAATTGCGGTCTAGCCCCTAGGATTGTGAGGATTTTCATTGGTTGTTAGGGCTTGTTTGTGGGGGTGTTGTTGGGCTTGTTTTGGGTTTGTCTTTGGCTTTGAAATGTTTAGCCACAGCGACAAACTCGCTAATTCCTTTATCCCAGAGCATTCTAGCAATGAGGAGGAAAATGATGGGTGCGCGTGCGTTGTGTGCGTTTGTGTTGTGCTTTTTAGGGGAAAAATATTCAAGGTTGATACCTTCGCTTTGGAGGAGTGTGCTTTTTGCAAGAGGGATAATACCTCGATTGCAGAATTCTTGTCTGTCATCAGCATTGAGAAACCAAACAGCTTGGGTGTGTCTAAGGGCGAAGCGATACATTTGGGTCACTAGAGTGCGTAAAAGCCTTTTTTTAAAGCTATTACCGATGAATACATAGCCCAAGCCTGTGATGATATTGATAGTGGGGATTTTGAGTGTTTGAGAGGCTAGGGAGGCGTAAATGACAGCTTTGATGGTGTAGTTGAAGCAAAGGGAGGGTTTGAGGGTATGGAGGATTTTTCTGATTTTAATGAGGGTTTTGAGGTCTTTGAGGGGATTGAGCCCTTTGGAGTCGAGCGTGATGGGGTGGATAGAAAAGCCCTCTTGTTCTAAAAGAGCGCTATAGGTATCTTGGGGGCAGAGGATATGGATTGCAAAGCCTTGATTTTGCAGGGCTTTTAAGACTTCAAGCCTGAAATTATACATACCAAAAGCTGTGTTGGAAACAAAGGCCAATGAGGGGGATTTGATAGGGGTTTGCGCGATTGCTACGTGGTAGATATTGATTGTGTGTTTGATGTCAAAATTTTTGACATATTGGAGGGCGTTTTGCCCCATTTGCTCTCTTTTTAAGGGCGAGAGGTTTAAAAAATATTCGATAGCCCTTTGGAGGGAGTGGGGATCTTTGGGTTGGCATAAGATACCATTATTTCCGATTGAAAGGTCTTGATAGTCTTTGTGGGCTTGGGGGTTGTCAATGAGATCTTTGCAGCCGATGGCGTTTGTTGTGATGATGGGCTTACCCATTGCCATGGCTTCTAGCAGCACTCTAGGAGCGCCCTCACGATAGCTAGGCAAGATGACACAAGCAGCACTCATGAGGCAATCTCTAATATCGCTTTTGCTACCTAAATAGGTGATGAGCCCCTCGGCTTCCCATTGTTGTATTTGCGAAAGGCTGATGGCTGCAGGGTTGCTTGCATCGGCTTTGCCAAGGAGCTGGAATTGTATGTTTTTCACTCTCAAATTGCCTAAATTTTTATTTTCCCCAAGCTGGCGATAAAGATAAAAATTCTAGCATAAGTTTGCCATTTATGATAATGCTTCAAAGAGCTAAAGCAAGCTTTCAAATAAGCAGGGATATATGTGGTTGTGTCATCATATCGGTGTTCGAGTTCGATGGCTGCATTGAGTATATTGCAGATTTTGTCATGGGCTTGGTGGAAATAGGGGTGGGAGCTTAGGTCTTTGTCTTCTTGGAGCGTTTGGAGATAATAGATGATTTTTTGGAGGTGGGCGATTTTAGTCGCGCGGGTTTTGGGATCGGACCTGCGGGTGATGGAGCTAGTATTTTCGCAGTAATAATACAGCTTGTCTGTGATCCCTGTGCTTGAGTGTGCGAGAGTGGCGATGACAAAGCTATGGAGGGCATCTTCGGCCATAATGAGTTTTTGAGTAATGTGTGCAAACTTATCATTGGCTTTTTGCAAAAAGTCTTTTTTATAGAGCTTAGCCCAGATATGCCAAGGGGGAGTGGAGGGGGCAAGAAAGGATTTTTTGAGTATTTGTGCGCCAAATGTGTCTTGTGTGATGGGTTTGGGGGCAAGTCTATTGCAGCTAGGAGGGAAAAAACTCGTGCCAAAATAAATGATATCAGGACTTACGCCTTGATGGTCTTTAGCAAAACAAGAGAGCTTTTCAGAGAGGAGCATAGCTGTATTAGGGTGGAGATAATCATCAGCATCAAGGAAGCAAATATAGGGACTATGGGCGTGTTTGATTCCTTGAATACGGGCGTGAAATGTGCCGATATTTTGGGGGTTGTGGATAATGCGGATACGGGGATCGTTGCGTGCATAGGTCTGTGCGATCGCAATACTATTATCTTGCCCCTTATCATCGATAATGAGGATTTCTATTGCAGTAAAACTTTGGGAAATGCAAGATTCTAGGCATTTTTTGATGGAGGATTGGGCGTTGAAAACAGGGATAACGATAGAGATTTTTGGTGTTTGGGGTGTGGCAGATGGAGTGGATAGAGTGGATACACAAGGGGAAAAAGGAGGTGGGGTTGGGCTTAGAACGTGTTTAAAATCTCCTCTTGGATCTGCCTTGTGATTATATCCCATTTTAATTCTTTGGCCCGCAAGGTGAGGTTATAGCTGAGGTGATTGAAGAGCGCTTGATTGGCGATGAGCTCTTTGAGTGCAGAAGCGATGGACGTGGCATTTGGTGGGGTGATGAGTGCGCCTGATGTGGCGTGCGGGAGGAATAGAGAGGTTTTTGCATCAAGCACATTGATATCTGCCCCCCCCCCCTCTAAAGCTTATAAACTGCTCTTTGAGCCCACCTACATCAGTGCAAATAGTGGGGATTGCATTGGCAATACCTATCGAAGCGACCCCACTTTGTGAAGCTTCTAAATAAGGCATGACTAAAATATGGGAGCGATTGAAAATCTCTGCGATACTCTCTTGGGACAAAAAGGTATCGTGGATTTCTAGCTTGTCTAAAAAGGCTTGCGGATAGCTTAGATCGTATGTGTAGGAGCTTTTGCCTGCGATAATGAGCTTCTCAAAGCTCTCAAGAGGCAAGGAGGCTAGCGCATTTAAGAGGAGATGGATACCTTTATAGGGGTTGATACGACCAAAAAATAAAATCGTAGGCTTTGTGGTGTAGGTCTTGGGCGTGGTGTGTAGATGTTTGAGCGCAAAAATCCCATGGGGGATAACAGCTGTGTGCTTGTGGGCTAAAAGCTTAGGAGAGAGGGAATTTTTGACAAAATGTGTGAGGAAAATGATGGTATCTGCGCGTTTGATGGAAGCATTGATGAGGGATTGCTCAAAGGGCATGCCATCATTGGTGTGGATAATACCATCGTGTTCAATGAGGATAACAGGCTTGCCTATGAGCTTGAATACACAGATAAAAGCAAGATTCCAAAAATGGAAATAAGGCAAAAATAATGCGCTGTATTTGTGGGAGTCTATGCATAGCTTGAGGGCAAGAAAGGGCAGGCGAAAAAGTGTGTTGCAAGCAAAGCTTAGCCGTGTGCGCCGATAGGTTTTGATAGATTTTGCACCTTTTGAGGGGGGCTCTTGTATGTAGGTGGTTTCATAGAGTGTGTAGGGCAGATTGAGATGTGCTAGGATATGCTGTGCATACTGCACACAACCCCCTTTACGGCCTAAGGACATGACAAGCAAGGGCTTGATTTGTGCGTGTGTGGGCTTTTGTGTCATTGGTATTTAGCTCCCCATTTACTACGTGCTAGGTTTTTGTATTTGGCAGGAATTAGCTTGCGGAGCAGAGTGCGGGGGATCACATAAAAGACATATTTGCTAGCAAGAAACAAAGGATAGAGCTTGTTGTATTGATACCCAATCTGGCAGTCTTCAGCAAACATTTGCCACGAGAGTGTGCTAGAAACTCCATTGAGATCAAAGGTGCAGATGATGGCATTGACTTTTTGGAATCGATAGCCTAGGTGGTAGATTTTGGTAAAAAAGTCCGTATCCCCAGCGATTTTAAATGCCGTGTTATAGGGGTAGGTCTTGAGGAGCTTGGTAGCAATGAAGCTAGATTGGTGCGTGAAGTGGTGGTGGTATTTGTGGTGGGTGTTTTGACTTGTGAGGATTTTGCTGTGTTGGGTATCAAAGACAATCTGTGTGTCCCCATACAAGACAGAGATTTCAGTGGGAGTGGTGGGGTATTGGGCGAATACTTCTTGGATACTTGTGGGGCTATAGAAGCGATCCCCGCTATTCATGAAGTTACACCAAGACCCATTAGCTAGGGCGACACCTTTATTCATCGCATCATAAATCCCTTTGTCTTTTTCGCTGATAAATTTTGTGATTGTATGCAAGGCTTTAGGGGGCGAGGTATCAATATAGCTTTGGATAATCCCTTGTGTGCCATCTGTGCTGCCACCATCAATGATGATATATTCGATATGAGGATAAGTCTGAGAGAGCACAGATTCAATGGTTTGTGCTATATGGGGGGCGTCATTATAAACAATGGTGATGACAGAAACTAATGGGTGGGCACTTGGTGGTATCATATTTTTTCTTTTGACTTGCTCTTTTGGCTTGATAATGGGTATTTGTGTGGAATTTTATCATAATCTCAAAAAATCTTATGAACTTTTAAGTATCAAGCAACTATCAAGTAGCCATCAAGCCTTTGGAGTTTTAGCGACATTGAGTGCAGCAGGGGCTTGTGTGGTTGGCATCATCTCAAGCCGATTGATATTGATATGACTGGGGAGATGGGCGATCCAATAGACAGCTTCTGCGATATCTTCAGGATAGAGAGGGTGTGTGTTTTCATAGACCTTTTGGGCTTTTATTTCATCACCCTTAAAGCGCACAAGTGAGAATTCACTCCCCCCGCAAAGCCCTGGTTCGATATTACTGACTCGGATATTTTTGTCATACAAATCAGCGCGTAGATTCAGGCTAAATTGCTTGATGAAAGCCTTGGTTGCTCCATAGACATTACCCCCTGGATAGGGATAAGTCCCTGCAATCGAACCAATGTTGATGATATGCCCTCTTTTGCGCTCTACCATCTGAGGGAGGAGGAGGTGCGTGAGCTTGATGAGGGCAGTGATATTTGTAGCGACCATTGCTTCCCAATCTTCTATATTTGCCTTTTCAGCACTTTCTAGCCCTAGGGCTAGCCCTGCGTTATTGACAAGCACATCAATGGTTCTGAAATTTTTGGGTAGATGATTCAAGCCCTCTGCAATCAGTGCTGTGTCATTGATATCTCCGATGATAAGGGCTATTGCTTCTCCGAGTTCGCTTTTGAGCTGCTCCAAACGCTCTTTGCGCCTTGCTATGGCAATGACATAATGCCCTTCTTTGACAAATCGCTTGGCTATAGCCCTACCAAATCCCGAAGACGCCCCACTGATACAGACTACCATTTGTTATCCTTTGAAAACTATAGTTGTAATTATTATATTACATAAGGAAAACAAGATGCAAATGTTTGATATTGTTGTGATTGGGTTTGGAAAAGCAGGCAAGACTCTAGCACTCAAAAGTGCGTCTATGGGGAAAAAAGTAGCACTGATTGAGCAGTCTAAGGATATGTATGGTGGGACTTGTATCAATATCGGCTGTATCCCGACAAAAGCACTAATCACGCAAGCCCATCAAGCCCAAGCTTGCGCAAGCCCTAAAGATACTAGCTATCAGCAAAGTATGGCTAAAAAGACTGCATTGGTGGAGTTTTTGCGTGCTAAAAACTATGAAATGTTAGCCCAAAATGAAAATATCACGATTTTTGATGGCAAGGCGTCGTTTTTAGACCAGAGGACAATTCAGATTGTAGGAGAAAAAACGCAATGCATACAAGGCAAAAAGATCTGTATCAACACAGGGGCACAAAGCGCTATGCTCTCCATACCGATAGAATCTCAGAGGGTCTATACGAGCACAACTTTGCTCTCTCTTACCACACGCCCTAAAGAGCTTGTCATCATTGGGGCAGGCTATATTGGCTTGGAGTTTGCGTGTATGTATGCAAACTTTGGGACAAAGGTGTCGATACTTGTGCGTGGGGATACTTGGATGCCAAAAGAAGATAGGGATATTGCAGAATTTGTCTTAGAATCTATGAAAAAATTGGGTATTGAGATCATTATGGGTGCGTGTGTGCAAGCGATACAAGATAAGGCTGATGATAGAGATGATAGAGATGATAAAAATAATGGCAGAGATGGTGGCACAAGCTATCGTGCTTGCGTTAGCTATGAGAGTGCAGGGGTCAAAAAAGAAATCTTTGCAGATGCTGTGTTGGTAGCTATTGGACGCAAGCCTTATACAGAAGGTCTGAACTTGCAAAAAGCAGGCGTGGGGGTTGATGGAAATGGAGCTGTGATTGTAGATAGATTTTTGCGTACACAAACAGAGGGCATTTATGCGCTAGGAGATGTCAAAGGTGCGCCATTTTTCACTTATGTGTCTTTAGATGATTTTAGAATTGTTTTTGATGGGTTTTATGGCAAAGGGGCGCGGAGTGTAGAAAATCGGAGTGTTGTCCCTGAAGTCTTGTTTTTATCTACTCCATTAGCCCACACAGGCTTGAGGGAAAAAGAAGCCATCAAACAGGGCTATGCTATCAAAATCGGCAAGCTCGCTACTGCAGCAATCCCTAGGGCTAGGATTTTAGGCGATACTACAGGTATGCTCAAGCTCATTGTGGATGCAAAGACAGATGTGATTTTGGGTGCAAGCCTTTTTTGTGTCGATGCTCCTGAGATTATTAATATTTTTTCTCTTGCTATCAATGCTAAACTCCCTTATCAAAGTCTTCAAAATATGATATTCACACACCCTTCAATGAGCGAAGCTATCAATGATTTATGCGGGACACTCTCTTGAATTTATCTCAAAGAGTGTGCGTTTTGAGGTTGGGATGGATGGATTTTTTTTGTGGGTCTTGATGGTGGGGGAGGATTTTGATTTTGCCCTCTTTGAGTAGGGCGTTGATGAGTGTTTTGAAGCTTTTTTTACTCATTTGACAGATGGTATAGATCTCTTGGGGTGCAGAAGAAAAGTCAAGCTCTAAGGGGGAGTGCTCTGTGATGAGCTGATAGAGGCGGTCTTTTTCTTGGACTTGATTTTCCCAAGATTTTAAAGAGAGGTCTAGCTTCCCATCAGAACGGACTTTTTGGATATAAGCAGTTGTGGGGACATTGAGAGGGGGGGGAGAGAAAATCTGGTTTTGATAGAGAAGACCATAATATTTTTTCTCTACGACACAGCCTATGCCTAGGGGCGTGTTTTCAAAAGGAAAGATAGTCACTGCTTTGTGCTTTAGAGTTTTTTTAAAGGGCAAAAGATGTTCTTTGATACCGAGTTTGGCTATGAGCCTATTTTGCTTATCTGTGGTGAGATAGATGGCTACTGATTGCCCGATTTTAAAGCGTTTGGGGTTTTTTGAGGGCATAAAAATATCTTTGTCAATGCCTAAATCCATAAAACAGCCATTATCTTGGATACTCACTACTTGAAGTGCTAGGATTTCTCCTTTTGTGCCTAAAGGTTTTTGTGTCGTTGCAACAGGGCGATCTAGGGAGTCTGTATAGACAAAAACCTCTATAGAATCTCCCACTTTAAAAGACTCTAGGACAAATTTATTGGGTAGTAAGATTTCTTCACCCTCTGATTGCAGATAAGCACCAAAGGGCGAAAAACGCGAGATTTTAAGGGTTTGTATCGTGCCTATTTGCATCATATCTCCATTGTGTTTGTGTGTTGTATGGGTAAAAAAGTGTATCATTATAGCAAGTATATCAATAAAGGGTTTAAAGTCTTTGCAGCACTCTTGTAATCAGAATTTTTCCTTCAATCAGGATTCCTCGTGCCTATCTCCTCGCTCCAATCCTTGTTTGACCCATCATCTCAAACGCCCATATTCTCGTGCCCATCGGAGTATCCTCTATTGTCTTGCTTTTTGTCCGTGGTTTATTTTGCCCTTTTCGCCTCTGATTGCATATTTTGTAGCGATGGTTTTTTTGCTGCTTTGTGCTGATTGTAACGACAAGCTCATGTTGAGTCTTTTGGGCTTGAATATCGCTGTATCAGGCAGCCTTATTTGGGCTTCTCGTGTTTATTTTGATAGCGATAGTGATGACTTTTTGCGTTATTATGATACTTATGAGTGCCTTATCAAAGGGCATTTTGACGCTCTTTTTACTTATGGTGGGGGGTTTGAGATTGGTTTGCCTTTGTTTTATGTGTTGCTTGATTGTGTATGGGGTGCGCTTAGACCTAGTGAAATTTTATTTTTTACGATTTTATTCCCTAGTGTGTTGGTGTTTGTTTGGGTGGTGCGGTATATGGGCGATTGGAGGGCGCAAGATCGGGCTTTGTGCTTGTTTTTTGTGTTTTTGTTTTTTAATTTCTATGCTCCCAGTCAGTGGAGTCGCCAGAGCTTTGCTTGTGCGTTTATTTTGTTTGCCCTCAAAGAGGAGAAGTTTTTTTGGAAATATTTATTTGTAGTTTGTGCGAGCCTTTTCCATCTCACTTCAA
The DNA here is from genome assembly GCF_002272865.1 of Helicobacter sp. 12S02634-8. Classification (GTDB taxonomy): domain Bacteria; phylum Campylobacterota; class Campylobacteria; order Campylobacterales; family Helicobacteraceae; genus Helicobacter_J. The sequence goes on along the minus strand of NZ_MLAP01000002.1, from coordinate 107,741 downwards.
TTCCGATATTTTTTATCCTAGAATCTCTCAAAAAATATCCCAAAATCACGCTAGCTTTTGTGGTTTTGGGTTCATTGAGTTTTGTGTTTGCTTTTGAATTTATCTTGATGGCTTATAAAGTCGGGTTTATCCCTCATCTGGGTATCTTGAATAAGTTGAATTACTACACACTCTATCAAGAACGGGGGATTTTTATGGATTTAGATTTTTCGTTCTTGTTTTTGCTTTTTTGTATGGGCGTGCTGTTTTGTTTCCCAACGCCCAAAGATTTTATCAAAAGAGAGCAGACCTATTTTTTTCTTGTTTTTGTTTGGCTTTATGTCGTGTTTTTGCCTTTTTCTTATGCGTCCAATCGCTTGACCTTGGTGTTTAATTCGTTTTTGTTGGGGTATATGTTTTTTGTCGCAATACGCAATTTTTCGATTGTGGCTTATGGAGTGGGCTTTTTGATTTTGCTAGCAAAGTTTGCTTATTATTTTTTTAGCCCATATTCAGGGTTATGGTATTCTTATCCTTTGATGGGAAAATTTTTGTATTATTTTGATTTGCATTGACTGAAAGGAGTTTGATGAAAGACACAGCACCTAAAGAGCTTGATTCTAGGGAGTTTTTGTATTTATTTGTGAGGCATTATAAGGTCATGTTAATTGTATTTATTATCCTGATGGGGCTAGGCATTGCTTTTATCCAATATCAAGACACACAAAATCAAAAATCCCACACCCAAAAGACCAAGCAAGCTGACCATTATCTCTTCTCGATCCAATCAAAAAGCTTGATGATCCCCTTAGGGGATACCAGAGCTCTCCTCTCCAATCGTGTCATCACGCAAAATCTCAACCTCCTCAAGCAAAATATCAAGCAAACTCAAGTCGATTCCCAAGCAATCCAATCGATTCAAAATATGGAAGTCACAATCCCGCCTTCTCCACAAACTCCAGATATTTTTTGGATCAATATCGAAGCAAAAGACAAAGCCCTTGCTCAAAAATATGCCGATATGATCACTTGGTATATCCAAAACTCTCCCCAATCAGCGAGTATCAAGGCATATCTGAAGGGAATTTATGATGCCTATAATCAAAAAACACCATCAAACAAACAAGCAGATTTTGCACTCTTAGAATCCCAAATCCAAGAGATTCTCAAAAATGGCGTCGTGATTGCAAGCGAACTTTCCAAAAAACAAGATGGCGATATTGAAGATATGGTGGTATGGACAAATGTGTCTTCACAGCTCACGCAGACAAAAATGTGGATTTTTTTGGTGATCTCTGCTGTAATGATTGCTATATTTGCTGCTTTTGTGGCTGACTTTTTTAGCCATTATTCCCGCAAACATTAATTTCCCATCAATCCTCTTATGGATTGATTCTATGCACAATACGCATTTGCCTTGATTTTTTGTGTTTTTGAGCTCTTGCCCCCCCTATTTTTTGGAAAAATGGGGGTGTTGGAAGAGGTTTAGGGATTTGTGTCTTCAATGAAGCTTTTGATATTGGCTATCACCATTTCGAGCAGTTTTTTGCGTGCGTTGCCATAAGCCCAAGCAATGTGTGGGGTCAAGATGATTTTGTCATGAATTTTAGGATTCAAAAAGGGGTGCCCAGCTTGCATTGGCTCGATTTCTAGCACATCAGTGCCAAAGAAAATATTTTTAGTTTCTAAAATCTTAGCCATATCTGCTTCATTGACAATCCCTCCACGCCCTACATTGATGAGTATCGTTCCATCTTTTAGACTCTGGAGTTCTTTGTGCGTGATGAGATTTTTGGTTTGGTCATTGAGGGGTGCGTGGATAGAGATGATATCGCTTTGTGTGAGGAGGTCATGGAGGGTTTTTTGGGGGTAGTGGGGGTGGATATTTTTACCACTTGTGGAAGTGTAGCTGATATTTGCTCCAAAGCCACAAGCTAGCTTTGCTACTCTCTCTCCGATCGCTCCAAGTCCGATAATCCCCCATTGTTTGCCATCTAGCTCGCAAAGCCCTCCATTGAGATGCATAAAAGTATCGCTTTGACACCACTGCGCATTTTTGCAATAGTAGTCATAATAATGGATTTTTGAAAGCAAGTTTAAGGCCAAAGTGAGGGTATGCTGGGCTACGCTTTGTGTTGAGTATCCTGCGACATTTTTTACCACAATCCCTAGTTCTTTAGCAGCTTGCATATCGATGATATTTGTCCCTGTGGCAGTCACACAGATGAGCTTGAGAGCCTTGAGCGCTTTGAGTGTGGGCGCATCTAAGATGACTTTATTGGTGAGGATAATCGCAGCGTCTTTGCATCGTGAGAGTATTTGCTCTTTTGTTGTTGTAGGATAAGTGATCAACTCACCTAAGCTCTCTATAGGGCTTAAATCAGCATCTCCGAGTGTTTTTGCATCTAAGAAAACTATTTTCATTGGGTGTCCTTAAATTTTTGACTAGTTTTTAATATAATAGCATACTTTAATTTTATCAAAAAGAGGCCCCATGGAATCAAGGATAAAAATTGCTGATATTTTGCTCGATTCATTGCCTTTTATCAAAGTGTTCCGCAATCAGATTGTTGTGATCAAATATGGTGGGTCAGCACAGGTCAATCCAAAGCTCAAAGAGCAGTTTGCCAAAGATGTTGTGATGATGTATATGCTAGGTATCAAGCCTATTATTGTCCATGGTGGGGGCAAGGATATCACGACTATGCTAGGGCGTTTGGGGATAGAGAGCGAATTTATCGAGGGCTATCGGGTGAGCACACAAGAGAGTATGCCTATCATCGAGATGGTCTTAAGCGGGAATATCAACAAAGAGCTCAGTGCGTTCTTGAACCATCAAGGTATCAAGGCTGTAGGCTTGAGTGGCAAAGATGGAGGGCTGTTTGAAGCCAGACCAAAAGATGGGGGCAAGCTGGGCTATACAGGCGAGATCACACAAGTAGATACGACACTGCTTGCAACGCTTTTAGAAAAGGGCTTTGTCCCCGTGATTGCTCCGATTGCAGGGGGTGAGGGGATCGGACATTTGGGCTATAATATCAACGCAGATATTGTCGCTTGTGAGATCGCTAAATCTTTGCAGGCTTTTAGAGTGGTCTTTCTCACAGACACTAAGGGCGTGCTGGATGCGCAAGGTCAGCTCATTCCCACACTCACCAAAGAGCAAATCCATACACTCAAAGCCAATGGAGTGATCATAGGGGGTATGCTCCCCAAGCTAGAGGCGAGCTTGCAGTGTATTGAAAATGGCGTGCAAAAAGTCCATATCATCGATGGACGGATTGAACATTCATTGCTTTTAGAGCTATTCACGAGCACAGGTATCGGGACGGAAATCATCTAAATGGCTGAGTTTTTATACCACAAATTCACACCAATCCAAAAGCTTTTGATTCTATGGCAAACCCGTTCTTTGGGGTCAAAAATCGATACCTTGATGTTGCTTTTTCCTGTGTTAGTGTATTTGGGGCGCCCTGATTTAGACGCGCAGCTCAAACGCGCTAAAGCCCTCATTGATAAGATGATAAAACCCAATAATTTAGCACTCAAAATTTTCAGTCGCGTGATGATGCGTGTGGGAGAGTATGCCAAAGATGAAAAAACCTATATGCAAGATAGAGATAGGGCTTTTGATGCTGTGGTGGGCGATATCCAGCTCTATGCTATCGTGCTCGATATGCTCGGAGATAAGGGGTATGAAACACAAAGGGATATTTTGCGCTCAGTGATCCAAAAGGCCTATGATGAAGCATACCATATCAGCAAAGAAAATAAACGGATTTTGGAGTATCAAGAGCAAGCTTTTAGATAAGAAATAGCTTAAGTTAAGCAAAATGTAAGTTTTATTCTATCATAATACGCGACGCAAAAAATTGTTAGAAATTATTTTAAAGGTAATGCAATGGATATTACAAAGACTGCTAAAGTCAATGAAATCAAACGCGATTGGGTTGTTTTGGATGCTAAAGACAAAGTATTTGGGCGCTTGATCACAGAGGTGGCGACACTTTTAAGAGGCAAGCACAAGCCTTGTTATACGCCAAATGTAGATTGTGGGGATTTTGTCGTGATTGTCAATGCCCCATTGGTGCAGTTTTCTGGTATGAAACTTGAAGACAAAGAGTATTTCACCCACTCAGGCTATTTTGGCAGCACCAAGAGCAAGACGCTCAAAGAAATGCTAGAAAAAAACCCTGAAAAGCTTTTTTATCTTGCTGTCCGTGGTATGCTCCCAAAAACTAAGCTCGGTCGAGCAATGATCAAAAAACTCAAAGTTTATAAAAGCAGCGAACACCCACATACTGCTCAAATCACAAAAAGTAAATAAAGGAATTTAGATGGCAAAAATTTATGCGACAGGGAAAAGAAAGACAGCGATAGCAAAAGTTTGGCTTGCAAGTGGTAGTGGCAAAATATCTGTGAATAATCAGAGTTTAGGGGAGTGGCTAGGTGGCCATGAAGCAATCAAAATGAAAGTCATGCAGCCTTTGATCCTCACTAAGCAAGACAAATCTGTAGATATTTGTGCTGTGACTTTAGGCGGGGGTTATTCTGCTCAGGCTGAAGCCTTAAGACACGGAATATCTAAGGCATTGAACGCTTATGATGTGTCTTTTCGAGCGATCTTGAAACCAAAAGGCCTGCTCACTAGGGACTCTAGGACGGTCGAAAGAAAGAAATATGGAAAGAAAAAGGCTCGAAGAAGCCCACAATTCTCAAAAAGATAATCTCCCCATACGCAGAGTTTTTCACACTTTGCGTGTCTGTTTGCGACTCCGATTTTTGGATATTTGGTTTTTTAATCTACATTTAATCTTTAGCATTTCTCTCTTGATGGATCTTACACTCTGTTATAGATTTGATGGCAGCAACAAGGCTGTTTAGGTGGTTTTATGTTTGATATTGATTTGAAAAATGATTCGATAAAAAAGCTATTTTTTTATTATTTTATCCCCTCTTTGTGTGCGATGATAGCACTCTCGACTTACTCGACTGTTGATGGGATTTTTGTGGGCAAAAAGCTAGGAGAAGAGGCCTTGGGGGCTATCAGTATTTGTTGGCCGGTGTTTCCTGTGCTGATTGCTTATGAGCTGTTATTTTCTTTGGGAGCTGCTTCTATAGTTTCTTATTTTTTAGGCAAAAATGAAGTGCATCGTGCGCGTTTGATTTTTAGCTCTGTGTTTTATTTTGTCATCATCAGCACTTTGATAATCGGAGTGTTTTTGTATATATTTGTTGATGAAATTGCCTTGCTGCTTGGGAGTAGCGAAGCATTGAAGCCTTTGGTGGTGGATTATTTGAGGGTGATTTTTTTTGGGTCAGTATTCATGGTGCTGCACCCATTGTGTGATGTCTTTGCCATCAATGACAAACGCCCCATTTTAGCGATGGGCGCGATGATTGTAGGTTCATTGGCAAATATTATTTTGAATTATTTGTTTTTGTTTGTCTTTGAGATGGGGATCCACGGGAGTGCTTTAGCCACGATTACAGGGCATGCGATAGGGTTTTTGGTGCTTTTGCAGCATTTTTTATTCAAACGAGGGAAGCTCTATTTTGTCAAAAGGTTTAGTCTGAGTGCTATCATCTCTTCGGCAAAAAGTGGTATCCCTCAATCTGTGTCTGAACTCAGTGCAGCTATTGTGATGTTGCTATTTAATACTATCATCATGGGTATTGCTGGGGAGAGGGGCGTATCGATGTATGGCATTATTATGTATAGTGGTATCATCTTTTTTACGGTCTTGCTCTCTATCGCCCAAGGGATCCAGCCTATTGCGAGCTTTAGCTATGGAGCAGGGAGCAAAGAGAGGGTGCGGGGGATTTTTCTTTTTAGTATCAGCGTGTCTGTGCTTGTTGGCGTGGGGATTTATTTGATTTTTTATGGTTTTGATGCGTATTTGGTGCGTTTATTTTTAAAATCAGATATTGCCAGCAGAGATCCCTACTTGCTAGGGGATACGGTGGAGGCGATGAATATCTATTATTTGGGTTATATCTTTTTGGGAGTGAATATCACTTGTGCTATATTTTTCCAATCTGTCCAAAGAACTAGGAGCTCTTTTATCATTACAATTTGTTATACATTGATATTTTTGGTGTTTTTGCTCCCCATTTTGAGTAAGGAATACGGACTCACTGGTGTGTGGCTGGCTTATCCTATATCGCAGTTTTTAGCCTTTTTGGTCGTGGTGGTTGTCGTGGCTTATGAAGTCAAATCGGGGATTTTTTCCAAACATTTCAGTAAGAAAGGCGTATCGTGGCAAAAGAAAAAATAATTTTATTTGACCTCGATGGCACTTTGATTGACTCATTAGAAGCGATTTATGAGAGCTTTTGTGTGGCTTGTGTGGGTAATGGTTTTCAAGTGCCAGATTTTGGTTGTGTCGCAGAGTTAGTGGGAGAAACTCTGGAGGATATGTTTTTGCATTTGGGTGTTTCAAAACAGGAAGTGCCTCAGTGTATAAGTGCTTACAGAAGCCATTACCAAGAGATTTACCTGCAAAAGACAAAAATGTTACCTAATGCAACACAATCGATTTTAGAAGCCAAGCAATTTGCACAACTTGGGGTGGTTACGACCAAAACAGCTAAGTTTTCTGAAAAACTCTTAGAATATTTTGGTGTGTTGGAGTATTTCCAAACAATCATAGGTATCGAAAATGTAGAATTCCCCAAGCCCCATAAAGAGCCTATTCTCAAGGCTATTGCCTCAATCAACCCCTCTATGCTGCCTCAAAATGTCTTTATGATTGGAGACACTATTTTAGATATCCAATCTGCCATCAATGCCCATATCAACCCCATAGGTGTTAAGACGGGTTATAAGAAGCTTGAGGGGGATTGTATGGACGGGGTGCGTGTTTTTGATGATTCTCTTGAGGCCATAAGAACAATCAAAAACCTTTAATTGTTACATTTATACACATATTTAAATATTATTTGAACTCCGTTTTTGGGGATATTTTGTCTATTGGGTTAAATCGAGTAAAATTCCATAGTAAAAAGTTTAGAAATGTATCGTTTATCAATGCATGAGATGTTGGCATTAGGTTTTGGGCTTTTGTTATCTTTGATTTGTGATGAGCGACTTTCTAAGGCGACAAACTAAACAACCAAAAGGAGAAAAGATATGCTACAAATCAGATGGCATTCACGGGCTGGCCAAGGAGCTATAACGGGTGCAAAAGGGTTGGCAGATGTCGTTGCAGGCACGGGCAAGGAAGTCCAAGCTTTTGCTCTATATGGTTCAGCAAAGCGTGGAGCAGCGATGACTGCTTATAACCGCATAGACTCTGAACCGATCTTAAATCACGAGAAATTTATGAGCCCTGATTATGTGCTAGTGATCGATCCGGGCTTGACTTTTATCACAAATATTTGTGCAGATGAAAAGCCCACCACTGCCTATATCATCACCACGCATTTGAGCAAAGAAGAGCTTTTGGATAAAAAGCCTGAACTCAAGGGCAAAAAAGTCTATACACTCGATTGTATCAAAATATCTATCGACACCTTAGGCAAGCCAATCCCCAATGCACCAATGTTGGGTGCTTTTATCAAAATTTCAGGTATCTTGGAACTAGAGTTTTTCAAAGAGGCGTTTAAAAAGGTCTTGGGTAAAAAACTCTCCCCTAAAATCATTGAAGCAAATATGCAAGCCATTGAGCGTGCGTATAATGAAGTCAAATAAGGAGCTAGCGATGAAGGGTTGGAATGAATTTGAAATCGGAGCGATTTTGTTTCCATTTGCAGAAAAAGGGCAAGAAGCATTAGAATCCCATAATGATGAACGCAATTACACACCTGAAAGCTCTTATCAAGCCAGTGTAGCCCATTGGCGAGTTGAAAAACCTGTGCATAATAGCGAGGTTTGTATCAATTGTTTCAATTGCTGGGTGTATTGCCCTGATGCAGCCATCATTGCTAGAAATGAAAAACTCAGTGGCGTGGATTATGTGCATTGCAAGGGCTGTGGGGTGTGTGTGGAGGTTTGCCCTACAAACCCTAAATCTCTATTGATGTTTAGTGATCACGAAGACAACCAAACTGCCTTGGCTCAATGGCCCAAAAAAGAAGAGAAAAAGAACAACTAACTAAAGGAGATATTATGGCAAGCAGTGTTGAATTGCAAGAAATTGAGGTATGGGACGGGAATATGGCTGCTTCCCACGCCTTGCGCCAAGCCCAGATTGATGTTGTGGCCGCTTATCCCATTACGCCCTCTACGCCCATTGTGCAGAATTATGGTAGTTTTGTGAGTAATGGCTATGTAGATGGGGAGTTTGTGATGGTAGAATCAGAGCACGCTGCAATGAGTGCGTGTGTCGGGGCTGCTGCTGCGGGAGGTCGGGTAGCCACAGCGACAAGCTCGCAAGGCTTTGCCTTGATGGTGGAGGTTTTATACCAAGCATCGGGCATGCGTCTGCCTATAGTGCTCAATCTAGTCAATAGAGCCCTTGCTTCACCACTCAATATCCACGGCGATCATTCTGATATGTATCTTGGGAGAGATGCTGGCTGGATCAATCTATGCACCTGTAACCCACAAGAAGCCTATGATTTTAATTTGATGGCATTTAAAATCGCAGAAAATATGCAAGTCAGAATCCCCACTATCGTCAATCAAGATGGCTTTTTGAGCTCGCATACTGCCCAAAATGTGCGTCCTTTGAGCGATGAGGTCGCTTATCAATTTATCGGAGATTATCAGAGCAAAAACCCGCTACTAGATTTCACAAAGCCCGCAACTTATGGGGCACAGGCCGAGGAGGATTGGCATTTTGAGCATAAAGCCCAACTCCATAGTGCTATGATGCACGCTACCCCTGTGATTGAAGAAGTTTTTGAAGCATTTGCCCAGCTCACAAAGAGGCGATACCATATCGTAGAAACCTATGGGATTGATGATGCAGAAGTGGCGATATTTGCACTAGGGACAACCGTGGAATCAGCAAGAGTGGCAGCTAAAAAGGCCAGAGAGCAAGGTATCAAAGCAGGTGTGGTTACAATACGCGTTTTCAGACCTTTCCCATATTTAGAACTCGGAGAAGCCCTCAAAAATCTCAAAGCGATTGCAATCATGGACAAAAGCTTGCCAGCTGGGGCAATGGGAGCACTATTCAATGAAGTGGCCGCAGCCCTCTATCAGGCTAAAGATTCCAAACACCCTGTGCTATCTAATTATATCTATGGCTTGGGTGAGCGCGATTTGACGCAAGTGGATCTCTCTTGTATCTTTGCTGAACTGCACGCAAATGCACAAGCAGGCAAACTGACCCACCCCACTCAACAATTCATAGGGCTCAGAGGCCCTAAGATGAGCTTTTGCTAAGGAGAAAAAATGGTAAAAGAAGTTAAAAATCTGAAACAATTCAGTAAGTCTGCAGAAAAATTTGAGGGCGCACATCTTTTATGCCCTGGGTGTGCTCATGGAATGATTGTGCGGGAGGTTTTGAACGCTGTGGAGGGGCCTATCGTGCTAGGGAACTCTACGGGCTGCTTGGAGGTTTCTACAGCTGTGTATCCCTACACTTCTTGGGATGTGCCTTGGATACATATTGGATTTGAAAATGGTTCGACTGCTGTAGCAGGCGCTGAAGCGATGTATAAAGCCTTGGCTAAAAAGGGCAAATACACAGGTCAAAGACCTAAATTTGTTGCCTTTGGTGGTGATGGCGCTACTTATGATATAGGGTTTCAGTGGATCAGTGGGTGCTTTGAGAGGGGGCATGATATGACTTATATTTGCCTAGATAATGAAGTCTATGCCAATACTGGAGGCCAGCGCAGTGGCTCTACGCCCATTGGTGCGAGCACTTCTACCACGCCTGCAGGCAGAGTGAGCTATGGCAAAAAAGAAAAGAAAAAAGATATTTTGTTTGTGATGGCAGCCCATGGTGCTCCTTATGTCGCGCAAGTTGCACCTAATAAATGGAAAGATATGAATAAAAAAATCAAGCAAGCCATTGACACGCAAGGTCCGACCTTTATCAATGCGATGAGTGCTTGCACGACTGAATGGCGTTTTGATTCTAATCAGACCGTTGAAGTGAGTGATTTGGCTGTGGATAGCTTGGTATTTCCGTTGTTTGAGATTATTGATGGCAGGGAAGTGCGTATCACCTATCGCCCCAAAAACATTATCCCCGTCAGAGATTATCTGGGCGCACAAGGGCGATTCAAGCACCTTTTTAAGCCTGAAAATGAACATATCATCGAGCAATTCCAAAAAGATGTGGATAATCGGTGGGAATATCTCCAGCGCAGAGAAGAAGCCAAGGTCTGAGATAAGGGCTTGCTATTTGGCAAGTGATGGCTATCATCTATCGTGTTTATCTGTCTTGTATCAAATATTTTGAGGGGATAATCTCCTATCCCCCCTCCCCTCTTTTTTTTTGGTTTGTATAAAATATGTCAAGTGGGGCTTAAATATCAAGCACACACAAGGCTAAAATCTAGTTTCACACTTTAAATTTTAGTTTTTAAGCCCTAACTCTTAGCTCTAATTTTTAAGCCCTGATTCTTAATTTTGCTTGGGTTTGAACTCCTCTCTTTTATTTTTATCAATGATTGGCTTTAGGTGCGAGTGTATGGAGAAATTTTAAGGCTTTTATGCTATTTTTTGACTCTATTTTTTATAATACTTAAAATCTTTTAAGGAGTGGTCTTTATGGTTGAACGTTATGCGCGAGAGCAAATGAAAAAGTTATGGAGTATGGATGCGAAATATACAGCTTGGCTTCAAGTAGAAAAGGCTGTTGTCAAGGCTTGGAATCAGCTTGGTTTGATACCTGATGCTGCTTGCCAAAAGATTTGTGAAAATGCGCGTTTTGATATCAAAAGGATCGAAGAGATAGAAAAAATCAGCAAGCACGATTTGATTGCTTTTACCACTTCAGTGAGCGAGAGCTTGGGCGATGAGTCGCGATTTGTGCATTATGGTATCACATCAAGTGATTGTATCGATACAGCGACTGCTTTGCAGATGAAAGATAGCTTGGAGTTGGTGATTGAAGATGTTTTGGGATTGCGTGCAGTAATCAAAAAACGGGCTTTGGAGCATAAAGATACTTTGATGGTCGGACGCAGTCACGGGATACACGGAGAGCCTATTACTTTTGGTCTGGTCTTAGCGATTTGGTATGATGAACTCAATAGGCATTTAGCAGCACTCAAGGCAACTTTAGGGGTGGTTGCTGTGGGGGCTATTAGTGGTGCGATGGGGAATATGGCACACACGCCTATGGAGCTTGAAGAATTGGTCTGCCAAGAGCTAGGGCTCACGCCTGCGCCTATCAGCAATCAAATTATCCAACGCGATCGATACGCAAGATTGATGAGTGATTTAGCACTGCTAGCTAGTAGCTGTGAGAAAATAGCTGTAGCCCTCAGGCACTACCAGCGCACAGAGGTTTATGAAACTGAAGAATATTTTGCTCCCGGTCAAAAGGGCAGCTCAGCAATGCCACACAAACGCAATCCTGTGCTGAGTGAAAATATCACAGGGCTTTGTAGAATGATCCGCAGCTATGCAATCCCAGCGATGGAAAATGTCGCACTTTGGCACGAACGCGATATTTCTCATAGTTCTGTAGAGAGATTTATCTTGCCTGATGCGCTGATTACTAGCGATTTTATGCTCGATCGACTCAAGGGTTTGATTGAAAATCTTGTGGTATATCCTGAAAATATGATGAAAAATCTCAATCTCACAGGTGGGCTGGTGTTTTCTCAGAGGGTGCTCTTAGAACTGCCTAAAAAGGGAGTGAGTCGTGAAGATAGCTATAAAATTGTTCAAAGAAATGCGATGAAGGTTTGGGAAGATCTCCAGAAAGGCAAGAGCGCTTTAAATGCGCAAGGAGAAAGTCTGTATTTGCAGTATTTGCTAGCTGATACAGAGCTTTGTGCGATTATGGACGCACAGAGTATTAAAGATTGCTTTGATTATAGCTACTATACCAAAAATGTTGATAAGATTTTTCAAAGGGTTTTTGGGCACTAAGAGGGGTCAAATCAGATCTTGGGTAAGTGCTAGCAAAGGATAAAATAGCAAAAATAAGTATAAATATAATGTATATAAATCTTTTCGTTCTATAATTCCTAAGACACAAATGGTATCAAAAATATTTGGGTCAGATCGTATTAATGATGGATAGAAAAGCATATAAATTATAAAGATTTGATATAAGGAAATAAGATGAAGGTAGCACTTTTGATGAGCGGGGGGGTGGATAGCTCGTATTCAGCATACTTATTAAAATCCCAAGGACACGAAGTTTTGGGGATATATCTCAAGCTCCACGACAGAGAAGAAAAACACCAAATGTTTTTGCGTAATTGCCAAAAGGTTTCTAGCAATCTGGATTTTGCCTTTGAAGTCATCGATGCAAAAGAACAATTCAAAAAGGCTGTTTATGATGAATTTATCGCATCTTATGAGCGAGGAGAAACGCCCAACCCCTGTGCTTCATGTAATCCATTGATGAAATTTGGACTTGCGCTAGATTTTGCCCTAGGGCTTGGTTGTGAAAAGATTGCCACAGGGCATTATGCGCGTATCGAAGAGATTGATGGGGTCAAGAGAATCAGAGAAGCAAAGGATAAGACCAAAGACCAGAGCTATTTTTTGTATGCGATTTCTCAAGAGGCTATCGATCGCTTGATTTTCCCGTTGGGCGATATGCTCAAAGAAGAGGTGAAGCCTAGGGCGTTTGAAGTCATGCCTTGGTTGGGGAGTCTGGAAACTTATAAAGAATCTCAAGAAATTTGCTTTGTTGAAACAGATTATATCGACATCTTAAAAAAGCATTTGCAAGTAGAAAAAGAGGGGGTAGTCAAGGACAAGGCAGGCAATATAGTCGGCAAGCATAAGGGCTATATGCAATACACGATCGGTAAGCGCAAGGGCTTTAGTGTCAAAGGTGCACATGAACCTCATTTTGTCTTAGGTATCAACGCCCCTAAAAATGAAATTATCGTAGGCAAAAAAGAAGATCTTGCTACCAATCGGGTTGAGGCTATCAATAAATCTTTGCTGCAGAGTTTTAATGGCGGGGAATATAAGGTCAAAATCCGTTATCGCTCCAGCCCCTCAGAAGCAAAAATTATCATTGATGGCGAAAAGATTATCGCTGAACTCAAAGAGCCTGTATATGGCGTGGCTAAGGGTCAGGCTTTGGTCGTGTATCAAGATGATAAGGTTTTAGGCGGGGGTGTGATTATCTAGCTGCTTGCATAGGGGGGGTAATCAGCCTAAAAGTTAGGCTCAAAAGTTGGGTTTGGGGCAAATTCAAGCCAATTTCAAGCCAAATTCAAGCTAAGCCCAAGATAAATTCAAGATAGGCAAGTATCAAAAAGCCCCACTCTTTGGGTAAGAGCAGGGCGTGGGCTTTTAGGCAAGTTGTTTATAAGAGATGTGTTTCATGAAGTGTCTGCCCTCATAATAGCTCAATTTATCGCCATCTACAAGCGCAAAAGCATTGTCAAAAGAACTCAAAACCGATTTTTCAATTTGCACATCGCGGCCATAGTTAAGCAAGACAAAGTTCCCTAGCCATTTTTGCTGGCCATTGAGAGTGGGGTTAGCGATGGGAGTGATGGTGTCATAAGGTGTCCAGCCTTTGTTTTTGAGATAGACTTCAGATTTACTCACAAAAGCAGTTTTCCCTCCTTGGAGTCCTAGACCAAAGGCCTCTCTAGCAGGCAGATTGCACGCCCTGCATAAGGATACAAATAAAGTATTTGCACTGATATTTTCACCACTAAAAGCAATTTTTCCATCTTTGCTTTGTATTTTTCTGATACCTTCTTTGTTTTGGGCGTTTTCATAATCGAGATTGTTATAGATCCACGCATAGATATTGTGGGCTGTCTGTGTGTCATTGTTTGCCTTTAGGTGCTTAGCAAGGTCTTGGATCACCCCATCTGTGCGAATATATCGTGTGGGTTGTAGATATGCTTTGAGGTCTTGGCTGGCTAAGAGATTTTTGGAGTTTCTAGGAGTGAGGGAAACATCGACTGAGATAGAAATGTGTTTTGGCTTGGGTGTTTGATAGTAAGAGGCATAGATGAGGGGTGTGCTATCTTGACTATAGGTTTTATAAGTGTGGTAATTGCCTTGTATTCTGATATTGGTAGGCTGCTGAAAGTCTGAAGCTATAGGCATTGGAATCCAAATCTTGACTTCTTTGGCTGAATCAAAATGGATCTGATAAGAAAGATCCAAAGAAACTTTTTTGGCTTGAGAGTTGCCTGCATAGAGTATGCTTGAACCCATCAAAATACCTGTCCCCAAAATGCTTGTTTTGATAAAATCTCTTCGTTCCATTATTATCCTTTTAATAAAAAATATTTATAAATATAATATATCAAATAAAATAATCAATTAATAAAAATTATTTTTTGTTAAAAGGAGGTGTTGTGAGTCGATGGGGGAGCATATCAAATGAGATAAAGATCAAATGGGATAAAGATTTGAAAAAAGTGGGATCTAAGGTCAAACATCAATCAAACATCATTTAATTTTGAGTCAAAAGAGATTGCATACAAATCAATTGAGCGATGATGGGGTGAAAATCACAGCCAGACACTCGTATCCAACGAGTATCTGGTGTGTATTGAAAGCATAGGGGGAAAATCTTAGAGCACAAGTTCTGCAACGCGTTTGCCCCACGCAGGATCAGCCTTAGTGAAATGCTCAATCTGACGTTTTTTGATATCTGTAGGCACGCCCTCCATTGCTGCTTTGATGTTTTGGCAGAGTCTTTCTTTTTCTGCTGGGGTCATCAAGCGATACAAGTCGCCAGGCTGTGTGTAATAATCTTTGTCATCATCTCTGAAATTATAGTCATAGGCTGCTGTTTCTTTTTCAAGCTTACTCAAATCAAGTTTAGGCTCTTTGGCATTGGGGTCTTCTTTGTATCCAGGGAAAGAGCTTGGAGTGTAGTTGATCATCGAGCCATAGACACCTGTTTGCATGAAACCATCTCTTTGGGTTGTATGGAACGGGCATTTAGGCATATTGACAGGCAGTTGTGTGTGGTTGACGCCCAAGCGATACCTTTGTGTATCTCCATAAGAGAAAAGCCTACCTTGAAGCACTTTATCAGGGCTGTATCCAATCCCTGGCACGATATTTGCGGGGTTGAACGCAGCTTGCTCGACTTCTGCAAAGTAGTTTTCAGGGTTTTTATTGAGCTCGACAATACCCACTTCAATCAAAGGATAGTCTTTTTGACTCCAAGTCTTTGTGAGATCAAAGGGGTGGAAGCGATAGGTTTTTGCATCAGCTTCAGGCATAATTTGCACGCACATACGCCATTTAGGGAAGTTGCCTTTTTCGATATTTTCAAACAAATCTCTTTGGTGGGATTCGCGATCATTAGCGATGATAGCAGCAGCTTCTTCGTTGGTAAGGTTTTCGATACCTTGCATTGTTTTGAGATGGAACTTGACCCAGAATCGCTCATTTTTAGCATTGATAAAACTGAAAGTATGGCTTCCAAATCCGTGCATATGGCGATAACTCTTAGGGATACCTCGATCGCTCATTGTGATAGTGACTTGATGGAGGGATTCAGGATTAAGACTCCAATAATCCCACGCTGCTGTAGCACTCCTTAGATTGGTCTTTGGATCGCGCTTTTGAGTATGGATAAAGTCAGGGAATTTGAGGGCATCCCGCACGAAAAATACAGGTGTATTGTTGCCTACAAGATCCCAGTTCCCCTCTTCTGTGTAATATTTCATCGCAAAGCCCCTAGGATCTCTCTCAGCATCAGCAGCGCCTCTTTCACCTGCGACGGTTGAGAATCTGAAGAAACAAGGGGTTTTTTTGCCCACTTTGTTGAAAAGCTTTGCTTTGGTGTATTTGGTGATGTCATTTGTCACAGTAAATGTTCCATAAGCCCCACTTCCTTTGGCGTGGACGACTCTTTCAGGGATACGTTCTCTGTCAAAATGTGCTAATTTCTCCAAAAACCAAGTGCTCTGAAGGAGCATAGGTCCCCTTGGACCTGCGGTGAAAGAATCTTGATCATTCCCGATAGGCGTTCCGGTTGCATTTGTAAGTGTTACATTTTTCATTGTATGTCCTTTTTGAATTTATATACACCAAGCAGTATAGTAAATGATTATAAACAAATAATAAAAATTATCAATTAAAATTTTGTTAAATTTATAAGGTGTCGCCCCATACAAAGCTAGATTCTCGCTCCAAGCTCGGTATTTTAGGATATACACAGCACATATAGACCAAAAATAGGGGCATGCAGTGTGTGTATAGAAATGACACTTTTGGTATCAATGTGTTTTGAATTCTGATAAATATCGGAGTGGTTGGGGGGTTTAGGTTGCTTTAAGTTGCTATCCCATACAATGTGCTGCGTTGTTGCTTTTATCAAAGCACAAGGATACAAAGAGCCTAAAATATGGGGCTTTGAGGGCGTGGCTAAAGGAGAGAAAATGCCAAATATTTGGGATCAAAAATCAAAAAATTTCCCCGGCTTTTGCCTTGAAGACACTGAAAGTATGCAGATATTGGATTATTTCAAGGAGCAAGGGATCTGCTGGAGAGGGAAAAATGTCTTAGATATTGGCTGTGGGAGCGGGCGCTATGCACTCAGATTTGCCCAAGAGGCCAAAAAAGTCTATGCCACGGATATTTCAGCAGGTATGATTGAGCGACTTTTGAGAGATGTCGATAGCTATGGTTATAGAAATATCATCGCTAGTTGTGAGCCTTGGGAGGAGTATGACCCCAAAAGCCCTATTGATATAGCCTTTGCTTCGATGACTCCAGCGTTATCGAATTTCAAAGCTTTTCAAAAGGCTTTCACACTTGCCAAAGAAGCCCTAGCATATGTGGGTTGGGGGCGCAAAAGAGAATCAGCTTTTTTGCAAAAAGTATTCAAAGCCCACCATATACAATTAGAGCTCCCCACAGGCGCACCAGATGTGATGCAGTTTTTAGCCCAAATGGGTAAGCACCCCAAAGTGAGCTATATCCAAAAGACAAAAATCTATCGCAATAGCTTAGATAATGCCATCAATGACATAGCTTGGCATATTAGTATCCATCAAGCAGTGCCCAATAAAGAGCTGATACATACCCTCATCAAAGAAGAAATCGCACGCACAAATCAAACTGATGATACATTTTCTTATAGCACGCAGATGGAAATTGGTCTGATTGCCCTCATCAAATAATCCCACTGCTATCAATAGCAAACTTTATCATTGAACGGGAGTGATAAGTTGTATAATAGCGATATATCGTATTCTCAAAGGGGGCTTGATGTTTACTAAAATCTTAATTGCCAATCGTGGAGAAATCGCTGTGCGTATTATCCGTGCGTGCAATGACTTGTGTGTCAAGAGCGTGGGGATCTATGCAGAGGCTGACAAGGATTGCTTGCATATCAAAATGGCCCAAGAAGCCTATAGCGTGGGCAAAGACCCAATCAAGGGTTATTTAGACCCTGAATTGATTATCAAAATTGCCAAAGAAAGTGGCGCACAAGCTATCCACCCTGGTTATGGGTTTTTGAGTGAAAATGCTGATTTTGCCAGAAAGGTCGCACAAGCCGGACTTGTTTTCATCGGCCCCTCAGCTGCAGTGATTGCAAAAATGGGAGATAAAAACCAAGCAAGAGATCTGATGCAAGCCAATGGTATCCCTATCGTGCCCGGCACTCAAGTCCTCAACCAAGCCACACACGCACAAATTAAAGATTTTGCCAATCAAATCGGCTATCCTGTCATACTCAAAGCCAGCGGGGGAGGGGGCGGGCGAGGGATACGCACTATCTATACAGAGAGCGAGCTTATTGATGGTTTTGAAGCTTGCAAACGCGAGGCCAAGGCGTTTTTCAACAATGATGATGTGTTTATGGAAAAATATATCCAAAATCCCAGACATATTGAATTCCAGATACTTGCAGACAATTATGGAAATGTGATCCATTTGCTCGAACGGGATTGCTCGATCCAGCGCCGCCATCAAAAGCTCATAGAAATTGCCCCAAGTCCTTTGCTAGGCGATGATTTGCGTTGCAGAATGGGTGCTGCTGCAGTGAGGGCAGCTAAAGTATCGGGCTATTCAAACGCAGGGACCGTGGAGTTTTTGCTCGATGAGGACAATCGATTTTATTTTATGGAGATGAATACGCGTATCCAAGTTGAACACGGTATCACAGAAGAAATCACAGGGCTAGATCTCATCGCTAGGCAAATTCGTATCGCTAGTGGGGAGCTTCTTGAGCTTTCACAAAGCGATATCAAACACCAAGGCTTTGCGATAGAAGCTAGAATCAATGCTGAAGACCCTTATAAAGATTTCACGCCAAATGGAGGGAAAATCACAGGCTATTACCCTGCGTTAGGGCCTTTTGTGCGTGTGGATAGCTGTATTTATAAAGATTACACACTCCCGCCCTTTTATGATTCTATGATAGCTAAAGTCATTGTGCGGGCAAGTAGCTATAATCTTGCTGTCAATAAAATGGTGCGTGCATTGGAGGAATTTAAGGTAGAGGGCATTGCAACAACCGTAGCGTTTTTGCTAGCAATCTGTAAAGAAAAGAATTTCAAACGCGGGGATTTTGATACTTCTTATCTGCAGACCCATAGCCCCCATCTGCTCCCACAAGAAGTGCCTGATGAGGTCTTTGAAGCTGTTGCTATGGCTTTGTGTGCTCGATATGGACAGGAGCAAAGAGAGAATCATTGAGGATAGAAAATGAGAGAAATTGTTTTAATCAATTCAAAACAAAACCCTAAAGTCAAAACTTTAATCGTGAATAAAATCGAGCTTTTGCCCATCAAAAAGGCTATTTTAGAGCTGCATATAGACCTCAATCAGATAAGAAAAAGTGTCGATGCTCTGATATTTACCTCAAAATATGCTTGCAAATCCTTGCTGACAAATATGCAAAAGCACCCTGAATTAGAGGCTTTCAGGCATATCCCTGCCTTTGTCATCGGAGAAAACACAGCCCAAAGCCTCAAAGAAGCACATTTCACGATAGAATACATAGGTTTAGACTCGCACGGAGCGGGATTTTCAAGCGAGATTATCCCTCTGCTTAAAAACAGAAAGCCCCTCTATTTTCGGGCAAAAAAGATAGTTTCTGGACTAGATACCAAGCTCTTAGAGGCCAAAATCAAACTCAAGCAAATTATTGCCTATGAAAACAAAACCAATACCATTGACAAAGCTTGCAAACCTCTACCCAAATCGATTTTGATTTTTACTGCACCAAGCCATTATCTGGCCTTCAAGCAGAATTTTGGTTGGGACGCTAGCTATAGTGCTGTAGCCATTGGTATGACAACTTTTGGTGTGTTTGATAGCGAAGTGGAGGGCTTTGTCAGTCCTGATCAAAACATAGACAGCTGTATAGAATTTGCCAAAGAATTGGCACTAAAACTCCCATAAAGGCATACAATGGATTTTATTTGGGTTGGAATCGGTGGGGCGATCGGCAGTGTGCTGCGCTTTGGCTTAGGCAAGCTTTTGCCTTTGAAACTATGGGTATGGAGCTTTCCTTTAGGGACTTGGAGTGTGAATCTTATCGGAAGTTTTTTGATCGGATTTGTGAGTCTTTTGCTTGCACACAAGCTATTGGGGAACGATTTTAGAGTGTTTTTTGTCATAGGGGTTTTGGGCGGCTTTACGACTTTTTCATCTTTTGGACTCGATACTTTTACTCTGCTGCTTCAAAAAGAATATTTCAAGGCAATATTTTATATCCTCAGCACCAATCTTTTAGGTCTTGTGCTTGTAGGAGTGGGCTGGGGAGTGGCTAAGGTTGTTTTGAAGCCCTATTTTGCTTGATTTCAAGGAAATACCTTGCGATAATGAGAGTCTGGAGCAAGGTCGCAAAGAGATTAAAAACAGGTATCAATGCAAACAAATAAGCAATGATACTGATTTGATAATGGCTGATTTTATGCGTTTTAAGGGTGTGATGGTAGTCAGATACTTCAAAGATAGAGCTACCCACATCAAAAAACATTGTGTTTTTGAAGAAAAAGAAATGCGGGATTAAAATCGCAAACACGCCTATAAGGGGGATAAAATAGAGTGGTATCAAGATGAGCGTGGAGAGGATAAAATACACTAAATACTTGATGTAATGCCCGATCACTTCTCCTATCCCCCCAAAAGAGGAGATTTGGAGGTTGGGGTAATATTTTTTATGGAGGTATTTGATAGCAAGTGGGGTATAAAAGATTGCGATAAATACATTGCCGATGAGGGCTAAAATGATGACAAAAAAGCCCAATAAAATATAAAGCAAAGCCGCAATCAACGCACTCCCAATGCCCGCTAGAATCCCTTGAGAAGCTAAGATTTTCTGCCAGCTAAGAGGCAAGAGATGTTCTAGGACCCCAAGTAAATCACTGCTAAAATAAAACAACACCACCCCCCAAAACAGCACGCCAATGAGTATGGGTAAGATATTGAGTGCGAGCATTTGAGGACTCAAAAAGTCCCCCAGCTTTTCTTGATGATACCTATCATTATTCTATTCTTTTTGATAATCTAGTGCTTTTCGGCGATGAGAATTTATCTTTTATTGACTTTATTTAAGTTTAAAAGGTAAGATTTCAAAATGTGTCGCTGCTTAGAGGCGATAAATTTAAAATAATTGGAGATTGATAGAATGAAAAAGAATATTGTGAGTATTATCCTTGCAGGTGCGTTGTTTGTTGGATTTGCAGGAGCAAAAACTCTTGCAACAGTCGATGGCGTAGCGATCACAGAAAAAGACTTTGATGTCATCAAGCAAAGAGTGCCTAACTTTAACTTCGATAGCCTCAAAGATGACCAAAAAAAGGCTCTTTTAGATCAAGCTATCAATAATATCCTCATCGAAAAACAAGCCAAGAAAGACAAAATTGAAGATTCTGAGGAGTTCAAAAACGCTCTGACAGCTTTCAAAAAGCAACTTTTAGTTGAAGTTTGGGCTAAGAAACAAGCTGAAGCTATCAATAAAACTAAAATCCCAGAAGCTAAACTCAAAAAATATTATGATGACAACAAGCAGCAATTTGTCCAGCAAGAAGCCCACGCTCGTCATATACTTGTCAAAACTGAAGATGAAGCTAAAAAAATAATCTCAGAACTCAACAAAACCCCCAAAGCAAAAGTTGAATCCAAATTCATTGAGCTTGCCAATAAAGATTCGATTGATCCCAATACAAAAAATACTCAAAATGGTGGGGATTTAGGAACTTTCCAAAAAAACCAAATGGTACCAGAGTTTGCTAAAGCTGCCCTTGAACTCAAGCCAGGGACTTATACCAAAACACCTGTAAAAACAGAGTTTGGCTATCACATTATCTATCTTATCAGCAAAAAAGACCCCAAAACTTATAGCTTTGATGAAGCCAAACAAACAATCGAAGCAATGCTTAAAGAGCGAAAATTCCAAGAAGAGATGAAAGATAAAATCGATAATTTGAGGAAAAAAGCTAAGATTGATATTTCTAAGTAAAGGGTTTTTATGTTGGTCGTTGGCAATGAGATTTTGCAGCAAGCACACAAAGAGGGCTATGGAGTCGGGGCGTTCAATTTTGTGAATTTTGAAATGCTCAATGCAATTTTTATGGCCGCCCATCAAGCCTCTTCCCCACTGATTATCCAAGCAAGTGAGGGGGCTATCAAGTATATGGGTATTGATATGGTCGTGAATATGGCACAAACGATGGCAGCGCGTTATCCCCATATCCCTGTAGCACTCCATCTCGACCACGGCACGACCTTTGAAAGCTGTCAGAGAGCTATTGCAGCAGGTTTTACTTCTGTGATGATCGATGCCTCCCACCACCCCTTTGAAGAAAACCTAGCCCTCACCACTCAAGTAGTCAAGGAAGCACACAAGCACGGCGTGAGCGTAGAAGCCGAGCTAGGTAGGTTGATGGGGATTGAAGATAATATCTCTGTTGATGAAAAGGACGCTGTGTTAGTCAATCCCAAAGAAGCAGAGATTTTTGTTCGTGAATCTAAAGTGGATTATCTAGCCCCAGCTATTGGCACAAGTCACGGGGCTTTTAAATTCAAAGGAGAGCCCAAGCTTGATTTTGAGCGTTTGCAAGAAGTCAAGAGATTGACAGATATTCCTTTGGTGCTCCACGGTGCGAGTGCGATCCCTGATGGCGTGCGGGAAGCGTTTTTGCAGACAGGGGGTGATCTCAAAGGGAGCAAGGGCGTGCCTTTTGAGTTTTTGCAAGAAGCAGTCCGTGGGGGTATCAATAAAGTCAATACGGATACAGATTTGCGTATTGCTTTTATGGCTGAAGTCAGGCGCATAGCTAATACAGAGAATACACAATTTGACCTCAGGAAGTTTTTTACCCCAGCGATGGAAGCTATCCAAAAGGTCATTGTAGAGCGTATGCATTTACTAGGCAGTGCGAATAAAATATAAACAAGAGGAGCGTGTATGGCAATTGGAATGGGTGAATTGAAAAAAGGTTTGAAAATTGAAATGGAGGGCGTGCCTTATCGGATTGTCGAATACCAACATGTCAAACCCGGCAAGGGAGCGGCCTTTGTGCGTGCTAAAATCAAATCCTTTTTAGATGGCAGAGTGATCGAAAAGACTTTCCACGCAGGGGATAAATGCGAAGAACCCAATTTAGTTGAAAAGTCAATGCAATATCTCTATCACGATGGCGATACCTATCAGTTTATGGATACAGAAACTTATGAGCAGATAGCACTCAATGATTCTCAAGTCGGCGAAGTGTCTAAGTGGATGCTAGATGGTATGGGCGTGCAAGTTTTATTCCACAATGATAAGGCGATTTCTGTAGATGTGCCCCAAATTGTAGAGCTCAAGATCACACAAACAGCCCCCAATTTCAAGGGCGACACTTCCAGTGCGAGCAAGAAACCTGCTACTTTAGAGACAGGTGCTATCGTGCAGATTCCTTTTCATGTCCTAGAGGGCGAGGTCATTAGAGTCAATACTGAAACAGCAGAATATGTAGAAAAGGTCAAGTAAGCCTGCCTTTTCTCTTCTGTTGTGCCTTTTATGATTCTTCTATTTGTTTTACTTCTTTTGTATCACTTTAAATTCTCTCAAATCTTTTCACACATAGCTATATTCTTTTATTTTTAAGGTATTTTTAAAATCCCCCCTAAGGTCTTAAACGCGGGGGAAAAATCATCAAAAATTGTGGATAAATCTTAAGATTTGTAGGTATAATTCCCGCCAAATTTTATAAAGGCTAAAAAGTGGCAACCATCAATATTTTAGAGTATAAACTCAAGCCTTTTGTCATCGAGACAAAAGAAATTATGGAAAGTTATTTGCGTAAGACACAAGTAGAAGTCAGCGACTATTCGTTTGCAGCTAATTATATTTGGCTCTCAAGGACGAGTGGTTTTTATGAGATTATCGATGATACATTTTGTCTGTTTGTGATGACAGGGGGGGAGCTCTCAATGCTTTTACCCCCATTGGGCAAGCCCAGCCAATGTTATAGCGCGATCCCTAAATGCTTTGATATCATGAACGAAAACAATTCATCTAATTATTATTCAAAAATAGAATATGTGTGTGATGAATTTTTGGAGGGTTTTATCACTTCAAGCAATGAGGGCGAGGTGATTTTCTCATCTTTGGAAAATTATGTTATCGAAAAAAAGCTTGTTGATTATATCTACAAAACCAATGATCTCATCGAACTCAAAGGCAATGCTTACCACGCCAAACGCAACGAAATCAATAAATTCAAAAAAGCATATCCTGATTTCAGTATACAGACCCTAGACCCCGAGAATCACGCAATCCCTATCAATCATCTGTTTAATAAATGGGTGAGTGATCGTATGAAATATATGCCCAAAGAAGAGATCGATGTTTTTATGGATGGTATCTATCAAGAGCGGCTTGCTGTCAAACGCGTGTTG
Organism: Helicobacter sp. 12S02634-8; assembly: GCF_002272865.1. Classification (GTDB taxonomy): domain Bacteria; phylum Campylobacterota; class Campylobacteria; order Campylobacterales; family Helicobacteraceae; genus Helicobacter_J. The sequence continues at coordinate 83,836 of NZ_MLAP01000002.1, read as the reverse complement.
CAAGATTATTGTGCGTTGGGCTTGGTGGGGCTGGTGATTTATATTGGCGATGAACTCAAAGGCTTTACTGTCGGTGAGCAAGTCAGAGAAGACACAGCAAGTGTGTTGATAGAAAAGACAGATTTTGAAGTGCTCGGCTGTGCGCAGTTTATTTTCAGAGAATTTTGTAAGGTCTTAAAAGAACGTTACAACACTGAATATATCAATGTTGGCGATGATATGGGCTTTGAAAATCTCAAAAAAGTAAAAATGTCCTATCGCCCCGAGAAGCTAGTCCCCAAATACACAATCTATCAAAAATAATGCTCCAACCAACTACTATAGATGATATCAAGACACTTTGTGCGATAGAAAATAGTCTATTCACCCCCCAAGAGGGGCGTTTCTCAAGACGCATTTTCCTTTACCATCTCCGCTTTTCTAATAGACTTTTTACATTTTTTTACAAAGGCCAGATAGCGGGCTATTTGCTCTTGTTAGAACATACAAATTCCTTGCGTATCTATTCTTTAGGCGTTGCTTTAGCCTTTCAAGGGCAGGGATTGGGCAAGTCTTTATGCCTTGAAGCAATCAAGCAAGCAAAAGAGCGTCAAAAATCTCGCATCTATCTAGAAGTCCGCTGCAGCAATCATAGGGCTATTGCTCTGTATGAAAAGCTAGGCTTTGTCCCCAAAAAAGTCTTACCATCTTATTATGCTTGCGAAGATGGGCTGAAGATGGAAAAAACTCTTTAAAACCCACAATTTCTATTCTCTTATTTCAGACTGATTTTGCACCAATGCTGCAAGGCTTTGGGATTGATGTCCCCAAAGATACTTTGAGATTATCTAATGAAAAAATATTTTAAATAAATCGAGTAAAAGCTATTTTTATCCAATGATAGATATTGCTGCAATCTTGAGATAAAATAAATTGCAATATAAAATTGCAATATAAACAGGAGTAATGAAATGATTGAAAGAGAAATAGAAAGAAAAATAGAAGATGTCGTCCGCAAAGAATCAGACAAGATTACAAGGGCAATCAATGAAAATGACAAAAAACTCCGCAGAGATATGGAAGCTTTGATAAAAAAGAGTAAAGATGAGCTCATGAGAGAGATTGAGAGAAAGATAAAAAAATGACTGAAAGATATACACTCAAAGAGGGGATTATAAAGGTTTTGGAGCAAGCTTCAGAGCCATTATCTCGAGGGAGAGTTCATAACAAACTTCAGGAACTAGGATCGCACAACTTGACTGATTGCCAAAAATCAAAGGTTTGGGATAAAACAGGTGAGATTCTTAAAAGTGATACAGAAACTTTTATCCTTTATGGGGTGGGAGTCAAAAAATATTGGCTTAAAAGCAGAGGAGAGTATCAAAAAGCCCCTGATAAAGATATTTCCAATACTGCAACAGATGGATTCCACGAGAGAGCGCTCCACCCCCTTTTGGTGAAATTTATCAACGAAGACCCTTATTTCAAAGCCTATTGCAAGACAATCTTTCACGAAGAAAGCAAAAATGGCAAAAAAGGCGAAAATCAATGGCTTTATCCTGATGTGATTGCTGTGCAGTTTGCAAAGGATAAATACAAAAATATTGACCCTGATTTGATGCCATTTTTTGATATCCCCCGCTGCAGTATTTTTTCTTTTGAAATCAAAAAAGAGCTGAATACTTGCAACTTTACAGCCTGTCTTTCTCAAGCACTTAATAATTCTTTATGGGCAAATGAGGGCTATCTGGTCGCTTTAAAAATTGAGCCAGAGTTGCTAGAACAAATCAAAACCCGAAGAGATATTCCTATTGGCATTATCGAGCTCAAGGCAAGCGATATTTCAAAAAGCATTACCCATCAATACAGCCAAAGGCGCGCATTAGATATTCGCTATATCGATACATTGTTCGGTCAGCACGATAAATTTAAGAAATTTTTCAAAGATGTGCAAGACACTATCAAGGGCGGAAAGGTCGATCCTGATGATTATGATACAGTTTTCAAAGATGGCGAAGTGAAAAAGTATATCAGAAATCATAAAATAGGTTGAGAGATGAAAAAGGTGAAAAAATGGTTGATTTTATGGGTTTTTCTAAGTGGTGTTGTTTTTGGAGAAGATTTTCCAAAACTTGATATTGAAAGGATGTATAAGGAATTAAAACATATTGAACCTTATAAAACCAAAGCAGACACCATAGCTGAAATATGGGAAGAAGACAGTTATACAAAGAAATCTTTGAGAAAAGACAAGGGGTTGGGATTTTTTATTGGTTTGCAATACTTGATTGGGTCTCAAGATGATTATACTACTGATACGGGAATGATTGGTGATTTATATGGTCAATTCGGGCGCCTTTTTGAAAATAAAAGAATTTTTCAGTCCGTCAATGTAAAGGCGGGCTATATGATTCCATTGTTTTACCCTGAGAAGCGGAAACCAATTGATGAATCTTTTGATGATGATTATTCGGCCGATGACCATTTGGATACATCGCTTCTATATGCGTCTCCATCGGTAAGTTTGGGCTATGATTTTAAAAATATCAACCTTACTTTGGGAAGTGATTTAGGCTACTTGTCTCCAAAGAACTGGTCGTTTTTTGTAGGAGTTTATTATGTTTATCAGTCAAACTATACGAATTTAAAGCCTGATTATATATTCTTCAGTGGGGGCAAACGGCAAACTAAACAGGTGCCTACAACTTTTACCAATAACGCAGTTGCCTTTGATGCTGGGATTGGGCGTTTATTTTCTAAGCATATGCGCTTTGAGATTAGGTATCGACTTCAAGCCAATTTGACTAAAGAACATTATTTTAATTCGTATTTGAATGCTTTGATATTGGGTCTGAATTATAATTTTTAAGGATAAAAAATGAAATTTATTTTAGTGTTTGTCTTTTGGGGTCTTTTTCTTTTTAGTGCCCCGTCTTTGGAAAAATGTCAAAGCAATTTTGATGAGTGTTTGGTCGGAATGCAATATTATACTGACGCTTATGATCCAGACAAAGCAAGAGAATTTAAAAATATCATTGATAAAAAGTATCTTGAAGCTTCAGATCATATTGAGTCTGCAAAACAAAGTGTTTTCGAATATTATTTGAGCAAAATTCCTATTCCCAATATTTCTGAAACACCTCTTAAAAAACCCAAAATTCCTTATGAGATTGTCAAATGTTTTGGTAAGAATAAAAAAGAAATCATTCATTCAGAGTCTGAATTAAAGATATTTCAAGTTCTTAAAGATGGATTTTTGGTTTATTCTCCACGCTGTATAGATGTTCAACAAGTGATTTTTATTGAGAAGTCAGGTTTTGGAAATGACTATGCCGATGGGGATTATCTTGATTCTGAATATTACATATATGACGGGACATATTCATACACGACAAAAGACTTTATTGATAAAACGGTAAGAAAGTATAAAAATGCGACAAATATGAAAGAAATCAAACCATTATTAGATTTTGAACAAGAAAAGGTAAAGATATATGAAAAAAGAAAACAAGATGAACTAATGAGACAGACACTGATTGAAAAAGCAGAACAGAAAGCACAGGAGCAAACCCAAAAATATTTTGAGAAATATGACAAGGGTCTTGAAAAATAAAATCAGTAGTCGGTGTTTTGGGTTGCAACCTAAGTGCTCATCTTGTGACCAATCAGGCATTCGGCTTTTAAAATATTTGAAAATCAAAATACGAAAGGATAAGTAGTGGAAGCATTAGTAGCTTTTCCTATGGTCTTTAGTTACATCTTTGAAGAAGTTGTTCCAAACGCCTTTGCATTTCTTCCCCTTGTAATCTTGTTTTTATTAATACTATTCTGTCTCGTTTTTTTCGGTCAAATGAGATCTTCTGCTTGTGAGAAATGCAAAATGACTTGGGCGTTTAGTCGGCAAAATATACAAGAATTATCTCGAGTGCGTTGTGAGACCAAAAAACGGGTAGGCAGCGACAGCAAAAAAATTAAAGTCAGAGATTTCTATAAAGTGCAACGAAGTGTGGATTATGTCTGTAAAAATTGTGGCATTACAATCACTAACATCGAAAAATATGAAGAAACTATCCATGAATACACTTTTTAGATACTTGTTGATAGGTCGCTTCAATTTTTGCAATAAGCAAACTAACCAAGAAACGAAGAAATAAAAATTATCTAGCAATGTAGAATAATTGACTATAAATAAATGATTAAAATAGATACTCAAAAATTAAAAGACTTGGTGGGCAAAAAATGATAAAAAATGAGTGCAAGATATATGCTTTGAATCATTTCTCTTTTGTTTGTTAGGCAAAATCAACTATAATGATGGCATTTCCAAGGAGTAAATGATGAAAAAGATTTTAGCAAGCATTATTTTATTAGCAAGTTTTAGTATCGCCCATCAAATCCAAGAGGTATATCAAATGAAAAACTTCACCCCTAATCCTGCGAGTATCTCTAAATACGATCCCAAATATTTGAACCTCAAAGTCAGCAATTATGACTTTGCTACCACGCTCAATCGTGCTAAAGACCTCATCTCACAGCAGAAATTAAAACTTTTTGCTATTTTAGACCATTCCCAAGCAGCCACAGAATTTGACCAGAGCTTGCCTCCTACGAGTGTGGTGGTCTTTGGTAACCCAGCTGTTGGCACTGCCAAGATGGCACAATACCCCAATTTAGCTATCGAACTGCCTATGAAGGTCTTGATTTATGAAAGGGATAATAAAGTTTTTGTGGGCTTTGTCAATCCAAGCTTTTTTGCTAAAGCTATAGGACTTGATGCTAAAGACCCCTTTATCCAGAACACTCAAAAGGCTTATGAAAATTTCACAAACCATATCGTCCATTGAGCCAAGCCTATCATCTTTTGCCCTCTGTGCTCTTGAGTGATAAGACCAAAGAGAGCAGAGGAGTGGTGGAAAGGGATTTGAGGGCTTGATGTGATTTGGGCTGTGTGGGGAGCGTGTGTTTTATCGCGTTTTATTGTATTTTACTTATGTTTTGTTATATTTTTGGACTGCGTGTAAGCTCATTTTAGTCAAGACTTCGGTAAAATGCGTATCATTTGAGGATAAAAGCAAAAGAATACAACGAAAGGAACATAATGGCAATTGATGAAAAAAAGCAAAAGGCTATTGATCTTGCGCTCAAGCAGATCGACAAGGCTTTTGGTAAAGGTGCGCTCGTGCGATTGGGCGATAAGCAGATAGAAAAAATCGACTCTATTTCGACAGGCTCACTGGGTTTGGATATGGCATTGGGTATTGGTGGTATCCCTAAGGGCAGGATTATTGAAATCTATGGCCCTGAATCAAGTGGTAAGACCACTTTGAGCTTGCATATTGTCGCAGAGTGCCAAAGGAGCGGTGGGATTTGTGCTTTTATCGATGCAGAGCACGCATTAGATGTGTATTATGCTAAGCGTTTGGGTGTGGATACTGAAAACCTCCTTGTATCTCAGCCTGACACAGGGGAGCAAGCACTTGAGATACTTGAAACTCTCACACGGAGTGGTGCTGTGGATTTGATTGTCATTGACTCTGTAGCAGCCCTCACGCCTAAGGCTGAGATAGAGGGCGATATGGGGGATCAGCACGTGGGCTTGCAAGCAAGATTGATGAGCCATGCCCTCCGTAAAATCACAGGGGTTTTGCATAAGATGAACGCGACATTGATTTTCATCAATCAAATTCGCATGAAAATCGGCACAATGGGCTATGGGAGCCCAGAAACAACCACAGGGGGCAACGCACTGAAATTTTATGCGAGTGTTCGGATCGATATCCGACGCATTGCTACCTTGAAGCAAAATGAACAACAAATTGGCAATCGTGCAAAAGTCAAAGTTGTCAAAAACAAAGTCGCCCCGCCTTTTAGGGAAGCAGAGTTTGATATTATGTTTGGTGAGGGTATCAGTCAAGAGGGTGAGATCATCGATTATGGTATCAAGCTTGATATTATTGATAAAAGTGGTGCGTGGCTGAGCTATGGGGACAAAAAGCTAGGGCAGGGGCGCGAAAACGCTAAAGTCTTACTCAAAGAAGATAAAGCCCTAGCCCAAGAAATCACAAATAAAATCAAAGAACAAATTGGTGCGACAGAAGAGATTTTACCTCTGCCTGATGAGCCACTTGATGAGATGAGCGAATAAGGAGCGTATGCGATGATTTATATAGAAAATATCTATTCTCAAGAGGTGCTCGATAGCAGGGGCAATCCCACGATAAAGGCAAATGTCATACTCAGCGATGGGACAAGGGCATCAGCGATAGTCCCTAGTGGGGCTAGCACAGGCAAACGGGAAGCTCTTGAATTGCGTGATGGGGACAAGGGGCGATTTTTAGGCAAGGGGGTCTTGAAGGCTTGCGAAAATATCGATACAACCATAGCAGATGCCCTCATTGGGGCGACTCCCTTTGATCAGAGCCATATTGATGCCTTGCTCAAAAGTCTTGATGGCACAGACAACTACTCCAACCTCGGGGCAAATGCGACTTTGGGCGTTTCAATGGCAATCGCTCGCGCAGCAGCTGATTCATTAGATATACCACTCTATCGCTATCTTGGTGGGGCTAATGCACTCATACTCCCCACTCCAATGCTCAATATCATCAATGGTGGCTCGCACGCTGATAACACCGTGGATTTTCAAGAATATATGATTGTGCCATTGGGTTTTGATACTTTTAAAGACGCTCTAAGGGCTAGCACAGAGATCTACCACCATTTAAGAGATATACTCAAAAGCTCAGGGCATATTACAAGTATCGGCGATGAAGGGGGCTTTGCGCCCAATCTAAAGAGCAACGTTGAACCCATTGAGATGATTTTAAGAGCGATCGAAAAGGCAGGCTATAAACCTCAAAGCCAGATTGCCTTAGCACTTGATGTGGCTAGTAGCGAGCTTTCAGAGGCAAATGGTATCTATCATTTGGCTTCAGAGAACAGGAAGCTTGATGCAGCTGAATTGGTGGGGTATTATGAGATGTTGGTGGCAAAATATCCCATTGTTTCTATCGAAGATGGCTTGAGTGAAGATGATTGGGAGGGGTGGAAGCTCCTCACAGAGCGCCTTGGCGATAAAGTCCAGCTTGTGGGTGATGATTTGTTTGTAACCAACAAGGCCATCTTAAAGCACGGCATTGACCAAAATATCGCTAATGCTATCCTCATCAAGCCCAATCAAATTGGCACCGTGAGTGAAACCATGCAGACAGTGCGCCTAGCTCAAAGACATAACTATCGATGTGTGATGAGCCATCGGAGCGGGGAGAGTGAAGACGCTTTCATCGCTGATTTTGGTGTCGCGCTCAATACTGCACAGATCAAGACAGGTTCGACAGCTAGAAGCGAACGCATTGCTAAATACAACCGCTTGCTCCAAATAGAGAGCGAAGTAGCCCACACAGAATACATAGGCAAGGAGCTTTTCAAATCTCAATGCTAGAAGATATGCACGATCATACCACCAAGCCCTCTTTTTATGGGGTTATCAGGCGATGGATACGCGTGATTTATGTCCATCGTGTGATGGTGGTGAGCTTTTTGGTGTTGATGTGTATCGGGGCTTATATGGGATATTTGCTCTTTGGAGTGAATTCTTTGGAAGTGCTCATTGATGTCAAGAATAAACGCACTGCTTTAGAAGCAAGCGTCCAAACACTGCAGTATGAAAACGCTAAGTTGCAAAAACAGCTTTTTGAGCTGAAAGGATTAGAACCTTGAAAAAATTATGTATATTTTTGTTTTTGTTGGGTGTTTTGTTTGCTAGGGATAATCCCTTTGAGCCATTGCTGACCCCCAAAGACACTACGCACAATAGCCAAGATAGGGACTCTAGCACATATTTTGAAAGCTTTGATTTCAAGCTCCCCACCACAGCGCGCATACTCAAAAGTGTTGCGATCACTTATGAAAATATCGATGGCTCCACAGACACTAAAGTCCTTGATATCAATCAAAGCATTGATTGGCACTATCCATTAAATCTAAGCCAGATCAATGCCCTTGTCACTGAAAAGACCCATTATTATTCGATCCCACCTTTTGAGTTCTTCACCAAGCAAAACAAGCTCTATCTACACGCCCCTTATGCGATCCAAAGGAGTTTTGTCCTCCCCTCGCCTTATCGCATTGTCATTGACTTTGACAGACAAGAGCCCACGATCCATCAAAGCATTTCTATCAACAAAAAATACTTCACCAAAATCACTGCAGGCACACACGATAAATTCTATCGCATTGTTTTGGAGCTTGATGGGCAGTATCAATACCAGATACAAAAAGATGGCAATTCTTATATCATAAGTCTTGAGTGATGCAAAATATCGTTCTCATAGGCTTTATGGGTAGTGGCAAGACCACCATAGGGGCGTATTTAGCAAAATGTATGGGGCATTATTTTATTGATACAGATGTTTTGATTGCTATGCAGAGTGCTTTGAGTGTGAAAGAGATTTTTGAGTGCTATGGGGAGGAGTATTTCCGCAAGCAAGAAGCGTGTTTTATCCAATGGGCGAGCTCTCATCTCTCTCACGCAGTTATTGCTACAGGTGGTGGAATGCCTATTTTTAATTCCATCAAAGCCCTTGGCAAGGTGTTTTATCTCAAGTTAGATTTTCAGACCATACAAACGCGTCTTTCTTTAAAAGAGCGCACCTCTCGCCCCCTCTTTGCCCACCCTCAAAAGGCCTATGAACTCTACCAATCCCGCATAGCAGCCTATGCACAATGTGCTGATTATACCATCGAAGCTGATAGGAGCATTGAAGAGATTGCCACAGAGATTTTAAAACACTCAAGCTAAGACAGGGCTATCTACTATCTTTTATTTCCTAGCTTTTTATTTGCTATCTTTTTATTTTTTATCCCCCCTCCATTTTTATTTCCCAGCTTCAGTCTTTAAAGTGGGGCAAGGGGATAATAGGGGGGCAAATAAGGGGATAGATTAAAGGCAGATAAGGGCAAGTATCGTTATATGGGCACTATTTTGCTGCCCTCAAAAGGTCTGCAAGCTTCTAATATGCTTGTGATAAACTGCCCCTTTTGGGCTTGCCAATACTGATAATCACATACAATAATGAGTCTTTTGCGTATGCGGCTTACAGCGACATTGAGTGCGTGCAGCGCGCGTATATTCCTTGAGTTGGTTAGATGATAGTGCAAGCACACAGGTGAGAATATCACCGTATCGCACTCTTGCCCTTGGGAGCTATGGATTGTCCAGACTCGGTCTTTGTGTATCCCTAGCTTGATGAGCTCTAAGCGCTGTTTGACAAATGGCGTGATCACTGCGTATTGACTATCCCAGAGCATTTGTGAAACTTTTTGCACGCCCTTTGCTTCTTGTGTATTGACTAGCCCTCTCACCTCGCCATTTTTGATATCAAAATAATACAGCTCTGTCTGTGCCCCCAGCCCGCTCAGGCCATTGCGATAGATATGTTTGTCAAGTATTTGAGCGAGATTATCTCCATAGCGATGGGTTTGTGTGAGCTTGATGATTGGTGCGAGTTTAGCAGGCGCATAGACGTCTTTTTGGTAGATGGGCTCGCTCAGTGCTAGACTTGGGCTCTCCAAGAGTTCTTGTATATGCAGAGCACTCAAAGCCCAGAGATTTGCATAGCCATTTTCGCCCTTTGATATTTCATCTTGACCCATCTCACAGATAGGCGCTAATTGCTTGTGATCGCCCAAGAAGCTCACTCCCACTCCCGTAGCCCATAGCGCACAAGCCTTGATGAGTGGAGTGAAAGCGCATTCATCTAAGAATATATGCGCTATCTCTACGCCCAGCCCTTGATATTTGCGGATAAAGCCGTCCATTGTCATACCTAGCACCAACGCCTCTTTGAAACGTTCTGCTTGCCCTAGAGTGTTTTCTTTTTCTTCTTTTTTGAGTATATGGGGTTCACAGACTTCAGGATAGCTCTCTAAAAAGCTGCTTGTAGGCATACCCAAGCGCAAGATTTTCTCCCGTCCAAGCCCTAAGGCGTCAAATTGCCCGATGAGTGTTTTGAGGACTTGTTCGAGGGCGTTATTAGTCGGGGCAATCACGCACGCACGTTGTTTGGATACAACCAAGGCCAGCAAGCACTCAAACAGCACCACTTGCGTTTTCCCACTCCCTGCAGGCCCCCAGATATAGCAGAAGCGATGTGTGAATACACTTTTTATCGCTTGTTTCTGCTCTGCGTTGATATGGGCTCTTTGCTCTAGGTGCGAAGTTACTATAGGCAGAACCTTTGCCATATTTGCACGGCTCTTGCCTCCTAGCTTGCTGCAAGCACTCGAGGGGTCATCACCATCGTTATTGCTTGTAGTTGGCTGTATATCACAGATCTGTAAATCCTCTAATCCCTTACCATCAAAGCCCTTGAAATATTCCTCGACTTGTGTGATTAAAAATTTTAAATCACTATAGAGCGTGATATCTTTTGCTTGTGCTGCAACGAGTTTGGTATATAGCTTTCCACTGATACCCAAAGACAGCACGCCCCTTTTTTCATCAAGGCTTTTTTGCTCCAGCTCCCCCTCTCCTATGGGGTATTTTTCATCTTTGATGACAAGTATCAAACTCTCTGTATTATAGATCCGACTCCCTAGGTTGATGATGAGTTCTTCTGGGGTCAATTGCAAGCTTAGGATTTTGATTGTTTCTAATCCCAACTCATTTTGAGCTAAATACTGATAATACACCTTACAAGAGCGTATCAGAGCCTCTTGAAGCCCTACTTTTTTTGGGGCAATCACCTTGAGCCTTTGAGTGATTTTTCTGCCATTTGGCGACCTTTTGGTATAGTTTTGTTGTTGCATTTTAGCTATTTTTGGCATTATTTCCAAAATCTAGCACAAAAGGCTTTCTATAATCTTTGGGATTGATGTTATAATTGGGCTATACATTGATTTAAGGAATTTTATGCATTTGCAGCGCGTAAGAGAAGCCATTAAGGCTATAAAAAATGGCGAAATGATTATTATTATGGATGATGAAGATAGGGAAAATGAGGGCGATTTGGTGATGGCGGGGATTTTTTCAACGCCTGAGAAAATCAACTTCATGGCTCAAGAAGCTAGAGGGCTGATTTGTGTATCCATCACAAAAGAAATTGCTCAAAAATTTGACCTCCCCCCGATGGTGAGTAACAACAACTCCAACCACGAAACAGCATTTACCGTATCTATCGACGCCAAAGAAGCCAAGACAGGTATTTCTGCCTTTGAGCGCCACCGCACGATTGAATTGATGTGTGATACAAATACCACGCCCCAAGACTTTGTGCGCCCAGGGCATATATTCCCTCTGATAGCAAAAGATGGTGGCGTGCTTGTGCGCACAGGGCATACAGAAGCGAGTGTAGATATTTGCAAGCTCGCAGGTCTTAAGCCTGTGAGCGTGATTTGTGAAATCATGAAAGCAGATGGTTCGATGGCAAGGCGTGGGGATAAATTCTTGATTGAGTTTGCTCAAAAACACCATCTCAAGATTCTCTATGTTTCTGATCTCATCTCGTATCGACTCCAAAATGAAACGCTCCTTGAAATCTTGAGTGAAACTCCTAGCGAGTTTTTAGCCACCTCGTGTGTCAAAATCACTTTTGCAGATCACCTCCAAAGAGAGCATTTTGCCTTTGGTTTTGGCCGCTCAACCACTCCATTGATCCGTTTCCATACCATCAAGAGTGATTATCAGCTCCTCAGCGAGCAGCAAAACTATGAATTTTTAATGCGCTCTATTGCTAAAATCAAGCAAGAGGGTGGATATTTGATATTTATCAATGACCACTCTAGCAACCACGCAAATAGCCCCTCTAGCAGTGGCGAACTCATCAAAAGCTTTGGTATTGGCGCACAAATCCTCAAGCTTCTCCAAGTTAAAGATTTTAGGCTCATCACTTCAAGCAATGTCCGTGAATACAACGCACTCAGTGGCTTTGGGCTTCAAATGATAGAGAGCATACAAGTTTAGCCCTTTTAGCCCCTTGTGCTTAGCTTTTTCTGGCAATCAATGTGCCAAAATTCACCCATTTAAACAGCACCTCCACACTATCAAACCCCGCATTATGGAGCATTTGAAAGTTTTCTTGCAGACTATAGGGGATTAGCACATTTTCTAGTGCTTCACGCTTAGAAGTGATTTCATTTTGCGTGTAGCCTTGAGTTTGTTTATAGCGATGGTAGCGTTCGATCATTTGTTTATCTAGCCTTTTATCCGCGCTTGTCATCTTCTCGCTCATGAGAAATATACCGCCTGATTTTAGGGCTTGATAGATTTTATCAAGGAGTATAGCCCTTTGGATAGGGCGGACAAACTGCATTGTGTAGTGGGCTACAATCACGCACGCCCCACTCAAATCAATCTCTAAAAAATCCCCACAGATAAATGCAATCTTTTTGCCATAAGCGCTTGCCTTCAAGCTCGCTCGCTCAATCATTGCCTCTGAGTTATCCACACCCACCAACTCCACTTGCGTGCAGTCTATCTGTGAGGCCAACTCTAGCAAGAAATTCCCCGTTGAACAGCCCAAATCATAGACCTTCCCGCCTAGTGCGAGTGCTTGGAGGGCAAAGTCTACACAAAGTTGGAGTGTTTCTGTGTAGTGGGGGATCGATCGTATTGCCATATCATCAAAAACACTCGCCACCCCCTCATCAAACTCAAATTGCTTTCCTAATGGGGTCAAAAATATCTCATCTTTCATTAGAGTTAGCCGATCCCCTTAAAGCTTAGCCATACCAAATACTGGCGAGCTCGCACTCGCAAAGCTTTTCTTTTCCATTCTGCCAGCTAAAAAGCTCTGTCTGCCTGCTATCACAGCGTGTTTCATCGCCTCAGCCATCATCACAGGGTCTTTGGCCGCTGCAATCGCTGTATTACTCAAGAGTGCATCAGCCCCCAATTCCATAGCAATCGCCCCATCTGAAGCACAGCCCACGCCCGCATCAACGATAACAGGCACACGCACAGCATCTTTGATAAAAGCGATATTATAACGATTTTGTATGCCTAGCCCACTGCCAATAGGCGCTGCTAGGGGCATGACAGCCGCAGCCCCTGCATCTTCGAGTCTTTTAGCTATGATGGGATCATCATTAGAATATGCTAGCACGCAAAAGCCCTCTTTAGCCAAGACTTCTGTGGCCTTGATTGTTTCTATCACATCAGGATAGAGCGTCTTTTGCGTATCGCCGATAATCTCAAGCTTGATAAAATCAATCCCCACAGCCTCTCGCACAAGCGAAAAAAGCGTGATTGCCTCTTGCGCATTGACGCAGCCTGCTGAATTGGGTAAAAATTCAATCGAAGTATCTTTGAAATAATCGAGGAGATTTTCTTCATTGGGGTTTGTGATATTGACGCGCCTGACAGCAACCGTAATCATCTGAGCCCCCGAAGCTAGCGCTGCTTGCTTGGTTGTAGCGAAGTCTTTATATTTCCCACTGCCTATAATGAGCCGAGAACTGAAGGTCTTTGAGCCAATTTGCAATAAATCTTTTTGCATATTTTTTACCTTATTTTTATAAAATTGAGTCTGATTATAACAAAACTTTCATACCAATCCCCCTTGACTGATTCATTTCAAGGTATTTTTGCTCTTTTCTGATCCCTCCTCCTTTTTTGGGCTTTTTGAGCTCTTGAGCTGATGGATTCCTTTAATAGCTTGATTTGATAGTAATCTTTTACTTAGAGCACAAAATCATATGATTCTAGCCCCACTAAGATAAACTATAAAATCAATTTGGCTTGATTTTTAGAAAAAATAAAAAATAAATCGCATTTTATAAAGAATTAATAATAATTATTATAACCTTACTTGTAATAAAAATTATCAATGAAAGGTTATGATGAAAAAAATCAAACAATATATTTGCTTGAGTTCAGTGCTTTTATGTCCTTTGCTTGTCTGGGGGAATGATACCCCACCTCAAGAAGAAAAGACCTATGAACTGCAAAAATCCGTTGTTTCAGCCTCGGGCTTTGCCCAAGATATCAAAGATGCGCCCGCATCGATTTCTGTCATCTCTGAAAAGAGCCTCCAAGAGGTTGATTATCACGATTTGGCTGAGGCGATCTTTAATGTGCCCGGTGTTGATATCGGGACAACACAGGGCAAAACAGGCGGGTATGAAATCTCTATTCGGGGACTTTCAGCGTCTTATACACTCTATCTTGTCGATGGCTTGCGTCAAAATGTCGCCGGCGATGTTGGCACGCGCAATTGGGGCTGGTCGCACGCACTCAATGTATTCATGCCCACGCGATTAGCGATCGAACGCATTGAAGTGATCCGAGGGCCAATGAGCACACTTTATGGGAGTGATGCGCTAGGTGGGGTGGTCAATATCATTGTCAAAAAGCCTAATATGCGCAAATGGGATAATGCGATCGAATTCCAGACCACGGTCAATGAACGCAGTCAATTTGGTAATTACTATGGCGTGAATTTCTATACTTCAGGTCCTATCATCAAAGACAAACTAGCTTTGGAGCTGCGCGGGAACTATACTTATCGCAATGCTTCTGATATTAGATTTAGCTATACAGATACAAGCGGAGTCAAAAAGACTGCTGAACCTGGCTTTGTGGGGAACCCCACAGAGGGGAATATCTATAACATAGGCTTGCGGCTTGCTTATGCGATGGATATGGCCAATTATTTTTACTTTGATGTCGCAAATGGTTATCAGAATTATGACAATAGTAAAGAGCAGTTGGGTAATTTCACCTCCTCACCCAAGCAATATGTCATTTATCGCACCAACTATGTCCTCGCCCATTTGGGGACTTATGACTGGGGGCAGACCAAAACAACCTTGCAATACAACAACACAACAAACCTTGGGCGTGTCGTGCCCTATCAGCGATCGCTCACAGATACCTCGCACGAAAATCGAGATATCAAGGGCAATGATATGATTTTACAAAGTCAAGCTGCTATCCCTGTATATACAAGCAAATATTTTGCTGATACAATCACTTTTGGGGCGCAGTATTGGCTGCAGACTTTCCACGATGCCCCCTATGGGACTAATCCCTATCCTTGGAGTCATGATTCAACTAAAGCAGGCTGTAATAAAGACCATACATTAGTCAATACCAACTATATCCCTTATGCTAATTCCAAAGGTATCAATAGCCTCAAAAATCAAGCGGCCATTTATGTAGAAAATGAAAGCACGATTGTAGATGATGTGATTGTGACTTTAGGGGCGAGATATACCTATGACCAGCAGTTTGGTAACAACCTATCTCCCAAGGCGTATTTGGTCTATAATGCCCTAGAGTGGCTGCAGTTCCGTGGTGGCGTGGCTACGGGGTATCGCCAGCCATATTTGAGCGAAACAGTTACGGGGGCTTTTGGCTTTGGAGCACAAGGGGGTGCGCCTTTTTTGGGGAATCCTGATTTGAAGCCTGAAACTTCTGTGAGCTATGAGGGGGGCGTGATGTTGGATTTTTCATATTTGAGCTTGGGGGCGACTTATTTTCGTAATGACTATCAAGGCAAAATCGATCGCAAAAATCTTGCCTTTGGAGCGCCAAACTGCCAGAACCCCTATGTAGTCGGTCATGACAAAACGAGCAATGGCTGTAGTGTTTATGTCAATGTCGGTAAAGCTTATACACAAGGTGCAGAAGTGGTATTTGCCCTCAAGCCCATCTATGGCTTTAGTCTAAATGCTAACTACACTTATACCCATAGCGAACAACTCACCAATGAAAGCAAAAACAAAGGCAACCCCGTAGGAAACACCCCTGCCCATCAAGTCAATCTCGGTGTCAATTATGATTTATTGGGTAAGGCTGATATTTATCTGCAAGGTGTTTATAAATCAGAGAGATGGCGTAATGCGGGCAAAAATCAAAAAGAAATCGCTAAGGTCTTAGGGGAGTATCTATCGCAATGGTATAAGCCATATTATGTGTTTAATTTGGGAGTGAATTATCGTATCAATAAAAATTTTCGTGTGAGTTTGGGGATTCAAAATATTTTGAATACAAATTTTATTGATTATTATGCCTATGGCAAAAAGGGCGATTCAGACAATCTTGTCAATCTTTGGAACTCTAGCTATGAGGGCAGAAAATATTTCATCACATTGGGTGCAAGGTTTTAAGAGATGTGCTTAAAAATATAAGCTATCCCCATTAGCTCTCTATATTTTGCCCTCTCATCTTTTCTCATCTTTTGCCCTAACTTTTTTACCTCTAGCTTTTTGCCCCCCCCCCTTTTTTCTAGGGGGGGTGTATCTTTGTTTGCAGTGGGTGTAATTTAGACTTTTGGGGTAAAATCCTCAAGAAAAACAAGGAGTCGATATTGCAATCCCCCTCCAAGCCACACTCCACGCCCTCTACACACAAACTCCCCATACCCAAACCTCCCATACACAAGCCTCCCACCTCAAAACCATCTTTGGCTACGATGAGATGGAGGGCGTTTTGTGCCAATAAGAGGGCGTTTTATTCGCTATGGATTTTTACCTTGCTTTTTGTGCTGTCTTTGGGGGCTGAGTTTATCGCTAATGACAAGCCATTATTTATCTATAAAGATCACAAGGCTTATTTTCCTATATTTGTAAGCTACCCTGAAACGACCTTTGGAGGGGATTTTGCCACAGAAGCAAACTACAATGATCCTTATGTCAAGGGGCTTTTGAAAAACGCCTTTGTGGTTCCTGCTTTGATCCCTTATAGCTATGATACGATCATTATGGACCTATCATCCCCAGCGCCCACTAGCCCAGACAAAAGGCATTGGCTAGGCACAGACGACCAAGCCAGAGATGTGAGTGCGCGCTTGATTTATGGGTATCGGATATCGATACTTTTTGGTCTATTTTTGAGCGCTTTTAGCGTGGTGATTGGAGTGAGTGCAGGGGCTTTGCAGGGGTATTATGGAGGGTTGGCTGATCTTTTGGGACAGCGCTTGATAGAGATTTGGAGTGGGATACCGATACTTTTTTTGTTGATTGTGATTTCGAGTTTTCTCACGCCTAGTTTTTGGTGGATATTGACTTTAGTGCTGCTTTTTAGTTGGATGGGGCTAGCAGGGGTGGTGCGCACGGAGTTTTTGCGGGGGAGGAATATGGATTATGTCAAAGCCTCGCGCGCACTTGGAGCAGGGGATTTGCGGGTTATATTTTGTCATATTTTGCCTAATGCCCTTGTAGCCACGATCACTTATATACCTTTTATAATGGCAGGGAGTATCGGGACATTGGTGAGTTTGGATTTCTTGGGGTTTGGTATGCCTGTAGGCAGTGCTTCTTTGGGCGAGCTTTTGAATCAAGGCAAAAACAATCTTTCTAGCCCCCATCTAGCGATTGTGGGCTTTTTGGCTGTGAGTTTGCTGCTTGCAGTGTTGGTATTTATCGGAGAGGGGGTGCGCGATGCCTTTGATGTCCAGACCCGATAAATCGCCCCTTTTACGCATTGAATCTTTGCATTGTGGCTTTGAGGGGGGCTTTGGTGTCAAGAATATCACATTTGATATTGCTTCAGGTGAGCGAGTTGGGCTAGTGGGGGAGTCAGGAAGTGGCAAAAGTTTCATTGCGCAGATGATTTTAAGGCTTTTGCCCTCTGTGCGTATTGATGGAGGGAAGATTTGGTTTATGGGAGAGGATTTACTCACTCTTGGGGCTAAAAAAATCCAAAATATCCGTGGAAAAGATATCAGCTATATCGCCCAAGAGCCCCTATCAAGCCTCAACCCCCTCCAGCAAGTAGGCAAGCAGGTTTTAGAGTCATTGATTTTACATCGCACCAAAGATAGCAAGAAGGCAATGTATCAAAAACTCGATGCAGTCTTTACTCAAGTGGGCTTGCCTATAGCTCTCCAAAAATCCTATCCTTTTGAGCTCAGTGGTGGCCAGCGCCAACGCGTGGCTATCGCTATGGGTATCATCAATCGCCCCAAGCTTTTGATTTGCGATGAGCCTACAACAGCCTTAGACGCGAGTATTCAAAAGCAGATTTTAGAGTTGCTCTATACTTTGAGTGAGCAAAATCAAATGGCTATCTTGCTGATTAGCCATGATCTAGGAGCAGTGAGAGGCTTTGCCCATAAGGTTTGTGTGCTTAAATCTGGCTTAGTGTGTGAGAGTGGTGAGGTTTCTAGGGTCTTGAGCCGGCCTAAAAATAGCTATACCAAGATACTTTTAGAAGCTTTACACTTGCCTAAAAAGACCATAATGCCAACGCCCCAAAAACTCCTTGCAGTGAGAGATTTTGGTATTATCTATCAGCACAAAAAGTCCTTATTCAAGACAGAACAAAAGCTCGCTTTGAGTGGGGTGGATTTTGTTTTACATACTCAAGAAACTTTAGGGATTATCGGGGAATCAGGGAGTGGCAAAAGCAGCCTTGCAATGGGGATTTTGCGACTCATAGCTTCTCAAGGGAGTATGGAGCTTTTGGGTCAATGTGTGGATACTTGGAGTGAGAGGGAGTTCAGGCCTTATCGCAAAGATCTTCAAATTGTCTTCCAAGACCCCTATGCCTCGCTCAACCCTAGAATGCGTGTGCGGGATATTATCTTTGAAGCCCTAAGACTTTTAGCCCATTTTCAAAAGCACTCCAAGCAAGACGCCCAGATTGAAGCAATTTTAGATTCTGTGCGGCTTGAGAGGGCTCTTGTTGATGCGTATCCTTTTGAGCTCAGTGGTGGCCAGCGCCAACGCGTGGCTATCGCTAGGGCTATTGCACTCAAGCCCAAAATCATCATTTTAGATGAACCCACTTCAGCTTTGGATAAAAGTATGCAAAAGACTATCATTGAACTGCTATTGAGCCTTCAAGAGCAGTTGGGCTTGAGCTATTTGTTTATTAGTCATGACCTTGATGTGATTGAGGCTGTGTGTGATCGTGTGCTAGTGCTTTGCGCAGGCAAGGTGGTCGAGCAAGGCAGAGTGGGCGATGTGTTTACTTCACCTCAAAATCCCTATACGCAAAAGCTCCTAGACGCCAGACTTTAATGAAAGAGTCGAGTAAATTTGCTCTTATCTTGGCTGTTTTAATAAAAACTAAGCAATTTTTAGCTAAAATCGCAAGTTTAATTTATGCGCTTGCAATATTACAAAATTACAAATGGCGTGGGCGTTCAAAATATAGGAATCAAACCAAAAGGAATCAAAAATGAAAAAAGGTATCCACCCACAATATATCCCTTGCAAGGTAACTTGCGTGACTAGCGGGAAAGAAATCGAGGTTTTAAGCACAAAAAGTGAGCTCAGGATTGATATATCTAGCTTTTGCCACCCATTTTATACCGGTAGTGATAAAATCGCTGATGCTGCAGGTAGAGTAGAGAAATTTAAGCAAAAATACAACCTCAAATAATGCCGTGCTGACTTTGCTGCCCACTCCTATGGGGAATCTTGATGACATCACTCTCCGAAGTCTTAGAGCCTTGGAGCAAGCAGATGTTTTATTATGCGAAGATGTCAGAGTGAGCAAAAAACTCCTTGCTTTGCTCGCTAAAAACCCCATGATCCACCAGCATTTCCCCAAGATTTCTCAGACAAAAGAAATGGTATCTTTCCATTCACACAATCAAGCAAAATATATTTCTAATCTTTCTGCAGAGCTATTTGAACGCAATGTTGTTTATATGAGCGACGCGGGAATGCCTTGTGTGAGCGATCCGGGGGCTGCTTTGGTCGCTTATGCGATCCAAAACAATATCGCTTATGATATTTTGCCCGGTGGGAGTGCGTGCGTGGGGGCGTATTGTGCGAGCGGGTTTGAATCAGATGGATTTTTGTTTGCAGGGTTTTTGCCCCATAAGCAAAAAGAAAAAATCACGCGTCTTTCTAATCTCCTCACAAGCGCTGCCTTTTTGGATCAAAAAATCCCTATTATCGTGTATGAAAGCCCCCATCGCATTATAGATACCTTAGAAAATATTGCCAAGCTAGCAGGTGATATGCAGATTTTTGCTATCAAAGAAATGACTAAAATGCACCAAAAATATTTTATCGGCAGTGCCAAAGAAGTCTATACACAGATCCAATCAAGCAACACAAACGGAGAGTGGGTATTAGTGCTTTTAGGCACCCAAAAGCCTGAACGCACACTCTCAGCCACCCAAATCACACAGATGGATCTCCCGCCCAAAATCAAAGCCAAGCTCCTCTCCAAACTCCAAGATATTCCCACTAAAAATCTCTATGAGCAAATCTCTAAAAAAGAGCTTTTATGATAGTCTATGGGAAGCAAGTTGTGCTACATCTTTTAGCCAGACACCCCCAATATCTCCAAACTATCTATTTGGCTAAAGAAATTGACCCTAAAGTATTTGCCAGTATCGCTAGGAGTCGTGTGCAGATTTTACGCACAGATACCAAAAAGGCACAAGCCATGGCAAGAGGAGGGAACCATCAAGGCTTTTTAGCCCAAATCACTCCCCCACTCCCTTTGAGTATCAACGATATCAAAAAACACCATAAAATCTTAGTGCTTTGTGGGATCACAGATGTGGGGAATATTGGTGCGATTTTTAGGAGTGCGTATTGTTTGGGTGTGGAAGCTATTGTGTTGGCAATGAGTGAAAATCCCCCTCTTGAGGGGATTGTGCGTGCGAGTGTGGGGGCTGTGTTTGATATGCCATTTTGTGTTGGTAAAAATATCTTAGATATAATCAACGAATTGAAAAATGAGGGAATTTTCTGCTATGGTGCTGATAGCTCGGGTGGAGATGTCTGCGGGATAGGACAAAAGGATAAATGGGCTTTGTTTTTGGGTAATGAGGGCTTGGGCTTGAGTAAGAAAATCTTATCAAGACTTGATACAATAGTCGCTATCAAAATGAAAAAAGATTTCAATTCTTTAAATGTGAGCGTGGCAGCAGGTATTTTAATCAACAGGATGTGTTAATATGGAATCAGCATTAGAGATACTCAAAAAAATTGGTGTCAAAGAGATCAGCAAAGCCACCAAGATTTCTGCAGTCAAGATCGAAGATATTCTTGAAAAAAGATTTTCAAACCTCCAGAGAGTCCGTGTGGTCGGATTTTTGAGTATCATTGAGAGGGAGTATAAGGTTGATTTGAGTGGGTGGCTTGAAGAATATGATAAAGAAACCCTAAGCCAAGTTCACCCACTAGCTACCCCCAATCTTGCTAGTGAATACCCGATCAATAATCTTGATTTAGACACGCAAGGGCACAGGGATACATTTGCAGCGCTGAGGAAAAAGCAATCCATATCCAAAAAACGTTTTTATGTTTCTGTGGTGGTGGTATTAGTGCTTTTGGGCGTGTATTTTATCTATAAAAGTATTTTTGTCAGCACGCAGTCCCCTAGTGCTCCAAGCCCTCAAGAAGCCCTTGATAATCCCACTCAAATCTCGCCCTCTACGCCCCCAGATTCTCAAAACTCTCAAAGCCCTCAAAGCCCGCAAGATTCTAAAAATCCGCAAGCCCCAGAGCCCCAAGCTCCCAAAGCACCCACTACGCAGACAGAGGTCACACAAAAGCCCCAAGAACCTCAAGCCTCAGAGTCTATTGCTTCTAGCTTGCCTAAAGAATCGCCCACTCATATCAAAAATACACAAAATCAATACAATGCAGAAGAAATCCGAGTGATCCCCCATCAGAGCCTTTGGATTGAAATCATTGACCTTGATGATAAGAGCAAAATCCAGACTATTGTCGATTCAGAATATTCTATCGAAGCAAAAGACCATCGTTTGTTGATTTCTTTTGGACACGGCGAGCTCTCATTGCAGACTGATGGGGGGATCAAAGAATACCACAAGTCCTATCCCATGCGATTTCTCTATACGCCCAAAGATGGCTTGAAACAAATCCGATATGCCCAATACCTCAAGCTCAGCGGTCAAGACAACGAGCCAAGCCCCACTCAAGAGGGCACTCAAAATCCCCCTTTAGACAACGATTCTAACAGCAGTCAAGATAATGATCTTTAGAATAATCATTTTTTCTTGCCTTTTTTGGATCGCTTTGTTTGCAGATGCATTAGATGAAAAGATACAAAATCTCATCGGTATCAATGCTTATCAGCTCAATAAAAATTTTATCGAACGCATTTTCAAAGACAAGGAGAGTTTTTATACAGATGGCAGGATTGATATCCAAAAGCTTGTCACCACGCTCAAAGACAATGGATTACTCACGCTCAAGTTTGATGAACCCAGCGAACTAGCTATCACTTTTGTATCCCAGACCACGCCGATTTTTCTGACGCGCAGTATCAATAGTGCACTCTCTTCAATGGGGTATTCTTATTTTGTCGTTTCGCGTGCGCAATATGCTGACAATATCGCAAAGATTACTTTTAGCTTTGCAACAGAACACGCCCTAGACCCTGGTATTATTATCAGCGAACTAGCCAAACGCGGGTATTTATTCACTGATATCAAGAGAAATTCTTTGTTTGATTGGGAATATGATATCGAACTCACAGAGCCCAAACTCGCTAATGCCAGAGAGATCGCCCCATCTACAGAGCCCATAGAAGTCACAGAGGTGAGTGGTGAGTATTGGTTTGGCATTACAGGGAGTGGGAATATCACCATCACGGCCAAAACACCTTATTGGCGCCCTAGAATCGTGCTGTATGACAAAAATCTCCAGATCATCAATCTCATCTCTCAAAACACACCAAGCAGCAAAATTACTTTCAGTATTTTAAATGGGATACGATTTATTATGGTGAGTGATATTAGGAATCCTGCTATAATAAAAAATGGTATCCAAGTAGAGTTTCAAGAATTTGAATAATAAGGTTGTGTGATGTTTGATGAGATTGAATTTGAAAAAATCAAGCGTTTGCCCAAGTATGTTTTTGCCCTTATCAATGAAATCAAGCTAGATATGAGGCAACGCAATGAAGATGTGATTGATTTGAGTATGGGGAATCCTGATGGTCCCACTCCCGAGCATATCATCAAAAAGCTTTGTGAAAGTGTGCAAAAGCCAAAAAATCACGGCTATTCTGCGAGCAAGGGGATTTACAAGCTGCGCTTAGGGATTTGCCATTGGTATCAGAGAAAATACAATGTCAGCTTAGACCCCAATACAGAAGTGTGCGTGAGTATGGGGAGTAAGGAGGGTTATGTCCATCTAGTGCAAGCTATCACAAACCCTGGGGATAATGCAGTTGTCCCTGAGCCAGCTTATCCTATCCATTATTATGCTTTTATCCTCAATGGTGCTAATGTTTCTCGCTTTGGTATCCGATGGAATCAGCATTTAGAGCTTGATGAAGACCATTTTTTTCAAAATCTCTCGCGCATACTCAAAGAGGCAATGCCTAAGCCAAAATTTGTGGTTGTCAATTTCCCCCATAACCCCACAACCACGATTGTTTATAAAAGCTTTTATGAGCGATTGGTAGCCCTAGCAAGACAAGAGAGATTTTATATCATCAGTGATATTGCTTATGCAGATTTGTGTTTTGATGGCTATAAGGCTCCAAGTATCCTAGAGATCGAGGGGGCAAAAGATGTTGCTGTCGAAACCTACACACTCTCTAAGAGCTATAATATGGCAGGCTGGCGGATAGGCTTTGTCGTGGGGAATCAAAAAATGATCGCAGCCCTCCAGAAGATCAAAAGTTGGATTGATTATGGGATCTATACTCCAATGCAAATAGCTGCAACTATCGCGCTTGATGGCCCTCAAGAGTGTGTTGAGGCTATCAGGGACAAATATGAAAAGCGTATGGAAGTCTTGATAAAAAGTTTCAAAGCTGCTGGTTGGGAAATGCAAAAGCCTCAAGCAAGTATGTTTATCTGGGCGAAAATCCCCCCTTGCGTGGAGCATTTGGGGAGTTTGGAATTTTCTAAACGATTGCTAGAAGAAGCCAAAATTGCCCTAAGCCCTGGGGTAGGCTTTGGCGAGCACGGTGAGGGGTATGTGCGGATTGCTTTGATTGAAAACGAAAAACGTATCCGTCAAGCGGCCAGAAATCTGAAGGCATTTTTAAAAAACTTTTCTTAAAATCATGAGCCTTTGATTTTGAGTATCAGGGCTTGCAAGGATTGGGGCAATCGGTGTTTGTGTGTATCAATCTTACTTGCAATCTTGTTTGTCGTTTGATTTTGCCTAGAAATCAAGCTTGTGTTGGGCGATAAAAGCAAAAGGGGCAAAAGACATCAAAGAGCAAAAAAGACATCAAAAGGGCGATAAAGGGCAAATCTCAAGCCTACAATCACTAGTGAGTCAAGCTCATAGGGGTATCAAACTAAGCAAAAAGCTCTAGGACGCAATTTTTGAGTGATTGACGCAATGAGGTATGAGGAGGGGTGGCTGTGATTGTTTCTACAAAATAGCTCCCGATCACTAAAATATCTGCCTTGTCTTTTAGGGCTTGTATTTGTGCGTGAGAACGGATACCAAAGCCTAGGGCGAGCTTTTTTTGCGTATGGTGTCTGACAAAATCAATCCACTCAAACAAGGGAGCTTGAATTTGCGTTTCACTCCCTGTTGTGCCACTTCTAGCGACAACATAGAGCAGATCACTTGGGGTGCTTGAGAGCTTTTTGATACGCTCAGCTTGCATATGGGGGGTGATGAGCTCGATGATATAGAGCCCATAAGATTTTGCAAACGCACGCAACCCCTCATCACTCTCAAAAGGCAAATCCGGAACAATCAGCCCATAAACGCCGCACGCCTTGGCTTTTTGGATAAATTTTTCTACTCCATAGGTAAAGATAATGTTTGCATAGGTGACAATGATGATTTTCGTATCTGTTTTTGCAGCAAGTGTGGCAGTGATTTCAAAGCCATCAGTTGGTATGAAGCCATTTTGCAAGGCAATATTACAGGCATTTTCGATAATCGGACCATCGGCATTGGGGTCAGAAAACGGGAATTGTACTTCCAAAAAGCTGGCCCCTCCATCACAGATCCCAAGCCCTGCTTCTATGCTCGATATTTTGCTGGGATAGCCTGCGATAATATGCCCCATGAGTGGTATTTTTTTCATTTAGACTCCTTTGATGCGCTCAATTTCTTCTTCTAAGAAAAGCCTCCACTCTGTGGGTTTGAGCGCCTTTGCTGTGATGAAAATATCTTTGTCCCCGCGCCCTGAAACATTGGCAATGATTTTTTTATTTTTGACTTTTTCACAGATTTTGATGACCCCAGCAAGAGCGTGAGAAGACTCCAAAGCAGGGATAATCCCCTCGTTTTTAGCAAAAAATTGCAAGGCATAGAGGGCTTCTTTGTCTTGAGCGCTTAAAAATTGGATACGCCCTATCGTGCCTAAAAATGCGAGTTGAGGGCCTATGCCTGCGTAATCAAGCCCTGCGCTGATGGAGTGCGTGGGGGATAGCTGCCCGTGGGTATCTTGCAAAAAAATGCTTTTATAACCTTGGGCAATGCCTACACTTGAGGTGCTTTTTTTATCCATTCTCGCAGCATTTTCTCCCATTGCCTCTCCAATCCCGCCTGCTTCAACACCAATGAGTTTGACACTCTCTTCTTGGATAAAATCCCTAAAAAATCCTATGGCATTGCTCCCTCCACCCACGCAAGCGACAAGATAATCAGGAAGCCCTTGAAAATATTCTTTGCACTGCCTTTTAACCTCCCTGCCAATCACGCTTTGGAGATCTCTGACTAAGTCAGGATAAGGATAAGGACCCAACGCACTCCCTAGGACATAAAAGGTATCTTGACTGCGTTTGCTCCATACGCGCAAGGTTTCATTGACAGCGTCTTTGAGTGTCTGAGAGCCTGAGGATACGCTGATGAGCTTGGCTCCAAAAAGCTCTATGTTGAATACATTGGGGCGTTGGCGATTGGCATCGATAGCGCCCATATAGATTTCACACGCTAGACCGAGCTTTGCGCAACAAGCTGCTACGGCTAGTCCGTGCTGTCCTGCGCCTGTTTCTGCGATGATATGCTTTTTACCCATTTTTTTAGCTAGCAAGACTTGACCTAGGGCGTTATTGATCTTGTGTGCGCCTGTGTTTGCTAGGCCTTCAAATTTCAGATAAATCTCATTGCCTAAGATTTTTGAAACATTTTGGGCGTATATGAGGGGCGTGGGGCGAGAGATGAAGTGTTTGGATAGCTCTTGAAGCTCTTTTTGATAGGGCTTGGAGGGGAAAATATGTTTATAGGCCTCTTCTAGCTCTAAGAGTGCAGGGCGCAGAATTTCAGGTATGTATTGACCTCCAAAATAGCCCGTTGTCCTATCACCAAAAAATTGATGGTGGGATTTGAGTGGTATTTTTTTCATAATGATCTCCTTGAGATAAGCCCTTTAGCGAGGGGTTTTGATTGTTTTGATGATTGTTTGGAGTTTGATTTTATCCTTTTTGCCGACACTGAGCTCTATTTTTGAATTGATATCAAGCATTTTAGGCTTGAGCCCAAGGAGTGTATCAAGATTATCTAGCCCCACACCTCCTGCGATAAAAAGATCCTTCCCCATTGCCTTGAGCTCAAGGAGAGCAGATATTGCAATACTTTTGCCACTCCCTCCTTGTGCGCTTGATTTAGAGTCTAAGAGCACAAAAGGAGAGGGGCTATGGGTGGGGTAGTCTTTGGGCGAGTCAAAATTCACACAAGCATAGAAATTAAAATCAGCCTCTTTGAGGTCATAAGATGCGTAAAAATTCGGAGTAGTGGGGTTATAAGAGTGGAGCTGGATACAATCAATCATGCCCTCTTTGAAAAGCTCTCTTGCTAAGATAAATTCATCTTTTGATTCTGTGATCACGCCTACTTTGAGGATATGGGGGTAGATTCTTGTAATTGCTTTGCTCATCAGCTTGACATTTGAAGTTGCACAATACCTAGGGCTCTGCTTTGTGAGGATAAAGCCCAGCATATCTGCCCCTGCTTCTGCGGCATTGAACGCGTCATCAAGATCGGTGATACCACATATTTTTACCAAGGGGACAGGGCTTGTGTAGATAGAGTCAAAGACTTTTTGGTAGAAGGGATTTTGGAGTTGCTTGCCCTTGGTATAGGCTTTGATGAGATGTGCGAGATTGTCTTTTGTATCTTGGGATTTGACTAAATAGCTCCCACATAGCATTCCATCAAAGCCAAATGTCCCTGCAAGATAGCCATCAAAGCTCGATTGGATCCCTGATTCAAAGATTGTTTTGACAGAAGCAGGGATTTTGCTTTTTAGATACAAGGCCTTATTTTTATCGATCGTAAAATCGTGTAAATTTCTAGAATTTATCCCTAAAATTTCGGGGTTAAAAGCAAGGGCAAATTGAATTTCTTGCTCATTATGGATTTCAATGAGGGGCGTGAGTGCGTATTTTTTGCACTCTGATAAGATAGCAGCAAAATCAGCTTCTTTTTTTCTATCACCCAAAAACATAGCCACAATCAATAGCACAAGATCAGCCCCTGCTCGGTAAGAAATCTCGATTTCTTCGGGGTGCTGGATAAAGTCTTTGCGCAAAACACTGATGTTTGGAAAAGTATTTTTGATAGCCATCAAATCTGAAAGACTGCCCTTGAAATGGTCTTCTTCAGTGAGAACTGAAATCACATTTGCCCCTTGCGCGATGTATTTTCTAGCTAGCTCGCAGACATCAGGGATTGTATCAATCAGCCCTGCTGAGGGTGAGGCGCGTTTGACTTCAGCAATCATTAAAGGCGAGTGTGGGGCGTGATGGGGGGGAATCAGGGGTGTTTGTCTTTGGGTAGGCAGGGGGTGATTGAAGCTAAAGCCTAGTTTGGCAATTTTTTCATTTCTTTTTTGGGCTATTGTTTCAAGCACCTCTGCTGTTGTTCTTCCCATCATATTCCTTAATTCTAAAGATGTGCTAAATACTTGCTCTGGGCTCTTTTAGATAGAGATATAGAGCCCAAGTTTGCTCCTATAAAATGATACACATAAAAGCTTAAAATAAAAGTTTTTTGCCTTAAAATGCGATATAATCCGAGTAATTTTTAGGAGGCAAGCTGATGGAATCGCAGTTGATGGGATTGGCGATAGAAACTTATAAAATCACTTTGATTATTTCTTTACCGATACTTTTAGCTGGACTGATTGTGGGGCTTTTGGTGAGTATTTTTCAGGCCACAACCCAAATCAATGAAATGACTCTATCGTTTGTCCCTAAGATTTTGGCTGTGATTGGTGTGGTTATCTTGACAATGCCTTGGATGCTCAATATGCTTTTGGACTACACAACAATGCTCATCAATCTCATACCAAAGTTTGTGCTGTGATCCAAACAATTGATTTTGCTAAATATTCAAGTATTAGAGTCGGTGCAGAGGTGCCTGTGAGAGTGATTAGTGATGTAAGCAGTGCTTTGGGGATACAAGTCATTGGCCATGCGAATAATCTTTTGGTCGCTCCGACTGCTCGCAATATTGGTGTTTTGGATACAAAATATGATTATATCCAAGATTTAGGAGAGCTCATCGAAGTGGGGGGACAAGTGAGCGCTCAAAAGCTTTATCGGTATTTTAGAGATACCAATCTTTGGGGGTTGGAGTTTTTGCGTGCTTTGCCTGGGAGCTTGGGAGGGCTTGTGAAAATGAACGCGGGTATGAAGGAATATGAGATAAAAAATGTCTTAGATTCTGTGTGCGTTGATGGCGTGTGGGAGAGGGCAGAGGACTTGGGTATGGGGTATCGCAGTAGTGCGATCAAAGGGGTGATTTTTGCTGCACGATTCAAAAAGATTGTAGGTTTTAGATATAATCTATTAGAAATTTTTGACTCCATGCGCTCAAGCCACCCTAAAAGACCAAGTTGCGGGAGTTGCTTCAAAAATCCTATAGGGGATTTTGCAGGGAGGTTACTTGAGGGCGTGGGGTTAAGGGGCTATCGCATAGGAGGGATAGGATTTGCCCAAGAGCACGCAAATTTTTTGGTTAATCTAGGTAAAGGGAGCTTTGAAGACGCCATATCTTTGATAAATCTAGGCAAACAACGCGTGTTAGAGGCTTATGGAGTCGCTCTTGAAGAAGAAGTTATCATCATCGCATAAGGAATCGCTATGAAAAGAATCTCTCAAGCTGTCTTGATCGGATCGCTACTCAGCAGTGGTCTTGAAGCCTTAGAGTTTGGTGGAATGGGGAATATTTCAGCAAGTATGGGTGGTGCAGGCGTGGCCTTGAGGAATTCTCAATGGGCGCTATACTACAACCCAGCGTTGTTGGGTATGGATAAAAAATCAAGAGTTGCTTATAGTTTTGGGGCTAGTATCAGAGAAAAAAATCTTTTGTCCCTAGCAAGCGTGGATTATAATAATTTGCAAAATATGCCCCATAAAATTTCTACATCTTTTACAGATAAGGGTAGTTTTTCGGGGCTCTCGATCACGGGAGCGTCCATAGTGGGAACATCAATAGTGGGAACATCGATCACGGGGGCGTCGATGGTAGGGGCAGTCGCTGCGAGCAGCCTTGATATGAGCGGGGTGTTTGGTGATGTGCTTAAAAATATCCATTTTGGGAGTGTTTCTGGTCTGAATACCACGACAGATATCCAAAACTATATGAAGGAAGTGCTTGTTGCTAGTGGTGGGACTTTAGAGCAGGTCAATGCTGTGGAGAGTGCTTCAAGCCTTGAGGAGGCAAGCAAGGCTTTCAAAGGGGCATTGATAACAGGTGATAGCCTAAATGCTCAAGGGCAAAAGGCCTTTGAAAATATCAAAACTAGCACACTAGAAGCTGTGGATAAGACAGGCGGAGATGTGGGGATATTCAAAAATATTATTCAAAATTTAGAGCCCAGCCAGCTCAGTGGGATTGCTGATTTGTTGGTAAAGACGAGTGATTCTTCTTTTGGATTGGGAGATTTTTTGAAATTGATTGGTGGGGTCAGTCTTTCTAAGGGCGATGACCCTCAAATCAATCGCTTCATACAAGATGTCTATACTATCCAAAACACAATGCAGACAAATAATCTGGATATAAACACGCAAAATGGATTGGTGTTTCAGATTGGCGGGAATGGTCCTGATGGGCGTGGGGCGATAGCGTTTGGTGTGTTTGGTAGTGCGTTTGCTTCAGCGAGCGCGACCTTTGATCGCACGCACAACCAAATTATTTTTGATGCTGATGGCAATTATGTGGGCGTGAGTATCAGTGATAACTCCATCACACTGAGTGGCTCTGATAAAGACAGCTATGAAAATCTCTCGATATTTAGTGATAGTGCTAAACATCAAATACACGGGACAGGTATCGTGATCGGTGAAGTGCCTGTGGGCTATGGGCAGGCGTTTTCGACCCCTATAGGGAATTTCAGTATCGGATTGGGTGCTAAATATATCTTTGCTATGGGCTATAAGGTCGATAAATCGGGCTCTTTCAATGAAATTTCTAATGCTTTTGGGGGTATGGATCTCCAAAACACCCCCAAACAGCAGACTTTTGGCATTGATTTTGGTTTTTTGTATAATTATCAAGGCTTCTCTCTTGGAATCGTAGGCAAGGACATCAATGAACCCATCTTAAAGGTCAATGATAACCAAAAGATTACTCTCAACTCTCAAATACGTGCGGGGCTTTCTTATGAATGGAAGGTGCTTTCTTTTGCGCTAGATGCTGATCTCAAGCCCAATCACACGCTCTCATATCTCTCCCCGCAAAATCAAATGATTGGTGGGGGCGTGATGGTTGATTTGAAATATTTTGATATACGACTTGGTTCGATGTATGATCTTAAAAGTCTTGTTGGGGAGGGGGTTATATTCACAGGTGGGATCAATATTTTAGGCTTTTTGGATATTGCTGTCCAATCAAATACAAAATTAGTCGCTATGGGCGATTATAAAGTCCCAAGTTATCTGAGTGTCAAACTCGGTGGGGGATTTAGCTGGTAAAGGAGTGTCAATGCCATATGTAGATGTGAAAGTTGGGGGCAAGCTGACTGCAGAGCAGAAACGAGAGATTGCTAAAGATATTTCAGATTCTCTCTGGAGAGTGGCTTCTAAGCCTCAAGCGAGTGTTTATATTAGTTTTACGGAGTTTGAGAGGGATAGCTTTGCAAAGGGTGAAAATCTTTTGAGTGATTTGGATAAAAAAGCCCAAGAAAAATAGACTTTAGAGATCTTTAAACATATCATTGATACTATAAAGCCCATTTTTTTGTCCCATGAGCCATCGAGCAGCTTCTAGGGCACCTTTGGCAAAGGTAAGGCGTGAGGTTGCGTTGTGTGTGAATTCTAGGTATTCACCATCGAGATAAAATCCGATCGTGTGTCTGCCTGCGACATCTCCCCCACGAAGACTCATGATAGCGATTTCATCGTGTGTCCTTTGTCCGATATTTCCATCTCTGCTTGATACTCTCACTTGATTGAGATCGAGTCCTCTAGCCTCTGCACAAGTCTTGCCTAAAGAGAGCGCTGTCCCACTGGGGGCGTCCTTTTTGTATCGGTGGTGGATTTCTGATATTTCAATATCAGCATCTTTGAGTCCTTTTGCGACCAAAGAGATGACTTTATCTAGCATGGCCACGCCTTTAGACATATTGGTTGCATACAAGATAGGGGCTTTTTCTGATAGTTTTTTTAAGAGCTCAAAAGTCGCCCCATCTAATCCTGTCGTTCCACAAACAAGGGCAACGGGCGTTTTCATAGCAGCTTTTAAGAGGGTATGGGTCGCTTGGGGGAGAGAAAAGTCGATGACAAGCTCGCAATTTTGCAAGAAACTTTGCAAATCATTAGTAACACAAGTCCCATCAGGGGGCAAAAAGTCAAGCTCCTTGCGGACAAAGATACTCCCGAGTGTGTATTCTTGACTTTTGGATATTTCTTCAATCACCAGCCTACCGATACGGCCACTAGCTCCAAAAACTCCTATTTTCAAATCCGATCCCTCCAATCAATGTGAGTCTAAATAAGCAATCGCTTCTAAAGCCGCACTCGCACCATCACCTGCAGCACAAACGACTTGCTTGGGGGCTTTGATACGAATATCGCCCGCAGCAAAAAATCCCTCTACATTGGTTTTCATCGAGAGATCTACAATCACAGAGCCAAACTCATCGCACGCACACAGCATACTACCATCATTTTGCTTGATAATGCCATTATTGACATCATAGCCCACAAAGATAAAAATCCCTGGCACAACTAGCTCTCTTTTTTGGTCAGTTTGCGTGTTTTTGACCGCAAGGGAAGTGACCCCGCTTTGATCCCCTTTGATTTCTTCGATCACATAGGGGGTAAGGAATTCGATTTTTTCGTTTTCTTTGGCGTGTTTGAGCGTGATGGGTGCGGCTCTGAATTCATTTCTCCTATGGATCAGATAGACTTTTTTACACATTTTTGTCAGATAAATCGCCTCTTCAATCGCAGTATCCCCGCCTCCAAGCACAGCGACTTCTTTATTTTTATAGAAAAAGCCATCGCAAGTAGCGCAAGTGCTCACGCCTTTTCCCCAAAATTCGCTCTCGCCTTTGATGCCTGTCCTTTTGGGGCGGCCACCTGTAGCTAAGATAACGCTTCTAGCTTGCATTGCTTTGCCATCGTTGGTATGGATCGTGAAGATTTTTCCTTCTTTAGTGACTTGACTCACTTCGCTCATCTCGTGCTTGAGCCCAAAGCGAAAACACTGCTCTTGCCAAGGCTGCATAAAATCTAGCCCACTCAAGACTTCTTTGACCCCAGGGTAGTTTTCGATTTCACTACTCCCTGTTATCTGCCCACCGGGCATTCCTTTTTCAAACAATACAACATCTTTAATACCACCTCTTGTTGCATAAAGTCCTGCTGATAGCCCGGCTGGCCCACCACCAATAATTGCTAAATCGATCATAATAGCCTCCAATAATTTTTTTTATTTGATAAATATGATAATATGAGTTGATAAATAGAGAGTATATCAAGCCCCGAGCGATTGTGGCTAGGGGCAAGAGGGGCATTAAGAGATGGAATCGATTTTTTCTTTGAGTGCTTGCTTAGAGGTCGCACCGACGACTTGATCGACAACCTCGCCATTTTTCATGAATAAAATAGTGGGGATACTGCGGATACCAAATTGAGCAGAGAGTTCATCTTGCTCATCGGTATTGACCTTACAAATAGCGACCTTGCCCTCATAATCTTGAGCGAGTTCATCGATCACAGGCGCTAGCATTCTGCAAGGCCCACACCAAGGCGCCCAAAAATCAACAACAGCAACACCTTGCTTGGTAGTCGCATCAAAATTTTCTTTAGTGAGTTCGATATATTTACCCATAGCATAATTCTCCTGATTAAAATGTAGGGGGATTATACAATAAAATTTATAAACTTCAATCCAATGGCTTGAATAATGTTTTAGTAGGTGATGTTTTCTATCAGCTCGATTTGGTTATCTTTGATGATGAGCGCATCGATACAGTATGTGGTCATGGGGTCGTATCGGAGCAGATAAAAATCGATAGTTTTTATGATTTTAGCTATTTTGCTAGGCGTGATGGCATAGATGGGCTCAAAGCCCTTGCCACTTTTGACTTCTATGAAATGTAAGATTTTATTTTTGAGTGCGATGATATCAATCTCGCCATATTTGCAGAAAAAATTTCTTTCAATGATTTCAAAATGCTGGGCTTGCAAGTAGGCACAAGCCTTGCTCTCGGCTTCAAAACCCTTTTGCCTACTCATCTTCAATCCGAATCAGATAAGGTTCGGACAAAATAGAATCAAGCTTTTTGAGGTCATCGATAGCGTTTTTGATGGCGTATTCAGTCGTTGTGTGGGTAGAAAAAAGTATCTTAGCAGTGTTTTTTTGCTTGATTTCTTTTTGCAAAAATGTGCTGATTGAAATGGCGTTTTGCGTGAGTATGGAGGCAATTTGGGCTAAAACTCCTGATTTGTCATCGACAGCAAGTCGGATATAGTAGCGACTACAGATATTTGCTTTGGGCTTGAGATTGATTTGGGGTGAGCGCTCAAAGCCCAACATCAAGGAGCTTTTGCCCCGAGCTATCTCTATGAGATCACTGATGACAGCGCTTGCAGTGGCTTCCCCGCCAGCCCCTGCTCCATAATAAAGCGTTTCCCCGACCCGATCACCAATCACGCTGATACCGTTCATCACGCCCTCGATTTTAGCTATCATCTTGTCTTTGGCGATCATGGTGGGATGGACTCGCAGTTCGATTTCATTATTTTGCTTTTTGGCAATACCTAGAAGTTTGATGGCATATCCAAATTCATTGGCAAATTCAATATCATCAGTGCTGATCGATTCAATGCCCTCAATGAGAATATCTTGAGGTTTTGCATCGATACCATAGGCCAAAGAAGCTAGAATCAAAAGCTTATGCCCTGCATCTCCTCCATTGATATCCAAGCTAGGATCGGCCTCTGCATAGCCTAGTTGCTGTGCTTTTAGCAGGGCAGTGTGGAAGTCTTGATTGTTTTGGATCATTTGTGTGAGGATATAGTTGCTTGTGCCATTGAGAATACCTTTAAGACCAAGGATATGATTAGCGCTCAAGCCATCTTTGAGCGCTTTGATGATAGGAATCCCCCCACACACACTTGCTTCAAAACCTATCGGTGTAGCGCCTGCAATTTCTTGGAGTTCATAGCGATGGTAGGCTAGCATTGCTTTGTTGGCTGTGACTAGGGATTTTTTGTGCTCTAGGGTCTTTTTTGCTACGATATAAGCTGTATCGACCCCACCCATGAGCTCGACTACGACATCAATTTGTGGATCATAGATAATATCATCAATATCTGTGCTTAGGGGGATATTGACCCCTCTGGGCTTGTTGGGGTTCTTGACTACGCCTTTTTTGACTACAAGATTGACCCCTGCTCTTGCGCGGATAATTTCTCTATTTTCTTCTAGGATTTTGACCACGCTCTCACCGACCGTCCCTACGCCAATGATACCGATATTGAGATTTTTGATCTTATGGGTCATATGCAAGCCTTTGGGAAAAATTGAGTTTGTTATTTTAGCCAGAAGTGCTTAAATGCGCCTTGATTTGGGCAGCTCTTTTGCCTAGAATCTGCGTGAGCTCTTCAGATGAAGCATTTTGTATGGCTTCAAAACTTCCAAAATAATCCAAAAGTTTCTTGACACTGGCCTTGCCAATGCCTTTTTGTTCGAGCAGAGAAACTTTTTGCATTTCTTTTTGCTTTTTTTGCCTGTGATAGGTGATGGCATAGCGATGGACTTCATCGCGGAGTTTTTGGAGGAATTGCAGTCTTTTGTCGGTGGGCTTGAGTGCGATGGAGGTTTTGGGTGTGTATAAAATATCTTTTGCGCTGCCTTTGGCGCGGTGGGCTTTTGCGTCGATTTTTTCTTTGGCAATGCCGATAACTTCGACCTCAGCACCTTGACTTTCTAGGATTTCTTGGGCGAGTTTGACCTGCGCTTTTCCACCATCGATGACCCAAAGATGTGGCGGCGGGGCTATGCTAAAATCTTGGGCTCTGCGTGTGAGCATTTCACGCATTTGAGAATATTCATCACTCCCGCTGAGGGCATAGTGCCGATAGGCGTCTTTGATGAAATGCATATTTTCATACACAACCATTCCTCCGACATTATTTGTCCCACTATGGTGGCTGGTATCAAAAACTTCAATGCGAAAGGGGATAGAATTAAGCTCTAGCAAGTCTTTGAGCGCAGCAAGCAAGACATCTTCAGCATAGCTGCGATTGCTTTGGAGTCTGAGTATTTCATTGGCATTTTTGATAGCAAGTCCGATGAGGTCTTTTTTGTCCCCTTTGAGGGGGATAGAGATTTGGATTTTTTTGTGGCAATTTTTATAGAGATAAGTTTCTAGCTCTGAGATATGTTCTGTATCTAGAGATGGGAGGAGTATCTGATCGGGAGGGAGGGGGATTTCTTCTTTGTAGTAATTGATGATGGCTTGTTTGTAGATGGAGTTTTCATCAAAGTCATATTCTGATTTGATATGTTCAAAACTCGAAGATATGATTTTACCCCCACGCATAAAAAGTCGGATCAAAATAGCATTTTTGCCTTCAAAAGAAAGGGCAAAAATATCAAAATCATAGAGCTTGGTTGAATCGATCACAGAGAAATTTTTGATAGCAGTGAGTTTGTTGATCCGATCTCGATAGGTGGCAGCTTCTTCAAAACGCATCATTTCAGAGAGGGCGTGCATTTTGGAGTTTAGGAGGGCGATGAGCTTGTTTTTGTTTTGGATCAGCTTGAAGGCTTCTTGGATAGTGGTATGGTATTGGGCTTGGGTGATCTTGCCCTCACAAGGGGCAGGGCAGCGATGGATCTGATAAAATAAGCAGGCTTTTTTCCCTTGGAGGCAGCTTTTTTTTTGCACCAAAGGGAGGAGTTCATAAAGGCTCTCTAATATCTCTCTAGCCCCATTGGGATAAGGACCAAAATATTTGATGGACTTTTTTTTGATGATTTTTCTTGTGATGGCTGGTGTGGGGAAATCTTCGGACATATCGATATAGATATAAGGATAGGTTTTATCATCACGCAATAAAATATTGTATTTGGGCTTGAGCTGCTTGATGAGAGAGTTTTCAAGGATAAGGGCTTCTTGCTCGTTGGAGAGGAGTATGGTTTGGATCAGGGCAATTTGGGAAACCATGATTTGGATACGTTGACTTATGGCGGGGTTGGGGATAATTGTTTGGTCGGTGATTTTGAAATAGCTTTTGATACGATTTTTGAGATTTTTGGCCTTTCCGATGTAGAGGAGCTTGTTTTTTGCATCATAATATTGATAGACACCACTGCTAGTAGGGAGGTTGGAGAGTCTTTCAAGGAGATAGGTGCTATTCATTGCTCTTGGAGGGTTTTGATGATGATGGCGCGAATGGATTCAAAGCGGTGTTTTAGGCTATCTGTTTTGGCAAGGTTTTTGAACTCTCCTTTTGCGTGTTCAGTGTAGCTGGAGTCATCTATGGGTCGGTTGGAGTCATTGAAATGGGCGAGGATATTTCTTGGGACAAAAGCACGGATTTGTATCTCATGGTCTATTTGGGGGAATAGGTCTGCATAGGTCTTTAAACTTTGCTTTATGAGTGTATGATTATAATGATTGAATTCATTGGCGTAGCTAGGGTGGCTGAAGGCAAAGAGCAGTTGGTTGTTTTTGCAAGTGATGTATAAGAGGGCTTTGCGCATTTCAAGGGGCAGAAAAAGCTTGAGTCTATCGAGCCTATCAAGTGTTTTGAGTTTCTTGAAATAGGGTTTATTTTTGATAATGGAGATGATATCTTGAGAACTTTTCATATCGTGATATTAGCATATTTGTTGTTTAATTTATCTGGGTGTGGCTATAAAGCAGCCCCTTTTTATAAAAGCGCTACAGCACAGGGCGCGGGGGTTTGTAGCACTTGTATGCTTGGCTAGGGGTCTTGGGAGTAGGCTAAGAGCTGCTTATAGAGCTGGGCTTTGAGGCGAGTGAGCGTGTCGGCTTTGTTGTTTAAGGAGGCAGTGATTTGTGCGTGGAAGATGGCATTGCCTAAGCAATCATACATCGTGACTTGCAAGGAAATCTCGGTATTTTCTTTGTGCGTGCGTGTGGTGATGTGGTTTTTGATGATGGGGGCGTCTTGTGATGGGGTGTTTTGGATAAATTTTGCATATTCTGCGCGCAAGATATTGATAGTTTCTGTATCGCCATTGCCCGAAAAAACTAGCCTTGCCTTGGGTAGGGGGGTGTTTTTGATGAGGAGATTTTCATAGGGTGAGAGATGGGGTAGTGGGATGTTGGGAGTGAGCGTGTCGATGGTGTGTTTGAGTGCTTGGAGTTCTTTGAGATCTCTTTGTAAGGTGGCTTTTTCTTTGATAGAGAGGAAGGGGCAGTGCGTGTCTTTGAGCGGGCTTAAATGGGTATAAAGGGTGTGGTATTTGCTCTGAAGACTCTGTGAGAGAGGGGCTTTAGCGATTTTTACTTGGGTGTAATAAAGAGAATTTTTGTAATCACTATGGGTGAGTGTGATATTTTGAAGCTCTGTAGTGTCTAAAGAGAGCCAGATATTTTGAGAGAGTTCAGAGCTTTGGGTCTTGTCGGTTTGGGTTTGGGTGAGCGTGGTGTCAGAATAGATGGTGACTTGGATACTAGAGGCTAGGTCATTGATGGCGTTTTGTTTGGAAATTTCTAGTGTCCCTCCGATACCATTACCATACAAAGAGGTCGTGTCTTTGGGGATAGAGAGAAACCACTCAGGGGGCGCAGAGGGCGTGAGCATACACCCAGAGAGCATACAACACCACAAAACTAAGAGTATTTTAGCACTCAAAGCATTACCAAGCTACAGATTTGTTGCTACCAAGTTTGATGATATTGATGGCATCGTCCCAGACAACAAGCCCTGTTTTGATATCTGTAAGAGTCAAAAGGAAGAAATAATCCACGCGCTGCTTGGAGCCTATTTTTGTGTTGCGTTGGACGATTTTGCCTGATAAGGAAAGTTCAGGGGCTACCAAGTTTCCCTTTTCTTGCACGCTATATTGATTGAATTCGGCATCATTTCGAGCTTCTCGAGCTTCTTTGATCATTTTATCTGTGCTCCCACCACTCCCAGCCATCGCCATCGTAAGGACAAATTTCCCACTATTGCGCATATCTCTTGTGATTTTTCTTGTGAGCTCTTCGGTGCTAAAATTTTGCATTGTATCGTTGATGACATCAGAGATAGCTAGGACTTTGGGGTTTTTTTGTGTGGCAAGATTTTTGACATAGTTGCTTTGTAGAAGAGATTGGATACTTTTATTAGCGGCATTTTCGATATCGTGGTAGTCTAGTCCAATGCTTGTATAGTCTTTAGATGTGCTAGGATCGATATATTTGACCTCAGAGCTACAAGCAGCTAAGAGCAACACGCCCATAAAAGTGAAGCTTAAAATTTTAGAATTCATAGTTTTTCTCCAATAAGTAATTTAGGTATTATATTATTTTTTGTCGTTCTTACATAGAGGACATTGTTGGTGTTTTTGCAGATTTTGAAGCCATCTTTTGTGGCTATAGGTTGTGAGGGGTCTTGGGGAGATGATAGGGGGGTGGTGTCTTGTGGGCATGTGATGAGTTCAAAGGAAAAAATATCCCTGCCATCGCCCCTTAAGGTGATGTTTTTTGTATCATTGCTGATTTTGGCTAGCCAAGCTTTGTGCGGGAATACGCTAGTGATCCGTGTGTCTGCAGAAGTGGTGATAGCAGAAAAGACAACTCCAAGCAACCCCCCGATATTCCCTGCAGTCTGATAGAGTAGGCTTTGCATATAAGCTTTATAGCTTGCTGAGAGTATGGCTCTTGTGAGGATATAGGGGAGCTGTTTGGAGAATTCATTGGCGATGACTCCATCAAATACAGATATTTCTTCAAAATTTTGAGTGCTTTTGCCCTCTAGCTGGAAGTTTGTATAAAAGCTTTTGCCATCTTTGAGCTGGGGGAGGGCGAGCATAAAAAAGTAACTCTCTCCATTGAGTAAAATCAAGGGGAGTTGCAGGGTCAATTCTTCTTTGAGGGGGGATTGACCATCTTCGATGATGATCCAAGTGTGGGGTTTGTTTTTGTTTGGATTGCCTTGAAAAGAGAGTATGTCTGTGCCGATAATGCTTGAGTGGTTGATTCCATAAGATTCTTTGAGTAAGTCAATCCCTTTAGGGTCGCCTTGGAGGGAGAAAAACAATCCAGAAACATAGGACACTAAGGGATTGATGAAGTCTGTGTAGGACTGGAAATTCTTGAGATTGGAGTATTGTTTATCGAGGATGTTATTGATCTTTTTTTCTGAAGCATTGGTGTCTGTGTTGTTTGAGAGCATTTCTTGCTTATCTTTGTTGGCATTGAGGTCTGCTTGGATAGCTTTTTGGATTTCTTTTTGATAATACTCTTTAGCACGCCTTTGTCTGTCATTGGCCCGATTGAACTCCACCCTAGCCCTTGATAAATCATCACAGAGCAAGGCGTCAAGGGCTTTGTAATAGTTGATAAGAATACCTTCATAGATATTGCCGTGGTAGCTTTTGATATTGTCATTAAACAAGGTCGCGCCTGTGTTGTCTAGGGAGCTAGCAAAGATACCTTGCGCTTGGTTTTTGTCTAAAGTATTTTCTGCGCTATCAAGAGTCTGGAGGGATTGCTGATAATCCCCGCTCATAAAACCACTCACGCCGTTTTGAATCCCCCATAACAAGCTATTGTTGGCAAATTTTTGGGAAAATTTATAGGCTTTGGCGGGGTCTTGGTTGTAATAGAGTGTATCAAAGTGTTGGAGGTCTTTTTGATAGTTCGCACAGCCTGAAATCAGCAAAAAAACCAACAAACATAAAAGAGAGGGTAAAAATTTCATTTTTCTTCTTTGTTGTGATGTGTCATTTAAACTCAAAGCAGCTTAAAGTCTAATTTTCCCGAACAAAAACCTATCGAGTCGGATTTGATAGGCTTGTCTGATATGGGCTTTGGCCGCTTCTTGGGCTTGGTGGCAATCTCTGTTTTTGAGTGCTTGGAGGATTGTAAGGTGTTCTTGATAGGATTGTTGGCCTCTCTTGGGGTCTTTTAATGTCGTGCTCCCTAGCAAAAGCAAGGAATTTTCAAGCTCTTGGACAGATTTGAGGAGAAATTTGTTATGGGAGCATTGATAGAGCGTGGTGTGAAAAATTCGATTATTCTGGATAATGTCTTCGAGGGTCTTTGCTTGGGCGTGGTGTTGGACGATTTTTTCTAAGATACTGATTTCTACATCTGAGGCGTGTTGCGCTGCTAATTTCGCGGCTGCTCCCTCTAGGACTTCACGCATTTCATAGATTTGGGCGATCATATTTTGATCAAGCTCAGTGATGATAAGCCCGCGTTTTTGGTCGTTGGTGATCATTCCCTCGTTGAGTAGCAAGCTGATGGCTTCTCTGATGGGCGTGCGGCTAAAGCCCGTGGTCTTGACAAGGTCATTTTCTTTGATACGATCTCCAGGGGCTAGGGTGGCGTTTTTGATGGCGTTGATGATGGATTGATAGACTTGTTCGCCAGAATTCATTTTTTTTGGCATAAGACCCCTTGAGTGATGGCTTGACTTTGATGGGTATTATACAAGAATATTACTTGTGCCCTGTGTTTGGATACTTCAGTGCATCATAATCCCTCTCTTTGCAATAAATGCGTTTGCGATGGGTATCAAAATGGGGACTAAAAATATTTTTAGAGCTGATATTATCTTGAGTTGTGATACCAATGAGTGGAAGAAGGGATTGGATAAAATCATCAGTCATAAAAGGTTTATTCAAAGCTGATTGTATGGCTTGAACCTTTTGTGGGTGGAGTTTTTTAAATGTATCACTCACAAAAATCATGAACGGAATATCAACCCCATAATTACTGCAACGATGTCCAATGCTCCCATCGGTTTCAAAAATATCTTGTGCGTGATCACTGAGATAAAAAACAATGCTATCACTATCATTGAATAGATGAAAAATCTCATCAAGCACAGCGTCTGTATAAGTAATCGAATTGATGTAATCAGCGACTTTTTGGAGGTCACTATTTTTGGTGGTGTGGAGGTTTTGTGTGGGGATATTATCGGCATAGAATTTCTTGAAGCCAAGGGGGTATCTGCTTTTATAGTCAAAATGCGAGCCCTCTAGGTGGAATACAATTAGATTTTTCTTGCCTAAATTTTTCTTGTGTTTTTCAAATAAATCGAGCAATTTCCCATCATACATATCTGTTGTGCTGTTTTTGAGCTGTGTCCAATAGGCCAGATCTGCCCTTGCAGCAAGGGCGCTGTGTTTATTGCCCCATACGCTGATTTTTTCTTGATTGGAAAACCAAAGAGTTTTATAGCCTGCCATTTTCATAGTATCAATGAGATTCATTTGCTGATACCACGGAATTTGTCTGTTTTCATAATCGCTAAAATTCAGTAATGTCGTAAAGACAGATTCTGTGCGGGCTTCTGGGGCGATGACATCTCTGAAGACAAAGAGATTGCCATTTTTCTGGGCTTGGTCTAGGTGGGGGGTGGTAGAGAGTGGATAGCCATAGATATGCATAAAGTTTTTAGACGCACTCTCGCCAATGACAATGATAATGTTGGGAATATCGGCGTGATTTTGGGTGATATAGGCGTGGGAGTTTTTGAGGTTGCTTTCTATGTTTTTTCTGTAATCTTCGTATTCTTTTAGGGCTGTTTTTGTGTGCTGCATACTTGTGAGTGCGGTGTAGATGGTGTTGGGGATATTGATAAGTGAAGCGAGCTTTTCTAATGTGTGGAAGCTATCATCTCTGAAATAATCTTTAATACCAAGTGTCGCAAAAACAATGCACGCAAGGGCTAGGAAAATCCCTGCAAATTTTTTATTGATTGTTAGAATAAAGTCTTTTTTGATGGTAAAAAATAGCACGCAAAGCAGCACATAAACGATGAATAAAACGATATTATCCTCCATTGTCATATAAAAAGTCATAAAATTTTTACTTTCTTGGAGTTGGGTGGCTAGAAGTGCGTCCAATACGCCTGTTTCAATCTGTGTGTTGAAATTGAATATACAAAACAATTCTATCAAGCCAAGGAGCA
Organism: Helicobacter sp. 12S02634-8; assembly: GCF_002272865.1. Taxonomy (GTDB): domain Bacteria; phylum Campylobacterota; class Campylobacteria; order Campylobacterales; family Helicobacteraceae; genus Helicobacter_J. Next base: position 41,435 of record NZ_MLAP01000002.1, on the reverse strand, counting down.
TACAAATGATGGTGATGGCAGTTTTGATGATGGATTGGACTTTTGTGGATCGGATAAAATCAAGCAAAAAATAAACTGCCAAAATAAATATGAAGCTATAAAGCCCAGCGCGTGTGTAGTTGCTTATCTTGCTAAAGGGTGCAAAGAGAGGCACTAATATGTTGATGAGGATAAAAATATAAAATCTTTTGTCTAAATTCATTACAATCCTTAAAAAATCAAATTAAAATAAAAATCAAAAAGTTATATTTTATAATAAATTATATATATTTGAGTGCAAAGATTATCCCTTAATGCTAAAATATTTTAATAAATATTGTAATCAATATAATTAATATATCTTTTTGAGCTTTATGGATAAAATTTTTAAATAAACTAGGCAAGGGGCGAGGGGTTATGGATACTTCAGTGCATCATAATCCCTCTCCTTGCAATAAATGCGTTTGCGGTGGGTATCAAAATGGGGACTAAAAATATTTTTAGAGCTGATATTATCTTGAGTTGTGATACCAATGAGTGGAAGAAAGGATTGGATAAAATCATCAGTCATGAAAGGCTTATTCAAAGCTGATTGTATGGCTTGAACCTTTTGTGGGTGGAGTTTTTTAAATGTATCACTCACAAAAATCATAAACGGAATATCAACCCCATAATTGCTGCAACGATGTCCAATACTCCCATCGGTTTCAAAAATATCTTGTGCGTGATCACTGAGATAAAAAACAATGCTATCACTATCATTGAATAGATGAAAAATCTCATCAAGCACAGCGTCTGTATAAGTAATCGAATTGATGTAATCAGCGACTTTTTGGCGACTATCTTTGAAGGAAGTATGCAAGCCTTGGGTATTGATGTCTTGAGGGGTGAATTTTTGATAATCAGAGGGGAATCTGTCTTTGTAATCGGGGTGTGAGCCTTGCAAGTGGAATATAATCAGATTTTTCTTGCCTAAATCTTGCTTGTGCTTTTGAAATAAATCTACTAGCTCTCCATCAGGCATAGCAGACACAACGGCCTTGATTTGTGTCCAAAACGCTCCATCAGCGCGTGTAGAGAGGGCAGAGGGGACATTACCATACACGCTGATTTTTTCTTGATTGGAAAACCAAAAGGTCTTATAACCTGCCATTTTCATAGTATCGATGAGATTCATTTGCCGATACCACGGAATTTGCCTATTCTCATAATCGCTGAAATTTAGCAGCGTTTGGAAAACAGCACTGGTGCTTGATTCTGGGGCGATGACATCTCTGAAGACAAAGAGATTGCCATTTTTCTGGGCTTGGTCTAGGTGGGGAGTGGTAGAGAGTGGATAGCCATAGATATGCATGAAGTTTTTAGACGCGCTCTCGCCAATGACAATGATAATGTTGGGAATATCGGCGTGATTTTGGGTGATATAATCAGCGCTTTTGAGATGATTTGCCATATAAGCTCTGTAGTTTTCATATTCTTTTAAATAGCCCCTTGTGTGGGAGATTCCTGCTCCGATTGAATAGAAAAAGTTGAGCATATTCACAGCTTGTAATGAGCGTTTGAGTGTGTGGAATTTGTTGTCTTGGATATGGTCTTTGATGGTAAATACCACTAAGGCTAGGACACATAGGGCTAAAAATATCTGCCCCCATCGCTTGCTGATAGGATAGACCCAGTCTTTTTTGATAGCAAAAAACAATATACAAAACACAGCATAAGCAATGAGTAAGATGATATTTGGGGGCATTGTGAAATAGAATTTTAAGAAGCTATAAGTTTCTATTTTTTGCGTGCTTAAAATCACATCGATAAAAGCGGGATTGAAAGGGATTTTGAAATTCAAAAAACAAAAAAACTCTACAAAGCCCACGATGATAGTGATCCAAACAATGACATTTTTAGCGATATGGGATATTTTCTTTGGGATACCCAGTCCATCTAAGATATAATAGATCCCTGTGATAAAGATAAAACCACAAGCAATCGCTGCAATAATATGGAAAAGTTTTGAGGTGGGGTCAAAAATTTGCGTTACAATATTGATAATCATAAAAAAATAAAACCTTTTGTCTATAGCCATCAAAACTCCTGTAATTTTCAGATACATAATTATATATTCAAAATGATAGATTTTGTTGCTATTTGAATTATTTTTCTAACAAATCAAAATTTATTTTTTATTTTTGATATCGAGTGGACGTGGAGTTGTGGTTGGGTGATTGTGGGGTATAGTTGAATTTTGACTTTTTTGCTTGATTTGGGTAAAGTCAGCCCCATAAACAAAGATAGCAAAAAAGTAAAAATCAGTAGTGTTTGGGGGTCAAGATGACATTTTTAGAGATTTTAAAAAGCAATAACCACGCAACAATTGAACTTGAAATTTCAAAGCGATTTGCCAAAAATATGGAATATTTCCACCAGACCTCACCCCGCCTTTTTGACGCACTCAAAGAGCCTCCCAGCCAATACAACCTGCTTTTTGATACCCAAGGACTCAATATCATCAATATCAAAAACCAGCAGCTCACTTTCCCTTGCACGCACGAGGGACATCAGATGGTAGCTATTTGTGAAGACATCGCCCAATCCCCGATTTCTAATCCCCGATGGAAAATCCATACCAATCATATTTATTTAGACAAGATGGACACAGCCAAGCTCCCTATCACGGGGGCTGCTTGCAATCAATTTATCGACTTGCTCTATCAGCACGGGGGGATCAAAGAATATTATTTGAGCCGTTCATTTCTGCCATCAACGACTATTTTTGGGTTGTTGGGTGGGTTGTTTTTGGAGTTTATCCGTGAGCGCGGTGTGTTTTTCCACTCATTGCTGCTTTTTGAAGAAGATATTGATATGTTTCGTATCAGCTGCTATTTTGTCGATTATGAAGAGCTTTTTGCGAGCACTTCCCCTAAAAGTTGCTATATTTTTGTTAAAGATTTGGTGGATAGGTTTTTTATACGCAACTTTTTTGCACAAAAAAAGATCACAAATAATTTTTTGCGCCTTGAGCTTAAATTATATGCAGGGAAGAAAATCGATAGAGCGCAACAAGTCATTGCAGAAGAGTATGCGAGCAATTCTAGGGGGTGGGGGAGCTTTGAAGATGAGATGATCGGGGTAAAAAATACCTTCAAAAATATCCTTTCTACCCCTATCAAATACCCCATACTCAACCTCCCTAAAAGAGTCAATGTGCCCATTTGTGTCATCGGCAATGGGGCGAGCTTAGATGGTTTATTGCCCTTTATCAAAAGCAATCAAGATAAAATGATTCTTTTTAGCTGCGGGACGGCTTTAGGGCCCTTGAGGGCTTATGGTATTCGTCCTGATTTTCAGATAGAGATTGAGCGCATTGATTATCTTGTTGATGTGCTCAAAAATGCTCCTTTGGGCGATGTAACGCTGATTGGGGGTAATATGATCCACCCTGAGGCCCTATCTTTAGCCAAAGAGGCATATGTTTTTATGCGCGGGGGGTCGGCGAGCAGTTATTTGTATAGTCCCAAAAGTGTGATTGAATACAGCGCGCCTTTTGTGGGTAATGCAGGTTTTGCGTTGGCTTGCCAGCTAGGGAGCGAGGTGTTGATATGCGGCTTGGATTGTGGTTATATTGAGGGGTTGGGTAAGCACGCAAGTGAGTCATTTTATGGCAAAGAGAGCTTTAAATTGCCCTCAGATGCGGTGTTGGTGCGGGGTAATTTTGATAAAGTTGTCTATAGTGATTCTATCTTTTTGCTCTCAAGCCAACAAATCACGCAAGCCATCAAGACTTTTGAACCTAAAATGGTGCTAAATCTGAGTGAGGGGGCGTATATACAAGGGGCTAGACCTACGCACACTGCGGAGTTTGAATTTGTTAAAATCAATAAAAAAAAGGCCATCAAGCAAATCAAGAGTTATTTCACCAAAAACCCTAAAGAAATTTTTAAAGACACAAGCCCTGATTTATATACAAGCGAACTCTCTGCGTTTAAAGATGAGCTGATAGGGCTTTTCATGACAACAATCAAGACAAAAAAAGAGCTTTTTGCCTTGATTGATAAGGTCAATACACTCTGTGCTAAAAAGAGCTTTGCTCTGCCATTTGTGGGGATTTTATTGGAGGGGTCTTTGGCGCATATTTCCCAGAGCCTTATGATTGCGTCTTTGCATTTGCCTAATGACACAATCGGGGCGTTTTATAAAGACGCAAAGCTTGTGGTTTGGGAGGCTTTGGATAAGATGATGTTTCAATATCGTTTGCAGGCCTTGTTAGAGCCAGCTTGAAATATCAGCTGTCTATAGGGCTTGGAGGGGTCTGCTTGGAGAGGTTTGTTTGGAGGGGTTTGATGGGGCTAATGGGGGTGGTAAAATCTAGCTTTAGTGTTCAAAGTATTGTTTATCGCTGAAAGTCTGTGCGTGCAAGTTGCAAAAGGCGTTTTTGAGAGATTTGAAAAACTCAGGATTGGTCGCTTCCATTTGTGTGAGAAGATTTTTTGTCGCTCCTCTAGCGATAGGGGGTTTGTCTGAATCGGGCTGTTTGGCAGGGCAGTTGCAATCAGGTGCTGTCAGTATGTTTTGTGATGTAACAAAATCAATGCTCTGTCGTTCGCGTATGTGTATGAGGGGTCTGATGACTTCTATGCCGTTTTCGGCTCGATAAATAGGGGGCATGCTCCTCAAAGCACCATTATAAGTAAGGTTCATAAAAAAGCTCTCAGCAGCATCATCGAGATGATGGGCGATAGCGACTTTGTTATAGCCCATTTCAAGTGCCTTGCTATAGAGAGATCCACGGCGCATACGAGAGCAAAAACTGCAATAAGAACTCCCCTCGCGCCGTTTTTCTTTGATTGTATCTGCGATAGAGGTATAGCAGATTTCATGGGGGATACCTTGGAGTGTGCATAATTCAGAGAGCCACTCAAAGTTTTCGCCCAGACCATAATGGATCGTGACTGCTTTGAATTCAAAATGAAAAGGGGCGTGCCGATACATTCTCTCTAGCACACAAGCCAAAAGGATCGAGTCTTTCCCTCCGCTCAAGCCCAACAATACCTTATCGCCCTCTTGGATCAGACCATATTCTGCGTTGGTTCTGCCGACGATATTGAGGATTTTTTTGCTGATTTCATATTTTTTGGGTTTGGTGTTTGCAGTTGTTTGCTCCATTGGGGTGTGTCCTTATTTTTTAAATGGTTGGCATAGTTGTAAGATTTGGTTTTCTGTGTATTTTTGGGCATCGTATTTTACAATGATTATTTTTTCACTCTCATTGATATACCACTCAATGATTCCCTCAAGCCCACTGATAGCTTTGAATTTGTCTGGATAGTAGTCTTGAGTGGGGAGGTAGATGTTTTTTTGTTTGGCAGGGTTGTGTAAAAATAAAAGTGTGATGATCCAAAAGACACACAAACACACGACCACCAAGGCAAGTATCTCTATCCCCCATAGATGATACAATACGCCCCCTGCTGTCCCTCCGATAAAAGAGCCGATATAGCCATAAGTAGTGAAAATCCCTAGAGCAGCCCCTCTTTGATGGGCTTTAGCGTATTTGCTCGCTAGGGATTGCATGATGGGTTCTAAGGTCGCAAAACCGATAAAAAATATCATAATCCCTGTGATAAAAAGCCAGATTTTAGGCTCAGAGGGGTGGGTATCTGAAAAGGCAATGCAGGCATAAGCGATTAAGAACAATAGCACACCATAAGACATCACAAATTTAGCTTTTCCGTATTTTTCAGCAATGATACTTGCAGGCGCCATCGCTAGGATTCCTAATATTGCCCCTGGGGTGTAGATTTTCCATAATCCCTCTTCTGTGAAGCCAAAGTCTTGGACGATGACTAGGGGAATGATGACAAAGATGAGGGTCATTAGCATTTTTTCTAGCAAAGAGCTGCAGTTGATGATCCAGAGGTTTTTGTCTTTTAAAGCGCCTTTCCATTGGGGTTTGCCCTCAAATGAATAGGTGATTTTAGGTGTGTTGGGGACTTTTGTATAGAGCAAGACCATCGAACATAGTGTCAAAAACGCTGTGATACCAAAAAGCCAATTTGCTCCAAAGCTCGCTCCGATGATAGGACCAATTAGCATTGCAAGAGTAAAGCTTGCAAAAATCCCTCCACCCATAATCGCCATTGCCTTTGTGCGCTGCTCTTCTTTAACCAAGTCGCTAATTTGCGCACTCACCACCCCGCCTACAGCGCCTGCTCCTTGAATCAGCCTGCCGATGACAAGCAGCTCGATATTGTGCGCAAAAGCACAGATGACAGAGCCTATCATAAAAACAAAAAGCCCGAGCATTACGATGGTTTTACGATTGTATAAATCACTAGCAATGCCAATGGGGGTCTGGAAGATGACTTGCGTGAGATAAGCACCCCCTACAGCAAGTCCTAGCATGAGCGGAGAGGCATTGAAGCTAGTGGCATACAATGAGATGACAGGCAAAACGATGAAGAGTCCTAAAAATCTGAGTGCAGCAATCCCTGTAAGAGGGAGGGTAGTTTTTATCATTATCAAACCTTTTTAAAATAGAATATAGATTGTTTTGCTATGATTATAGCTAAAAAAGATTGATAGATTTTGAGAAAAGACCCTATAAAAAAGGCAAGAATTTGCAAGAAAAGATAAAAATATGGATTGGGAGTTCTAATGCAGGCAAGACCCAAGAAATCCAACAGATTTTTAGTGGGTTTGATACCATTGCTAACTTTGAGGGCTTTAGGGGGCTTGAAGTGGAGGAAAATGGAGAAAGCTTTGAGGAAAATGCACTGATAAAGGCCAGGGCATTTTATCGCGCTTTAGGCGAGGGGAGGGGCGATGGGTTTGTGCTAGCTGATGATAGTGGGCTGTGTGTTGGAGCGCTAGCAGGGAGGCCGGGTATTTATAGCGCACGGTATGCGTATCTAAGCCCTGCAAATATTTCTAAAGATAGCCCAAAGCCCATACAAAATGCTAGCGATAAAGAAAATATCGCTTGTGTCATCAAAGAATTGCATCAAAAATCCATCCACTCTTCAGCAGCGACTTTTGTGGCTGCGATTGCTCTTGTGGGGTGTGTCAAAGGAAAATATATAGAAAAACTCACACGGGGCGAGCTAGAGGGCTTGGTGGTGGATACTCCAAGGGGGCAAAATGGCTTTGGCTATGATGGGATATTTGTCCCTTTGGGTTTTGAGCGCACATTAGGGGAGATGGAGGCTTTTGAAAAAAATCAAATTTCTCACAGACGCAAGGCCTTGCAAGAAGCCAAGCTATTTTTGCAATCTCTTTAAGGCTATGCTAGCTAGTGTTTGGGGGTTTTGTAATCTTGTCTTTATCTCTATTTTTATAATTCTATTTTTGTTTATTTTTATGTCGATGCGTGATGGACTTCTAATCGAGCAAACAGCTGCTTGCTTAAGGCTTCGAGTGCTTGGATATTTGCAATGATGGTTGTGGCAATATCGGTTGTGATCATCTCTGCAGTGGCGTTGAGTGCGTCTTGAGAGTGTTTGGAGATTTGTTCTTCAAAGCGCTCTAATTCTTCTTGCGTGCATAGTTTTGTTAGGATTTCTTTGCTTTCTTGGTTGTCTAATAGCGGGGAGATGGGGTTTTTGTCTGGGATTTCTTTTGAGGCTTGGTGGTTGAGATGGAGATAGATGTCTGATTTGTATGCGATATGGTCAAGCTTTGTGATAGAGAGCGTGAGGTATTGGGAGAGGTGTATGAAGACTTCAGAGAGCTGGTTGCTATTTTGCTCCATATCTTCAAACACAGCATTGAATTGGGTGACCTTATCTTGAGAGGTGCTAGCGATTTTATAGATTGCTTCAGAGCTTGTTTGGATACTATCGACTTCTTGCTGCATGGTTTGGATAGCGATGGAAATTTCGTTGGTGGCTTTATGGGTCTTTTCAGCGAGCTTTCTGATTTCATTAGCAACGACTGCAAAGCCTTTGCCGTGCTCTCCTGCTCTTGCAGCTTCTATGCTGGCATTGAGGGCTAGGAGATTGGTTTGTGTGGCAATATCAATAATGAGTTCGATAACATTGCCGATGTCTTGGGATTTTTGGGCAAAGCCACTGATTGCTGCATTGCTTTGGTGCATTAAGTCTATGAGATTGTTGATAGATTCTGTCACAGAAATCACTTCATTTTTGCTCGTGTTTGAGAGGGCTTTGATGGTTTGGATTTGCTTATCGATACTATGCATGAGCTCAATATCTGCCCCGAGTTCGTTAGAGATTTTTGAGAGATGGTTGTTCTGGTTTTCTAAGTTAGTATCCATCAAGGATTTAGAGAGGGCGTTTTTGGTATTTTGCTGGTAGTTTTTCTTGATATTTTCTAAGATTTGATTGATATTATGGATATTTTGATAAAAAGTCCCTTTGAGCCCTAGGGCAATCCCCTCACGCCAGAATTCATTTTTGCCCGATGCTTCAATAGTGGCCTTGATTTCACGCAAAAATGCTTCTAAATGATCGAGTGTGTCATTGAGATTATGGGCGATTGTAGTGAGATTTTGACTCCCTTGTATGCGCGTGATCCGTCCTTCAAAGTTCCCTTGTATGAGCTGGGAGGATAGGTGTGCAATCTTTTGTATGATAGCTGTGTCTTTTTTGTTTTTGATGATTTGGAGTGCTTGTGAGAGGATAATGATGATAAAAATACCGCCAATCCATATCCCACTCCATATCCCATTTGCTGCTGGGCAGAAAAAAATACTGCCAATCAATCCCATGAGGGAGAGGGCGATGGTGATAGCAGAGAGTTTTGTTTGCATAAAAATCCTTTTTAATCTGCTTGAATTGGCTCAGATTGCATTGGCTCAAGACCCCCACAAGCCATTTGCATTTCAAGAATTATCTGATTGTAGGGCTTTGCTGCTTTTTGAGTGAGTTGTTGGAGCCATTGCATGCCACCTGTGATATTTTCAGTCTTTTCAATGCCCTTTAGCTGGGTATAGATTGCAGCTATATCTGTGAGCGCAGTGGGATTTGGCTTGCGCCGCACAGAGTAATACCCGATAATATTGCCTTGTGTGTCAAAGCTAGGAGTGATATTGGCAAAAACCCAATAAAATTCCCCGTATTTGTTTTTGTTTTTGACAAAGGCAAAAATCTCTTGGCCTTTTTGGATATAGTCCCATAGGAGCTTGAATACACTTTTTGGCATATCAGGGTGTCTGATGATATTATGGGGCTTGCCAAGGAGCTCGCTTTCTTGGTATTTGGAATATTGCAGAAAATCTTTATTGCAATAGGTGATATGGCCTTTGAGGTCAGTTTTTGAGGTGATGAGGGTATCAGGGGCTAAGATTAATTCTTGATCCATCAATAGCTTCTCCTTTTTGTTTCTTATTATGCCCTATTATTTTGCAAAGGGAAACAAGAAAATCAAGAGAATTGTGAGTAAGAATTATAGATAGTGGATTCAATTTAAAGCTTGAATAATGGAAATGAAAGGAGTCAATATTTGGACGCATTGATGGGAGCATACAAACCAGCACAAATTTCTTGCAATCGTTTTTTGTGCCATCTCAAAAGGCTCTATGGAGTCAAAAAGGCCGGCTATTCAGGCACATTAGATCCCTTTGCTAGAGGTAATGTGATTGTGGGGTTTGGGAGCTATACAAGACTTTTCCCCTTCATCACCAAAACACCCAAGGTCTATGAGGCGACTTTGTGGTTGGGGGCAGAGAGCTTGAGCTTGGATACAGAAAATATTGTTTCTGTGTCTGTGCTAAATGCGTTTTCTCAAAGTCAGATTCTTGAAGTTTTAGCTTCTTTGCGTGGCGAGATCACTTACACCCCGCCAATTTATAGTGCTAAAAAAATACAAGGCAAAAGAGCTTATGCATTAGCTAGGGCAGGGGCAGAGGTCAAGCTCAAACAAGTTAAAATGCAAGTGTTTGATTTGGAGCTTTTGTGTTATAACCACCCTTACATTAGCTTCCGTATTTGCGTGTCTGAGGGGGCGTATGTGCGGAGTGTGGGAGCGATGATCGCAGAGAGATTGGGGGCTTGTGGTGTGTTGAGCTCTTTGGAGCGCTTGAGCGAGGGTAGGGTGAGTTCTAAGAGTGGGGAACATCGATTCATTGACCCCTTAGAGGTCTTGGACTATCCTATTCTCACAGATACTACAGCTTTGATACGAGAAAATCTTTGGTTGGGGAGAAAATTTGTGATAGAAAATCAAAAAGCAGGTGTGTATATAGCCAATTTTGAGGATTTTTTTTCTATAATTGAGATTTTAGAAGAGGGAAGCGTGAAGTATTTATTAAACAGGATGCATAAAAATGTTAATTTTATCAAGAAAAGCTGATGAGGGCATTGTGATCGGAGAAAATATCCATATTAAGGTCATTTCTATCGACAGGGGGAGCGTGAAATTGGGCTTTGATGCGCCACCCCATACATTGATTTTAAGATCTGAACTCAAAGAGGCCATCACTTCTGAAAACAAAAAGGCTTCCAACGACATTGCTAAAGATGCCCTAACATCTATAGGCAAGGCAATCAAACACTAAAGAGGCAGCATTGATATTTGAAGTATTCCCAAAATTAAATATTTTTTTAAAAATTGTAGGCTTTCGTGGGTCTTATCACAAGATATTTTCGCGTTTTGTGCTTGCGCAAGGGGAGGTCAAAGATTATATTGCAATCAAAAGTGGGAGTGGATTTTCTCTAAAAGGGGATTTTGGCTGCGAGCAAGCTCAAAACTTGATTTACAGGGCTATTTTAGCACTCAAGGGGTTTTTAGACGCTAGAGGGAAAGATACGCATTTATTGGATACTCTGCATATTGAAGTCCAAAAGGGCATTCCCAAAGGTGCTGGGCTTGGTGGGGGGAGTGCTGATGCGGGGGTGTGTCTTCAGAAAATCAATGAAATGTTTGCTCTGGGGCTCTCTGCTGATGCATTGCGCCTGATTGGCTCTAAGGTTGGGGCAGATGTGGCGTTTTTTACCAGTGGGTTTGAGAGCGCAAATGTATTTGGTATTGGCGAGATTTTAGAGAAATTCGATGAAAAGAGCGCTGCATTTGAGATTTTTGTCCCGGATATTTTTTGTGATACACGCGTTGTGTATGCACAATATGATATGATGTTTGGCAAAAAGCCCTTGCCTTCTGCTGACTTTTTGCAGCAAAAAAACAAGCCCAGTATAGAATTTTTATCGGCTTATCAAAGAGAGGAGCTCAATGATTTGTTTTGCGCAGCTCTAATGGCATATCCTGCACTCAAAGAAATCCATCAAGACCTAGGCTCAGAGTGGTTTTTCAGCGGGAGTGGGAGTAGTTTTTTTCGCTTAAAGGAGCAGGGTTGTTAGCTATTGCTCAAAACAAAAAGGCTTGGTTTGATTATGAGGTGTTAGAAACACTTGAAGCAGGGATTGTCTTGCTAGGCTCAGAAGTCAAGGCCTTGCGCAAGGCTCGCGTGAATCTCAAGGATAATTTTGTCAAAATCATACGCAATGAAGCGTTTTTGTTTGGCGTGCATATTTCTTATTTGGATACGACCCACCCACATTACAGACCTGATGAAAGACGCGAGCGCAAGCTACTTTTACATCGCAAGCAGATCGATAGACTCTTTGGAAAAGTGGGAATGGAGGGGCTGAGTATTGTGGCTTTGAAGCTGTATTTTAACCAAAAAAATAAAGCAAAGGTGCAAATAGCCCTTGTGAAAGGCAAAAATCTACACGATAAACGCGAGAGTATCAAAAAACGGATACTTGATAGGGAAGCACAAGCAAGTGTAAAAAATTTTTATAAGGGTGAGCGATGAAGGAATGGCTAGATTATGGGATTTTGATTTTTCTGGGATTTTTGTCTATTGTGGTGGTGGCTATTGGTATTGAGAGAGTATGGTTTTATGCGGTGGTGCGAGTAGATGATTATGCAGATAAAAGGGAGTTAGAGCTTGATTTACACAAGCGATTGACACTGATTGCTACGATTGGGTCTAATGCCCCTTATGTGGGGCTTTTAGGCACCGTGGCAGGGATCATGATTACTTTTATAGACATTGGCTCTCACTCTTTTGTCGATACCAAAGCCATTATGGTAGGGCTGGCCTTAGCGCTCAAGGCTACGGGTATGGGGCTGATTGTGGCTATACCTTCGATTGTTATTTATAATATGTTAGTCAGAAAAAGTGAGATCATCATCACTAAATGGGATATTTATCACAACCCACCCACTCAAGTCAAAGACGCGCCCAAACGCCTAGACAAGAATTCCTAAAGGCATATAATGAAAAAAATGGATTCAATGAATCTCGTTCCTTTTATTGATATTGTGTTGGTGCTTTTAGTGATTGTGCTGACTACAGCGTCTTTTGTTTCGACTTCCAAGCTCCCTATCAATATCCCAAAAGTCGATCAAAACTCCTCACGCACCCAAGAAGAGCTTGATAAAAAACAAGTCAATATCGCCATCACCAATGGAGGTAAATATTATTTAGACAACAAGGCTGTGAGTTTTGATGCATTAAAAAATGCCATCACCTCCTTTCCCAAAGACACGCCCATTATCTTGCAAGGCGATAAAGATAGCAATTTAGATAGCTTCATCAAGGTAGTTGATTTGCTCCAAACACACAACCTCAAAGAGCTCTATATCCTTGTTGAAGATAAGGACAAAACCCAATAATTTCAAAGTATATTTAAGTAAAAATCACTATAATATAAGCTTGATTTTAACCAAAAGGCATAGCAATGAAACGAACATACCAACCACACAACACACCAAAGAAAAGAACGCACGGATTTCGCACGCGTATGAAAACTAAAAATGGTAGAAAAATTATCAATGCCAGAAGGGGCAGGGGCAGAAGAAGACTCGCAGTCTGATGGGGTCTAGGCTGCGTGGATTCTCTCAAAAGTAAAAAAGAATTTGATATTGTCTATAAACGGGGCTCCAAGAGATACACCAAGCATTTCACTCTCTATCTCCTCAGGCTTGATGACAAGGGCTTATTATCAGCACGCAAGACTCTTATGAGTGATGATTTTTTGCTAGGTCTGAGCGTTTCTAGGAAAATTGGCAAGGCTGTTAAGCGGAATTTTATTAAGAGAAGAATAAGATTTATGTGTAACAAACATCTTGAAAAACTGAAAGATTACGCGTTGATTTTTGTCGCTAAAGAGGGGGTGGCAAATATCTCTTATGCGGGGTTGGAGCTGGATTTTTTGAGATGTTTGAGGGGGTATTTGAGATTTTGAATTCTTTTGATATTTTGAGAAATATTTGGCGTAGTGCTCTTGGAAATTTTAAATGAGAAGAAATTTTTTTTATTTTTGGGTCTGTTTGGGTGCTCAAAAGCTCGTGATTTTGTATCAGAAATTGATTTCTCCTTTTCTCCCAAGTAGCTGTAGGTATTATCCAAGCTGTTCAGAATACGCACTTTGGAGTCTGCAGTTCAATCAGCCTTTGAGGGCTTTTTATCAGATTTTTTCAAGAATCTTGCGGTGCAATCAGTTTTTCAAGGGGGGGATTGATTACCCCATAGGTCATAGAGTGTTAGAAAAAAACTTTTCTACACCTAAAAAAATCACATTTTGGCTGATTCCATTGGCAGCTTGCCAGTGTCCAAAGACAAAATTTTATATCATCAAATCATTATAGGATAGGTAATTTTAGTGAAAGACAACAATTCAAATCTCAGGATTATTTTAGCTGTGGCCATTTCGTTTTTGTTTATCGTCGTGTATAGCTATTGGCAAAAGCCTGCCACAGCCCCTTTGAGCCCAGAAACTAGCGCGCAATCCCAAAGCACACAAAACGCCCCCGCCCCCTCACTCACCCCCAAATCCACTGCCCCCATATCTACTGATAGTGCCTCTAGTGGAGTGATAGCTACGATTACTTCTAAAGATTTTCAGATAGATATTGATTCGCTTGGCAGAATCGCTCAAGTCTATCTCAAAGACAAGAAATTCACTGCTCCTAGCCAAGAGGGATTTTTTGCCCATATCAAAAGACTTTTTGGCTTTGCTTCCACCCCGCAAGTCCCCCTCAGCAAGCTCCCACTTCTAGGGGCTGATACGCTCAAGCCCTTAGAAGTGCGCTTTGGAGATGTCGCTATCAATAATGAAGCTTTTAGTGTGCCTTATGAAGCTTCAACAAATCAAATTGAACTGGATACAACGCCCCAGACTTTAGTCCTCACCCAAAAGCTCAAAGCCCTCACTATCAAAAAAATCATCACTTTTTACCCCAATCTCAAATATGATATTAAAATCGAGCTCGATCACAGCAACCTCCCTTATGTCATCACAAGTGGTCAAAGGCCTGTCGCTGATGCTGATGGGTATGCCTTTCATGGTGTTTTGCTAGAAACAAGTGAAGACAAGATAGAAAAATTTGAAGACAAAGATGTCAAGAAGCTTGAACAATTCAATGGCACAAAGTTCATTGCCAGTGCAGATCGTTATTATACTTCATTGTTTTTCACACGCGCTCCTAGCGGCTTTGATGCTATCGTTGATGCAGAGGCAGGGAGCAAGAATCCTTTGCCTTTTGTGTCTTTAAAGGGAAATGCGAGCATTGAGGGCTACATAGGTCCTAAAGATTACATAGCCTTAAAACAGATTTATCCGATCCTTACTGATGTTGTCGAGTATGGTATGATTACATTTTTTGCCAAGCCTGTGTTTTTGCTTCTGAATTTTTTGCACACTTACATAGGGAATTGGGGTTGGTCGATTATCCTTTTGACTTTGATTGTGCGTATTATCTTGTATCCTTTGAGTTATAAGGGTATGGTGAGTATGCAACGACTCAAAGAGCTCGCTCCGAAGATGAAGGAAATCCAAGAAAAATACAAAGGCGACCCCCAAAAACTCCAATCAAGTATGATGCAGCTTTATAAAAAGCACGGGGCCAATCCCATGGGTGGGTGCTTGCCTTTGATACTCCAGATACCTGTGTTTTTTGCCATTTATCGCGTGCTGTATAATGCTGTTGAGCTCAAAAGTGCTGGCTGGATTTTGTGGATCCATGATTTATCGGTGATGGATCCATATTTTGTATTGCCTCTTTTGATGGGGATTTCGATGTATATCCATCAAGTTCTCACGCCCAATACCATTGCTGACCCAATGCAAGCGAGGATTTTCAAGCTCTTGCCTGTGGTATTTACACTCTTTTTGATTACTTTCCCTGCTGGATTAGTGCTTTATTGGACTGTGAATAATATATTTTCAATTATCCAACAGCTCTTGATCAATAAAATGCTTGAAAGAAAAAAGGCACTTGAGATCCAAGAACACCACGAACACCACCATCATAGTGAGAAAAAATGAAAAAGATCCGTGCAAGAACCTTGCAAGAAGCTATCACACAAGCATCTATAGAGCTAGGTTGCTCTGTTACAGAGCTTGATTATGAAGTGATACAAATCCCATCTAAGGGCTTTTTGGGTATGGGTAAAAGGGACGCTATCATCATCGCAGCACCCCTCAAGACCTCCACTCCCCTCACCCCAATCACCCCGATCCCCTCACCCTCTCAACCCTCCTCTGCTCCCACGCCCACGCCCCATCTCAAGCAGCCCATATCTATAACTCCAAAGCCCAGCTCCAATCAGCCAAGCCCAGAGGCCAAAAACTCTAGCGAGGTCAAAAACTCCAGCATTGAAGAAGCATTTTTTAAAGATACGACTGATACACAAAGTATCACACAAGAAATCCAAGCCGAGCTCAAAAGACTTTTTACCTTTATGCCCTATAAAATCGATCGCATTGAAGTCGCACTCTATGACGCTCAGACACTTTCTATCACGCTCAATGGCGAGGATTCAGCGTTGATGATTGGCGAGAAGGGCTATCGGTATAAAGCGCTCTCTTATTTACTTTTCAATTGGATACACCCCAAATATGGCTACAATATTCGCTTAGAAATCGCACAATTTTTGAAAAATCAAGAAGAAGCGATGGATATTTATCTCCAAAATATCATCACAACCGTATATGAGCTTGGCAAAGCCCAGACTAAGCCACTTGATGGCGTGCTCGCTTATATTGCCTTAAAAAAACTCCGTGAAACTTTTCCCAACAAATATGTTTCTTTTCGCACCAATTCTTTAGATGAGCGTTATATTATCGTCAATGACTTTATCCGCAATGAATAATCACGATACAATCGTAGCTATCTCTACCCCCCAAGGAATCGGGGCTATGGCGATTATCAGAATGAGCGGGTCAAGGGCTTTAGAGATTGTTTGTGCTTTGAGTCAAAAAAGCAGTTTTTCCCCTCGTTATGCGACTTTATCGGCTATCTATGATGGAGTGGGCGATTTGGTCGATGAGGTGATTGTGATTTATTTCAAAGCCCCACATAGCTATACGCGAGAAGATGTGTGCGAGATCCAATGTCATGGCGGGCTTGTGAGTGCGCAGATGATTTTGCAGCTTTGTTTGCAAGCAGGTGCACGCCTTGCGTATGCGGGTGAGTTCAGCAAAAGAGCTTTTTTGAGTGGTCGGATAGATTTTTCACAAGTCAATGCCATAGCACGATTGATCCAATCTAAAAGCGAGCACATGACTAAAGTTTTAGCTCGCCAGCTCAAAGGCGAGTTGGGAGAGTTTGTAGAAGAAGTGCGGGAGGGGCTTTTGGGCTTGCTTGCGCATAGTGAAGTGATGATTGATTATAGCGAGGAAGATATTCCTACTGATATAGCTGCAAATATCACTTTGCAGCTTGATGGACTTAAAAATCGCTTGCAACGCGTGTATGACTTTTCAAGTATGCGCCAAGGCTTGGTGGAGGGGTATCGGCTTTGTATCATCGGTAAGCCCAATGTCGGTAAAAGCTCTGTTTTGAACGCTATTTTGCTCTATGACCGCGCTATCATCAGTCCGATTGCTGGGACAACAAGGGATACAATCGAGGAGAGTATCCAAGTGAGTGGGCATTGTATCAGGCTCATTGATACAGCAGGTATCAGAGAAACGCAAGATACTATCGAGTCTTTGGGGATACAAAAGAGTCTTCAAGCTGCTAAGGAAAGCGATATTATTTTGGCTGTTTTTGATACTTCTAGGGAGTTTGAAGCTGAAGATAAAGAAATTTTAGCGCTGCTTGAAGCGAGCAAAAATCAGCATTGTATTATTGTGTTGAATAAAAATGACTTGCCACAAAAGATGGATACAAAAGCCTTTAGCCACTCTTGTAACTTCCCATATCAAGCCATTTCTATCAATGCCAAAGATACCCAAGATTGTGCCTATCAAATCAAGGAGATTTTGAGTGCTATCTTGCAAGAAGACCAAGCAGGGAGTGAGGTGCTTTTGACTTCTTTGGGTCAAATGCAAGCACTCAAAGCCACGATTGAGAGTCTTCAAGAAGCTTTGAGAGTGTGGGAAACTTTGGAGCTTGAGCTGTTTTCTTATCATATCACAGATGCAATCCAAGCCATTTCGAGTATCACCCACCCATATGAGATCTCTGAAATGTTTGATAAAATGTTTGGAGAGTTTTGCTTGGGAAAATGAGAGAAGATATATCGCTGCGATTTCCCTCGCCCCTAGAATCCTATGTTTGGCGGGGTAAAAAGGTCTATATCAAGCGCGATGATTTGCTCCACCCTCTTTTTAATGGCAATAAAGCACGCAAATTTGAATCCCTCTTATACCAGCCCTTAGAGGGCAGGACATTAGTGAGCTATGGGGGCAATCAATCCAATGCGATGTTTGCACTCTCTTATATCGCTAAGCACAAACGTTGTCAGTTTGTGTATTTTACGCCACCATTGAGTGGGTATCTGCAAGCAAATATACAGGGCAATCTCTTGTATGCTTTGCAAAATGGGGTTCGTTTGGAGTTTGTCCATGGCAATTTAGAAGCTCTCAAACACCAAGCACTTGATTTTTGCACAGCCCAAGGTGGGGTGTTTATCCCCCAAGGTGGGTCTCATGCAATCGCTCATATGGGTATTGAAAGGCTTGCGTGTGAACTGCAGAGAGATGTGGTGGGGCTAAAAGATTTGGCTATTTTGTATGTGTCTGGAAGTGGTGTGAGTGCAGGGATTTTGGCGCATTTTTTCCCGTGTGTTGTTAGCGTGGGAGCAGCAGGGGGTGCTTTGTATTTGGCTCAAATGCTCCAAGAAGCGCAAGCAGGCACTCTGGAAGCAATCCTTGCTCCTAGAGCAAAAATCCCCTTTGGTAAGCCCAATGCAGAGCTTTATGCGATTTATTCAGAGTGGTTGGAATTAGGCGTGGAGTTTGATTTGATTTATGATTGTTTGGGGTGGTTGTGCTTGTATGAGCATATGGAGAGATTTGCCCATAGAGATATTGTGTTTATCCACTCAGGGGGCTTGCTGGGTAATCACACCCAGAAGCAACGATATTTGCGATTGCAATCTTAGGCTTTAAGAGGATTGTTTATTTTTCTTGCTCGCATAGATATTGATACACTCCACCCCCAAAGAAAAGCCCATAGCAAAATAAATATAGCCCTTAGGGATATGGAAGTCTAATCCATCAGCAACAAGGGCGATCCCCACCATCAGCAAAAACGACAATGCCAAGGTCTTGATTGTGGGATTTGCCTCGACAAAAATAGAAATGCTCTTAGAAGCTGCCATCATCACCAAAACAGCCAAAATAATAGCAATCACCATTACAGGCAGATGATCAGCCATACCCACAGCTGTGATGACAGAATCTAGTGAAAAAATAATATCTAAAATCGCAATTTGAAGCAGTATAGAAAAAAAGCCTGAAGCTCCCTTTGTGTGGGATATATGCGATTCTTTGGGATTGAGCTGGGCGTGGATTTCGTGTGTGCTTTTATAGATCAAAAACAGCCCGCCTAAAATCAAAATCAAATCCCTGCCAGAGATGGCGTTTCCTTTGATTTCAAAAAGTGGGCTTGTGAGTTTCATGATCCAAAAAAGCGAAGCAAGCAAGGCAATACGCGTCAGCATTGCTAGGCTTAAGCCCAGCACTCTAGCCTTATCTCTTTGACGCTCGGGTAGTTTGCCTACTAAAATTGCAATGAATATGATATTATCAATCCCTAAGACAATCTCAAGGAGTGTGAGTGTTGCTAAAGCGATCCATGCGCTAGGGTCTGTGAGCCACTCTAACATTTATAGCCACCCTTTTTTCTTGAAATAAATCACAGGCAAGATGGTAGAAATAATCATCACGACAATTGCAAGTGGATAGCCAAACTCCCAATCAAGCTCAGGCATATATTTGAAGTTCATGCCATAAATTGTGCCAATGAGTGTGGGGGGCATCATTGCCATTGTGGCTACGGTGAAGACCTTGATGATTTTGTTTTGTTCGACATTGATTTGACTTGTGAAAAGGCTTTGGATATTGTCTAAAACATTCATATTAACGGTGGTAAATTCTACAAGTGAGTTGATGTCTTTGAGGACGATGGTTAAGTTTTTTTTGACATCAATATCGATTTTATCGCTTTTGAGTAATGCAGTGATCGCACGCCTTTTGTCAAAAAGCGAATCCCTAAGTCCCATATTGAGCTCTTGGAGGCTAGAGAGCTTGGCTAAGATATCATCGTGGTCAAGGTTTTTTTCATTGAATACGACATTTTTTCTCAAATCGCTTGTTTCTCGCCCAGCGCTCTCAAGCAAATCAGCGTCTTTTTCAATGCGCACTTCAAAAATCTTAGCAATCAGATCAAAGCCATCTTCAAAGTTTTTAGGACTGGCTAAAACGCGTTGTTGGATCTCATCAAAGACCTTGAATTCATTGTAACGAATCGTGAATAAAATGCCTTTATAGAGGATAAAAGTCACGGTTTGATTGTGGAGCTCTAGCCCTGCATTTCTCATCAGAAAATAAGTATTGATCGTGATACTTGTGCTATCTTCCCAATATCTCGCACTCTGTTCGATCTCTTCGCGCTCTTCTTTAGTGGGGATATCTAGCATATAGGTTTTTGCAATATAAGACACTTCTGCACTCGTGGGGTGTAAAAGGTCGATCCAAAGTATCATACCCCCCTCCAAACAAATATTTTCAGTGCTTTGGAAACTTTCTCTGGTAACGAGGGCTTGTTTTTTTATAAATACATTCATCATATTGCGACCTTTTAAGTGGGCTTGCTGACCTAGGGCTGGATAAAATCTGCTTTTTTATCTAGGACTTCAAATGCAGGCAAGATTTTGCCCTCAAGTAATTCAAGTGATGCGCCCCCTCCTGTAGAAATAAAGCTCATATTATCCCGTTCGCCTGCTTTTTCAATCGCATCGGCTGTATCCCCCCCACCGATGAGAGAAAACGCATAGGTATCAGCGATAGAATGCGCGATATTGAAAGTCCCGCGTGAGAATTGTGAGATTTCATACACGCCCAAAGGGCCATTCCATATGATTGTCTGGCTAGAATGGACAACTTGTGCAAAGAGCTTAGTGCTTGCAGGGCCAATATCAACAGCCATATGGCCTGAGGGAATATCTTGCGCAGGAGTGATTTTGATATGGGTATGGTTTTTGATATCATCAGTGCTGACAACATCAACAGGCAAATAGATCTTGACCCCTTTAGTCTTAGCAAGGGCTAAAATCTTAGTCGCATCAGCGAGCAGAGCGTCTTCAGTGAGCGAGGCTTGCATATCATAGCCGAGTGCTTTTAAAAATGTGTTACTCATTGCCCCACCGATGATGATTTTATCGACAACATCTAAGATATTGATGAGTAATTCAAGCTTGGAGCTGACCTTGCTCCCACCTACGATGAGTAAGACAGGTTTGAGTGGATTGGCAAGGGCTTTAGCAAAAGAATCGATTTCTTTTTTGAGTAAAAGCCCAGCGACTTTTTCTTTAGCAAAGCTAGCGATCCCATAAGTGCTTGAATGCGCGCGGTGGCTTGTCCCAAAGGCATCATTGATATAGACATCACACAAGCTCGCAAGGCTTTGGCTCAATTCAGGGGAGTTCTGCTCTTCGCCCTCATAAAAGCGAATATTTTCTAGCAAAATCACTCCACCTTTAGGCAGTGTGTCTTGGAGAGTTTGTGCAGACTTGATACTATCAGCAAACGCGACATTTTTATCCAAAAGCCGCTCTAGGCGCTTGAGTATATGCTTGAGTGAAAACTCTTGACTCTTGCCCTTAGGGCGCCCTAAGTGGCTGACTAGCACGATGGAATGGGGATTGTTGTCAATGCAGTAGTTGATAGTGGGGATCGCTTCTCGGATACGCGTATCATCAGAGATATTGAAATCTTTATCCATAGGGACATTGAAATCTACACGAATAAGTATTTTTTTGTTATTGATTTGGATATCGCGGATACTTTTTGTTTGTTGCATCAAGGTGATGCTGGCTACTTGTAACATGATCAAACTCCTTAAAATAGCTAAAAATAAATATATGATTTACATCTATGAACCTGATGGGCTTTGAGCCCTCATTGGGCTTGGCAAAACAATCAATGCGCTATCTTTACTCAAAGTATCCCCACTCAGCAGAGTGCCTTTCTCTAGGAGAACTTCAATCAAGAATACGCACCAACCATAGCAAGCAAAATCAAGTTCTTGATTCTATCAAAACCAAGCTTGCAAACAGCCAAAATATCTTGAAGTTTTTGGCGATTGTGCCCACATAGCACAAACTAAGCCAATCTAGTGAGGGGGGGGGTGCGAACTCAAAGCACCAAGCCGAGCCAAATCAAGCCAACTAGACCAAGCCATATGCAAGCAGGGGGATAGGGGAGGGGTTAGAGTGTTTGGTGGCTGAGTTGCTTGAAGGCTTGGAGTGTATCAAGGACTTTTTTGCTTTTTAGGATTTCTTTTGCTTGAAAATACCCCTCTTTTAAAGAAGAGGCAAGTCCGTATAAATAGAGTCCTGCCCCAGTGTTTAGGCATACTAGATCGTTTTTTGCTGAGGGGATATTGTTGAAAATATCCATAGTGATTTCTTGATTGGTCGCGCTATCCCCACCCACTAGCATTGAATGGGGGACAAAATCAAGCCCCACTTCAATGGGCGTGAAATCATAGCTCCAGATTTTGCCGTTTTGGAGTTCTGTGATTTTTGTCGGGGCAGTGAGTGAAATCTCATCATATGCATCAAAGCCGCTCACAACCAAAGCGTGTTTGATACCCAAAATATTTAGTGCTTCAGCGATGACTTCTGTGTAATCTTTGTTGAAAACACCGATGAATTGGTGTGTGACTGCAGCAGGATTTGCCAAAGGGCCAATGAGATTGAAGGCAGTTTTAAAGCCCAATGATTTTCTTGCTTGACTTGCAAAGCGCAGCGCGGAGTGGAATTTGAGTGCGTATAAAAAGGTAATGCCTAGCTGTTTGTAGCAGTGGATACAAGTTTCTACACTCATTTGGACATTGACACCCAAGCGCGCAAGCAAGTCTGCAGAGCCTGATTGGCTTGTGACTGCGCCATTGCCGTGTTTGATGATTTTGACCCCTGCAGTGGCTAAGAGGAGCGATGTAGTGGTTGAAACATTGAAAGTTTTATTGGGACTCCCGCCTGTCCCTACGATATCCATACGCTTTTCATCTCCTAAGGGCAAGGGGAAAGATACGGCCTTTTTTTTGAGGACAGAAGCAAAGCCAGCGAGCTCTTCTGCTTGCACCCCTTTGATTTCTAGGGCTGTGAGTAGTGAGCCGATTTGCGCATCGCTCATATTGCCCTCTGTGAGTTCGTCCATCATATCATAGGCTTCTTGGAAGGTGAGATTGCAAAGAGTGAGGGTCTTTTTGAGATAAGTTTTGATCGGGATACTCTCTCTGCGATAGTGCAGAAAGTTTAAGATCATCTTTTCGCCCTCCTCTGTGCCGATAGACTCAGGATGGAACTGCAAGCCTATGAGTTGGAAATATTTATGCTCAACAGCCATCACCTCCCCATCGGGGGTTTTTGCTGTGATTTCTAAGAAATCAGGAATATCAACCTCTCGCCCTGCTAGAGAGTGGTAGCGGACAATGGGCGTGTTGGGAGAGATATTACGGAATATGCCCCGTGCGTTGTGTTCTAGGGGTTCGATTTTGCCGTGCACAATGCGTTTGGCTGATACGATAGGCACATTAAAGGCCGCTAAGATCGCTTGATGACCCAAGCATATGCCTAAAATAGGGTAGATACCTTTGAATTCTTGGACAATTTGTATGGAAATACCCGCTTCTTGAGGGGTCTTAGGACCAGGGCCTATGATGATGTATTTGGGGTTGATGTTTTTGATGTCTTCGATAGTGATTTTATCGCTTCTAACGACCTTTATGGGGTGGTTGAACTTAGAGAATACTTGATAGAGATTATAGGTGAATGAATCATAATTATCAATCAATAAAATCATAGATTTTCCTTAAGAGTATTGTTGTGTGATGGCTTCAATGAGCGCGAGCATTTTATTTTGAGTTTCGATGTATTCACTCTGTGGGTCTGAATCATAGACAATCCCTCCACCTGCTTGGAGATAATAAACCCCTGCTTGATAGATTGCTGTTCTGATGGTGATTGCACTATCGAGGTTGCCATTTTTGTCAAAATAGCCAATCAGTCCTGCATAAATACCGCGTTTGTGCGGCTCAAGGGCATGGATTGTCTTGATGGCTTGGATTTTGGGTGCGCCGCTGACTGTGCCTGCGGGGAAAGTCGCATAAATCGCGTCTTTAGAGCTGTAACGCTGTGTATCTAGCTTGCTTTTGATTTCAGAAACAATATGCATGACTTTGGAGTATTTTTCGATGGTTTTAAATTCTGTGAGTGCCACGCTACCAGCTACACTGACCTTGCCTAGGTCGTTTCTGCCTAAATCAACGAGCATTAGATGTTCGGCATTTTCTTTTGGATCATTTAAAAGCTCTTTTTGGATACTGAGATCTTTAGCAGGTGTTTGGCCTCTAGGGCGTGTGCCTGCGATGGGTCTGAGCGTGAGCTGGGCGTCTTGGGATTTGACCATCACTTCAGGGGAAGCACCTAAGATTTTGAAGCGATCAAAGTCGAAATAAAACATATAAGGGCTGGGGTTTTTGTGCCTTAGGTTGCGATAAGCCTCTAGTGGGGGCAGGGCAGTTTGGATTTGCATACTTTGTGATGGCACGCATTGCAAGAGATTGCCCCGATAGATTTCATCTTGGATTGTTTGGACTGCTTGTGTGTAGTAGTCTTGTTTGCTAGGAGAGATGATTTGTGTGGGGTAAGACTTTTCTGTGTAGGGCGAGGGCTTGAGGGCGTGTAGGGCGTCTTCTATGTGCTTGATATTTTCAGAGATGGGCGCAGGGCAGGTTTCTTTGGCGTAGTTTGTGCTGATGATATAGGCTTCATCATAGAGATGATCAAAGATCAAAAAATCCCGCCCAAAGATAAACGCACAATCATAAGTGTCAATGAGTTTGGGTTTATCCAAGCAAATATCTTCGATTTCTTCAAAAAATTCATAACCCAAATAGCCCATACCACCTAAGGGAATAGGGATATTTTGGAGTTCTTGAGGTTTAGAGGGGGCAAGCTCTCTGAAAAATTCTAGCCAATCTAAAAATTTCTTGCTGCTATCTTTAGCGCTTAGGTCAATGGTGGATTTTTGTGTATCTTGTGCGTGCAGATAATATCTGCCTTGGTCTTTGATGACCCAAAAAGCACTTTTGAGCATCATCAAAGAAAATCGCTCCTTGCCTGTTTCTTGATAAGCAGATTCTAAAAGCACCCGTGCGGGGATATTTTCGAGCACAGCCAAAGGCGTGAAGCTATCGGCAATTATTTTTTTGAAATGGATTTGCGCGCAAGACTTGGAGGTAAAATCAAACATCAGAGCAATCTCCCGTTGTGTGTTTTTGTGTGTTTTATTTTTAGATTATACATTAAATATTGTTATAGAAACTCCTTAGAAAGGATAAAATTAACCAATAGTTGCATATGCAACTATTAAAATTTTTGTGCTATACTTCACCCTTACTTCACGCTTAAGGTATAAGATAATGAGCAAGATTTTAGCCCAAGGATTAGGAGAATAAATGAGATATTTGGTTTTGGCTATGCTGGCAATACTGCCTATATGGGGGGTAGGCACTGATGGTTTAAGGACACAAGAAGACAAGCAAGCAGCGATGGATTTTCATATCAAAGACAAGCAAGATGTAAGCAATACGACTCTAAGCTATCCGAACCCACCTCAAAACACGCAAGTTATCTTAGGATTGTCAGAGCTTTTAAAGGCGGCCAATTCAAACTATTCACTCCAATCGAAAGTCTTGAGTGTGCAGCAAGCAAAGAAAAATCACACCATCGCGCAAGCGACCTTTTTGCCCACGCTCAACCTTGACTATACATTTCAAAACAACAACCGCGATACGCAGCAATACAAAAACTACAACACGCAAGTAGCCAATGCAAAATTTAATTTAGATGTATTCAATGGCTTCAATACAATCAATTCTATCAGAGAAAAAAACGCGACCTATCGTTCTAGTATCGCTGATATGGAATACACAAGGCAAAATATCTATCTGCAAGTGATCCAGCAGTATTATCAGTATTTTGACAACAACTCCCAGCTGATTTCTTTACAAAGAAAGCTTGACCAAATCAATGCTGATATTCAAAGAGTCACCAAGCTCTATAACCAAGGGCTTGCTACTATTGATGATCTTGAATCTTTGAAGGCACAAGGCTCTTTGAGCGAGTATCAAATCTCTGATGCCAAGCTCTCTATTGAGCAGAATAAACTGATGTTGGAATATCTCACAAATCTCTCTTTTGATACCCTCAAAAGAAACAAGATCGCAGACCCTACCTACGGGATCCAAGAGCGTCAAGACCTCACAGCCCTCAAAGAACAAATCAATGCACAGATTTATCAAAACAAACAGCTCAATTTCTACCCCACGATTTCAGTCTTTGATACTTGGAGTTACAATATCCAAAAGCCCGCTTATGCACTCTCAGGCTTTGGCGCACTCTATCCGACTGCGCAAAATGTGTTGGGCGTGACTGTGACCTTGAAGCTTTTTGATGATATTGGATTAGGGCTCCAAAAGCAGTATCTGAAGTTGGGCCAGATGGCAAATGAAAAAAACCTCTTATACAAAGAGCTCGAGCAAAAAAAAGATGAAAAGCTCTATCGCAAGTCTTTAGAGATTGCTAAAGCTAAAATCGCCTCTTCAGAGGCAAGCTTGAAATCTGCTACGATTTCTTTTCAAAATATCAAGAAAAAATATGACGCCCAATTGATTAATTTCACAGATTATTTACAGGCTTTGAGCACGAAATTTGATGCAGAAGCTACCTATAATCAGAGTTTGAATAATTATGAACTACAAAAGGCTAATTATATTTTTTATAGCGGCCAAAAAATACAAGATTACATCAAGTAAGGAGAGAATAGAAATGAAGATAAAATTTTTGATAGCCGCTCTTTTGAGTGCGTCTTTGCTGTGGGGGGAAGATGTTTATGCGATTTTTAATATCCAAGCAGTCCAAGATTCTAATTTGACCCTAGATAGCTCAGGGATTGTCGCTGAGATGTATGTAGATGTTGATAGCGTGGTCAAAAAGGGCGATAAACTCCTTGCCCTATCCAATAAAGACAAACTCGCACAAGCAGAGTCGATTGAGCAGCAATATTTATTTGCCAAAAAACAATATGAGCGCTATAGCAAAACAGGTGGAGCTGTGGATAAAAATACATTAGATAAATACTATTCTGATTATAAAAAACTCCAAGCTGATTATACTTATTACACAGCTTTGCTGGATAAAAGCATTTTGAGGGCACCCTTTGATGGGGTCATAGCCAGTAGGAATATTGATTTGGGTGATGGGGTCACAGCCAATAGCACGACATTGTTTCGGCTTGTGAGCCATATCAAAAAAATTGTTTTGGAGTTTGATTCTAAATACATAGGTCAAGTAAAAGTTGGTGATGAATATGCTTATAGCATTGATGGGAGCGGGGGAGAAAAGACAGCCAAGATTACAAAAATCTATCCAGTTGTTGATGATAGCACAAGAAAGGTCAGTGCTGAAGCCATTGCTCCTGATGATATGGCACCGGGTATCTTTGGTGATGGCTATATAAGGATCAAATAATGTATAAAATCGCTATAACTCGCCCTATCACAACTTTGATGTTTGCCTTAGCGATTGTCTTTTTTGGTGTAATGGCGCTCAAGAAAATCCCTACAGCGCTTTTCCCTGATATTGACTTCCCTATCATTATGGTCAGCACAAGCTACCCAGGGGCAAGTGCAGATGTGATTGAAAGCAAGGTGACTGACAAGATCGAAGAAGCTGTGATGGGGATTGATGGGATCAAAAAAGTCACCTCAAATAGTGCGAGAAATATCAGTATTGTTATCATCGAATTCCAGCTAGAAAAGCCTATCGATGAAGCGATGAGCGATGTGATCAATAAAGTTTCTTCTGTGAGTTTTGATGACCCTAATATCAACCAGCCCTCAATGGATAAGTTTGATACCAATGGGCAAGCAATCATTTCATTGTTTTTAAGCAGCGATAAAGTCCCTATCCCAACACTCATGCGCCACTCTGAAGACATCATCAAGCCCATGCTCCAAAAAATCTATGGCGTAGGGGGCGTGCAGCTCAATGGCTATAGAGAGCGTCAAATCCGTATTTATGCTGATCCGACTTTGATGAATAAATACAATATCACTTATACAGATCTCTGGAATACCCTTGCTTCAGAGAATCTTGAAGTTGATGGGGGGCGTATTGTCAATGACAAAAAAGATTTTTCTATCCTCACAGATGCTAATAGCTATAAAATCAGTGAGGTTGCCAATATCCGAGTTGCTGATAATGTCAAGCTCAGTGATATTGCTGTGATTGAAGATGGGATCGAAGAGGATACGACTTATGCAGCCTTTGGAGATAAACCAGGGGTGATTTTTGAAGTCCAAAAAATATCAGGTGCTAATGAAGTTGATATTGCTGATGGTGTTTATGCTGAGCTTCCAGCAATTAAGGCTGTTAGCCCTGGCTATGAAGTCAGACCCTTTTTGGATACAACAGAATATATCCGTTCTTCCATCAAAGACATTGAATTTGACTTGATACTTGGGGGTATTTTGGCTGTTTCTGTGGTGTTTTTGTTCTTGCGTAATCTCACAATCACGCTTGTTTCAGCGATCAGTATCCCTGTTTCTGTGATGGGGACTTTTGCTTTGGTGCAGATGATGGGCTTTTCGCTCAATATGCTCACGATGGTAGCGCTCACACTTTCGATTGGGATTATCATCGATGATGCGATTGTTGTGATCGAAAATATCCATAAAAAGCTTGAAGCAGGTATGAGTAGGCGTGAAGCAGCCTATGAAGGGGTGCGCGAGATTGGGTTTGCTATCATTGCGATTTCTGCGATGTTGCTTTCTGTGTTTATCCCTGTGGGGAATATGACAGGGATTGTTGGGCGATTTTTCCAGAGCTTTGGGGTGACTGTGGCATTAGCGATTGTGATTTCATATGTCGTGGTGGTTACGATTATCCCGATGGTGAGTTCTTTGATCGTCAATCCCAAGCAGTCGCGTTTTTATTATTGGAGTGAGCCATTTTTTAGGGGTATGGAAAATACCTATGTCCGCATACTCAAGCTTGTTTTGAATAACAAAATCATCACGATTGTCCTCATAGCTGCTGTGTTTGCAGGCTCTTTGGTGGTCGCAGGGCGTTTGGGGTCTGATTTTATGCTCAAAGAAGACAGAGGGCAGTTTTATGTATGGATACAAACTAAACCAGGGATTAGTATCTATGATATGCAGCGTCGGACGATAGATTTTCAAAAAGAGATTGAAAAGCGCCCTGATGTTGAATTTACAACCGTTCAAGTGGGTTATGGAAAGATCCAGAGTGTGTTTAAGTCCAAGATTTATGTCAAGCTCAAGCCCGAAAAAGAAAGAAAAGGGCAGTTTGAAATCATGAAAGAGGTGCGCAATACTTTGATGGCAATGCCAGAAGCGAAGATTATGACAGCGATTATCCCCTCTGAAGTCCCGCTCATTGGGGGAGGGGATAGCTCTTCGTTCCAAGCTTATGTATTTGCCCCTACGCAGTCTTTGGTGGATAAAAGTGTCGCTAATCTGCATAAACTTTTGATGGAAAGCCCTGAACTCAAAGGCAAGTTTGAAAACTACCATACAAGCACTTCAGATATGCAGCCTCAATTTGAACTCAAGGTCTTGCGACAAAATGCCAATAAATATGGCGTGAGCGCACAAGCGATTGGAAAGCTTGTCAATGCGGCTTTTTCTGGAGAAAATCAAGCGGCTTATTTCAAACAAAATGGTAAAGAATATTACATCACGATCCGTGTCCCTGATAATAAAAGAGTGACAATGGACGATATCAAGCGCCTCCAGATTAAAAACAAAGATGGGAAGTTGATGTTTTTAGATGGTTTGGTGAGTATTTCAGAGAATATCACGCCCTCTAATATCACGCGCTATGATAGACAACGGAGCGTGACCGTGTTTGGGCAGCCTGTGAAGGATTCGGGCGTGAGTTTGGGGGATTTAGTCAAGCTTGTCCAAGACAAGTCTTCTGAGTGGCTAGCCCCTGGGGCGAGTGTGGCTTTTGGGGGAGATGCTGATAATCTCGCTGAAACAGGGCAGGCTTTTGGCGTGGCAGTAGCAACGGCTTTTGTGTTGATTTATCTGATTCTAGCAGCCCTTTATGAATCGCTCCTAGAGCCTTTGATTATTATGATTACAATGCCTTTGAGCTTTTCGGGTGCGTTTTTTGCCCTAGGAATTGTCGGGCAGCCTTTGAGTATGTTTTCGATGATGGGACTGATATTACTCATAGGTATGGTGGGTAAAAATGCGACCTTGCTGATTGATATTGCCAATGATCGGCGCAGAGAGGGGCATAGTATTTTTGATGCAATTATTCTTGCAGGGGAGTCCAGACTCCGACCGATCTTGATGACAACTATAGCAATGGTTTGTGGTATGCTCCCACTTGCTATTGCCACAGGTGATGGCTCTGCGATGAAATCTCCTATCGGTATTGCTATGAGTGGGGGATTGTTGGTATCGATGGTTTTGAGTTTGCTGATTGTCCCTGTTTTTTATCGCTTATTAGCCCCTATCGATGACTATATTAAGAAGTTTTATAAACCCAAAGAGGGCGATAAGTTTTAGAGGGCGATAAAATTTAAGCCCCATTTTTAAAACACCCCTTTTGCTAGCTTTTGTAAGAGTGGGAGAGGGGTGTTTTGGTTTTGGGCTAGATGCGATATAATGGCAGAAATTATTGAATAGGGAAATGGGCAAATAATGAAAAAACTTATCTTGCTGTGTTTGATACTCAAAGGTCTGATGGCACTAGACTCTGAGGGGTCATCAGAAGCTTTGGGGAGCCAAATATTTGTTGGGGCTTCTGTGGGTGGGGCAGATATTGTAAAAAAAATCAACCATATCAAAGACACTTCAAACTCTTATCAAGCACTGACTTGGGGGCTTAGAGGTGGATACCAGCTCACATTTTATAAGTTTTTTGCCCTAAGGGCTTATTTGGATTATGTAATGGGGATCAAACCTAGCGGGCTTGATACAATCACAACTTCTATGCTTAGCTTGAACGCAGATTTATTACTCAATGTACTTTTTATCGGTGAAAATGTTTTTGGAGTGTATGGTGGGCTTGGATTTGGATATTTCCAACACGCTAATGTTGTCAAAACAACCCCTGAAGATGGAGCATTTGTATATGGCTATGTGGGAGTTTTGAATTTTGGTGTGGGCTGGACTTTGCAAAATACACATCGGGTCGAGCTTGGTATGAAAATCCCTTTCAACAAAGCCCAATCGACCCTTGACCCTAGCACACAACCCCGTGCAACTTATGAAGATATGTATGTGAGTGCTTCTTATTCGTATTTGTTTTGATCACTCAAGCAGACACCGATATATTTGACCTTGCCTCCATAGAGGATTTTACCATCTGAAAGACTCAATGAAAGCTTCTCTTGGCTTGGGGGAATGAGTGTGGCTTGTGCGGGGATATTGTAGTAAAGATGTGCACAAGCAAAGACAGCAGCCATACCTGTCCCGCAAGCTAGAGTGATATCTTCCACCCCTTTTTCATAGGTGCAAACAGCGATAGTGCCATCTGCTTGGATATGGGCGATGTTGATATTAGCATTATAGGTATGGCGCAGCTCTGAGAGCACGGGATTTTTGGAGCTTGGGAGCTTGGAAAATGTATCGACAAAATGCACCATATGTGCCACGCCTGTATCAAGCAAATACCATTGCCCCGAATAATCTTGCATAGACAAATCCATTTGCTTGAGCATTCGATAGTCCCCTAGGTTGCTTATGACACTATCGCCCTTGACACTGACTTCAATCACGCCTGCAGCACTCAAAAAGCTATGTTTAGCAGGAGCAAGTCCCATCATATAGGCATAATGGGCGACACAGCGGCTCGCATTCCCACACATTTTAGCCCCTGAGCCATCGGAGTTGTAGAATTCCCATTGATAGGCGTATTGAGAGTGGGGGAGGAGGACAACAAGCCCATCAGCTCCGATACCAAAATGCCGATCACAGAGGGCTTTTGCTAGCGCAGATCGGTCTTGATGGGTGAAGCTATGGTATATGAGAAAATCGTTCCCACTCCCTGAATATTTGTGCAAAACCATCATTTTCCTTTGTTTGTGGATTGATTTGTTATTTTATCCTAGAAGCGAGGAAAAAGAATTGATTTTGCCCCAAATACAGAGGAGTTCTGTTATAATCAAATCTATTTTGAAGTCCTTAGATATGGGGTGTGATTCTAGCGTGTGTTATGGCTATGATGACCTATATTTGGGTGTTAGGAGTGTTTGGTTTCGTTCATGCGTCCTATTTATTTTTTCTGGATTGTTTTTGCTGTTAGTGTGTATTGGTTGGGGTATTTGTATCAAGATTTTTTGATGGATCTTTTGATAGCAGGGCTTTTGTGTGTGGCGACCTTTTGGCTCAAGGAGTTTTTAGATCGCTATGTGCGATCGGGTATTTTGAGCTCATTGCTGTGTGTTGGGGTGTTGTTGGGTTTTTTGATTTTGCCGCTTTATTTTGTGGGACATCAAAGTGTCCGATTGATTTTGGGAATGGATACAGAAACGGTTTCAGTGTTTATCGAGCAGAGCAAGGCACTTGTTATGCGAGTATTTGGGCGTTTCCCAGAGCTGAGTGGTCCAATCAATGGATTTTTGGCTAATATTTCTGTGCATTCGATTGTGTCTTATGTGATTAAATTGAGTAGCTACATCGGTAAATACAGCTTGAATTTTGTCTTAGACACGGGCTTTATCGTGATTTTTTTATTTTTCTTTTTTTATTATGGACAGAGGATTTATGAGTATGTATTGAGCTTGCTGCCTTTCACGCCCCAAGAGAGCAGGGCGATTTTTGGGGAGATCAATGGGGTTTTGCGTGTGGTGTTTTTGACCTCTATCATCAATATCCTTTTGCAGGGCTTTGCCTTTGGTGTGGCGATTGTGTGGTTTGGTTATGATGGTTTTTTGCTCGGTGTGCTCTATGGGCTGGCGTCTTTGGTGCCGATTGTAGGGGGTGCGCTGATATGGCTACCGATTGTAGGCTATGAGATTTATGCAGGGGATATTATTGGGGCAGTGTTTATTGGGGTTTATGCATTGGTATTTATTGGATTTGTTATCGATAATCTCATCAAGCCATTTTTGATTGCCCTTATCAAAAAAAGGATTCTAAAAACACCTCTGGCTATCAATGAAATTTTAATCTTTTTTTCTATTTTGGCTGGGCTTGGGACATTTGGCTTTTGGGGGATTGTGGTTGGGCCTACGATCACAGCATTTTTTATTGCCTTATTGCGGCTTTATCAGAATAATTTCTCTCCGCATACCCCTTAAGGGAAGCCTATCGCATTGATTTTGTATGCTTATCTGATAATCCTTGCAAGCCTTGAAAAATTTTATGACTATTTATGACTAAAGGACAAAAATGACTTTACAAAATATCCCTTTTTCTTTTTTAGATCTTGTAACAATCCGTGCAAATGATGGAATCACCACAGCTTTTCAAAACTCTCTATCCATAGCAAAAAAGGCTCAAGAGCTAGGATTTTTGCGATTTTGGTTTGCTGAACATCATAATATGGACGGCATTGCCTCTTCAGCCACAGCAATACTGATCGCACACATCGCAGCCCATACTCAAAAGATTCGGGTCGGATCTGGTGGGGTGATGCTCCCTAACCATACGCCATTGGTTGTAGCTGAGCAGTTTGGGACTTTGCAAAGCCTCTATGGAGATCGCATTGACTTGGGCGTGGGACGTGCAAGGGGTGGGGATTATGAAAGTGCGTTAGCTGTGCGTAAAGAACGTATCCATAGCGATGAGAATTTTTTCGCAGAGCTCGAAGAGTTGGAGGATTTTTTGGGTGATGGGACTAGGAGCAAGGTCAGGGCAGTGCCTGGCTGGGGGACGCGTGTGCCTATTTATTTGTTAGGCTCTAGTCTTTATAGTGCTCAAGTTGCAGCACGCAAGGGGCTGCCTTATGCGTTTGCTTCACACTTTGCTCCAAAAGATCTCTTAGAGGTCCTGCGTTTGTATCGGGAGCATTTCACTCCCTCGCTTGCTTGTCCCAAGCCTTATGCGATTGTTGCTTTGCCTTGTGTGCTTGCAGACACAAAAGAGGAGGCTTTATTCCTTTCAAGCAGTGCTTATCAAAGGGGATTAGCCCTTTTAAGAGGGGAAAGCTTGAAGCTCAAAACGCCGATACCCTTTTTGGATATTTCGTGGAATCAGAGAGAAAAGGCAGCTGTGATGGGTATGCAATCGATGATGGTTTTAGGCAATGCAGAAGATGCAAAAAAACAACTGATAACAATTCTTCAAGACACGCAAGCTGATGAATTGATATTTACTTGCGATATTTATGACCAAACAAAACGGATACGATCTTTGGAGATTTTGGATTCTTTGAGGCATTGAAATTTGTGCTTAGGTCTTAAGACAGCAAGGCTAGCTTTGGTTGGTGGGGTAAGAATTGAAGATAAGCCATTGGGATAGAAAAAAGAGAGCTAGAGAAGCGAGAGTTAGAAAAAAAGAGAAGTTTTTTTGGGGAGGGGATTGATAAGTTGGGGGGGGGGGCTATATTTTTAGAGGGCTTGCCCCCCCTTTTTTTTGTTTCTATAATTTTCTATAATTTATAGAATTTTTATTTGGGAGAGGGGCGCTCAAAGACCTTTAGGGGATCACTTGAGGGAATACATAAGCAAACAAGGTAGTGATAAGCCCGATAGCGATCACAAAGAGAATCGAATATTTGATTGTGAATCGGAATAGCTCAGACTCTCGCCCCACCAAGCCCACAGCCGCACAAGCTACAGCGATACTCTGAGGGCTAATCATCTTGCCTACAACCCCGCCTACAGAGTTAGCAGCCAAAAAGAGAACTTCAGGGATACCGAGTTGCCTTGCAGTGAGCTGCTGCAAAGAGCCAAACAATAGGTTAGAGCTCGTATCACTTCCGGTCAAAAATACTCCAATCCAGCCAATGATCGGAGAGAAAAAGGTAAAGGCATGGCCGGTGCTGGCTAAGGCTAGGGCTAGAGTCGCAGAGATACCGCTATAATTAGAGATATAAGCAAAGGCCAAGACCAAACCGATAGTGAGAATAGGGAGTTTCATTTCATTGAGTGTTTCACCAAAGACACTCAATGCATCTTTAGTGCGCACACGCAAGATAAAAATACTCAAAATCGCAGCAGCAAGGATAGAAGTCCCTGTTGTCCCAATCAATGGGAGAGAGAAAATGACCTTATCTGCAGGAGATTTCCCCTCAAGGGCAATGGGCGCAGTTTTGATGATCTTTTCACTGATGGAGCTAAATTCAAAGCTAAAGCTTGAAAAAGCCAATGCTCCCCCAGCCTTAAAGAGGTCTTTGAACCAAGGCTGTGTCCAGATCACAATTGTCCCAATCAAGATAACAAAAGGTGCCCAAGCCACTAGCACCTTGCAAATATGGTACTTGGAGTGCTGCGTGGTGGAGTGGTTGCCATCAGTGCGAAAAATCCTCTTTGGCTGCCAAAACTTCAAGAAAATTGTCGTAGCGATGATAGACACAACAGCTGAGATAATATCAGGGAGCTCAGGCCCTAGATGGTTGGAGCTATAAAACTGCACGATAGCAAAAGAGAGGGCTGCGACTAAGACAACAGGAAAAGTTTCTTTGACCCCTCGCCAGCCGTCCATCAAAAACACGATAAAAAATGGCACAAAAAGTGTCAAAGGAGGGAGCATTCTGCCTGTCATCGCTGAGATTTCAAGCGCAGGGACATTGACCACACCAGCCATTGCGATGATAGGGATACCCACAGCGCCAAATGCCACAGGTGCAGTGTTGGCTATCATACAAAGCCCAGCTGCATATAAAGGACGCAAGCCCAAGCCCACAAGAATAGCAGCTGTGATAGCTAC
Source organism: Helicobacter sp. 12S02634-8 (assembly GCF_002272865.1). Lineage (GTDB taxonomy): Bacteria > Campylobacterota > Campylobacteria > Campylobacterales > Helicobacteraceae > Helicobacter_J. Next base: position 6,068 of record NZ_MLAP01000002.1, on the reverse strand, counting down.
AGGCCCCCCAAAGCCAATCGCTCCTTCTAAAAATGCTCCAAAACAAAAACCAATCAAAATAACTAAAATACGATGGTCGGGCGTGATGGATAGAATACTCTCTCTTAAGATATCAAAATACCCCGATTTGACAGAGAGTTTGTAGAGAAAGATGGCTGCTACAATGATCCAAGCAATCGGCCATAATCCATACAAAAAGCCATATCCAAAGCTTGAAGCGACCATTTCAATGGGCATACCATATACCCATACAGAAATCACAGCCGCAAGAAGCACGGTGAGTAGTCCTGCCATATAGCCTTTGAGCTTGAATACAATCAATGAAGCAAAAAATAGCAATATCGGTAATAAAGCCACAAAAGCACTCAGCCAAATATTATTCAGTGGATCATAGGTCTGATAGTATTCCATATTTTGTTCCTTGTGTTGGTTTGTATTGGTTATTGCACTTATGCAAAGTCTAGTATAGCCAAAAGATTTTGTGAGTCTTTGTTTTATAAGAGAGAAAAATTATTTCTTATAATTAAATGTGTAAATAAGTATCAAAAATAATATTCAAAATCTCAATCATCAACTTTGATTCTTATTTTTTATGCCTTTTTAGGGTATATTTAATGGATCGATTTCAAGGAGATAATCAATGAAGGTTTATTTTTATTCAACTTGCTTGGGTGGGGTTGCCTATAGCGATACTTGCGTAAATGCCATCAAACTTTTGCAAAAAGAGGGGGTTGAGGTCATATTCAAAAAAGACCAAACTTGCTGTGGGCAGCCAAGCTATAATTCAGGCTATTATGAGGAGAGCAAAAAAATAGCCTTGTATAATGTCAATCTCTTTGAAGAAGATTATCCCATCATCGCACCAAGTGGGTCTTGTGTGGGAATGATGCGTCATGATTATTTGGAGTTGTTTGAGGGGAGCGCTGAATATAGTCGTGTGTATGACTTTTCTTTGCGCATATTTGAGCTCAGCGAATTTTTAGACAAGCGCTTAGGTGTGAGGTATCAAGACCAAGGCACGCCCGTTAAAATCACTTGGCACTCGAATTGCCACGCTTTGCGGGTAGCTAAGATTATTGATTCTTCTAAGGCACTTTTGAGGAGCTTGAAAAATGTCGAGCTCATCGAGCTAGAGAGAGAGGAGGAGTGCTGTGGTTTTGGGGGGACTTTCAGTATCAAAGAGCCAGAGATTTCTCAAGCAATGGTGAGTGATAAAATCGATGATATCCAATCTAGAAATGTCGAATATCTCATATCAGGGGACGCAGGCTGCTTGCTTAATATCAGTGGGGCGATGAAAAAAATGGGCGTGAAGGTCAAGCCAATGCATCTTTATGACTTTCTTGCCCAGCGCACTGGGGTCATGGGAGGGGTGTGATGAGCGAGAGTATTTTATTCCATTCAACGCAAGAATATGAAGACACCATTGCAGCCAAACTCTCAGACACACAGCTGCGGAAAAACCTCAAATCGGTCATGCGCACCCTCAAGACCAATCGCAAAAATCTCATAGCAGGGCGTTATACAGATTGGGAGGGCTTGCGTGAGCTGGGTAAAGAAGTCAAGATCAAAGCACTTGCCAAGCTTGATGTGTTGTTGGAGCGATTTGAGCAAAATGCTATCAAAAACGGCTTCAAGGTGCATTGGGCTTCAGACGCACAAGCTGCTAATGCGATCATCTATGAACTCGCTTTAAAAAATCAAGTGACACAGATTCTCAAAGGCAAGTCCATGGCAAGCGAGGAGATCCATCTCAATGCGTATTTAAAACAAAAGGGCGTTATGGCGACAGAAACAGATTTAGGAGAGCTCATCATACAGCTTATCGATGAGCCACCTGTGCATATCGTAGCCCCTGCGATCCATAAAAATCGCTATCAGATTGGAGAGATTTTTTCTCAAAAGCTCCACGCCCCCCTAGAGAGCGAGCCTGAAAAACTCAATGCGATTGCTAGAAAGCACTTGCGTAAGGAGTTTGAAGATTTTAAGATGGGATTATCGGGGGTGAATTTTGCCATTGCTGATGAGGGGGCAATTTGGTTGGTAGAAAATGAAGGCAATGGGCGTATGAGCACAACAGCTTGTGATATTCATGTGGCAATTTGCGGGATAGAAAAGGTGATTGAGAGCTTTGAAGATGCCTCGATACTCGATACTTTGCTTGTGCCTAGTGCTGTTGGGGCTGCGATCACTTGCTATAACAATATCATCACAGGGCCAAGAAAAGCAGGCGATTTAGATGGCCCTAAAGAAGTCCATATTATTATGTTGGATAACAATCGCTCACATATTTTGGCTGACTCTCATTATTATCGCTCTTTGAGTTGTATCCGTTGCGGGACTTGTCTGAACCACTGCCCTGTGTATGATAAAATCGGCGGACACGCCTATCTCTCTACCTATCCAGGGCCTATTGGGGAGGTCATCTCACCGCAATTATTTGGTTTGGATAATTGTGGTTATATGGTCAATCTCTGTTCGCTTTGTGGGCGTTGTTCAGAGGTTTGCCCTGTCAAAATCCCCCTTGCAGAGCTTATCAGAGATCTCAGAAGCGAAAAGGTTGGCTCAGGCAGGGGCAATGTAGTTGGGTATGCTAATACGCATAAAAATAAAAGTGAAAAAGCAGCGATGAGGGCGTTTGCTTCTTTGGCGACTAGTGGGGCAAAATGGCGTTTGTTGTTGCGCGTGGTGGGGTTGTTTGCTCCATTGGGTAAAAAGATGGCTTCTATGCTACCGGGGCTTAAAAATTGGGTGCGTTGTCGTGAATTTCCCCATATTGATACAGCCTTGCACGCCAAAGTCAAGAAAATTCAAGGAGTGGTCTATGAGTAAAACAGATATTTTGGATCGCGTGCGTTTTGCCCTAGATCAAAACCCGCTCCCAAGCTTTGCACCCCATTATAAAAATATCCTCAAACCCCAATGTGCTGATATTGTCGATGAATACAAGCATTTCCAGAGTCTCAATCGTGCTCAAGTGATCGAGTCTTGCCCCTCAGATCTTCTAAAAGATGTATCGAGTGTGCTTGCAGATATGGGAGCGCTCAAAGTTTTGCATACTTTGGATATTCCTTTTGATGTGTCTTTACTCACTGATGGCTCAAGCAAAATCGCTTATGACAGAGATGTCAAAGAAATGCGCTCAGAGCTTTTTGGTATCGATACTTCTATTGTCAAAGGTGTGTGTGGCGTGGCAAATTTAGGCATTACAGGTATCGTTTCTTCTCCATTGAGCCCTAGACTTGCTTCTTTGATTACACTCAATTGTGTGATTTTGCTCGATAAAACAAAGATTGTCCCTGATCTTTTTGCAGGGATTAGCGCACTCAAAGCACAAAGCAAAGCAGGAGTTTTGCCCACAAATTTGCTTTTTATCGCAGGTCCCTCTAGGACTGCAGATATTGAACTCCAGACCGTATTTGGCGTGCACGGCCCTCAAAATGTTGCAGTGATTTTATACTAAGGATTTATGATGGAATTAAAAATAGGCGATAAAGCCCCTAGTTTTAGGCTCAAAAACCAAGATGATTTAGAGATTAGCTCTCAAGACTTTGGCTCTAAGACAATCGTGCTGTATTTCTACCCCAAAGACAATACTTCAGGGTGCTCAATAGAGGCCATTGATTTTACGAGCTTATTAGGGGAGTTTGCCTCAAAAGGTGCTGTGGTGATAGGTATTAGCCCAGATAGCCCCAAAAGTCATAAAAAATTTATCGCAGATAAAGCCCTCAAGCATATTCTTTTGAGTGACCCCGATAAGAGTGTGGCGAGCGCTTATGGTGCTTATGGCAAAAAAATGATGTATGGCAAGGAGGTGTTTGGGATTATCCGATCTACTTTTGTCATCAGTCCTGATGGGTATATACGCAATGCTTTTTATAATGTCAGGGCAAAAGGGCATGCAAGCAAGGTTTTAGAGAGTTTATCCTAAGCAATCTATAGCAGCCTATAGCAATCCATCGGCGATTGATGGTCTTTTAATGTCTCGCGTATGGAGAGGGCACTAGATTCTTATTGGTGGGTTGCGGGCAGAGTTTATGCGTGGTTGGTAGATATGTTATAATCCCTTTTTACTTATAAAGGAAGTTATAATGGATGATGGAATATTTTTATGTTCGATTTCAAATGTAAGCAGTGGGAATTGCAGCGAAGACTGCAGCTATTGCACCCAGAGTTCTCATTATCACGCCGATATTGAAAAATACAAATTTAAAGACCCTCAAGTAGTCTTGCACGAAGCAAGGGCTTTGAAGCAGTATGGGGCTTTGGGCTTTTGCTTGGTGACTGCTGGGCGGGGGCTTGATGACAAAAAATGTGAATACATTGCCAAAACAGCCAAGATGATTAAAGATGATGGGCTAGACTTGCATATTATCGCTTGTTGTGGCAGGGCTGATACTTCTTCTTTAGTGTTTTTGAAACAAAATGGGGTCGATAGCTACAACCACAACCTCGAAACCTCCAAAGAATTTTTCCCCAAAATCTGCACCACCCACCCGTGGAAAGAGCGTTTTGAAACTTGTGAAAATGCCTTGAGTGCGGGGCTTGGTCTATGCAGTGGGGGGATATTTGGGCTTGGTGAGAGCTGGGGGGATCGCCTAGAATTACTCAAAGCCCTCCAGACGCTCTCTCCCCACTCTGTGCCTGTTAATTTCTTTATCCAAAATCCTGCCTTGCCTATCTCACAGCCCACATTAGAGCCTGAAGAGGCATTGGAGTGCGTGGTGATGGCGCGGGAGTTTTTGCCTAAGTCGCGTTTGATGATTGCAGGGGGCAGGCAAGTGGTGTTTGGGCAAGATCAGAGGGCGTTGTTTGAGTGTGGTATCAATGCAGTGGTGCTAGGGGATTATCTCACGACAAAAGGTGATGCCCCTCAAAAAGATGTTGCGATGATTGAATCTTATGGACTAAAAATCGCTACAACCTGCCATTAAAGCTTTTAGGGCTTGATATGGTTTTATACATTTCCATATATTTCAATGCAGCTAAATATTATAAGCAAGTAAAGGGATTCTAGCAATGCAAAGTGCCATCAGAACTATCCAATATCGCCAATATCACAAATCAATAGCCCTTAGCTTGGAGTTAGACTAAGAGATGATAAAAGAACTTTGCCAAAAAATCACTTCCAAGCTTAAAGAAGTCTATGATTTTCTCACGCACGAACAAGAGATGTTTTATTATGCCTCATCGCTGAGTTTTTATACGATTTTTGCTCTGATACCTTTGCTGCTGATACTTTTTTCTGTAATGCTTAATTTCCCCCATTTCAGAGAAAAAATCAATGAAATCAAGACCTTTATACTCGCAGATATCCTCCCCACACACACAGAAATCATCGGTTCTTTTTTAGACACTTTCATGCAAAATAGCTCAAAGCTCGGCGTGATGGGACTGATTTATATTATTTTTACTTCTTTGATGTTTTTTAGAAACTATGAATACATCACTTCAAAGATGTTTGATTCCAAACCTCGCAAGTTTTTTGAATCCTTGATGGTGTATTGGACGATGGTGACTTTATTCCCCGCGGCTTTTTTTGTGATGATGTATTTTAGCAATGAAGTGCAAGGTATGCTTAAAGACAAAATCAATGGGCTATTTTTCCCTGATATTTTAGCTTGGCTTGGGACTTGCATATTGTTTTTGATTTTGTTTCGACTTTCTGCAAACAAGGTTTTAGGCAAGAGGGTGTTGGTGTTTACTTCATTTGCGAGTGCTAGTATTTGGTATCTTTTCAAATGGGGTTTTGTGTATTATGTCGCTTATAATAAGACCTATCCCACGCTTTATGGGTCTGTTTCGGTGCTGTTGATTTTAATGCTTTGGATTTATATTTCGTGGTTGATTTTGCTTTTTGGTATGCGGACTTGTGAAGCGCTCATCTCTGGTCTGGGAAAAAGCAAGACTCTTTAACTTTTTGCGTGTGTTTTGCCTCACGCATCTCCTCACCTCACCCTACTCCTTTGATAATGTCTCCTAGTGGCTTCAAACTCTCTATTCTTACTCACAGGGCTAGCCTTTTGTATCTGGCTTTCTTGCATTGATTGTCTAGGGCTTGTCCGATT
>NZ_MLAP01000028.1 GCF_002272865.1 Helicobacter sp. 12S02634-8 | reverse complement strand
AATCGCATAGATTTGGTTGATTGCTAAGATTATCAAGCAGATTTTGTAGGTGATGTTGATAATCTTTTCAAGCTTTCTCATTTTGTGCCTTTCGTTTGGATTTAAAACATATCTTGTATGTTTTATGGGTGTATTATATAGTGATTATAACCATATGTCAATACCATATACTACATTTTTATTTATTTCATTTCGCATATTTTTTCTAGTTTTAAAAAGCTCGTGATTGGGCGTTGCTTGCGTGGGGATAATGGAGTGTGGGATAAACAAATGCAATCTCTAGAAGCAGCAGTGATTACAATCATTGGAGTTGTTACTTGGGTGGTTAGCTCATTACAGCTCAGAAAAAAATCAACGATAAAACAGAGCTTTGATAAAAGAGCATATCAAATCATACAAGCCCATACAAGCTAGATTTTATAAAGAGCAGTTGTTGAGAGAGTCGCAGTGGGCGAGGAGTTAAGGGCTTAGCTTTTTTTAGGGACTTAGCCTTTTATGGAGTTTGTATATAGTCTAAAATTGAAAAATATGTGATAGAAATAAAAAATAAAAATACAAGTATCACAAAAGCTATATGAGTGAATCTGTTAAATCTTTCATATTTCATCATCAAGTCATCGAGGGGCAATGCTAAAAACACCATACCAAATGCAAATACACCTGTAAAAAATACTATTTTAATAATGATTAGAAATATATCCCACATCGCACACCTTTAAATCTGATTGATTGATTATAGCCAATCTAAGGAATCCCTATTGCTTATTTTAGAAAACAATAAGGATAAACAATGGCTACTGAATATATGTATCAAGTCAAGCAATTCACCATCAGAATTGTCAATAAAAACAATCGATGGAGAATTTATATACACAATGGGACTGATGAAGATTATTATTTATCTAGCCCATCTAAAGAATCAGCTATCGATACCCTAAATTCCCACACTACAGACTGCTTGGTCTTATTGGGCTGAATTCAAAGCCATTTTTACGGAATATATCCCAAAACTCAACAGCTCCATACGCATATGAGCGTATATCTGTGTCATCTGAGACCTCAACAGACACACTGCCCACATCTCCACGATAATCAGTAAAAAAGCATTTAAACGCAGTGTATGCCTCCTCTAGGCATTTGCCATAATAGGTTTCTTCAATATGGAGGCTTATCCCTTGGGCTAGCGCATAATCTGCAGCGACTCCTTGAAACTCTGTCTTGACCTTGATTTTTTCTGTTTTCATCGTTGTCCTTTTTTGAGTTTTTCGATTTCTTTTTTCAAATCATCGATTCTGCTATGAGTCCATAGCTCTAGCACGACCACATACGCAGTCAATAAGATGATGATAACGCCTAATAAAACATTTTCCATTTTTTACTCCTTGCTTTTGTTATAATGGCATAGACACGATTGAAAGTCTTGTATCTTTGGATACCTCCCCCATAGGGGGCTTATCCACTCAGCATTTTATAAATGCTTAAGGCTAGATAAATGATTTCAAGGGTTGCTAAAATCACTTTCAAGACTTTCATCGTGTCCTCCTTTGCTAGATTTAAAACCTCTTTATGAAGTTTTATGAGTGTATTATATAGTATTTATAACCATATATCAATACTATATACTACATTTATAAAATATTTTTGGTATTAATTTTGCTGAGTATCTAATAAAGATTTTGGGAGCAGAAAATGCAAGAAACTAAAAAGCAAGGTATGAGTTCAGAAGACAAGGATTTATTAGAAATAACTAAAAAGGCTTTTAACATAACATCACTAGGAGCTTTGGCTACATTGCTAGGGAGGTCTAAATCAACAGCTCAGAATTGGTATAAAAATGGTCTTCCTAGCTCTGTTAAGTATGAAATTTTAGAAATGCTAGGTTCTGTGGGTAATGCTGACAACCCAATATCCCAAAAATCCTCACTGATGGCAGTGGGGAATAATGTCGTGCAGATTAAAGGCGATGGGAATCATATCAATCATAGCCATACCCTACCTCCTATTGATGATGAACTCCAAGAGATTATAGAGCTTTTAAGGGCTTATGCCACGCCAAAACTAAAAATGGAATTAAAAGCAAAGCTTTTGAAATATAAAGAATTTGAAGAAAAAACCAAATAACACTGCCTTAACGCCGACAAATAGCCCACGCATTGCACTCCACCTTATAACTCTCCAAACTTTCATTTTCGACCTCGTGATTTGGGAATTCATAGCATTCTTTGGTATCTTTTGTTTCTATGATTTTGACATAGGCGATTGGGATAGCGATATTGTTATGGATAAACTTGAGTTTTGACTTGTCTTTTGGGTAAATCACGATATTCAAGACCTCAGCGCTCCCCTCTGCCTTGGCTAAGGCTCTCTCTCTGTCTTCTGCCTTTTTCCATATGGTTCTGTTGATTTGGGGGTTTTGGGGTGTGATATTACTCATTAGAAAGGTGGATTTTTGAGAATCAATCGTTGCGTTCATTGATTGGTTGGATAGGGTATGCCCCCTGTCAAAGCCCAATTGAGTAATGATTTTAAGATATTTGCAGAAAAGCCATCGATACAAACTCAAGATTCATTTTTAGAAGTAGCAAAGGGGGATTTTAAGATTGAGTGCAGCAATCCCAAACTCAAAGCCTAAATGATGTGACATCCCTATAATGGCTTGATTTAACATAAAATCATCAGTAATCGTATGAGAAATTTTATGGAAATCTGCTTGATTGTCCTTTAAAGGATATTGAAAGGACATTGAAAATATGCAGTGGAGTGAGTTTGAAGACTATATAAAGATTTCTAAGAAGATATTGGAGGCAAAGAGTGGGATTTGAAAAATCAATCAACGCTGATAAGTTCAATTGGTTTAAGAAAATCATTTTCATTATGCCAAGTAGCAATCATTACCTTTTGAATAAAAAGCAAGAACAAATAGACAGGAACAGCAAGGATGAGCCAATAAAACAAAAGCTTAGCAAAGAATATGGTAAAAATCTCACCTATATGAGGAATAGGAATCCAAATAAAAGCCAACCCAAAAATAAGACTTTCAAAAATAAGACCATACATTGTCAAGAATTTCAAAAAATTAATCAATCCAACACAGATATCTTTTTTCATCTCAACACCCCTATTAACTTTCACTCAATTCTAGCCACTCAATGTAAAAAAATCAACCCCATCAATCAGTTTTTAATCAAAGGAACCCTATGAACTCATCCATCACGCTAGATATTAAAGCCAATCTTGAAGACTTAAATAAAGCCATCAGCAGAGTTACTAAAGCTACAAAACTAGACTTAGGACTAGACTTGAAAGAAGCAGATGAGAATATTGATAAGATAAGGTATCAAATCATCGGAATTTTTGCTTCTTTTAAAGGATTGAGTGCCATCAAAAGACCACAAATAAGGCGAAGAAACAATGCAGCTTGGAGAAAAGAATTGTATTCTGCGATTTATGCAAAAGCCAGCGAGCTAGGGCTAGAAAAAGAGGATATTTATTCGATTGTTTTAAATAAATATGGCAAAAAAATTAAGTCTTTGACAGAGCTAGGCGAGCAAAACCTAACCAAACTTAAAGCCCATTTGTTTGCAAAAAAACGAAATAAAAAATAGATAGGGATTATGTCAAGACTCCAAAGAGGTCTAAAATAAATTATGTTATTTGTTTGATAAAAATGATATAATGTCAATGTTTAAAAGCCACTCAGGCGATGGGAATCCGAAGTTCTAGGGATTGGAATGGAAAGGTGAATAGTGGGGACTTTTCGCATACCACACTTTTAAACAGAGGGCATTAACCCAGCCCTCAGCTAAAGTTCTTCTTTAGAGCTTTTTAACTTTCTTATCTGTGCTTCAAAATCCTTATCCTCCCTCCTATACCTAACTAAACTCGTTACATAGATTTCATTTCTATACTCTCCATTAAATTAATTATTAAGTTTTTTATCTTACAATTAAAAGATCCTAATCCAAAGCCAATAGCCTAAATAAGCACTTGCAGAGATCAAGGGTGCAAGCGTAAGGATTAAAAGGTGGGGTTGGTGTGCTTCCCATCAATTAGGACTTAGAGCAATCCTTGATCTTGCTCTTATTTTTTTATTTGTTTGCTTGACTTTAATAAGCTTAAAATATAAATTTCTTCTTCTCCCTCGTCATTTATTGCCTTTTTAAACACAGCTCGGTAATAATTCCCCAACTTAGCAAAATAAACAATATGGTATTTCCTGCTCTCTTTGGTTTTATATACACCACTTAACATAT
>NZ_MLAP01000027.1 GCF_002272865.1 Helicobacter sp. 12S02634-8 | reverse complement strand
AGAAAATGGCGAGGTATGCCCTGCTGGCTGGAGAAAAGGCGATAAAGGTATGAAAGCCACCCATCAAGGTGTTCAAGAATATCTCTCTCAAAACGCTTCTAAACTCTAAAGCCTTATGCTCTAAGCTCTTGCTTAGGGCTTCTCTCCATTAATTTTTCTTGTTTATTTTCACTGGGATTCTAAAGAATCCTAAAGACCTACCTTTTTATTTTGAAAACCTTTCAAGCTCTTTAGCAAATAGAATAATCAATTAAATCCAAAAATATTTTTAAAACTCTTTTCTTAGGAGGGGGAGGGTTCTACTTAGTCAAAGCTAGCCCTCCCCCTTCCTAAAACCTGCCCCCACCCACTGCACGCAAAGGCAAAATGCAGAAAGGCGAAAACCTCGGATTGGAGAGCTGTCTTTGCTCGCCCTAAAGCCAAGGGTGTAAAAAGAGGGAGACAAGATTGCAGAAGTGCGAACCTCTGAAAACGAGTTGATGAACGACAAAGTCGGGAATAACTCTATCCTTTAGGAACGCAAGGGATTTTTAATCCCTGAAGTGGTCTTAGGATTTCATAAAGAAATCCCAATAAAAATAGATAGGTGGAGGATTGCGAGCTTCCCCTCTATCGTTTGATAATGGTTTGCCGAAAAAAGAGTTTTTTCGGGGCTAAGGTCTTGACCCACCCACCCATTATGTTAGGGGAGGATAAACCCCTTTTTTGAGATTAAAAAAATGTTTTTTAGTTAAATACAATCTATTAAAAAGAGAGGGGAGGGCGAGCGAAAAATCCCCCCCAACCCCAAAAACAACAAAAATTTTCACAATAAAAATTTTCCACTAAATTTGTGCATTTTGGTATTTTTACCCCCCCCCCCCCCTTGACTTTCATATTTTTTTACTCTAAACTATTCTTACGAAAAACTTTCAAAAGGATTTTTATGAAAAAGAGTAGCTGTACTAATGTCTATAATGCCCTAGAAAATACCCAATCCACTGCTACAGCAGCCAAAAATACTCCAAGAGCTACAACCAAAAATACTATCCAAAATGATATATCCCTAGACTCAAGCCTTACAATGGCCCCCCCCCTAATAGCAAATCTTTAAAAGCAAGCGCAAGCACACCAAGCACAAACAATAAAACACCACGCACCCTAAAAGCCCGAACTCTAAAAACCTCCAAATTTTCAAGCGATGGAGTTGCAAGCGACAGTGCCTCAAGCACCAAAACACCCCAAGCCTCAATCACAGCCAAATCCTCAAAAACCTCCAAAGCCAAAGCCCTAAAAAAGCCCTTTACACCGCTATTTTCCTTTGTCCTTGCAGCCTTTTTGTTTCCTTTCTCAGGAGATATCGCGCAAGCAGATAATTTTTTTGGTGATCAAAATTGCACCTTAGGCTCTGCTGTTTCTTGCATTGGTGCAAAAACTGACTATCATAATGTTGTACTCACGCACTCCAAGGATACTGATACTGCTACCTTTTCTCTCCAGCTCGACTGGGCAGACAACGCTAATCTCACTGCCAATAAAATGGCCGTTACAGCCATCAATGTTTCTAACAAAGACAATGCAGGTAGCCTTGTTACCAAATTTAAAGATTCTGTATGGATAGGGAATTTTACCAACACAGATGGTGGTCAATACGGCTGGGCAGACTTCACCTTCACGGGCAACTATAACGGCAACACTTCAAGCATGAGTAAATACAAGGGTTATGCCTTTGTGGGCGATGTTACTGCGAATCGTTATGCTAAATTCACCTTTGATAATGCAAAGATGAAAGGCAATTGGACACAAACAAATATTGCTGGGGGCACTTCTACAACGCTTGTCTTTAAAAATGGCAGTTCCCTTGTGGGTAGCGACCAAACTTCTAATGGCACTACAACGCAGAAAAATTCTCAAATTATGGTTACAGATAATACTTTTAACCTCACATTGATTGGCTCTACTGCTAAAGCTGACCTCAAGACACAAATGTCTGCTTGGAGTAACTCTCCCACAGCCAATATTGCGTTGTTTAATGGCTCAAACTACTCTGGAAACATCACTTCATCAAGCTACCTCAATCTCAGTGCCATAGACTCTGTCTTTACGGGCAACCTCGACCACGGTAAAGGTCTTGTTGGCTCTTCTTACTCTGGCACCCCCAAAGCTACAATCAACTTCAAACGCTCTAGTTTCACAGGAAAAATTACCAATAAATATAATTCACTATCAGAAGCTACCATTATCGATGCCACTTTCTCTGGAAACGGCGCTAACACTAACGGGGAACAATACGCATTAAAGGGGGATATTGAAAACCAAGCAGGACGTGTGACCTTTAATTTCAAAGACGGTGCCATCTGGGATGGGAAATACACAGCCCAACAACGCACTAATAATACTTCTCGCGTGCAAGCTGTCTTTAACTTCGACAATGCCACCCAAAAAGACTCTAACTCCAATACCATCTCTAATAACAGCACGCTTTTAACCATCAATGCTAAAAACAACTCCAAAGTTGGCGCTGTGACTTTAAATGGCAATACAAGCAATATCAACTTTGATACCAAATCCACCCTCAAAGGCTTAACCATCTCTGGGGGAACAAATAATGTTGTCTTTAAAGGAGGTTCTAGCATTGGGACTAATGGTCTTAATGTCTCAGGAGGCACAAGCACGATTAGCTTTTCAGATTCTTCTTCTGTAAATGGTAATATCAATCTAACCAATGGCACAAGCACACTAAATATCGATGCTAAAAACACAAGCTTCAAAGATATCAAAGCCATAGGAGCTAATACCAAATTCATAGCCAACTTTGATACTACATCTGTTGGCGCCCTCCAAGCCACCAATTCTGCTTCTTCTGCTAATTTTAAAAATATGGCAGGACTTAGTATCGGTAAAATCTCAGGCAATGGAACTGATCAAACCACCAATGGCTATGCAGGCACACTCACAGGCGTGCTTGACTTTGTCCCTAAAGCTAACGGAACTAGTGGCTCTGAAGCCAAATCTCTCTCCATCTCTGATATCATCATCAAAGATTCTAACAACAATGTCCATCTAACACTCAACTTTGGTGGGGCTGATAGTGATGGCAAACTAAAAGGTAAAAACTCTAACACAAGCATTAGTAATATCAAAGGAGGGGGCACAAACTCTTCTGTAGTCTTCTCTGATGTCGGTAGCTTTGACTTCTCAAAAGCCGCCCCCACTAATGATGGCTCTGAAAATGGCGATACCACAAATGCTAACAATGGCTACAAAGGTCAAACTCTAGATCTTGCCCTAAAAACTGCCACTAATATCGATGTCTCTAGTTTCACTGGCGCCCTAGGCTTAGAAAAAACCTCAATCATCTTAGATACAAATTCAGCTTTGGCTAAATCTGTTACCACATCTGGCTCTAATGATTCAAGTGATAGCAGTGATTCAAGCCAAGCCCAAACAGGAATTCTCTCTGATTCAACTAAAAATCTCTCCATCACCTTTGGGAATGCCACGATTCAAAAAGACTCTATGGGAAATGTTGTCTATGACTCTGCAAATAGACCCATGATTCTTGCTAATGAAGGAGATAAGTCCTTTACCCTCACACAAAGTGATAAAACCCATACCAAAAAAGAAAACAGCAATACAAATGGCACCACCAATGGCATTACAGAATACACCGATGGCTATGTAGAAGGGGTTAGCTCAGATGGAAACATTGGCTTTGATAATGATAATTTCAAAAAAACCATTGCCTTTGTCTATAAAGATGGCACCTTTAAAAAAGGTCAAAGTGGCTATACAGGCACAATCCTAGGAGGCACAACAGATTCAAGCTATAGCTTTTATAATGCAGGGACTATCCAGTATGAAAACCTCTATAGAGCCCTAGGGACTCTCAATCTCATCAACACAGAACTCAATGGAATCATTGGAGGCTCCACTAAAGGAGAAGACTCCAGCCTCAAACCAAGAGATGTAGCCATTGCCTTTGATTATTCTAAACGCGCTGATGGCTCCAATCCCTCCATTGGAGGCTTAGCGATTGTCGGCCAAGGCACACACAATATTTCCTTTGATTTTACAAATAATACAGGCACTACTATCACCACTGCCAATAATGGAGATAACAACAACAATAGTGCTAGCAGCTATATCGGTCAGACTGTTAAATTTGCAGGCTCGATTTTAGGAGGAGACACCACAAATCCATCTAAAAACAATATCACCATCTATAACCTAGGGGGCATGGATAACACCAAGAAAAGCTCTAATACCCAAGCAGGCAACACCACAGAAGATAGTGGAAATGGAGGGAGCGAGGGAGAAAGTGATAAAAATACCACCACCCCCTATGGAATCCTCAATGCACTCAATAATGCAGGTTTCATTGCTATCAACAATAAAAACCCTTTAGATATTGAAGCTGATAAATGGAAAGACAAAGAAAGCTCAAGTGGAGACACCGAGCAAGGTGTGTATAAAGATGATAAAAAAGATATTGCTAAAGGCTCTACCATTGCTATCTATGGCTCTAGCCTCACAGGCAATCTCAAAGAAGACAACTATAGTCTCAATCTTAATTTCTACAGCGCTAATGAAGCAGCCAAAGTCACTGGCCTCAATGGTCTCTCCCACGCCCTAGAAGCCTCAAGCTTCAATGGCAATCTCATTGACCTCTCCAAAAACCCCTATGACCAAACACTCACATTTGTTGGCAAAGGCTCGATTAACGCAAGCTCTAATGGCAACACCAATACAAATAATGAAGCTTTAGTCATCAAACTCTCAGACACCAAACTCA
>NZ_MLAP01000026.1 GCF_002272865.1 Helicobacter sp. 12S02634-8 | reverse complement strand
CCTCCCTCCTTTTATTTAAAAATAAATAATACTTGGCGATAAGTATATTCTAATCAGAAAGGTTTGTCAATAGTATATAAAGTAATAAAATCTAGTCTTTTATATAGCTATTTTATGTCCTATGGATTGTAATTGATGGGTGGATTTGGGTTAAAAAGATATAAAATATTTTATCTATGGATATAATTAGATTTTGCATTTTATTGGTTGTGCTTGCTCTTTAATGTGTATGCAAAATCGTGATAATGCTTGATGTGGGGGGTGTGAAGTATTTAAACCCCCAAATGCTCCCTCAAGACCCACCCCAAAAGCTAAATATTCTTGGCTATGTTAAAATAGTTCATTGATTTTGAGCTATTTTGATAAAACTCTATGATATATTAAAAAAATCTTTAACTATCTAATCTTTACTTTTATCACTTTGCAACACTTTCTGTAAAATTTAGATTCTATCGCTATAGGGCAGAGAATTTATAAAGCGTTCCATAAAATCAAAATCTGGGATTTGTCCTAGAGCATTTGCGTATTGACAGGATTTATCGATTGTAGGATTATCATTAGAATCTCGCTTTATAGGGAGTTTGATTATTGTATTTTCCATATTTTCCAAAGTCCATTTTCTGCCATATGAGAACTTATATTTTTCTTGCTTAATTATCGTGGCTATAAACATTCCTATTTTAGAATTAAATTTTTCATATTTTGAATATAAAGCATTAACATCATCTGTTGCCCAATAATCATCTTTTTGATAAAAAGCTTCGCCAACAGAGCCGTTATAACTTAGTGTAATAGTATTGCCTTTATGTATAGGGGCTTGGTTTATTTTATTAGCAATTCCATTGTTTATATCTATTGCACCAACATAATTATTGCTTCCATCTTCTTGATCTTCTGCAGTCAATCTCTTTCCTTTTTTAATCTCAAAAATTTCTTTTAGAAAAAACTCGCCCCACAACTCCACATTTAACGCTGGGATAGAATCACCTTTAACTTTTGTGTTTAGGGGCTTATAAAGCATTTTTATGAATTTTTCCATATATTCAAAGTCTGGTATTTCGCCTTTGCTATTGGCATATTTGGAGGTTTTATCAATTATTGAGTTATTTCTAAAATCTCTCTTGATGGGGAGTTTTATTATTGTCGATTCTAATGTATTTCCCCATCCACGACCAAAGCTGTATCGTGCTTTTTCTAAACAATGGCAAGTAGCTAAAAATATGCCTATATTTTTATTTAAAACACCATCAATATATCCACATCTAAGCGATGTGGCACCTATAAAATCCTTATCTTGATAAGTCGCATATCCAGCTGATCCCTCACCTTGGAGAATAAAAGCAACACAATTTCCGCTTGTAATCAAGGCTTCTGCACGCTTTACTGATTTGATAATGCCGTTATTGTTTATTGTTGCGCCAACATAATTTATCTCATCGCCATCATCTAGTAAGCTGGCATTTGAGCATTTAGCACTTTCTAGTCTATATAGTTTTCCTATTAAAAACTCACCCCAAATCTCAGTATTTAGCCCCACTTTATTCTTCATATATACCCACCCTCTTTAACAAGATATGAGAGATAGTTATTTAGCGTTTTTTTGAAATCACTCACTTCTAACTTTGTGTAATCCGTTTTCATATATGCTTCACACAGCCACTCATCACTATAATTTACCTTAACCATAGCTGTTTTTCCCTCTATTACTCGACGATTTTTGAAAGAATCTATCCACTCATTTTCAATTTTTTTCCACTTAGATTCATTATTTTTATCAAATTGCTCCATACGACCTAGATTTTTCTTTTTCTTAAAACCATCTTCCTTGCAATAACCAAAAAATGTGTCCTTATTGCTTACCTTATGTGGAACTCCAAGAGTAAAAAGCATACAACACGCATTTGCACTAGCTCCTGGATAAAAAATTTCATTAGGTAGTGAAAATACTGCTTCAAGTGTATTTTCCTCTAATAAAATCTCTTTTTGTCGTTCGATTATATTATTGCTTCCTATTGCACAAGCCAATGGCAATAAAACAGCTAATTTTGGCATTTTAGGGCTCTCACCCCTAGATTTTCGCTCCTCATTTAACTCTCTCACACAATCGCTCAAAAATCGTACAAACACTAGTCCTTTTGTAGAATCCTCTTTTCCATCACTCTTCCAATCTTTTTTATAATGCTCTGGTATATCTTTTGGTTTTGCATTGTATGGAGGGTTCATTAAGAAAATATCTGGGTCTGCCTTTTTTATAAAATCTTTTTCATAAAAACAATTGCCTAGCTTAATGTTTGAATTACCATCACCATGAATGAGCATATTTGTTACGCTCAACCCAAAAGCGACTTCTTCTTTTTCAATCCCATAAATTCTATATTTTGTTACCTTTTCTCGCAATTCCTGCTCTTTTTTAGAATCCGTATCCCTAGCACAATCTACCAACTCTTTTGCCATTGCTTGAACCAAAAATGAAGCTGAGCCACAAGTCGCATCAAAAACAACCTTATCTCTATTTACACCCGTGATTTGGCACATAAACTCAGTTATATGGTCTGGTGTGAAAGCCTGATTTTTATCTGCCTTACCCGTATATTTATTAAATGCGATAAAAAATAGGTTTAAAATATCCTGCCCCTCATCGCTTGTTTCATTGATATAAACATAAATTTTGGTAATGATAAATTCAATAATCTCACACCACTCACTAGAGCTTAGCGACCTTACTTTTTGATTGTCTAGGATATTTTTTTGTAAAAGCCTTACTTTGGTGTCTTTATTATCACTATCATTTAATAGTTTTTCAAGTGTTCTTTCAACGCCAGCAATTATTTGTTTAGAATCTAGCATTTGAATAGATTCTCGTATTTTGTTGATAGATTCATTTATATTAGAACTCATTGAATAGTTTTTAACCAAATCTTTTATGTGTAAAAGTAATGTGCCTACAAATTGAGAGCGAAGTCTTTCATCAATATCTTTTTTATGTAGCAACTCATTTAAGCTATAAGTATTTTTTAAAACAGCTTCTCTATTGTTTTGTTTATTGACAACGAAAAGACTTACATAATGCTCCATAGAATCTAGTTTAGTTTCGTTTTTTAACTCATTTTGTGGCGAAATATCATACTTAAAAACACGGATTTTATCGTTAGTTGTATTAGCAAGAATAGCGATAATTTTTATTGTAGGGTTTAAAGCCTTTTCACATTTTACATATTCTTCGAGTTGGTTTAAATCGCTATTTTTTTGATTTTGTTTAGTTTCAACCAGCACAGCAACATTGCTCTTGGGCTCAAAAAATCGCAAATCCAACTTGATATGCTTTGGCTCACGCCCTAATTTTGCCACTAGATTTTCCCTAATTCCAGCTGCTGCCACATAACTCCACTCATCATTTTCTATATTATGCGTAAGAAATTTTTGACCTATTGTGTTTATCATTTCATTTCGATTCACTCTACGCTCCTTTACAAACTTCCACTAAACTCTAGTCTTTGCATCACCTCTTTGAAAATAGTAACAACCCCTAGTTTATGCCTTGTGCGTTTAAAGTGTTGGGTATTGCTATCATCGAGAGCCTTTGTCTATAAAAACTGATTTTATATCATTACTTTTTTAAGCCTGTATTTTCCCAAAAAGGGCTAATACCCTTGATATGATTATTATAGCATAGTCTTTCCTCTCAAGCTACAAACTAAACCTAAGGGGAGCATATAAACCTTGAGTTGGGGATTTGACTTAAGGGGAAGTCAAAAACTTAACCCTCTCACTCAAATCATTGAATATCTTTTTAAATTCCCTTATTTTTTCAGTCATATTATCTGCTGTTGCTCCAACAAGACCATCGACCCTTAAGTCGGATTCATTCAGCTCAAAGATTGGTTTTGATCGTTCTTGACTCTTTGCTATCAGAGAGTTAAAATCAGGCACATAAGCCAAATCATAAGGTTGCAAATTATCTCCATTTGAAATAGCTTCTTGAAATTTATCTTGATTGACTACGCACTCCATTTTCTCAAGAATAGGAATAAAATCTTTTCTAATAGATTCTCTTATTTTATCGATCCAATTTTGAAAAGATTTTGCAGGTTTTGAATTGCGTGGGCTCTGCTGGATTGCACCCAAAAATATGGGCTTATTTTTTAAGAATTTTGAGCTACTTGTTGCATCTGCATTTTGCTTAAACAATTCAATCTCTTGTTGCCACCCTTTTATTGTTTTTGCTAATGAATAGATTGCTTGCAAACAAAAATAATCAGGAGAAGTTGGCATAATAAAATAATCACTCGACATTAAAGCAATTTGATTGAGCCCTCCTACATTTGGACTCAAATCAAGAATCATATAATCAATTCCATTCTTTTGGGCAATTTGTTGCAAAACTCCAGGTAAGTTTCCAGGTATATTTTTTGTAGCAGGAACGCCTTGTGCAATCTTGAGTGAAACACTAATTTGAGAATCCAAATCTGAAACCTTAAGATGCCCTGGAAGTAGAAAAAGATTTTCATTTTGGGTTTTTAAAATATTTCCTCTTTCGCTATCTATAATCACATCAGGCTTCTGCCCATCAATTAATTTTTCAACAATTGGTTTCAATGTAAGATTATCACGACTATCATAAAGATTATTCATCAGATCAATATCCAAAGCCTTTTCGCCCATCACAAGACCAGTTAAATTGCATTGGGAATCTAAATCAACCATTAAAACCTTACAATCTTTATTTGCCAAGCCCCACCCAAGATTAAATGTAGTGGTTGTTTTACTCACACCACCTTTGTGATTGAATAGACAAATAGTTTTTACTTCTTTTTCTATAACAGATCCTTGTTTCTAAAATTTAAGTATTTTATTATAGCAATAGTGGAGTAAAGAAACCACTGCTAGAGGGGGCTTAGAATATCTTGCCTATAGATAATATGGTGTTTTAAGACCATTATATGCTCTTTCTTACAATTTTTCTGAATATAAAAGATCTAGCCACTTAGTTTGTTTGTAAGACACTTTACCAGCTACCATAAAGCCGACTTTTCTTAATTTTTTTGAATTATCATATAAAAATACTTCATCACAAAATGGCAGAATCTGTTTTAGGCTCTTCAAAGAAGCCGTATATTGTTGCTCAATAAGATTTGCATCAATATTATGCCCACCTTTTTCTACACGAATCTTTACTCGTTCTTTGGCAATCTCTACACTATCTACACCGACATAATAAAGACAGATTCTAAAGCCCTGCTCTTTCAATCGTTCAAAAAGTCGCACAATGCCCTTGCCACAAAGTGTAGTTTCTTGATTAAAGGATTCATTATTCTCTATATGGCTTTTTTGTAGCTTTAAAGCAATTCTTACAGCCCTAGTCCTATCTTTGCTATTACGCCAATCCCCAAAGCTGCTCACAATTTCATCAACATTGATCCTTTGACCAAGCCGTGTGCCTTTTTCAATTTCGTTCCAATACAATGTGCTTTTTCCTGCACCATTGACACCTGCAAAAATATAAGCAGTTTTCATTTTGACCCCTACACCAAACAATATATGGGAATAATATCATAATTCAATAATTGCCAATGATGGGAACACAATGACCAATTCTTTTCTTGGGACTTTACATTTCTATGCACGCATAATACATAATTTCGGTGAGGAACATAAATATTGACAAAGCCTTGGACTCAAATCAAGATGTAGTGGAAGTAAAATTTTTTGTGGCAATGAGAGCAAGAACAAACTCACATTACCCACTTGTCTAAAAGATCATATATGTTACAATCACACTAGAATTGCCAGAAAACAATTCCATAGGAATTATAAGCTATTTATAGAAGCAAAAAGGAATCATATGTTAGAAACCATTGTCCTCATTATTGGATATATCACAATTTGTTACTTAGCACTCGGACTATTCATTTTGGGACTTATCTGGATTTATTGCAGAGAAGAACTCAAAAATTACAATGCCCGAAGCTACTTAGAACACTTCTTAACCTCCCCTGTATATTGGGTGAGTTCAATCATTAAAGAGTCTAAAAATGATGGGGAAAATAAAAATAATAATGAATAGAATATAGTATTAGCAGTCATTTCTGGAACAATCTTAATATCAAAATCATTTAAGAATTGCTACTAGCACCCCAAATAAATGGGGTTACTAGGTGATTATTTTGAGATCTTGATTAGTAAATCAAGAAATGTTATAATCAAGCCTAGAATTGCTAGTAACAATTCAAAGGACTTCATAAAAACTTCCTTTTATCAAGGTTGTTTAGATTTATCCTTAGAGGGGGCTACCTCTAAGGATAGCAACCTCTACCTATAATTATAACCAATTTCTACTGCTTATAAACGCCTTGTCTGTGGGATATTTCAATATTAAAGATCAACCAATAAACACATATGGACTTGTATTTAGACTATAAAATTTTTGATCGTTTGTTTAGTTTTTGTGATCTCTCGCCCACAAATAACCCCCTTGCCTTTTCTAAAATCCTATGCTATACTGATGATTCAAAATTTAACTACTCATTATGAGATTTAGGTCTTCACTCAAGCACCTTTGGCGTTTGCCATAAATAGAACAAGCCTGCACTCCACTTGGAGAGTCTGAAGAAAACTTCAAAAGCAGTAGGAAGC
>NZ_MLAP01000025.1 GCF_002272865.1 Helicobacter sp. 12S02634-8 | reverse complement strand
GAATAAAAGAGCTTTTGAATTAAGAGCAAGACCTTGGCATTATTGTTATTTAATACGATTTAAAGTTGATTTAAAAGGTGTTTTTAGAGCTTTAAAAGATGGTTTGAAGAATAGTTAGTTTCAGTTACATTTAAGTCATGATTTGCCACATAAAACACAAGCAGAGCACATCACTTTGATTTTAAGTGTCAACTCACTTTGATTTTATATGACGTTTTATACTTCTATAGACACACTCAAGCAAAAAGCCCTAGAGCCTTATTTTAAAAATCTCATAAACATCATATTCGACTAGATTTCAGTCAGTTCTTAAACAACATTTTAAAACCCTAAAATATATTTTAAAAGATAGTTAGTTTATAACCCCCTACCTCCAATAGAAAGTATTAAATAAACCAATAAGGATAGCTTTGAAACTCTTAAGGATAATTCTGAAACTCTTAACAATAATTCTAAACTTTGAAACACTAAAAATAGAATAATGACAATGTATATGTTTGGATTTAATTGATGGGGATTGATGATCAATTTAAAGTATAAAAAGAAGATTCCCTATCCCTGCATCGACTTACGTTCCCACACCTGAAAGATGCAGTATCATCAGCGAAGAAGAGCTTAACTGCCAGGTTCGGGATGGAGCTGGGTGTTGCCTCTTCTCTATAGACACAAGGAAAAGGGAGTTAAAAGCAATGCCTAAATTCCACACAAGCACAAAGCTAACCTATACCATATATCACTATACAATATAGCTTAGCATAGATCTAAAGTGGATCGATTGCCCTTAACTCCATTTTCCATTACAAGGAGAATCTCCAATAGCCTAAAAACTCATACAACTCCAAAGTGAGCTTGCTTGATTCTCAAAGAAAGATACAAGCACACCACTTTAAAATCTATCAGCCATAGTCATAAAACACATACACTCAATAAGGCAGTGATAACAAATACTCACACGCATTTATCTGTATTAAAATAAAATAAGCCAAACGGTCTATTAGTAGTAGTCAGCTGAATGCATTACTGCACTTACACATCTACCCTATCAAGCAGGTAGTCTTCCTGCGACCTTCAGGGAAAGTTAATCTTGGAGTTGGCTTCCCGCTTAGATGCTTTCAGCGGTTATCACATCCGTGCGTAGCTACCCAGCGATGCCCTTGGCAGGACAACTGGTACACTAGTGGCACGTCCATCCCGGTCCTCTCGTACTAGGGACAGCTCTCCTCAACTTTCCTACGCCCACGGCAGATAGGGACCGAACTGTCTCACGACGTTCTGAACCCAGCTCGCGTACCGCTTTAAATGGCGAACAGCCATACCCTTGGGACCTGCTCCAGCCCCAGGATGCGATGAGCCGACATCGAGGTGCCAAACCTCCCCGTCGATGTGAGCTCTTGGGGGAGATCAGCCTGTTATCCCCGGGGTACCTTTTATCCTTTGAGCGATGGCCCTTCCACACAGAACCACCGGATCACTATGACCGACTTTCGTCTCTGCTCGACTTGTTTGTCTTACAGTCAGGCTGGCTTGTGCCATTACACTCAACTTGCGATTTCCAACCGCAATGAGCCAACCTTTGCAAGCCTCCGTTACTTTTTAGGAGGCGACCGCCCCAGTCAAACTACCCACCAGGCATTGTCCTGCTAGAGGATAACTCTAGCCAGTTAGCAGACAGAAACATTAAGGGCGGTATCTCAAGGATGGCTCCATCTCCACCGGAGTGAAGATTTCAAAGCCTCCCGCCTATCCTGCGCATAATGCTCCCATCGGCAGTGCCAAGCTGTAGTAAAGGTCCACGGGGTCTTTCCGTCTTGCCGCGGGTAGGAGGAATTTTCACCTCCACTACAATTTCACTGAATCTCTGGTTGAGACAGCTCCCATCTCGTTACGCCATTCATGCAGGTCGGTATTTAACCGACAAGGAATTTCGCTACCTTAGGACCGTTATAGTTACGGCCGCCGTTTACTCGGGCTTCAATTCAAAGCTTCGACTTGCGTCTGACTAATCCTCTTAACCTTCGAGCACCGGGCAGGCGTCACACCTTATACTTCCTCTTACGAGTTTGCAAAGTGCTGTGTTTTTGGTAAACAGTCGGGAGGGACTCTTTGCTGAGACCTGATTGCTCAGGCACACCTTATCGCGAACTTACGGTGCTAGTTTGCAGAGTTCCTTAACCAGAGTTCATTCACGCGCCTTAGAATACTCATCTCATCTACCTGTGTCGGTTTGCGGTACGGGCAACCATTGCTAAACTTAGAGGCTTTTCTTGGCACGACGGTATCAGCGATTCTCCTATCGACCCGAAGGTTTCAAGAAGCCTGTAAGGTTTCGAATACAGAGGTGGATTTGCCTACCCTCCAATCTACGCCCTTCGACCAGCACTTCCATCAGCTGGCTCGCTTAACCCTATGCGTCCCCCCATCGCACACAATGGTTGGTATAGGAATATTAACCTATTTTCCATCGACTACCCATTTCTGACTTGTCTTAGGACCCGACTAACCCTACGATGACGAGCATAGCGTAGGAAACCTTAGATTTACGGCGAATATGATTCTCACATATTTTATCGTTACTCATTCCTGCATGCTCACTTCGCATCGCTCCAGCACTCCTTACCGGTATACCTTCAACGCAGATACGAACGCTCTTCTACCACTGTGCATCAGCACAATCTGGAAATTCGGTGTCTATCTTAGCCCCGTTATATTTTCAGCGCGCAATCACTAGACCAGTGAGCTGTTACGCTTTCTTTAAAGGATGGCTGCTTCTAAGCCAACCTCCTGGTTGTCTGAGTAACTGTACATCTTTTTCCACTCAGAATAGAACTTTGGGACCTTATTTGCCAGTCTGGGTTGTTCCCCTTTTGACGATTGATTTTATCACCCACCGCCTGACTCCCAAGATAGGGCAATAGGTATTCGAAGTTTGACAGGGTTTGGTACCGCGGTGAGCAGCCCTAGCCCAATCAGAGCTCTACCCCCTATTGCTATCACTTGAGGCTATACCTAAATATATTTCGAAGAGAACCAGCTATCACTAAGTTTGTTTGGCCTTTCACCCCTATCCACAGCTCATCCCAACCCGTTTCAATGGGTACGAGTTCAGTCCTCCACGAGCTATTACACTCGTTTCAACTTGGCCATGGATAGATCACTTAGCTTCGGGTCTGCAGCATCTGACTGATCGCCCTATTAAGACTCGCTTTCGCTACGGCTTCGCGTTTGCTTAACCTTGCCAGACACCACAACTCGCAGGATCATTATGCAAAAGGCAGTCCATCACCCTGATAAATCATAGGGCTCTGAATGATTGTAGGCAGATGGTTTCAGGTTCTATTTCACTCCGCTCACTGCGGTTCTTTTCACCTTTCCCTCACGGTACTTGTTCGCTATCGGTCAAAGAGTAGTATTTAGGGTTGGAGAGTGGTCTCCCCTGCTTCAGCCCGGATTTCTCGTGTCCTGACCTACTCTGGATCCTGCTACCTATGCATAACTTTTCGCATACGGGGCTATCACCCTCTATGACTGATCTTTCCAAATCATTCTGCTAAGTTATGCAAGTGGATATTGCAGTCCACAACCCCAAGTGCAAGCACTTGGTTTGCCCTTTTCCCCTTTCGCTCGCCGCTACTGGGGGAATCTCGTTGATTTCTTTTCCTCTAGGTACTGAGATGTTTCACTTCCCTAGGTTCGCTCCATTAAAGGTGACTAGCATCTCTGCTAGCCGGGTTGCCCCATTCGGAAATCTATGGATCAAAGCTTCTTGACAGCTCCCCATAGCTTATCGCAGTCTAGTACGTCCTTCATCGCCTCTCTTTGCCAAGGCATCCACCATCTGCCCTTAAAAGCTTATTTCCTATCTCCAAACATTGCACCCATAGACTAAGTCTATAGATACAATGCCTGATCAAAGATCCTTTTAAGTATCGATAAAATTGTATGAATATTCTAGGTTATCACTGCCTTATTGAATGTATGGTCTATCTATCTGATATTAGAAATGATTCCCTCATATCAAAATAAATTTCTCTTACTTCTATAAAACAGAGTAATCGTAGTTTTATTACTATTTTTTAGGCTATTGACAATAATATGTGAAACAACATTTAGACAAAAGTCTAATGCAAATCTTATATCTTCTTATGGGTAGAAGTGAGAAGACTCTGATTAAACTTCTTGTTTGTATCATATCTTTGAGTCTAAGGCTGCTGTATAAGAGAAAGTTATGGTGGAGAATAGCGGGATCGAACCGCTGACCTCCTGCGTGCAAAGCAGGCGCTCTCCCAGCTGAGCTAATTCCCCTTATGGTGGGCTTAAGAGGAGTTGAACCTCTGACCTCACCCTTATCAGGGGTGCGCTCTAACCACCTGAGCTATAAGCCCCTATAACAGTCTCTTATTTCAAATCCATCGATTGAAGTATCAATCTCTGAAAACTAAGCAAGAAAAGAAGTTTCTAATCTATAAAACATCTAATATCAATGATTGAGATAAACAAATATCCCAATATTTCTCTAGAAAGGAGGTGATCCAACCGCAGGTTCACCTACGGTTACCTTGTTACGACTTCACCCCAGTCGCTGCATCCGCCGTGGACGGTAGCCAATTTAGCATCCCGGCTTAAGGCGAATACAACTCCCATGGTGTGACGGGCGGTGAGTACAAGACCCGGGAACGTATTCACCGTGACATTGCTGATTCACGATTACTAGCGATTCCAGCTTCATGTAGTCGAGTTGCAGACTACAATCCGAACTGAGAGATGTTTTTGAGATTTGCTCCGCCTCGCGACATTGCATCTCTTTGTACACCCCATTGTAGCACGTGTGTAGCCCTAGGCGTAAGGGCCATGATGACTTGACGTCGTCCTCACCTTCCTCCTCCTTACGAAGGCAGTCTCCTTAGAGTGCTCAGCCGAACTGCTAGCAACTAAGGACGAGGGTTGCGCTCGTTGCGGGACTTAACCCAACATCTCACGACACGAGCTGACGACAGCCGTGCAGCACCTGTTTTCAGGGTCTAGCAAGCTAGACACTCCGCTATTTCTAGCAGATTCCATCAATGTCAAGCCTAGGTAAGGTTCTTCGCGTATCTTCGAATTAAACCACATGCTCCACCGCTTGTGCGGGTCCCCGTCTATTCCTTTGAGTTTTAATCTTGCGACCGTACTCCCCAGGCGGGATGCTTAATGCGTTAGCTGCATTACTGGAGGGACAAGCCCCCCAACAACTAGCATCCATCGTTTAGGGCGTGGACTACCAGGGTATCTAATCCTGTTTGCTCCCCACGCTTTCGCGCATTAGCGTCAGTAATGTTCCAGCAGGTCGCCTTCGCAATGAGTATTCCTCTTGATCTCTACGGATTTTACCCCTACACCAAGAATTCCACCTACCTCTCCCATACTCTAGAGCAACAGTTTCAAATGCAGTTCTGTAGTTAAGCCACAGGATTTCACATCTGACTTATTGCCCCGCCTACGCGCTCTTTACGCCCAGTGATTCCGAGTAACGCTTGCACCCTCCGTATTACCGCGGCTGCTGGCACGGAGTTAGCCGGTGCTTATTCCTAAGATACCGTCATTATCTTCTCTTAGAAAAGGAGTTTACAATCCTAAAACCTTCATCCTCCACGCGGCGTTGCTGCTTCAGGGTTTCCCCCATTGAGCAATATTCCCTACTGCTGCCTCCCGTAGGAGTCTGGACCGTGTCTCAGTTCCAGTGTGTCCGTTCACCCTCTCAGGCCGGATACCCGTCATAGCCTTGGTGGGCCATTACCCCACCAACAAGCTGATAGGACATAGGCTGATCCTTTAGCGAAATTCTTTCCCCCGTAGGGAGTATCTAGTATTAATCACCGTTTCCAGTGGCTATCCCAGACTAAAGGGCACATGACCTATGCGTTACTCACCCGTGCGCCACTAATCCACCTCTAGCAAGCTAGAGATTTCATCGTTCGACTTGCATGTATTAGGCACGCCGCCAGCGTTCACTCTGAGCCAGGATCAAACTCTCCATAAAAGTTAAGTTTGTCCCTCTCTCTTCGTGTGTCTATAAATCACAAAATAATTATCCCTTAAAGATTCTCACAAGACCTTTGAGGTCATGAGAGTCTAAAAGTAATAAACGAGTTGTATAGATAGTAACAACAAAAAGAGATTTCGTCTTTAATATAATATTGCAATGCATTGCACAAGCACTCACTCTATCTACATCTTTCCCAACATAGCAAATTGCTTTGCTGTGCTTTGGATTGTTGTTTGATTGAAAGAAGGGCTTGGGCTTTGAATCAAATGCTCTATCGGATCAAAAACTCCATTCTCTTGCTTAGATTTCAAAGATCATCACTCAATCAACAAATATTAGAATCTTGTATTTTCAATATATGCTAGGCATATACCCAAAACTCAAAAATCATATCTGAAATCAAGTATAAAGAACAACCAATACAAACAAGCAACACACAATCAAGGACTGACCCTTACTGAAACATTTCAATAAGATCTCCAAGACAGCCATCTGACAATCCAATTCTAACCCTTAACTCATAGATTTCTTATAGAAACCCATCAACCAGAGATAAAAAGAAAAATTATCGGAGAGTTTTATATGCGGCTCACCTGAATGGGATTGGAATATTACAAGCTTATTGCTTAAT
>NZ_MLAP01000024.1 GCF_002272865.1 Helicobacter sp. 12S02634-8 | reverse complement strand
GTAAAGTCCAAAAGGTCTTATTCAAATACTACCTCCTAGGAGGTTTCAAATCTCAAGAAGGCGCACTCAAAAGCCAACAAACAGCTGATGGAGTCGCTAAGATCTTAAATGGCAAGGCTGTCCAAGCAGTTTTAAGGGAGATTAAGTAGAAAGAAAGATTCTCCCCACATTTGAGGGGGGAAGATTTGGTTTCTTTTTTTGGGATTTGATGGGGGTGCAATGTTTGGATCAAGGCAGGGTCATATGACCATCTTGACACAATCAAGCCCTGTGAGCTTGGTGTAGAGTGTATCGCGCATTTCTTGATTCTCTACGATTGTTTTGAGGTGCAAGCTTGTGAAGCGCCCCTCTTTAGATGTGTTTTTGCACTCTAGGCTATAGGGCTTAGAGATGAGTGTCTGGATATATGCTTGGAGTGCTTGGGTGTCTGTGGTGATGATACGATATTCCCATTGCGTGGGGTAGGTGATCTCTGGCCGGCCTTGTAATATCTCTAAATTGGTGGGTGTAGGCATTAGCTTTTCCTTAAGATTTCTAAAAATTGCATGGGTATGGGGCAAGGGCTTTGTGTGGTGAAGTTGATATGGCCTAGTTTGACTTCCATTTGGAATATTTTGAGTCTGCAGGGCTGTTGGCTTGCGTGGTCTAGGGTTTTGTAGATTTCTTGATGTAAGAAGACAGAAACATTTTTGAGCTTTGTGACTTGGCTATGGACTTCTAGCATATCCCCTAACGCCGCACTCCCGATAAAGTCTGCTTGCAAAGTGCGCACGACAAAGCCGCTTGTGCTTTGATGGGGGGTGATCTTGGCGTTGAAAAATCTCTCGCTTCTATCGCGTTCGCAGTATTTGATGTAGTTGGTATGGTAGATGATCCCTCCACAATCAGTGTCTTCATAATACACCCGAATACGCACTTGCAAGCTCCTATTTTGACTTGGCATACTTTAGCATATTTTGGTTATTTGTGTTATAATGCAAGCTAACTTTAAAGAAAGGCCATCTAGCAAGATGTATATCCAAAGAGATGTTTTTGTCCCCACACCTTTGAGAACAACCCAGCTCAAAGACCTCTCTTCTTTTGTCATCATCGATATTCGTAGTCAGCAGTCCTTTCTCTCTGCACATTTGCGAGATTCTATCTCCTTGCAGACACCAACACAAATTTTAGAATTTCTCCATACTGATGGCAATAAGCCCATTGCATTGATTTGCTTTAGCTCAAAAAGAGCCAAAGAAATGGCTATCAAGCTTGCAAAAGAGTTAGATAAGAGCTTTTATCCCCATATGAATATTTATTATTTTGATAAGGGGATCATGGAACTTGATGCATCTTGCTTTCCGTTGGTGATACCCTCATATGATACGCGAGATTCGAGGGATTCACTAGATTCAATGGGCTCGATAGACTCACTAGATTCAATGGATTCAATGACCCCTGTATCTGTATCACTTGCGCCCCCCCCCCCATATTAATAGCCCCCTCGCTCCCCTCTCTACTGCTAGCACATCAGATATAATCCTTACAAACACCCTAGAGACAATCAAGAGAAAATACCTCGCGACCAAGCGGATTTTTATCGTAGCTTTTAGTGGTGGCAAGGACTCTACTTGTGTGCTCCAGCTCATCTATACAATGCTTTTGGGCTTACAGCCCACGCAGCGGCGCCCAACCTTTGGGATTGCTTCTGATACTTTGGTCGAAGCCCCGCATATTGATAAATTTTTACATCGTGTGATTGATACGATCAATACCCACGCTAAGCTCCATCAAATCCCTTTTGAAATCATCTCAGTCGCCCCAAAGCCACAAGATCAATTCTGGGTCAATCTCATTGGCAAGGGCTATCCTAGCCCAACTCGGGTATTTAGGTGGTGCACAGATCGGCTCAAGATACGACCAGCCAAAGATGCAGTTGCTAAGATTGTGCATACATATGGCAGTGCTTTGTTGCTGCTTGGCACGCGCAAAGCAGAGTCTAGCAATCGCAAAAAATCCATAGAAAAGCACATTTTAAATGAAGATGGCTATTCGCAACACCAAGATTTTCCTAATACCTTGACTTATGCGCCGATCATGGAATGGACGACTGATGATGTATGGGCTTATCTCATCGCACATAAGCCTCCTTGGGGCAAAGACCATCGGGAGCTTTTTGCGCTTTATTCTAAAGCAAGTGGCGATGAGTGTCAGTTCATCACTGACCTTAGGCAAAGCAGCTGCGGGGGGAGTCGCTTTGGCTGTTGGGTATGCACGGTGGTGAGTGAAGATAAATCCATGCAAGGTTTTATTGATTCAGGGGAGAGTGAGCTTTGGCCCCTCAATGCGTTTCGGAATTTTATCAAAAATCTCAGAGAAGACCCCAATGCAAGGGCAGATTATAAACGCGATGGCAGAGCAGTCTATAAAATCGAGCAAAAAGGGCCTTTCACCTCAAAAGCAAGGATAATGATTTTTAGGGAATTGCTGCTTGCAGAGAGAGAATTCAAGACTTCAGGGGGTGGGGAGTTGATTTCTGATGGGCAGATTTTAGAAATTCAAAAGGCGTGGGATAGGGACTTTGATCTCAACCATACAGCAATCAAAATAGCAAAGGAGTTTGACAGAATGCAAGAAATAGAAGACAGAGAATATACAAGCAATGGCAACAGAGAGCTTTTAGAGCAAGCACTCAGCGAGCTAGAGGGCAAATATCAAAGCACAGGGCTTAGCATAGATATTTTAGAGAGTTTGATTGGAACGAGTGCACAGTCTTCTTATAATCTAGGCAAAGACGCAGATAGAGAAATCAATGAAGCCCTCAAAAAGATCGTTGAAGACCAAAGTGCGCAGCACAATAAGGGGGTATAGATGTTTATCAAACACATGAGTATTTGTAATTTATTTGCCTATTATGGCAAGGTGGAAGTGGATTTTAACGCCATCAGTGCAACCAAAAATATTTATGTGATTTTTGGAGACAATGGCTATGGGAAAACGAGTTTTATCCGTTGTGCGAAGTTATTGTTTTTAGGCACAGGATTGTTGAAAGAGGGGAACTTAGTCCCAGAAACGATAAGGAGATTCCATAGTGGGAATATCAAAATCCCTAGCTATT
Organism: Helicobacter sp. 12S02634-8; assembly: GCF_002272865.1. Taxonomy (GTDB): domain Bacteria; phylum Campylobacterota; class Campylobacteria; order Campylobacterales; family Helicobacteraceae; genus Helicobacter_J. The sequence goes on along the minus strand of NZ_MLAP01000024.1, from coordinate 3,695 downwards.
TTATCAAGGGGTGGGGTGATTGGCAAGGGATTCTCAATACACAAGCTAAAGCTGAGGGAGCAAGAGATTTTTATATCCGTGTTGATGGGGTTTTAGAGGATAAAAAAAGCTTTTGTTTGCAGAGGTCTTGGACGATTGGGGTCACGCAGGAGGTGTGTGAAAATTTATTTGTAAGCATAGGGGAGAGGGATTATAAAGATGAAGAAGCACAAGATGTGATCAATGAGATTTTGCCTCCAGATTTTGTGGAGTTTTTCTTTTTTGATGGGGAAGAGCTTGAGATCATCAGTCAAAATATTAACAAACAATTTCAAAATAAGGTAATGACCTTTTTGGGAATCACTCCTTTAGAGCAGATACTCAAGCAAGCAAAAAATCTCACCTTTTATTTTAAAGACACACTGAGGGAAGATCAAACAACCCAAGGGGCATATACTAAGAAAAATAAAGATCTTGAGTCAGAAGAAGAATATATTCAAACACTCAATCACGCAATTGAGGTCTGCTATGATGAATATAAAGAGTTTGATGAATACTATCTCCATAAAGATAGAGAAATCAATCAATTCACAAGAGAGCAAAATGAAAATACTCAAAAGCTCCTAGATGAGCAAGAAAAAATACAAAAAGACATCAATGAGAAACAATCCAGTCTTAAAGAGCTTTTAGCAGATGTGGTTTTTGTGGGGAATTTGGACTTGGTAAGGCAGGTTCAAAAGAAGATGGAAGACATAGAAAATAGGGCAAATAAAAATGATCTTGATGCCTTAAAAAGGTTATTGCCAGATATTGCAGAAGTTTTCAGAAAAGAACTGCAGAATAAGGCTTGGTGTGAAGAAATTTTGTCTTTCTTGCCCCAAGTCCATCAAAAACTAAGCAATAAGCATTTTGAAAACTCGCCTATCCCCCAAGAGCTATTCTTGAGTATCAAAAAATATATCGAAAAGACTAGCCGCTCCACCCTCGCTAGCACTCTCTTGGAGCTATCAAAACTCCAAAAGCAGCTCAAAGAACTCAAAGAAGCTATTTCTGAGAATACCAATAATGATAAAGACACACAAACAAAGGTCGCAGAGCTTGAAAAAGAGAAAGAGGAATTCAAAAAACAACGTGATGATTGCAATGCAAAACTTTCTGAATACAGAGCACAAAAGACAGAATCTGAGCAAAAAATCCAAACTCTCCAAAAAGAAATCCAGCTCTTAGAACAAAAAATATGCACCGAGAGAATCCAAACAAAGCTAGACCTCATTGAGGCCATCACTCAAGTCATCACAAATTATAAAGAAAAGCTACTCAATCACCAAAGGGAAGCCCTCGAAAAGCTGACACTTGAAAAATATAAGATTTTAATGCCCAATGATAACCTTGCGCGCATTGAGATCAATCAAGACTTCACGATGGTGTTTAAAAATAAATATGATGAACCCATCTATCAGTCCAATCAAAGCAAGGGACAAAATCAGGTTTTAGCCACAGCAATTCTCTGGGCACTCAGCGAGCTATCAAGCTATGATATTCCCTTGATTATCGACACGCCTTTAGGTAGGCTCGATAAGGATGTGCGCCAAAGGATTATCTTAGAATATTACAAAAATAGCCAATTCAAGCAAATCATCGTTTTGCCTACGAGCGCTGAGATGGGGAAAGAGGAGCTTGTGAGTATTGAAGATGGGTTATCGGGTCTGTATCAAATCAATAATGCAGATGACAGAAGACACGCGACAATTGTGCCAACAACAATAGCAGAAATCACACAAAACAAGGGGCAGTAATGGCAAGAATATATACAAACAATGAAGAGGAAGTGCTGATAGAAAGGATTAAAGACGGGTTGGGGAGCAAAAATATAGATAAATATATACCTATCAGGATAGCCTTGAGCGTGGCTTTGGGCTTGGAGCGCTGGGAGATGGACTCACCAAAATGGGCAGACAAAATCCTGCGGCCTAGCTCTAATGCAAAGGGTGAATACAATCTGGAGCAAGTCACAAACCTTGGCAAGAGTGGTGAGTATGAGGGGTATGATATTTTAATGCGCTGCTTGTTTTATGAATACCATAAAGAAGAGCTGGAGTCAAAGGGGCAAAATATTTTTAAAGATGATAGTGTTTATGAAAATCTTTTGACCCAATACATGCATAGAGGTTTTTTTGAGATATATTCGAGCTATAAATCAAGCGACTGCTTTTATCAGTGGTGCTTGGATAACTTGCATTTCTCAGAGCCTAAAGCCCTAGCAGACTCTCATACCCTTGAGGTGTCTTCAGTAAATACAAATCCCAATGACTTGTTTGCAGAGATGAAGAAATTTTTTGCCGATCAAGGCATTGGCATAGAGCTTGTGGATCAAAAGTCCTCTTATCGGCATACAATCTATCGTATCAAGCTAAAAGACAACAAGCAAATCAAAAAATTTGAACAAATGAGCGAACAACTCGGTCGTGCAATCGGCAAGACAACTGCATTAGCCCCCGTAAAAGGCGCGGGGCTTACTTATGACATCAGAGTGGAAAAGCCCAAAAATGAGTGGAAAGAGTTAGGCAAAGAGGATTTTATCAAGGGCTTTAATGCGATACCTAATACCTTTTCTTTGGGGATTTTCTTGGGCTTTGATATGGACGGGAAGCCCTTTTGTGAGGATATGAGGGAAAAACACATCTTGATAGCAGGTCAGAGTGGGGGAGGGAAAACTACCTTTGTGCGCAATATCATCATTTCACTCTTAAAAGGAGGTATTGGCAAGTCCAATATTGTCGTTATCGATCCCAAGCAAGGCGGGGATTATGATGTATTTGATTTGGGGGAGAATTATATCACAGACAAGCAAGAGGCTGAAGATAGGCTTGATGGGGCGATTGAGGAAATGGATAGGCGTTATAGGGAAAAACTCAAACCCGCTAAAAACTCACAGACTCCTTATCAGGTCATTATCTTTGATGAATTTGCCGATTGGGCTTCACAGGACAAAGACAAAGCCCTTAGCGAGAAAAATGCTAAGTTAGCACGAATGGCAAGGGCATCGGGGATATATCTTATTCTCATCACGCAACGCCCTGATTCCAAGGTTATCGATGGACAAATTAGGAGCAATATGACTATGAGCATTGCTCTAAAAGTCAAGACAGCTGCAAATTCAAGGATTATCCTTGATGAAAATGGTGCTGAGAATCTCACAGGGGCAGGTGATGCACTCATTAAGGTGGGCGGTAGTCTTGAGGGGCCTTTGCTTGTGCCATATCTAGAGGTAAGTGATATCACATCGCTGATATGAATCTATAATACTTGCCTATAATAACTTTTTTATTCTTCCTTTCAAAAAAAGGGTTTATCCACCCCTAACATATGGGTGGGTGGGTCAAAACCTTAGCCCCGAAAAAACTCTTTTTTTCTCCCAAACCATCATCAAACGATGGAGGGGAAGCTCGCAACCTCCTTGCTAGCAAAAAGCCAGCGACTACACTTCTGTAGTCTTTTCTCTGTCTTTTTGCACCCTTGGCTTTAGGGCGAGCAAAGGCAATTCAATCCGATATTTTCGTCTTTCTGCCTTTCGCCTTTGCCTTTCTGTATTTAAGCGTGGCAGGGGTAAGGGGGAGTTTGAGGGGGAATTTTGACCCTCCCACCCAAACTGCGGACTTCGCAATTTGAGCCCCCTTCCCCTCTCATAGAAAAACCTTTTGATTTAATTTGTTAAA
>NZ_MLAP01000023.1 GCF_002272865.1 Helicobacter sp. 12S02634-8 | reverse complement strand
CCATTTATCACTCGCATTGATTGCGTGCCCTAGGGAATTGACATTTTGGTGGTTGAGAGTGACAAGAGAAGCTAGAGAGAGCTTTTGTTGTTCTAAGATTGAGTTGAGATGGATAGATTCTTGGATGACTCCACTCACTCCATCATAAATAGAGCTTGTTATGTTTTTAAGAATTGCTAGAGATTGGAGAGGGTGTGCGTATGTATCTAACTTATTTTTGAGTTTATCCAGAGCTCCTGTAGCTTTTTGAGCCTCTCTATCAATACCCCTTAACACCTCCTCTGTTTGTGGAAGTTTGCCTAATTTAGCATCAAACCTTAGTTCAACATTTACATTTTTTGTCATATAATGCTCCCAAGATTATATGAAAGGGGTGCGATATGATTTATGTGTGGCAAGGTGGTTTTTTCAGTTCCTTGTTGGTTCTTTTTTTGTTTTTTCTTTTTATCAGAAACGATATGAAAAAAGCCAAGCGAGCTGATGAAAATGCCAAAGCCCAATTCCTTCAAACCCCTCAAGCCAAGCTTTATTTTAAAAAGGGCTATGAATTGAAAAAATTCCAGCATACTGGTGATGGGAAGTATGATATTTTGCTGACATTGAATCCAGACCTTGATCCAGACAATCCCAAAAACAGGCAAAAAAAGGTTCAAGAATCTTTTTAAAATTCCTATTCTTTTTTTCTCAATCATTTCGCACCCTTTCAAACTCTGTGAGCATTTCTTTTAAAACTCCATAGACTTCTATGGAATCCAAATCATATTTCTTAGAAAAATCTTTGACAATCAAATAATCCACTTCACTCCATAAACTCATACCCCCTCCATTGACCCTTTGGGCAAGCACAAAGCAAGAAGCAATCAAAATTTCTTCTAAGTCTTGCAATTCGTGGGCTAAAAGAACAGAGTTTTTATCCTTAGACAAATATGCCTGCTCCTTTGCCCACAACCTTAGTTTTTTCTTTTGACTTCTTTTGTTCTGGCAAATTCTTCTGCCATCACAGAGAAAAATTCCTCTAAAGTAGAGTTTTCTAAGAGCTCAGAAATAAAGATCTCTTTGGCTTCTTTTGCTGCTTTTTTATCCAAATTTTTTCCATCATCACAAGCTTCCAGATTCTCTCTGAGTAGCTTTTCATTAGCTCCCAACACCTCTTCTAGCCCATTTGCCCTAGAGATCTCTAAGACTTGTCTTTGATTGGGTTGGTAATATTTAAAGGCAGTTCCTTTTTCATCTTCAAAGACTACATAATTGCGTTTGATTTTATAAACAAAATTTTCCATTTTTAACTCCTTGTGTCATTATTTTATTTTTATCTGGGATTCTAAAGAATCCTAAGACCACTACAGAGAGCTAAGCCCTCTTGCGTTCCTAAAGGATAGAGTTATGATAAGCTTCGCTTCTCATCAACTCAGTTTTAAAGGTTTTGGGATTCTTGTGAAATCCTAAGACTGCTTTTCTTTTTCAATTTAAAAAGCTAAAACTCTTTTCTATGAGAGGGGAAGGGGGCTCAAATTGCGAAGTCCGCAGTTTGGGTGGGAGGGTCAAAATTCCCCCTCAAACTCCCCCTTACCCCTGCCACGCTTAAAGGCAGAAATGCAAAGGCAAAATGCAGAAAGGCGAAAATATCGGATTGTATCGCCTTTGCTCGCCCTAAAGCCAAGGGTGCAAAAAGAGGGATACAAGATTGCAGTAGTGCTTTTCCCCTCTTTTAACTAGCAAGGAAGTTGCGAGCTTCCCCCTCCATCGTTTGATGATGGTTTGCCGAAAAAAAAGAGTTTTTTCGGGGCTAAGGTTTTGACCCACCCACCCATTGTGTTAGGGGAGGATAAACCCCTTTTTTGAAATTAAAAAAGCCTTTTGAGTGAAAAAACCCTTTGATTTCATTTTTGTTAAAGAACACAAGGGGCAGTGCCCCCTCTATTGAATCCATTTATGCCTTGGGAGCTTTGGGCGTCCCATCTCTTTCTTCTTCGATGATATAATGCGTGTAATAGCCTGCATCCGTGGCATTTGCACTGCCCTCAAGCTCCAAAGTCGCAAAATCACCATCGTTCATCAACGCCAGATCCCCACTCATTGAAATATTGGCTTCATGGATCACAGCAGCGACTTTTTTATTCAAAACAGGCGTGCTGATAAAAGTAATCTTTGCCCGCACAATCCCCACACTCCCTGCTTTGAGCACAGAAAGGGTCGTGTCCTTGGTCGCATTCCCTCCAAAAGGCAGCGCCTCACCTGTCTTGACCTCTAATGTTTCGACCTTAGCTCCAAGTGCTAGAGCTAAATTCTGTGCTGAGAAATCGTTGCATTTCATCTTGAGCGTTACGTTTTCATCAGTGATGACTTCAGCGATCTTTTGTTTGCTTCCTTGCTCTTTGCTAAAAGCTTGGGCCTTAGTGATCTCTCTGTTTAAAGTCAGCTCAATACAACCTAGATTAAAAGGAGTATCCAAGCTCCCATCGTTTTTAAATACTGCAATCTCGACCCGACCCCCACTGAAATAGAGGTTTTCTTTTTGTTTATTTGCGTTATTTGCCATTTTATTTTTCCTTTTCATATTGATTTTTCACTGGGATTTTTCAAATCCCTAAGACCCACTTTCCTATTTTCTAAAAGGCTTTTTCTTTTTTCAAAAAAGTATTTTTGAAAGATATAAACCCTTTGATTTCATTTTTGTTAAAGAACACAAGGGCAGCAAAGACAAAGTCTTTACCCCCCTTCTACTTAAATTTACTTTCAAAAAACCGAATCACCAATCTAGACACAGTTTCTGCGCCGATAAAGCCCACGCCCCCAGCGAGTGCAGAAGAGAGCGAAAGCGGGAAATGTGTGTAATAATTGAGTAGCTCATAAGCAATCCAAGTAGTCAGCATTGAAGAGCCAACGCCATAGACCACATACTGCCACCTCCTGCTTTTTGTGTTGATGGAAACTTCTTGAATTGTCCTCAAGACAAATAAGATCCCCACACAGATCCCTAAAATCAAGATAAATAAATAGGGGATATATTCTCTCAATGACACTCCCAAAAACACTAAATCCTTTTCCATTTTCTCCTGCACTCTTTCTATTTTTGTTTTTATCTGGGATTTCTTTGTGAAATCCTAAGACCACTCTAGGGATTAAAAATCCCTAAGATCACTGCAGAGAGCTAAGCCCTCTTTCGTTCCTTGTTTTCGCTCGCCCTTGCGTGGTGCAAAAAGACAGATTTAAGACTACAGAAGTGTAGTCGCTGGCTTTTTGCTAGCAAGGAGGTTGCGAGCTTCCCCTCCTTATTTGCCGAAAAAAGAGTTTTTTCGGGGTTAAGGAGGGGTTAGGGGAGGATAAACCCCTTTTTGAGATTAAAAAAACAAAAGCTTTTAAAAACAAAAAACCTTTGATTCATTTTGTTAAAAGAACAAGAAAGCCCTATATGTTAAGGTCTTAACCCTCCCACGCAAAACCTTAAATCACTCTCTAGTAACTCCACATACCCCAAGAGATTCTTGATATTCTCTACCAAATCCTCGCTCTTTTGTGGTCTTTCTCTCAAAGGGATCTCACAATGAGTGGGGATATATACCTTTTCATACACAGGGTAGCCACAACCCTCAAGTAGAATCAATAGAGCTGTGATAAAACAAATCCAGCGCATTTTTCACCCCCTCTAGCTGGCTTGTGCAGCTTTTGTCTTGGACATAGATGGTCTTATATTTGGTCGATACACTCTCTTTTTTGGCTAGCATACTCTTGAGATAGCTCTGTGTATCCAAGCTCTTTTTTGCAAGGGCTTGATTTTGAGAAGCAAGGGCATTTTTTAATCCCTCTAGCTCTAGCCCTGCTTTGATACCTGTCTTGATCTGATGGCTCACATAAAGCTCTAGCGCTCCAAAGAGAGCGAGCAGAACTAAAATGGCTGCAATTAAAAACTTCAATTTCAAATATTCAAACATCAAAACCTCCTTGAAAACCTTGTATAGATTCCATCAATGCTGAGAGCTTGAGGGCTCGGCTCTTTGTCTGCTTTGCCCAAAGGCTCGCACTCATCTCTTTAGCCGCACTGATATAGTCATGAGTTTTTAGAGCCTCAATCATTTTTTTAAACCCCAAAAGCTTCTTAACCCCTAGGTTATAAGCCATATCCAGTAAAATGGCTTGACGCTCTTTGTCTAAATGGGCAAACCAGCTAAAGCCCAAAAGCTTTTCATAAAGTGCTTCCACTCTCTCTAAAAGCCAAGCCTCTGCCTCTTCTTTGCTCCACTCCCCATCTATCAAGGCTTCTTTTTCAGCTGCGCTCAAAGGATAAGCTTTGAGATTCCTCCCATAGCCAATGGTAGGAACACCTAGAGTGTCTGCATAAACCCTAGAGCTAAAGCCCTCGTGGGTCTTGATGAGAGCCATTGCTTGAGAGATCACTTCTTTCATTGGGCTATCCTCATTTTTAAATCGATTGCATACACAAACAGCCCCTCATGAATACTAGAGAGCTTCAAACTCTCAAAGATAATCCTTGTTTGTGAGTCAGGGGCTTGCGCGTTTTGGATCTCTTGGAGTATTAAGTCTAGATTTTCAAGCCCTGCTGCCATATCCTTGTTTAAAGAATTGAACGCAATCAAGACCTTAAAATCTGCTTCAAAGGTTTGGTTCTGCCCTTTTGACACCCCCTCTAGGACATAATATTTGCCTTTTTGGGTTAGGCTAGGCGAGCTTAGGGGCGTGAGGGTTTTAAAGATGGATTCAAATTTTTGGATAAGCTTTGAGATTCTCATACCAAAAACTCTCTTTCCTTCACCAAATAACACTTTGCGCTCTCTAGTCCCTCAATTTGCGCCAAAGGAGCGTTTTCAATAGCTTTTAAAGCCTTATTCAAGAGCATTTCATCTTCTTCAGACAAGCCGATTTTTAGCCAGAGCTTGAGGCGCACCATTGCAAAATCTAGTTTTACAAAGTTTGGCACTCTTTTTTTGCAAACAGCCTCCTCCATCTCGGATAGAGCCTTGAGCGCTATCTTGCAGCTCACTTCTTCTTCATTTTCCAAACTCCCCTTGGCTCGCTCTAAAAGCTCTGTGAGCAAAGGGTGTTGTGCTTCTTGTGTGCTATCTGTTTGCAGAGTGGTGGGGGCAAGGGTATCCATTATTTTGCCTTGGCCTTATCTTTTGAGTCATCTTTTGAGTCTTTGGAGCTTGACTCATCTTCTTGGGGCTTTGCTTTACCCTCTAAAATCTCTATCTTTTGGCATAAAACTTCAAGTGTGGTCTGGATACTTGTTAGAGTTTCAAGAACTTTGTTGATATTCTCGCCATTTTTAAGAGCGACAGAAGCTTCTGTTTTAAGCTCTAGCTCTGCTTTGAGCTTTCTGGATTGTTCTCTGTTGTTTATCATCTTTTCTCCTTAAGAGGCACTGCCATCAGATTTAAAAGCCTGCTGCCATAGCCCATAACCTGCGTTGTCTTCTGTATCAATCCCATAGATAAGTTCCCTGCGCATGAAATTAGCATCCGAATCAGGCTTATCCAATGCACTAAACTCCACTTCTTTATTTTTCTGCACCAAAAAGGGTTTGATGGATTTGGTTGTATCCAGCAAATACCAAGCGTTGGGATCTGTGAGATAAGGGCAAACATAAAACTCTGCCATATTCAAAGTGATATTCCCCTCGCCATTTGCAAGTGGGCTCTTCTGCAAAATTTCCATTGCTTTGTATTCAAGCTCAGGAGGGACAATCAGAAGCGATGGATTGATCCTCAAAGGCTTGCCCTCTTCATTGACCACCCCTCTCATCTGCGACCTTGCTTCCATAAAAGAAGCTTGTGTGAGGGCTTTAGTGCCAATGTTTGTGAATTTCTTAGAGCCGACCATATGCGAATCAGAAAAGAATTTTTGTCCATCATAACAAGTCCCATTACTCTCCAAAAGTGGGAACACAAGCTCATCATAATGCTGCACAGCAAGTTCTGCCATATTTTTGATTTGGAGTGCGACAATGCCTAAAGAATCATAGGCAATCACATCTCTATCGACCTTAATGGTGCTCTCAAAATTCTTTTTAGAGATCTCATATTTATAGCCTGAGATTTCTTTTAAGACCCTATCCCCCACCCATTCTCGCATTGAAGGCAGCGCTGCAAGCCAGCGATAATCCACGCTAATGGTCTTAGCGACCACTTCCATAGCAATTTTGTTGTAATCGCCCTTTTGAGTTTGTAGGGCTCCATTAAACAGAGCGTTGAGCTGTTTGGAGATTTCTGCAATCGTAGTAGCATCGAGTTTCATTTGTTTGTCCTTTATATAATTTCTGTTTTAGCACCAAGGCCAAGCTGTCTTTTGATCTCAAGAGAGAGTGCATCTTCAGTTGTTGGTGCAGGATTGATTTTGTTGTCTTTGAGCGCAGAAGTCTTGAGTGTGTTTTGAGCTTCAATCTTATAAATCTCAAGGTGCTTGTCTAATTCAGAACTGTTGAGCTCTAAGACTTCCTCTTTTCTCTTAGGCAAGAGCTCACCAAGCAAAATAGCCTGCTCCACCCTTTGGATACGAGCATTTTTCTCTAAAACTTCTTTTTCTTTTGCCAAGGCTTCTTTTTCCTTGCTGAGTTGCTCTTTTTCTTTAGAGAGCTTCTCTTTCTCTTTGTTGAGTGCTTCGAGTTGGTTTTTGAGCTCTGTGAGTTCTTGTTCTTTTTTCTCTATCACATCTTTCAATGCTTCTTCTTTTTGGTCTGTAGCCATTGTTTTTCCTTTATTTTGATTTGGTTTCTCTTCTTTAAAAGACTCTTGAGAATTGAGGGCAAGCCCACCTAAATTAGGCTGATTGACAAGCCCTACAGAATGGATTCTAACTGCCTTGGCGACATCGCCCTCTTTTTGCACAAAAATAGCAGGCGAGAGATAGCGATAAAGCTTGTTATCAATGAGCTCCTTGCCCTTAGGTGTAGGCTCTAGCTCTGCATAAATCCCATCTTCTTTGAGCTTTGGGTTTTTAAACCAGCCCATCGCCTCGCCCTTAGAGTCATGATTGAGATCAAGCATTAAATCTGCAGGCTCTTTTTTCAAAGCCTCTAAGACTTCCTCCCCATCGACTGCAAACTTCCTCCCATCAATCCCTTGGATTTCTTTACCAACAGGCAAGATCTTCACTTCTTTAGCGATAGATTCTCCTTGAGATTCATTTCTAAAATTGAGTTCTAAAAAAATATTTTCTTTTTCTAGATCCATGACTCTAAATTCCTTTATATATTTATTTTTATTGGGATTTCTTGTGAAATCCTAAGACCCACTTTCTTCTTTTCCAAAAAAGGGGTTTAACCACCCCTAACACAATGGGTGGGTGGGTCAAAACCTTAGCCCCGAAAAAACTCTTTTTTTCGGCAAACCATCATCAAACGATGGAGGGGAAGCTCGCAACCTCCCCCTATCTGTTTTCACTAGGATTTTTACAAATCCTAAAGACCACTTCAGAGAGCTAAGCCCTCTTTCGTTCCTAAAGCTAGAGTTATGATAAGCTTCGCTTCTCATCAACTCGGTTTCAGTGGTTTTACACTTCTGTAGTCTTTTTTCTGTCTTTTTGCACCTGCTGAGGGCGAGCGAACACGCAGCAATCCGAAATTTTCTATCCTTGCCTTTCTGTATTTGCCTTTTCGCCTTTGCATTTTGTATTTCTGCATTTAAGCGTGGCAGGGGTAAGGGGGAGTTTGAGGGGGAATTTTGACCCTCCCACCCAAACTGCGGACTTCGCAATTTGAGCCCCCTTCCCCTCTCATAGAAAAACCTTTTGATTTAATTTGTTAAA
>NZ_MLAP01000022.1 GCF_002272865.1 Helicobacter sp. 12S02634-8 | reverse complement strand
AGCTACTGGGGTGGCAAAACAGCTGCCCAACTCCAAGCAGAGGCCCAAAAGGTAGAAGAAGCCAACAAACTCAAGGCTGAAGAAAATTCTAAAGCTCCTGAAAATAGTGGCACTGATGTCCAAGCCGACCAAGGCCAAACATCAGCCCAAAGCGCACCCGCAGTTCCCACAGAGAGTGCAGATAAAGATAACACCACAGAGAGCGCTCCCGTTGTTGCAAGTAACGATACACAAGCTAGCCCATCAGTTCCATCAGCTGAAGCTACAGCCAAGCCCGATACAAACACTGCAACAGCAGAAAATACAACTGCTGAAAACACAGCCAATGAAAGTGCAGAAAATGTAGTCAGCTCTGCCACTCTCGCAGCCACTAGCACAAACAGCACAACCATCAAAGCAGCTGATACAAATAATAATGTGGCTCCAACAGCCAATATAAACAACACTTCTAACACAGGCTATACCATTGACTTTGATATTGGCAATAAAGATTCTAGCAAACCCACAGCAGTCTATGACATCACCTTTGATGGGGGTTATGCCTATCCTGACTTTGAAAATAGCTTCTATACAGGAACGATCAATACCTTAAATTCACTCTCAAGCTTCACATTTAAAAATGTCGGCACGATTAATTCAGCCCAAATCTCAAATACGCAAGCCCATATTATCCTAGATCAAAGTATCATCAAGGGCGATTTCCTCCAGACCAATGCCACCATTGATTTTAGACCCATTGCAGATTCAGAAAAATACGCCCAAGGGATCGATGCACTCACAGGCAATATTGTCATGACCCAAGCTGAAAAAGATGGCTCTTTGGCTAAAAATATCTTCTTTGATTTCACAGGCAATACACGCAGTGAAAAAATTGGCTCTAATGAAAGTAATAAGACCTATTATGTTGCAGGCAATGCGGGTTCAAACTTTAGTTTCATCAATCTCACTAAAATTGTCCCAACATCTGATACCAAAGCACCCAATAACACCATTTATTGGGATGGAGATACCACAACTAGCAATGGCACTGACGCACTCTTTAAAACCCTCCAAGACAATGGTGTCCACTTAAAAGCTGCCACTTCCACAGATAAATTTGGCTCTATGAATCAATCCCTCGATGATGCTGTGAATTTTAATTTCTATGGTTCGAATATCTATGGTTATAGCGCGCAAGACCAAGGGGGTTCTACAAGTCATGATGGCAAGATTGAATCCAAATATGGCATTGGAATCTATGTCGATAGCAGAGCTGATGGCTCAAGACTCAAAATTGGAGGGCTCAATTCTGAACTCAATCAGTCTTCACTCTATAATGTCTCAGAGATTAAATCTAGCTCAGGAGGTGTGAGCTTAGGACTCTATGGCAATAATGCACTCGCTAGCACTGAAAAGACCATCAAGGTTAGTATTGCAGGAGATGATAAAGTCTTTAATCTTATCGGAGCCGGAGAGCCTGTGACTACCACTAATGCAGATGGCACAACCACGACCACTAATCCCCTAGTCGCAGACATCACACTAGAGGGCAACTCCACAAAAGGCACGCTCAAAGCAGGCTCTGTGATGAATATTGCCAATATCTCTTTTAAAGGTAATTTCCTCACAAGCAAAGACACTACTGCAAGTGGCTCTAATCAAGGGGGCACCATCAATGCTATCTTTGATGATACAGCTAAACTTGGCGAGGGCAGTTACATTGGTTCTAAAGATGGCGCGCTAAATGTAACGATCAATAACACCACCCCTCCAACTAATATAATGGGAACAGATGGCAAGATTGATACAAGCAAAGCCTCCACCTTTATCATTGGTTCAGGAGTTTCCACACTCAAATTCACCAATGCAGGAGTCATCAAGCTAGCCACTTCCGATAAAACCATAGTCGATACCCCAGCCACCCCATCAGATGGCTCTACAACCAATGGCAGCACAATACAAGCCAATCAAACCACTTGGGGTAAAGATTCTGAGGGCACAAAGTTTGCTAGAAACAGCAATGTCCAAAGCTCAGGGACTACCATCATTGGGAATTTCTACACAGATAATGGCGATTCATTGAAAGGCTCGGCTCAAGGGACTTTCTTCAAACTCAGCTTTGATAATACAGATCCCAATAATGCCTCTTATTTCCAGACTAATATGATTGGTCTAGGTGTCAATGGCTCCAGTCTCTCCGCTGTGGGCTTACACTCTCTAAGAAGCTTAGATAAAACCTCAGATTCAGGATCCACAGGCTGGGATAGCACCACTCAAAAAGACACAGGACTCATTACCTTAAAACTCCACGATGGCAACACAAGCCCCATGAACTTGATGAATGTTAATCTCATCAATACAGGCGCTAATGTCGCCATTGATACTTCTTATAGTGGAGGGAAAAAAGAATACAAAGATGTTGGCAGTTGGAATATGTATAATAACTTCTACACACGAGGGACTTCCATCACAGGCGATGCGACCTCAAATAGTTTCTATGGCACAGGCCCACAAACTCTAAAAATGATCTTTGCCAAATCCACCAATACTTTTAAAGAGCTCTATACGACTCTAAAACAAGAAGGGGATACCTATAATCTCTCTTTGAATTCTGATAAAATCGCTAATATAACTAAACCCACTCCTGTAACTGAGGGCGATACCACAGATAAAACAGAGAATAAAGACACAACAGACACAACAACTCCACCTGAAACCTATGGACAAAATGGCTATATCGCAGAATCTCAATACTCCCTAGGTGAGCTTAAAATCAATGGAGGTGTCGAACTCACCTTTATTGGCGATCAAGCCTTGAGCCCAGATTATGCAGCCTCCATGGCAAAAGATAAAGTCACAGCAATTCTCTCCACCAACTCTAACTCACTCTTTAGCTTCATCAATGCTGGCACACTCACGACTAATACATCTGAGACCACAGCAACTATCAATAAATCCCTTGCAGCCTTCAATCAAAGTGGTGGCAAGGGCACAATCAGGTTGCTAGGAACGACCATCAAAGATGCTGATCTCTCACAATCTAATCTAGGCCTCAACGCGATCTTTGATCAAAGAAATGCCGATGGTGCCACCAAGAGTGCCACAGAATCTAGTGATAGTGGAGAAAGCAAACCCCACGATTATGAATTTGTTCGTATCAATGGCGCAGATGGAACAGCGACTAATCTCACCACAGATGCCTTTGGCACTCTCTCAGGCTCAATCCTTAATGTCAATAAATCAACTCTTGATGGCACAATCACACTAGGAGGTAGCGCAGGAGTGAGCTATATTGCCTTCTTAGGTAAAGATGCATTGGGCGCTAATGGCAAGCTCATGGGGGGCAATGCCAATAACAATGTCTTCTTTGATGGAGCAGGGACTTTCAAATCCACTGAAACTAATGGCACAACTACTTTAACAGAAGAAGCTGCAACCTTTAAGATGGATCCCATCAAAGGCTTCAAGGGCAATATTTCTTATATCAATACACAAGTCACCTCTGCCCTAGAAGACAAAGCAGGGGTCACTGTGACCTATGACCCCAATACAGGAGAGGGCACAACAACGATTGCAAGCTCCACTCCAACAGCTCCCACTCCATCCGATGGCAATACAGGTGCTGAAGCTAGTCCATCAAGCCCCTCTAGTGGCTCTGCTACTCCCACCTATAGTGACTCGGATAAATCCCAGTTCAATCGCCTCACGATTACTTTCAATGATGACAAGCACACATTAGAAACATTAGAGAAAACCCAAACAGAAAACGCAAATGGCAACACCCAAGGTGGCTCTGAAAATGGTGGCACCCAAACAGAGGGTAGCAACACACAAACCGAGGGAAGCAAAACAGATACTCAAACCGATGGCAAGATCGAACTCAGTGCTATCGCCAAGGAATTTGTCAATAATCTCCAAAGCTTCAATGGCACAACCTATGGGATTAACTTGAATAAAACCAATGCAATGAACCAATCTGTGGGCTATACCAATGGCGCCATGACTCTAAACTTCATCGGTGCAGGCTCGATTACAGCAGGTTATGATAAAACCACCAAAGATGATGGCTCCATCTCCTATACTAAAAAATCTGATGGCTCAGGTCTTGTGATTGCCAATGACAATAAAAACAATCTCTATAACTTCATTGACTTTGGTAAAATCGATATCGGACTTTTCTCAGGGGATAGTGGAGTCTTCAATGGTGCGATTGGCTGGGTTGGAAACTCTTGGCAAGTAGGCGTCATTAGAAATGCGCTCGGAACCCAAGAAAACTACCAAGTCATTGATTTCGACCATCTCCCTGATCCAGAAATTGCCCAAAACACCTATAAAGCACAAATGGGCGCTCAATATATCATCTTTGATTTCCATGGCTCCACTAAAGTGGCTGACAGCACACAAACAGGTATGAAAGCCTATAAATTCCAAGGAGAGATCACAGATTCCACCCACTCTAAAAACTCTGTGTATATCTTCAAAGACTTAGGAGCCATCACTCTAGCCAATAACACAGAGACAGAAAAGCACCAAGAGTTTGCCGATGCACTCAATGCCTTTATCAATAATGAAAACAAAAGCACAACAGATGGCACCACCACCTATAAAAATATCATGATCAACAAAGGCACCATCGGTATCACTGACACCAAAGTCATCGGAAATATTATTGCCAATAAGGTCAAAGACAATACTCAAGGTGGAGGCTCTAGTGGAGGAGGTGGAGAAAGTGGAGGCCAAGCCACACCCACATATTCCAAAGACATAGCGCTCAATCTCACTTTCTCTGATAGTGCCCATAATGACAGAGGGATCGATGCAAGCCTGACAGGGACTTCCATTGAAGGCGATGCGACTAAGACCATCACTTTCTTAGGTCAAAATAGCTTCAACAAAGACCTTGTTATCAAAGGGGGCGATGTGGCCTCTAGCTATAATTTCTTTGATGCAGGCGTGCTCTCTCAAACCCAAATCAATAATATCCTCTATGCAGGCACAGCAAGTGTGACTGATAGCGCAGAAGAAAAGAAAGAGAAAATCAATGAGGGCACATTTGCCTTTGATGGAGCCACTGCAATCTATGGAGATCTCAATAACACAAGTGAGGAAGCTAAAAATCAAAGTATTCTCTTAGGCAATCAAAGCTCTGGTGTGCTTCTAGCAGGGGATAAATCTGCAGGAGGCTTGAGTGGTCTTTCAGAGATTGCGACCACTGCCTTAGTCAATGCAAAAATTGGCGTGGGCTCAAGAGTTGCTATCACCAATAAAAACGCCAACTCAGTCTATGACTTCTCTGCCTTTGCTAAATCAGCCCCTGTGATTGCAGATATCAATCTCAACACAGCCACCACAGACCTCACAACAGAAGGCGCCACCTCAGATGGCATTGCTAAGGCTAAAATCAAAGGCTTTAGTGGTCAAACTTCACTCATTGGTGCCATCCAAGACTCTGATCAGACCATCAAGCAAATCAAACCCACTACAGATACAAAAGCTGACGCTAGTGCTGTAACAGCCAGAAGTGGTGAGACACCCTCTGCTACTCCTGTAACAGAAACCAAATACCAAAGCTCCAACAATGAATATATCTTTGGTGATTATGCCTCCAAGGATAAAACAGCTACTTGGGTGCTCACAGGGGATTCTACGATTGAATATCTCATGGTCTATAACCAAAATGCAAACCAACGCGATGCAATTCTAGATACTGCTACTTTCGCTCAAACTGGCGCTGTGATAGACTTAAGAGGCAATCGTGCAATGGGTAATACAGAAGCCATGGGAGGTGCAGCGCTCAATGGCGCGATCCTAGCAAATGCTGGTCTCTCTGCTCCTACAGGTTTCACACCCCATACACTCACAGCTAAAAATGCAGACTTAAAGAACGCTGTTATTAGACTTGGAGTCGATACCATCACTTCTCAATCTGATAAACTCGTGATCCAAGGGATTGGTAATATCAATCCTGCTATCACAGGGGGCGCAGGAGGAGATATGAGTCAAGGTGGTGTGGATCGACAAGATAGCCTCTTGCAAGTCTTTGTCGATAGGGGTGATGGCACAATCAATAGCCCAATCCTTTTAGCCACCATCGATAACACCCAAAACTCTAAAGATGTCAATGCAGGTTATTTCCAAGCTGTGGGCTATTCACTCGGACTCTATCGCTATGTCCCTGTTGTGAAAGCCACAGCCTCTGTTGTGACTGATAAGCCCAACACAACAGATAAAGCAGACTCAGCACAAGGGGAGGGCAGTGCGACAGCTACTGCCATCACAGGTGCAACTACAGATAGCTCAAGTGCCACCACCAAAGATGACAACACCATCAATGGCACAGCTGTCTTAAATCCTAATGATAAGTCCCAAACACTCTATTATTATCTCACAGCCATGAATATCTCAAAAGATACAGGTGCCATCAAGCCCTTAGAGCAATCATTGGGCGCTTTCTATCGTGGCTTTAGGATTGCTACTAATAATCTCAATCTCCGAATGGGCGAACTCAGAGGGATTGGGGCTAAAGATGGCGTATGGGCTAGAATCATCAATGGTGCAGGCTCAGATAAATTCTCCAACAAAGACTACTACACCACACTCCAAGCTGGCTATGACAAGAAATTTGATGTCAGTGGAGGTGTGAATTATGTGGGTGTGAGCGCTGAGGCAACTCTTATTTCTTCTAAAGGAGGGGGCTATACTTCTACAGGTAGAAACCTAGGACTTGGACTCTATAACACTTACATTATGGATAATGGCTTCTATGTGGATGCAAGTATGAAATATCTAAACCTTGGCAATCGCATTAGCTTCAATGACGCAAGCTTACAGCGTCTAAGCTCAGCAAATTCTGTGTATTCCAATGCGTTCTTACTTGGTGGTGAAGTGGGTTATCGCTATGAAATCGATAAACTCCTTAATGGTAATTCTAATCCTTATACTAAAGGTTATTATATCGAGCCCCAAGCAGAGCTCATCTATGGTTATATCCAAGGGGCTAACTACAATGCTTCTATCAACTCTGCTGTTGTTGAAGCCAAACTCAAAGGGGACAATGCCTTTATCTCTAGAGTGGGCGCTGTATTTGGTAAGCATTTCAAATCTCAAACAGGAGTCCGCACAGATCTTAGACTTGGACTCTCTTATATCAATGAAATCAACTCAGGAGGCTCTTCAACCTTAGTCCAAACAGGAGCTAATACTCTAGCTAATCCTGATATCAACGCCACAACACTAGCCAATAACAAACTCAATGTATCCTTAGGGGTCAATGTTGTCATTGATGAAAACTGGAGAGTGTATGCAGATCTGAGCAGAACTTTCTTTGGTGTGTATAACTTTGATTACAATGCCAACATTGGAGCAAGAATGAGCTTTGGTAAAAAAGCCTCCAAACTAGAAAAATCTTTACAAAACAAACAACAAGAGAGCTTTCAGCCCAAACAAGAGCCCATTAAAGCCCAAACCAAAGCAGAAGTCTTAAAAGACAAACAAACCATCTCTTTCACCCAAGAACAAATTGCAGGTAAAAAGACAGGCTGCCAAGGCTGCTTCCCAGAAAAAGGACTCTACCTCCAAGTAGCAGTCCTCACTCAAAACGACCCTAAGGCTACAAGCCTCATTGATAAGTCTTCTTATCGTGTCTATGACTTTATGTTTGAAAACAAAGACGCTAAACGTTACTTGATGGGACCTTTTAAAAACATCGACACCTTGATAGAAAACAAACCCCAAGCAGACAAGATTGTCCAAGACATTGACAACAATCCTAAGTCTTATGCTGTGATGTATGAGGTGAAGTAAGTCCCTTTGCCTTTAAGGGAGAGTAAAGTAAGAGGGGCTTTCAAAGATAAGGGG
>NZ_MLAP01000021.1 GCF_002272865.1 Helicobacter sp. 12S02634-8 | reverse complement strand
GCAAGGTCGATAGAAGCGCTGCTTATGCAGCTAGGTATGTCGCTAAAAATCTCGTGGCCTCTGGGGCGTGCGAGAAAGCGACCGTGCAGCTTGCTTATGCTATCGGCGTGGTTGAGCCTGTGTCTATTTATGTCGATACGCACGGCACTTCAAAGTTTGATGATGCAAAGATTGAAGCTTGCGTGCGCAAGGTATTCCGACTCACGCCTAAGGGTATCATCGAGAGTCTTGACCTGCTCCGACCTATCTATAGAAAAACAGCAGCTTATGGGCATTTTGGCAGAGAATTGCCTGAATTTTCGTGGGAAAAGACAGACAAAATCGGAGAAATCAAAGAGTTTTTAAACTTGGTTTAAAGATTCGCTGATAACAATCATTGGGGTAGTTTTGGTTTGTTGATTTGGGATTTCTTTGTGAAATCTTAAGACCTACTCTTTCGATTTAAAAAGCTAAAAGCTCTTTTATTCTCTCTCTTTTCCAAAAGGCTTTTTCTCTCCTTTTCAAAAAAGGGGTTTATCCTCCCCTAACATAATGGGTGGGTGGGTCAAGACCTTAACCCCGAAAAAACTCTTTTTTTCTCCAAACCATCATTATACGATGGAGGGGGAAGCTCGCTATCCTCCCCTATCTATTTTCATTGGGATTTTTACAAATCCTAAGACCACTCACACGAGCTAAGCCCTCTTGCGCTCCTAAAGGATAGAGTTAGCCCCAACTGCGTTGGTCGCTCAACTCGTTTTCAGAGGTTCGCACTTCTGTAGTCTTAACTCTGCCTTTTAACACCCTTGCTGAGGGCGAGCAAAGGCAATTAAATCCGAGGTTTTTTATCCTTGCTTTTCTGCCTTTTGCCTTTGCGTGCAGTGGGTGGGGGCAGGTTTTAGGAAGGGGGAGGTCTAGCTTGAACTAAGTAGAACCCTCCCCCTCCTAAGAAAAAGAAATTCTTTTATTTGTATTTGAGCACTGCGGACTTCGCAATTTGAGCCCCCTTCCCCCTCTCATAAAAGAGTTTTAAAAGTATTTTTGTATTTGATTTAGTTTGCTATTTAATTTCATTGGGATTCTAAAGAATCCTAAAGACCACTACAGAGAGCTAAGCCCTCTTTCGTTCCTAAAGGATAGAGTTATGATAAGCAAAGCTTCTCATCAACTCGTTTTTAGAGGTTTGCACTTCTGTAGTCTTTTTTCTGTCTTTTAACACCCTTGGCTTTAGAGCGAGCAAAGGCAATCCCCCTCCCCCTTTTTTGAAAGAAATAAAAAGTGCAAGGGCGCACAAAGGGATTTTACTTCACCTCATACATCACAGCATAAGACTTAGGATTGTTGTCAATGTCTTGGACAATCTTGTCTGCTTGGGGTTTGTTTTCTATCAAGGTGTCTATGTTTTTAAAAGGTCCCATCAAGTAACGTTTAGCATCTTTGTTTTCAAACATAAAGTCATAGACACGATAAGAAGACTTATCAATCAGGCTTGTAGCCTTAGGGTCGTTTTGAGTGAGGACTGCTACTTGGAGGTAGAGTCCTTTTTCTGGGAAGCAACCTTGGCAGCCTGTCTTTTTGCCTTCCTTTTGTGCTTGGGTGAAAGAGATGGTTTGTTTGTCTTTTAAGACTTCTGCTTTGGTTTGGGCTTTAATGGGCTCTTGTTTGGGCTGAAAGCTCTCTTGTTGTTTGTTTTGTAAGGAACGTTCTAGTTTGGAAGCTTTTTGACCAAAGCTCATTCTTGCTCCAATGTTGGCATTGTAATCGAAGTTATACACACCAAAGAAAGTTCTACTTAGATCTGCATACACTCTCCAGTTTTCATCAATGACTACATTGACCCCTAAGGATACATTGAGTTTGTTATTAGCTAGTGTTGTGGCGTTGATATCAGGATTAGCTAGAGTGTTAGCGCCTGTTTGGACTAAGGTTGAAGAGCCTCCTGAGTTGATTTCATTGATATAAGAGAGTCCAAGTCTTAGATCTGTGCGCACACCTGTTTGGGATTTGAAATGCTTCCCAAATACAGCACCCACTCTAGAGATAAAGGCATTGTCCCCTTTGAGTTTGGCTTCAACAAGTGCAGAGTTGATCGAAGCATTGTAGTTAGCGCCTTGGATATAACCATAGATGAGCTCTGCTTGGGGCTCGATATAATAGCCTTTAGTATAAGGATTGGAATTGCCACTAAGGAGTTTATCGATTTCATAACGATAACCCACTTCACCCCCTAGTAAGAAGGCATTGGAATATACAGAGTTTGCTGAGCTTAAGCGCTGCAAGTTAGCGTCATTGAAGCTAATGCGATTACCTAGGTTTAGATATTTCATACTCGCATCCACATAAAAGCCATTGTCCATAATATAAGTGTTATAGAGTCCAAGTCCTAAGTTTCTGCCTGTAGAAGTATAACCCCCTCCTTTAGAAGAGATAAGAGTTGCCTCAGCGCTCACACCAAGATAATTCACACCTCCACTGACATCAAATTTCTTGTCATAGCCAGCTTGGAGTGTGGTGTAGTAGTCTTGGTTGGAGTATTTATCTGAACCTGCACCATTGATGATTCTAGCCCATACGCCATCTTGTGCACCAATCCCTCTGAGTTCGCCCATTCTGAGATTGAGGTTATTGGTTGCAATCCTAAAGCCACGATAGAAAGCACCCAATGATTGCTCTAAGGGCTTAATCGCGCCTGAATCTTTAGAGATATTCATGGCTGTGAGATAATAATAGAGTGTTTGGGACTTATCGTTAGGATTTAAGACAGCTGTGCCATTGATGGTGTTGTCATCTTTGGTGGTGGTGCTAGTGTCTGTAGTTGCGCCTGTGATGGCAGTAGCACTGCCCTCGCTTTGTGTTTTATCTGTAGTATCAGTTTTGTCAGTAACAACAGAGGCTGTGGCTTTGACTACTGGGACATAGCGATAGAGTCCGAGTGAATAGCCCACAGCTTGGAAATAACCTGCATTGACAGCTTTAGAGTTTTGAGTGTTATTGATGGTGGCTAAAAGGATTGGGCTAGTGATTGTGCCATCACCCCTATCAACAAAGACTTGCAAGAGGTTAGTTTGTCGATCGACACCTTTTTGGCTAGTATCCCCTGCAATACCTGCCATTGCTTCTTGGATATTACCAATCCCATCGATCACGAGTTTATCTGATTGTGAAGTGATGGTATCGACTCCGAGTCTAAAGACAGCTTGGTCTAAGTCTGCATTTTTGGCTGTGAGTGTATGGGGGGTAAAGCCTGTAGGAGCGCTGAGTCCTGCATTTGCTAGAATCGCTCCATTGAGCGCTGCGCCACCCATGGCTTCTGTATTGCCCATTGCGCGATTGCCTCTTAAATCAATCACAGAGCCATTTTGAGCAAAGGTTGCAGTATCTAGGATTGCATTGCGTTGGTTTGCATCTTTATTATAGACAAAGAGATATTCAATGGTTGAATCCCCTGTGAGCACCCAAGTAGCTGTTTTATTGGAAGCATAATCTCCAAATACATAGGCATTAGAAGATGCCACATATTGTGTGGTTGTTTGGGTGGTTGGGGTATCGCCACTTCTAGCTGTTGGGGTGGTGGTTTGAGTTTTTGTGATGGTTTGAGAAGAGTCATTGATAGCCCCAATGAGTGAAGTATTCCCTCCAAAGCCTTTGATTTGCGCTTTGGTGATACCATCTGCGCTCACACCTTCTTTTGTGAGGTCGGTGGTGGCTGTGTTGAGATTGATATCTGCAATCACAGGAGCTGATTTGGCAAAGGAAGAGAAGTCATAGACTGAGTTGGCATTTTTATTGACAATAGCAACCCTTGAGCCCACACCAATTTTTGCATTGACTAAGGCTGTGGTAGAAATATCTGAGAGACCACTGAGTCCTCCTTTAGAAGTATTGCCTGCTAGAAGCACACCAGAGCTTTGATTGCCTAAGAGAATACTTTGATTTTTAGCTTCTGCACTTGTGTTATTGAGATCTCCATAGATAGCAGTAGCTCCATCAAAGGCAAATGTGCCCTCATTAATTTTTTCCTTCTTTTCTTCTGCGCTATCTGTTGGAGTTGTAGCACCTGCATAGAGGATATTATTGATTTGGTCTTGTGAGAGCACGCCTGCATCAAAGAAGCTATAGCTAGAGGCCACATCGCCCCCTTTGATGACAAGGTCTTTGTTGAAACTATTTTGACCTAAGAAAGTAATAGTCTTAGTCGCATCCCCTTCGATCAAATTCCCTGTCAGGCTTGCATCGATCCCTCTGTCATTATGGGCAGAATCTGAGAAGGTAAGATTTAGCGCAATGTCTTTGGAGTATTTGACCTCTGCGCTACCTCCACTTTCTGCACTACTAGAGCCCTCTCCACTACTTCCCCCTGCACTGCTGCCTCCACCTTGAGTATTGTCTTTAACCTTATTGGCAATGATATTGCCGATGACTTTGGTGTCTGTGATACCGATGGTGCCTTTATTGATTGTGATATTTTTATAAGTTGTTGAGCCATCAGTTGTGGTCTTGTTTTCTTCATTGATAAAAGCATTGAGTGCATCGGCAAACTCTTGGTGCTTTTCTGTAGAAGTGTTATTGGCTAGTGTGAGTGTGCCTAAGTCTTTGAAGATATAAGCTGAGTCTTTAGAATAGCTGCTCTCATTGATCTGGCCTTGGAATTTATAAGCCTTTATACCTGTTTGTGTGCTGTCATCTGCTTTGGTAGAGCCATGGAAATCAAAGATGATATATTGCGCACCCATTTGTGCTTGATAGATGTTTTGCGCAACTTCAGGATCAGGGAGGTTGTTAAAGTCAATGACTTGGTAGTTTTCTTGAGTTCCCAGTGCATTTCTAATGGTGCCAACTTGGAAGGAGTTTCCAATCCAGCCAATCGAGCCATTGAAGACTCCATTATCCCCTGCAAAGAGTCCAATATCGATTTTACCAAAGTCAATGAAGTTATAGACATTGTTTTTATTGTCATTAGCAATCACAAGACCTGTGCCATCAGATTTTTTAGTATAAGAGATGCTGCCATCATCTTTGGTAGTTTTATCATAGCCAGCTACAAGGGAGTCTTTACCGATGAAATTTAAAGTCATTGCGCCATTGGTATAGCCCACAGATTGGCTCATTGTATTGGCTTTGTCTAAGTTGATTCCATAGGTTGTGCCATTGAAGCTTTGGAGATTATTGACAAAGTCTTTGGCAGCTGTGCTGAGTTCGATCTTGCTATCTGCTTGAGTTTTGCCTCCCTCGGTTTGGGTGTCTGTGTTTTCAGTGCCACTATTTTCCGTAGCATTACTTTCAGTTTTGCCATCAGTATTTTCTGTTTTTTCTAAGGTTTCTAATGTGTGCTTGTCATCATTGAAAGTGATCGTGAGGCGATTGAAATTAGATTTATCAGAATCTGCATAGGTGGGTGTAGAGCTAGAGCCATCTACACTTGGAGTGCTAGAGCTTGGGCTTGTAGGCGAACTTGTGCCACTATTTTCAGAGCTATTGCTTGGGACTGATGGAGTGGCTGTGATGGTGGGTGTGCCCTCTCCTGTGGTGGGGTCATAGGTGATGGTCACTCCTGCTTTGTCTTCTAGGGCAGAAGTCACAGAAGTGTTGATATAAGAAGCATTGCCTTTGAAACCTTTGATGGGGTCTAGTTTGAAAGTCGAGGCTTCTTCTGTGAGTGTGGTGGTTTCGCCAGTTGTGGTGGATTTGAAAGTCCCTGCGCCATCAAAGAAGGCATTGGTATTAGCATTGCCACCCATGAGCTTACCATTAGCTCCCAATGCATCTTTACCTAAGAAGGCAATATAGCTAGCCTTTGCATTATCCCCTAGTGTGATTGTGCCATCAAGGCTAGATTTATTGACATTAAGGATTGAGCCTGAGAGAGTGCCAAAGGCATCTGTGGTGAGATTGGTCACTTGACCCTTGTCATCTTTGATACGTACAAATTCATAATCGTGGGGTTTATTGTTGTCTGTGTCCCCACTAGCTCCTTTGGTGACACCATCAGCATTTCTTTGATCAAAGATAGCGCTCAAGCCTAGATTGGATTTAGAGAGATCAGCATCTTTGATGGTAGTCCCCAGGAGCCTAATGGTTCCATTGCCTCCAGTTTGATTGAAGGCTGCGAGAGATTTATTGATTGAAGCTGTGGTCTCAGCAGTATTTGTGGTGAGTGTGCCTGCGTTTATAAAGCTAAAGAGTGAATTAGAATTGGTGGAAAGGATGGCTGTGACTTTATCTTGAGCCATCGTATCTGCATAGTCTGGACTCAAGGCTTGGTTACCAATAAATGTGAGTTCGACTCCTCCATTGATTTTAAGCTCGCCTAGGGAGTATTGAGACTCTGCAATATAGCCATTTTGTCCATAGGTCTCGGGTGGAGTTGGAGTTGTGCCATCTTTATTTGTCGTGTCTGTTGTGTCTTTATTTTCTGTATCGCCCTCTGTTGCAGGAGTGGGTTTAGTGATGGAAGCAATTTTATCAGAATTCAAAGAGAGATTATAGGTATCTCCTTGTTGTTTTAGTGTTGTATAGAGTTCTTTAAAAGTATCAGTGGATTTGGCAAAAATCATTTTGATCGTGTTTGGACCTGTGCCATAAAAACTATTAGAGGTGGCATCTCCTGTGATAGAAGTCCCCCTTGTGTAGAAGTTATTATACATATTCCAACTACCCACATCAGAGTATTGTGTCTTACCCCCTGTATAAGAAGTATCAATGGCTACATTTGCGCCTGTATTGACTAGATTGACATTCATTAAGTTCATGGGGTTTGTGTTGCCATCGTGGAGTTTTAAGGTGATCACTCCTGTGTCTTTTTGGGTGGTGTTATCCCAGCCTGTAGAGCCTGAATCTGAGGTTTTATCTAAACTTCTTAGTGAGTGCAAGCCCACAGCTGAAAGGCTGGAGCCATTGACTCCTAGACCTATCATATTAGTCTGGAAATAAGAGGCATTATTTGAGTCGGTGGTATCAAAGCTGAGTTTGAAGAAAGTCCCAGAAGCAGAGCCTTTGAGGGAGTCGCCATTGTCTGTGTAGAAA
The DNA here is from genome assembly GCF_002272865.1 of Helicobacter sp. 12S02634-8. GTDB lineage: Bacteria > Campylobacterota > Campylobacteria > Campylobacterales > Helicobacteraceae > Helicobacter_J. The sequence goes on along the minus strand of NZ_MLAP01000021.1, from coordinate 4,324 downwards.
TTCCCAATGATGGTAGTCCCAGAGCTTTGGACATTGCTGTTTTTAGCAAACTTTGTGCCCTCAGAGGTTTTATTCCAGAGTGTTTGGGTAGCAGAGCTTGTTGTAGTTGTATCTGTGTTTGTAGCAACAGTGGTGGAGCCATCTGATGAAGTTTGAGAGTCTATCTTATCGACAATGGTTTTATCTGAAGTGGCTAGCTTGATGACTCCTGCGTTGGTGAATTTGAGTGTGGAGACTCCTGAACCAATGATAAAAGTGGAGGCTTTGCTTGTATCTGTTGTGTTAGTAGGAGGGGTGGAGTTATTGATGGTGACATTTACAGAGCCATCTTTTGAGCCGATGTAACTGCCTTCTCCTAGTTTGGCTGTATCATCAAAGATAGCTTTGATAAAACCTCCTTGATTAGAGCCACTTGCTGTGGAATCTTTGCTTGTAAGGAAACTTCCTTTAAAAGAAATATTTGCAATATCGAGCACAGAGCCAGCTTTGAGTGTGCCATTTGTGGAGTTGCCCTCAAGTGTGATGTCAGCAACTAAGGGATTAGTCGTTGAGGGCGAGCCATCTGCATTAGTAGAAGTGATTGGCTCTCCGGCTCCAATGAGATTAAAGACTTTATCATCTCCTGCAATGGAGACTTTAATGGTCTTTTCAGTGCTAGCAAGGGCATCATTGCCATACAGACCTAAACTCACACCCCCTTTGGTGGATTTGATCTCTGAGACATTATAGAGTGAAGATTTGTTGAGTTCAGAATTGAGCCCTCCAATTTTAAGCCTTGAGCCATCTGCTCTGCTATCAACATAGATCCCTATGCCATATTTAGACTCAATCTTGCCATCATGCCTTGTAGATCCCCCTTGTGTTTGATCACTATAACCATAGATATTTGAACCATAGAAATTGAAATGGGCATCATCAGCTAAGTTTTGAGAAACTTCACCAAATTTATCTGAACTAGAAGCTGCCCTTAGATGGACACCATTGTCTTGGAGGGTCTTAAAGAGTGCATCTGTGCCATTGCTAGTTGTGCTGTCTCCATCCCAATAGATAGTGTTATTGGGTGCTTTGGTATCAGATGTGGGAACAATTTTAGTGAGATTGATGAAATTAAAGGTCGAGCCAGCATTGCCTGCAACATAATAGGTCTTGTTAGTCTCGCTTGAGCCAATCTTATCATTTCTTGTATTGCCTGTGAAATCAAAGAAGATATTTTTAGCCAAAGAGCCATCTTTTTCAGCTTGGGTCATGACAATATTGCCTGTGAGTGCATCGATCCCTTGGGCGTATTTTTCTGAATCTGCAATGGGTCTAAAATCAATGGTGGCATTGGTCTGGAGGAAATCGCCTTTGATGATACTTTGGTCTAGGACAATATGGGCAAGTGTATTTGCGATTTGGGCTGAGTTGATGGAGCCTACTTTTTTAAAGGTGAAAGTTGAGAGATCATTGAGCTTATGGATTGTGCCTGTATAGAAACTATTTTCAAAGTCAGGATAGGCATAACCCCCATCAAATGTGATGTCATAGACTGCTGTGGATTTACTTGCATCTTTAGAGCCAATATCAAAGTTGATCACATAGCCACTTGGAGTGCTTTCAGTGGTGTTTTCAGAGACCTGAGCGTTATTGCTTGTATCAGCAGCAGCAAGGGCAGCAGAAGTGAGTGCATTTTCAGCGCTTGGAACTGAGGGGGTGCTTTGGGCTGCAGTGCCACTTGTTTGGGCCTTGCTATCAGCTTGGTCGGCTTGGACATCTGTGCCACTTGTTTCAGTGCCATTTTCAGGAGTTTTAGAATTTTCTTCAGCCTTGAGCGCATTAGCTTTTTGAGCTTCTGCTGCTAGTTGGGCAGCTGTTTTGCCACCCCAGTAGCTCGCATTAGCTTGATTGATGGTGGCAACGATTTTAAGGTTAGAGCTTTGGATATCTAGTGTGGGTTTTTTGCTTCCATCACTATCAGAGCTTGCAACTTCTGTGGGTGTGATCCCTGTGTTGCCATAGAAATTGAGTGTATTGTTGGGGACTTGGGGGGCAAGGGGTGTGCTATCTTGGGCTGTGCTTGTATTTCCATTTGTGGCACCTTCTGTGGGAGCTGGAGCTGGGGTTGTATTGACGCCACTGATGTTAGCTGCAAGCACAGAGCCTGTGTCAATGAGATTGATGGTGGTATTAGCTAAAGAGCTACCTAGGGCTGTGTAGTTGATGGTGGTATTGCCATTTCCACTATCAGCTGTAGGCTTAGCCACTCCAAAGCCTGTGGATTTATTACCAATGAAAGTTATGGTGAGAGGAGCGGGGGAGGATTTGCCATCTTTGTCTGGTATTGTAGTGAGTGCTGTGGCAATGTTTCCATAGAGTGCGTTGGCATTATTACTAAAGCCTGTGTAGTTGTAATTACCCACACGTGTGAGATCTGTAGAGAGGGTTTGAGAAGAGTCTTTATTATAAAAGACAGCAACATTATTGGTAGAAACTCCATAGGCTTTGAGTTGTGGAGAATAGATTTTAGCATAACCAAAGCCATCGAATTTGTCTGCAACAATTGTGGCATTATCGATATAGACATAATTATTGTAAGAGATAATATCAGAGGTTTTTACATCAGCTGGGGTGAGAGAAGAGTCTCCATTACTTCCTCCACCATTTGCCCCTGCACTACCACTATTAGCTTGGGTTTGGTAGTTTTTAGAAAAGGTGAAGGTGCCATTTCTTAAGATGATCTGACCGCTTGTGCTAGTGCCTGTGATTTTAGCGTTTTTACCCAAAGAGCCTGTGCCTGTTAAGACAACATTGGAATTGATAGCGCCAAGTTTGACCTCTCCATTTAAAGAAGATTTATTGACTTTAAGAATCGAATCAGAGAGGGCACCAAAGGCATTAGTGGTCACATCAATGGTATTGCCATTTGCATCTTTATAGGTGGCATAGCCATTGTCTGTATTGGATTCTTCTCCATTGGCATCGCGGTTGTCAAACTGCAGATTGAGTTTATTGAGTTTAGAGTTAGAGAAGTCAGCATCCACTAGGTTTGTGCCTAGGAGTCGGAGCTCTCCATAGTTATCAATGTTTGTAAAGGCTGCTAAGATTTGATTGGGTGTGTTGGTGTCTGTATTGCCAGTGCTACCATTAGTGGGGGTAGCTGTGGTGAGTGTGCCTGCATTGATGAAACTATAAAAAGAGCCTGTATTGCTTGAGGCAACTTTAGTGACTTTGTTTGCAGCAATTGTAGAGCTGTATTCTCCGATGGAATCTGCGCCGATGAAGGTGAGGTCGAGTTTGGAGGTGGTGAGGAATTGGCCGATGGCAAAGCTTGAGCTTGCAACATAGGCATTTTGCCCATAGGTTTGATTGTTAGTCGAATTAGTTTTAATGGTATCTGCAATGGCAGCGTTTGTGATATCAAAGTTTTTATTCTCTGTGGTGCTTTCTGTATTATCTGAATTGGTTGTGTTGGATGGATTGGGCACAATGGTTGCTAAGCCCTTGTTATCAGTGGATTTTGCAAAGACCATCGTAAAGCCTGAGTTATCAGCAGTCTTGCCATAGAAACTATAGTTTAAGTCTGTGATGGTGGTGTTTGCTGTGCCTGTTAGGCTTGTGCCTCTGATATCAAAGTCATTGAAGATATTCCAAGCTGCTATGCCAGAGTTGTTGATTGCTTTTTGGTTGGCGTTGAGAGCAGTAGTAACTCCACTATAGCTCGGAGAAAGGGCTAAGGTAGCGCCTGTGTTGTTGAGATTGATTGTGCCAACATTACTAGGACCTCCATCGAGTGTAGCTAGGGTGATGACTCCTGTGTCAGTTTTTGTAGCGGGGTCATAGCCTGTGCTAGCGTTTGTTTGTCCATTTTCTGTGTTGCCATTTGTTTTATCCATAGACCGGAGTGAGCCAAGACCTGTAGCACTTAGGCTTGAAGCGCCCACGCCAAGACCGATGTAATTGGTTTGGAGATAGTTGCCTACTCCATTATTGGCTTTGCTTTGTTTGGTCGTATCAAAGCTTAGGTTGTAATACACGCCTTGGTCTTTGCCTACTTTGATGGAGTTATTATTAGCAAAGTAGAGATTGCCAATGATAGTCGTGCTTGAACTCACAAGAGAAGAACCAAGGGCAAGGGCTATGCCATTAGCAGTGTCTGAGCCAGTGGCTGTGTTTGCCTTGAGACCCTCTAGTTTGAGTGTGCCTTGGGCATTGTTGAGTGTGAGTTTGTTGCCTGTGGCAGTGGTGTTAGCAAATGTGATGGTCGCAGGGGAGATCACATTGGTGGAAGTGTTTTTCAGATCTCCATTGTAATATTTATCGAGTAAGGTTTTGTCTGTGGTGACAT
>NZ_MLAP01000020.1 GCF_002272865.1 Helicobacter sp. 12S02634-8 | reverse complement strand
AATCGCATAGATTTGGTTGATTGCTAAGATTATCAAGCAGATTTTGTAGGTGATGTTGATAATCTTTTCAAGCTTTCTCATTTTGTGCCTTTCGTTTGGATTTAAAACATATCTTGTATGTTTTATGAATATATTATATTATCATTTGATAATATTGTCAATAGGTAATACATAATATTTATCTGATTTATTTTTATGTAATCAAGGTGTTTAATGTGGCTAGAAATTTTAAGAATATTTGGGGCAGGGGCAGGGGCAGGATTGTTTGGCTCTATTGTATGGGTTTGCTATAGGCTCTATCTTTTAAAACAAAAAAGAAGATTGTATGCAAAAGAGCAGGCTCAAATTTTTATCAACACATATCCTGAAACAACAGAAGACATAGGATTCATTTTATATATGAATATGATTGTTGCAATTACAAACTATAATAAAAATTTTGATTTAGAAGAATTAGAAGAGTCTTTTTTAGAGAGGGGAGATTTTGAAACCTCCCGTGATATTGTTTATGGTATTATAAAAGCTCTGTAAGGCTTTGTTTTTTCTTATTTTTTGCGACCTCTCTCTCAATCTCTGATATATAGGTATTTTGAGCTTCCTTTTTATCCTTGCTCTTTTCAGTAACTTTCATAATTTTTATAAACATATCCCAATTGCATTTTTCAATCCTATTTACTTCTGAAAGTAAAAATGATATGCGCTCATTGAGTATTAAAAACAATATGACAGATACAGAAACCATACCTCCTAAAAACCCCACTAATCCCGATAATAAAATGCTATCCATTTTCACTCCTTTATTTTATCTTATGGAATCCCTATTGCTTATTTTAGAAAACAATAAGGATAAACAATGGCTATTGAATATATGTATCAAGTCAAGCAATTCACCATCAGAATTGTCAATAAAAACAATCGATGGAGAATTTATATACACAATGGGACTGATGAAGATTATTATTTATCTAGCCCATCTAAAGAATCAGCTATCGACACCCTAAATTCCCACACTACAGACTGCTTTGAGTGGGATATTGCTTATGGTCTTGAAGTGCCTGAATCAATCCACGAATGGCACATCGTGCCTCATTGAGTTGTCTTTGATACTCTTGGATTTGCTCTCTTTTTAGCTCTTTTCTTGCTTGGATACCCTCTTGAGTGTTGATATAAATCCCTGCTTCTAATAGCTCTACATACTTATCAAAGCCGATGATTTTTCTGACTATCTCTGCGTGGATAGAGCTGTTAGCTGCTAGCCTTTTTGCATACTCTCGGTCTATTGTTTTCATCGTTGTCCTTTTTTGAGTTTTTCGATTTCTTTTTTCAAATCATCGATTCTGCTATGAGTCCATAGCTCTAGCACGACCACATACGCAGTCAATAAGATGATGATAACGCCTAATAAAACATTTTCCATTTTTTACTCCTTGCTTTTGTTATAATGGCATAGACACGATTGAAAGTCTTGTATCTTTGGATACCTCCCCCATAGGGGGCTTATCCACTCAGCATTTTATAAATGCTTAAGGCTAGATAAATGATTTCAAGGGTTGCTAAAATCACTTTCAAGACTTTCATCGTGTCCTCCTTTGCTAGATTTAAAACCTCTTTATGAAGTTTTATGAGTGTATTATATAGTCATTTGACAATATTGTCAATAGATTTTGGAATTTTATTTGCTTTGCTTTTACAAAAAGGATAAAAAGTGGAATTCAATGAATTAGTGGAAGATATGAAAAAATTCTTTGGAGTTACAAGTTTAGAAAAGGTAGCAGAAAAATTAGGATATAAACAAAGTGTTGCAACAACTTGGAGAGGTCGCAAGTCATTTTCAAAAAATGCAATTTTAGAATATAATTTAATAAAATCTCAATCAGGCAAAAATCCTAGTTTCTTAACCAAAAATCCCCCCATCACTTATTATCCCAATGTTACAGCTTCTGCAGGTTATGGGATTGGTAATTTTAGCTCTGAAGCTTACCCAATTTATAATACTTCTGAATTCTTGGATGCTTTTAAAATCTTTGGCAAAAAGCTTGATGTGATTAGGGTTGATGGTGTGAGTATGGAGCCCTATATTGAAAATGGTGATTTTGCATTTATCGACAGAGAAGCAAACCCCAAAAATGGCGATATAGTCCTAGCAGTCTTTGATGATAATCTCTATATCAAGCAATATGAATCAAACCCATCAGATAATAGCATACGCCTCATTAGCAAAAACGATAAATACGCAAGCTTTAGCATTGACTCCCATCGCTTAGAAATGCTCCAAATTATCGGAGTCTTAAAAGCCACTATTAAAATCAATCGTTTTTAATCCCCCTTGCCCCCACATCTTACCTTATAACTCTCCAAACTTTCATTTTCGACCTCGTGATTTGGGAATTCATAGCATTCTTTGGTATCTTTTGTTTCTATGATTTTGACATAGGCAATTGGGATAGCGATATTGTTATGGATAAACTTGAGTTTTGACTTGTCTTTTGGGTAAATCACGATATTCAAGACCTCAGCGCTCCCCTCTGCCTTGGCTAAGGCTCTCTCTCTGTCTTCTGCCTTTTTCCATATGGTTCTGTTGATTTGTGGGTTTTGGGGTGTGATATTGCTCATTAGAAAGGTGGATTTTTGAGAATCAATCGTTGCGTTCATTGATTGGTTGGAGAGGGTATGCCCCCTGTCAAAGCCACTTTTAGTATAGTCTTGTGTTTTGGTTCTGTATTTTAAAGGGACTTGATTATCAGCTTTAAAACTTGGTCTTTTGCCGACTGCGCCTAGTTTTAAAATCCTTGCTTCTAGCCGATACGCCACTGCTTGCGTGCCTTTGTAATCAAAGTCATAGCAGTTGATGTAATAGAATTTATTCATTTTCAAATCGCAATGCTTGAAATATTTAGCAAATGGGGGGTATAGCTTGTATTGTGTATAGACCTTGTCTGTTTGGTGTGCGTTTGCAAAAAGGGCTATCTGCAAACACGCAAGGGCTATAAGGGTGATTAGTGGTGTTTTAATTTTCAAAGAAAATATTACCCTCCAAACTCCACGCTCGCACGCCACCCACTGCTATCGATATTGTGCGTGATTTTTTTAATCACATACTGCCCTGATACCTCATCATTGCCCTTGAGATTTAAAAGCGCTCCTGCATAGATAATTCTGCCTGCAAGCTCTAAAGTCCCCTTTTTTGTGTCATTTTGTAGGGCTTTATAATACCCCTCAGCTCTCTTGTAGGCTTCATCGGCGTTTTTGGCGTGGATTGTGCGCTTGAGTGTTGGCTCAGCTTGACCGATTCTTATCATTTGGGCTTGTTGGTTGTTTGGGTCGATGAATGCGACCTCAACGCTTTTATAAAATAACTTTGCATAGCTTTCAATCGATAAACTCGCACAATCCTCAGCATTGATTGTGATAGTGGGCTTTTTGTCTGATTTTTTCTCTAAAAATATCAATGTATCGTTTTTGATGGTATAGGTCAGATTGAGTTCTCTAGCTATTTTATGCAAAAATGAAGCATCAGATTGGTCGATTTGGTCGAGGTGGGTGATTTCGTGCATTCTTGCAAAGTTAATTTTAGGCGTGAGGTCGTTTTCTTTAGCGATGGATTCTATGATTTGTTGATAGCTGAGCTGATGAAAGCTTCGGCTCTTTTTTGTCCTTAGCTCTGCACTAAAATCTATGCTCGTGCATTGGATTTCATAGCTTGTTTGATAAGCATAGGCAATACTTGCAACATAAAAGCTCCCCATCTCTGTCCCATTGATACTAAAGATGATTTTATCCTTGAGTTTAGGGGTAATGCGTGGGTATAGTTTTAGCTTGAGTGTGTCGCTCTTTTCTCCTTCAAAGTCTTCATAGTTGATATGCATTATCAGATTTGAGATATCAGCCCCATTGTGTGTGATATTAAATTGTGGCGCGCTATAGACTGATGGCATATAGTCCCTCTGATTGGTCGTTTTGGCTAGGCTCTTGTGTGATAGTTGGGATTTGCACCCCATCACCTCCATCTAAAAAATCTTTTTTCAATAGCTTAGCATTTGCAAGCAAAAAGTTATCATAATCTCTTTGATTAAACGCATTAATCCCATAGGCTTTGAAATAAATCACATCTAGCCTTTCGCCCTCTGTGGCTGTGTAGGTTGTGTATTCTTGCATTTTCTCTCCTTATAACTCTAGATTTTGTAAAAAGACTTCTCTGACTCTTTTTTGCAATGGCTCTGATATTTCTTTTGTAACCTCATCAAAAGGGCGTTTAGACACGGGATACATTAGTCTTTGGGGGTCTTTTCCAAAGCCCTGATAAGCCTTTTTGCTTGGCTTGTAGCTAAATTCTGCATTGAGTGGGTGCTTTGAATTTTCTCTAATAGCGATAAACTCCCCTCCTGTGGTCTTGCTTTTGGCGATAAAATGCCCTTTGAGTTGGATAACGCTTCCTTTTTTGGGCTTGACATTGACTCCGATGACCTTTTTTCCCTCTCTTAAAAGCGATTTTTTGAAATGTTTGATGGATATGTGCGTGGATATTGCACTTAGGCTTGCTTGCAGATTAGAGGGCGTGGCTCTTGTGGCTTTGACCATTTTTCGGATTTGCTTGGTGGGTATATCTACCTCTGCTTTAATCGCCTTGACTTGCTCTCTTAGCATTGCCTTAGCTGTTTTGTTGATAGCCTTGGCTATGTGTTTGGATAGTTCTCTCTCTAGGCTCATTGGGCTTCCCATTCCCATATATTTGACTTATAAATCCCTAGAATCTCTATATTTTCAGTGATTCTATAAATCACCACAAACCCTTTAAAAACAAGCTCTCTGATATTTTCTTGATTAAAAACCCTACTTTTTCTGTGTGAATAGGGCATTTGTGGGATTTGGAATAATTTCTGTAATAATTCATTTTTAAAATTGATGGCATTTTGTGGGCTGTGCGTGGCAATGAAAGCTAAAATACTCTCTAGGTCTGTTTTAAATCTTTCTGTTTTGATGACTTGCATTGATGGCTTCATTGAATTCCTCCCACTCCAAAGGGGTCAATTTTTCTTTTCCATTGTCGATATTTTCCATTATCTCTAAAATCTCATCTTTTGGGCTTTTGTAACTGACCTTATCTTTTGGCAATTGTGATAATTGTTGCAAAAAAGCTCCAAAATAATCATCTTGAATTTTAATTATTATTTCCTTCATTTTCACTCCTCTTTTTTCTCCATTATACCCTCTTTTCTTGCTCTTGTTGGGCTTGCTTTTCTCTCTCTTTAGCCTTTTTCTCTTTTTCTGCAATCTCTATGGCTTGTTGTGTGTAGATTTGGGGGTCTTTGAGTTCTTTGAGTGTGTTTTCTATCTCCTTACTCAAGGCTTCAAATATCACATTTTCAATAGCAAAGCGCCTTTTTAGTGCGTGTGGTATCCCATAGAGTTTATTACTGATAGTAATGGCAATGTCCTCTAGCTCTTTTGCGACCTTTTCTATGGGGATTAGCTTGCCTATTTTTTCAGATAACATCACCTCCTTTAACTTCGCATCAGCAATATCCTTGCGTGTGCGTGCTTGCTTGCCATCTGTAGTGGTGGTTTCATTAGCAATTTTATAGCAGATATAAGCTTGCATATTTTGGCTTGCGTCCCATTGGTTTTTATCAATCTTGCTTAAAATCTCATTTTTCTCTAAGTTGTAAATATGCCTTTCTGTGAGTCCTAAAAGCTCTCCTAGCTCCTTTGTGCTGACTATCATAGCGTTACCTTATGAGTTGTGTTGATGGTGAGGGTGAGGTGATTGTCTTCAGTGCTAATTTGCAAGTCCTCGACCTTTAATCTTGGCTCATAGAGCGCTATTTGCTCTCTGATTTCATCTTCTAGCATTAAAATCATCTCTTGAGTCATTGCCTTATCGACCACCTCATAACTAAGCCCAAAGTTTGGATTTAGGGGGATTGTGTATTTTTTTGTCTTGAATATCCGATTTAGATTTTCTTCAATACTGAGTTTATATTTCATAATATCGCCTTTACTTTACTAGAGCCTTGAGCGTGGGGCGCACCTGTGAAAGGGCAGATACATTGCGTGGTTACGACCCCTCCTCCTCCAATCCCTCCTAGATTGATATTATCTCCCTTGACCTCTGCGTTTTTGCACTCGATTTTCACCTCATCACTCTTGATATTTGCCTCTTTGCAGACAATCGTGATTTTGCCTTGAGATTCAATGCTTAAGGTATGCTCTTGTGTGTCATAGCTTAGAATTGTCCCATCGCTGTATTCTATCCTCTCTTGATTTTCCCCCTTGCTTGAGATAGGGCGTGGGATAGAGCCTAAGGCAAGGTAAAGCCCTGAGTCTAAAAAATGAAAAATCACGCACATTTCTCCCTTTTTAGGGGGGATAAAATGGCTCTTAAATGCGTTACTTAAAGCTAGATAAGGGATAAAATCAGTCTTTGCTCCTAGAATATCCACGCTGACTTGATTCCCCTTGACCTCTATAATGGGTGCTAGATAAATTTTAGTTTCTCCAAACATTGCTAATCCTTTAACTGATTTTGCCCGTGCCACTTTGGGCTGAGGCTGTGCCTGTGGTGGTTACGATGATTTGACTTTGGGTGATGATATGATTGATGATTTCAGTGCTTAAAACTTCAATCAAGGCTTCATTTTCTTTTGTGCGCTGAAATCCCTTTGCTAACAGGGCGTTTTTGATTTGTTCGCTTAAAATTTGGGGGTTCATTTGTTTCCTTTCATTGTGATTTGGTCTAGTTTTTTAATCTTTGCTCCTAGGAGATTCAACACACCAATATCTAAAGCCTCATTGCGTTCTCTGATTTTTTCCCATCGGATAATGGGGTAGCCCTTGTCATTTTTGGTCTTGATGAGCTTTTCGCTTGTGAGCTGATAGAAATATTCTAAATTGTAGTTTTGATTGAAATGCATATAGCCTGCGCCAAATGTTTTGGTTTGGAGTAGCTTGAAAAGCTCTGATTTGCCCTTATAAGTCCCTACTGAAAATACCCATACGCCCTTTTTAATTTGCTTGGGCTTGTTTAGAAAGTCCTTTTTAGCCTCTGATTCACTCGCTCCTTTTGTAGCCACAAACCTCCCACGCCCCATTTTGACAAACTGATAAACCTTTTCAGTCTCAAACCCACTATCCACAAGCACGATAGAAGCATAAAGTCTTCTGCCTGAGATGGTTGAAAATATCGTTTTGGTGGCTAAAAACGCATCATCCCATACCTTAGGTAGCTTTGTATCCCCTTGCAAAATCCTATAATCAATCCCCCACGATTCAAACCCACTCCCCCAACCTTTAAATTCCATTTCAATTCTGTCATTTTGAATATCAAGTGCACAAGTCACAAACAGCACAGAATCAGGCAGTGTTGTGGGCGTGTAATTCTCTCTCCTTGCATAGAGTTCATTTTCTTCAAACTTCACGCTTGGAGGTTCAAAGCTCTCTGCTTTAATCGTGTTTGTGAATACTTGAAACTTCTGCAAGTTGTCTTTAGACTCTAAAAAGTCCTTGACTATGTCTTTGAGTGTGAAAAATGGTGAATAAAGGGCATTGAGATAAAAGCCTACCTTTTGTTTGCTTGGGTCTTGGGCTATCCACTTGCCCTCTAAGACTGCATTATTCTTTTCACTCTCACTCCAAAGCCCCCCACACTCCACGCACGCATAACGCACGCTTGATAAATCGTGATTGCCCTCTGTGTCTTGCTCCCATTTGATATTTTCAAAGCTTAAAACTTGAGAATACCCACAAAAGGGGCAAGGGATAAAATAGCGCCTCTTATCAGAGCTTTCAAACTCACGCTCAATCATTGAATGCCCTTTGATAGTGGGCGTGGATACTTTGATAATCTTTCTGTCATAAAATGTATTCGTTCTTTTTTGGGCTAAGTCAATGCTATGCCCCTCTTTTGTATTCTCACATCTATCGACCTCATCAACGATTAGCACCTTAATGGGCTTACTTGAAAGCTTGCTTGGAGAGTTTGAGCCAACGAGTGCGAGGTTGCCTCCTTTGAAATTCTTGATTAAAATCGTGTTATTGGCTTCTCTGTCATTGATGAGCGCGCCTAGTTCCTTGCAATCCCTAAACATCGGAGAAAGTCTGCGTTTAGAGTAGTCCTCTGCCATATCTTCAGAGGGCAATAAAAAGAGTATAGGGCTTGGGTCTTGATGGATATAATAGCCGATTGTGTTATTTAAAATCTCTGATTTACCTAACTGCGCGCCCCACATCAGCACGACCTCTGAAATATCAGGGTTAGAGATAGCGTTCATCGGCTCTATTTGATAACTCAAAGCCTCAAACCTCCCAAACATTGCAGAGCTCTCCTTTGAAAGCACACGATAAGTATTGCTCCATTGTGTGAGGTTGAGTCTTGGCTTGATAAAAATTGACTTTGCAAAATGCTCACTCAACACGCCCATCAGATAACCACTCCCTCAATGCTTAGTTCCTTGATAAAATAAGTTACGCCTCTCTCTTTTGTTTGCACCCATTGCCTTTTACTCTCGCCTAGTCTTTGTATGAGTATCTTTTGAGATGGGGCATTTAAGATTTGAAGACTTAGAGGTTTTGCCTTTTTGCATAATGCCTTAAATCCCTCATAGTCTTGGATATTTTGGGCTAGTATGCTTGCTTGTATGCTGATTGTTTCTTCATTACCTCCGATTTTTTGATAAATGGGAGTTTTAATCGTTTCAATCTTTTTAATGCCAATGCTGAGACTTGTAGCGATTGTTTCGATATTTTGAGAAACTTTGAATAGATATTTGTCAATTTTAATGAGCGTGTCTTGGGTTTTGATATTCTTGTATCTCTCTAAAGGGTCTTTTAGCTCCTCTTTTGGGGCGTTCTCTAGTTCTTTTTGCTTTTGTTTTTGCTTCTCTAGCTCCCTTTTTAACTCCTCTTTTTCATCTTTATATGGGTCTGTGAATATGTTTTTCATTTATCAATCCTCCTAAAAATCATCATCATAGCTATAGTCATTGATAGCATTTGCTATAGCTTGGGGGTGGGCGTTGGTGTTGATAGTGATTGTTTTATAATCATTGATTTGCCTTGAGTTGTCGTTATTGGCTACTTGAGAGAGTAGCTTTTGTTGGTTTGTGTTGCGATTAGCTAGCGTGGAGTCAATGAGTCCTGCTTGGAGCGTTGGGCTTGGGCTTGTGTTTGGCGTGATTGTGAGTTGTGGGCTTGTGAGTCCTAAAAAGTCTGTGAGCTTGCCGATAGAATCAAATATGCTATTAAAACCATTTGAAAACCAATCAAAAATACCCTTAAACCACTCAAATATAGGGCTTAGACTCTCTTTGATATTTTCCCATATCCCTATGAGCTTGGGTTCAATCTCCTCCCAATGGCTCACAACATAGCTAAGGGCTACCCCCAACCCCACGATTAAAGCCCCAATACCTGTAGAAATTAATGCCCCCTTGATACTCCACATTGATATTTTAAACACATTAGCAAACAAGCCCACGCCCAAAGAAGCGATTTTAAAGCTTGAGTTGAGAGCAAACATTGAAGCCTTGAGTGCAAAATTCCACGCTATAGTAAGCTTTGAGAGGGTGTTTTGGAGAGCAAGTTTGATATTAAGCCCCATAACGCTAGTATAAAGTATTCTTAATTGAGCGCCAAGTGGGTAAGTAGCCAAAGTCAAAAGAGAGCTTGCAACCTTTACTCCTAAAAATAATGTTTTTAGTCCCACGAGCAAAAAGCTCACACCTGCAATACCCACGCCCAACCATTGATGTTCTTTGAGTAAGCCACTCAAAGCAGAGCTAATATCTCTAATCACTTCAAATAAAGGCTTTAGTATCGGAATAAACCCATCACCAATCGATACCCCCAAATCCATAAAAGAATTTTTGAGTTGCAACACCACATCCCCAAACCCATCACCTGCAGCTCTATCCACTGCTCTCTGCAAAGCCCCTGCAGAGTCTTTGGTAGAATCTAGGGCTTTTTCAAAGGCTTGCACGCCATCTTTTGCAGCGTGGATATTATTTGCCATTTTCTTACCAAATAGCTCTGAAATCACTCCAAACTGCTCGCTTGAATCTAGGTCTTTGATGGAATATAAAAGTTGCTTGATAGCTTCTTGTGGGCTTGCTTGCATATCTTCTTTGAGTATCTCTGCTTCAATGCCTAGCTTGCCTAAGGCTTGCTTGAATCCATCTGTAGCATTATCGATATTATTGAGTTCTGTGAAAAATTTATTAATCCCTCCACTTGCCTCTGAAACCTCTAGCCCTGTGTTTAAAAATGCTGTGCTTAGAGCTAAGGCTTCTTTAGAGCTAAGACCAAAAGCCCTAGCCCCTGCTAGTGTTGCGTTTGTAACTTGCATAATCTCTTTAGCACTCTCCCCTGTGCTTTGAGCCATAAAAGCTAAATCATCACCTAGTTTTTTGACCCCTTGATTATCAAGGTTAAAAGCCTTAGCAAGGGCATCAGTAAAGCCGACTGCTTCATCTTGAGATACCCCTAAGGCGATTTTAAAGTCAATGACATTTTGCGTGAAACCCTTTAACTGCGCTTTGGGTGTGCCAAGTTGTGCTGAGAGTTCAGAGATTTTAAGAATATCAGCTAAGCCCATACCATTGCTTTTACCCAAATCAAACATATCCTTTTTAAAGCCCTCTAGCTCTTTGTGTGAAAAGTTAGAGAATTTATTGATTTCATTGATGGCAGTGTTAAAATCTAGAGCTGTATGCACGGGGGCTGATATGAGTCCTTTGAAAGAAACAAAAGTTCCGATGATTTGTCCTTTAAGATCCCATAAATCCTGATTAGCTTTTTGTAGATTAAGATTTAATTCTGCTCTAGTGGCTTCCTTTATCTTACTTTTCAGAATATTGATTTCTGCAGTAGGCATATTGTTTTTTAATCCTATCCTCAGTCCCTTGGTGGCTTCTTCAATGGATTTTTTGAGATTGAGTCCTAAGTCTAGTTTTGTAGCTTTAGTAACTCTGCTGATGGCTTTATTTAAGTCTTCAAGATTGGCTTTAATATCTAGTGTGATAGATGAGTTCATAGGGTTCCTTTGATTAAAAATTGATTGATGGGGTTGATTTTTTTACAATGAGTGGCTAGAATTGAGTAAAAGTTAATAGGGATATAACAATGTTTAAATATATGGGTGAATTTATTAGAATTTCTATCAATATTTTTACTTTTATTTGCTTGTATTTGCCTTTGGTTTTTATCTTCTCTTGGATACCACTTGCTCCCTTTTCTCTTGATATTGCAGGTTATAGTGCAGGGATTGGCGTGATGGGTGTGATTATCGGTTATCCTTTGTGGTTTATGGCTATACACTTTTTGATATTCTTGATAGTGCCTTGGGGTGTGGATTATGATTGGAGTCCAATGGATAGCATTTATATCAAACGCACCCCTGCTTATTATATTTAGCACCCTATAACCCACTCTTTGCCTCCAGTATCTTTTTAGAAATCTTTATATAGTCTTCAAACTCACTCCACTGCATATTTTCAATGTCCCCTAATGTAAAATTGAGAGTATGCCCAATAAGGGCAATACCCTCTCTTAGGGCTTTGGGTCAATTGCTAAAAAATCAGATATGACTCCACAGAGTCTTTTAAACTCACTCACAGGCAGATAATTAATCGAATCAATGTCTAAATCCCCATCACTCATATCCACTAAAAGATATTTAGCAATTTCAATATCATCTTTGGATTTATTTTGAGCTGATTTCATTTGCAGTAGTGTTGGTTCTTTTAAAGTCAATTCTTGCCCATCTCTAAAGGTAAAAATCTTGTCTTGAGTATTGATTTTAAATGCCATTGTATGTCCTTTTATTATTTTTATTGGGATTTTTCAAATCCTAAGACCACTACAGAGGGTAAAACCCTCTTTCGTTCCTAAAGCTCTTGCCCTTTATCCTTTCGCTCCTTTTATGTGATATTTTTTCTAATAGGGAAGTATTGGTCGATTCCATTGATGGCAAAAATAGAGTTTGTAACATCATAGACTATGAGGGGTATTTTTTCTTTTTGGTATGTGAAAAGATACACTGCCATAGATAGCGACATTTCAACTTCTTTATTCATCTCAAAATTAGGGAATTGCAGGATTTTAGGCG
>NZ_MLAP01000001.1 GCF_002272865.1 Helicobacter sp. 12S02634-8 | reverse complement strand
GATTATTCGACTCTAACAATCAGTGGGACTATCAGACAAATAGGAATCTCGGATGCAAGCTTGACTGAAAGCTCTAAAGTCAAAGATGTCCATTACTCAATGGTTAGTATCTATCCTATAGTCGGAGTGCATTGGTATCAAGGCAAGTGGCAAGTAGCAGTACTCTATCGGTTTGGTAATTTCATCAAAGCTCAAGTAGAAAGAGGGAGCTATAAAACCTCCTCTTATGGTGGTATCAATGCTGTGTATCGTTTTTAATGGGGGGGGGGGGGGTAAAGTCCCCTCATCTGATTCAAGCTCTTTTTGGAGAGCTTGTTGATTATTATAAAACGCGCACAATCGTTTAGGTTTTGTGATCTTAAGTTCAGTTTTTGTGATTTTTGATAACCCCTTTTTGGGATTAGAGTTTTTAGCTTTTTAGGAAAGGGAAAATGCTGATTGACACAGATGGTTATCAAATACAAATCATTCAATACGCACAAATCGCCTGCTGTATGTTATTTGAATACAATTTATCAAACCCCCTACACTCCACCATCTCCATTTTCTTTTGCATATCATATTCTAAACATTGATACATTATTTTCCTCTAAAGCCATCTATTTTGTAAGTTTTTGTTTTGTTTTTTTGGATATTTTTTTGCATAATTTCTGCAAGCCCCTGATTTGTAAAATTTCCCCATATTCAAAAAGTGGTTCAACTGGTTGGTTTTAGATTTGCTCTATAGTCAAGATTTTTAATTTGTGTTGGACTGATTTTAATAAAAGGAATTGTTTGATGGGGGGGGATATGGGATTGGGTTAGGATTCAGGTTGCATACAAGGCTTGTAGCCATATGATATGAAGTCAAATCAAAATATCAATTTGGTAAAATCTATAAATAAGCAGTCAAAAAACTTGATAAAAATCTAAACTATTGATAAAGAAGCTAGAGAAGGTAAGAGCAGAAAGTTATGGTGCCGAAAGTCGGACTCGAACCGACACAGGGTTGCCCCTACCAGATTTTGAGTCTAGCGCGTCTACCAATTTCACCACTTCGGCATAACTAAAAAATATGGTGCGCTGAGCGAGACTTGAACTCGCACGAGTTGCCTCACCACCCCCTCAAGATGGCGTGTCTACCAGTTCCACCACCAGCGCACAAGCTCCTTGTAAAAAGGAGCGATTGGTTATCCTATAAAAGGATTAGCATAAATAGCAATGATAGCAAAAACCAAAGTATAGATAACTTGAGCTTCAATCAATGCAAGAGCGATAAACATCGTTGTGAGTAATTTCCCACCAATACCTGGATTTCTAGCTGTCCCAGAGATAGTAGCTGCTGCTGCGTGCCCCATACCGATAGCACCACCCAAAGCAGCGATTCCTAGACCGATAACACCCCCTGCGATAGAATATGATTTGATCATATCCATACCACTGATGGGATCACTAGCAAACGCAAAACCGACTAAGCCAAAAAATAATACCAACAAAGCTTTCATATCAACTCCTACAAAAATTAAGCCCGTTCGGATCTGTCCCCTACTTGAAGCTTTTGAAGTGTGATTATCTCTAAAAAATTATAAAGATAAGTTTAAATCAGCTTCTAACAAGGTCAAGTTCAACTTTTCCCTTGTTGTAACCAAGTATCTGGCAGCGAACTTGATCGCCCTCGTGCATATCTTCTTTGAGATGATAATCCCTGCCTTTGCCAAAGCGATTGATGTGCAATAAGCCATCACCCCCTCTTGGCAGCCCAATAAATGCCCCAAAATCAAGGACTTTTTTGACCACACCCACAAAGACTTCGCCCACTTCATATTTGCTCACATCGACCCTTTGACTCTCGATGAGATCTAAAATAAAGCCTTTTGCTCCCTCTGTGTTTTTTTGGCTTTCACCAGAGATTTTGACTTCGCCATTTTCGCGATTGAGATCGATACTGACCTTGAAGCGCTCGATGATTTCTTTGATAGTCTTGCCCCCTTGCCCAATGACTTCTACAACCTTGGCAGGAGGGATACTAAAGACCTCTAGGCTAGGGAGGATTTCTGTGTTGATTATGATGGATTCTCTTGCTTTTTGCATGATTGCAAGGATAGTGTTTCTGGCTTTTTGGGCTTGATAGAGGGCTTGTTTGAGTATCTCAAACGCCACGCCCTCAAGCTTTATATCCATCTGCATGGCTGTGATACCTTGCATGGAGCCTGCTACCTTGAAATCCATATCTCCATCGTGGTCTTCTAGCCCGTTGATATCACTGAGTATAGCATACCGCTCTTTATCGACAACTAGCCCCATCGCCACCCCTGCGATCAAGCCACTGACCTCTATGCCACTTGCACATAATGCTAGCGACCCTCCACACACACTCGCCATCGAGCTAGAGCCATTGGATTCAAGGATTTCAGATACGAGCCTGATTGTTTTGCTCCTATCAAGGATACTCGATTCTAATGCTCGTTTTGCTAGATTGCCATGGCCTAGCTCTCTTCTGTTGGGAGGTGAGATGATACTTGCCTCGCCCACGCTAAAGCCAGGGAAATTATAATGGAACATAAAACTTTCTTTGTTTGTGCTTTTCTCGCTCAAAGACTCTTGAATCTGTGCATCGCCATCAGCCCCTAATGTGCTCACAACCAAAGCCTGTGTCTGCCCTCTGGTGAATAATGCAGAGCCGTGTGCGTAAGGCAAAATATTGGTTTGAATATCGATATTGCGGATATCTTCATACCCTCTGCCATCTGAACGCACCTTTTGAGTGAGGATCTGCTCTCGAATCGATTGCTTTTTGTAGTCTTCTAGGGCAAGGGAGATGTCTTTGAGCGTCCAGCCTTGCTCGATTGATGTGGCTTGATAGATTTCTTGGGCGATTGTTTTGAGCCCAGAACTTCTCTCGCTCTTTGCCATTTGTGCGATGGCTGCAGCGATTGCTTGTGCGTAGTTTGCCTTGATATATGCTTGGATTTGGGGGTCTTTTTGCAAGGTATTTAGCGGCAATGTTAGGGGAGCTTTGATGTGTGCTCCAAAGGCTTGTTTGTATTGTTTGCAAGATGAAGTGATGGTTTTTTGGGCTAGTTCGAGGGCTTGGAGCAGCTCTTCTTCGGGGATTTCATTGGGTTGTTGGTGGGTGTTTAATGCACGCATTTCAATCATCAATAACGCCCCCTCACTCCCAGATACATACAAATCAAGGCTTGATTGGGTCAGCTCTTCTGGAGTCGGATTGATGATAAATTTCCCCTCTATCTGTCCGATTCTAAGCCCAGCTACAGGGTGATAAACAGGCAGACTAGAGAGATATAGGGCATTGGCAGCTGCGTTGAGTGCGCAGACTTGCAAGTCGGCTTGTTTGTCATAGCTAAGCACCATAATCGTAATTTGTGTCGGGTATGTATAGCCTTTAGGGAACAAGGGGCGCAGACTTCTATCGATGAGCCGAGAAGTGAGTGTTTCAAATTCACCGGGCTTGCCCTCGCGCTTGATAAACCCCCCTGGGAACTTGCCGATGGCATAGGATTTCTCGATATATTGCACCGTTAAGGGCAAAAAATCTTCTTCTACAGGCTTTGTATCAACGCACACACTCGCAAGGATCACGCACCCTCCACTCTGATACCAAACAGACCCTGCAGCCTGCTTGGCGACAAAGTCTATGGTATATTTTTCCTTGAGATTTTCCAAACATAACTCAATCGTATTCACATATCTTCCTTTTCCTTATTTTTGTTTCAAGCTTTTTTCTTCGATTTTTCCTAGCGATTTGTCAAGTATCTTTTCGACTTGCTCATCATCAATGGGGGGCAATGTCTTGTAATAATGTGCTGTAGATACAAAATGCTCTGGCTTGAACACACTGATGATACCATCGCAATTCTCTGCTAAAGAATTGGCGACATTTTTAGCAATCACTGGAGTGAGGACATAGACATTTTTTGCTCCCTTAGCGATACAAGTCTGTATAGCGACATTCATTGTCAGACCCGTTTCGACCCCTTGATCGACAATCAACACATCGCGTTGATTCAAAGAGCTAATCATCGAGCCTTTTCTGAACTTATAAATATCTGCCAAAATCACCTCTTCATAGGCTCTTTTGGCTTCACCATAGACATAATCGAGTGTGATTTCAAAAGAATCTATCAAAGCCTCGTTCATTATTATATCCATATTTTCGCTCACGATAGCAATTTCACACTCAGGATTCAAAGGAGCAAGGATAGGCACGGTGAATAAAAAATCTAGCGGGATACCTAGTTTTTGCGACATTTTCTCGCCAAATTCCACGCCAGCTAGGCTTGTGGCTAAAATGATGGAGTTTTTGATATCCAAATGCCACATCAACATCTCGTCCATCAAGCGCAAGAGGGCGTCATCTCGGCTTTCAAATTGTATGTTTTTATGATTTGTAGTCCCCATATTTTTCCTTATTTGTTGATTTTATCAAGCTTGTTGCTGACTCGGTAGGTCAGGGCAGTGTTGGTTAAGGGCGAAAAGCTAAATTCTAGCTTGATATAGGTATTTTTCAAAACACTCAAAGGATTGCCTGGGTCGTTGGTGAGAATCGGTCGCCTTTGATTGACAAATTTCAGTCCGATACCAAAACAACGGATATTTTTAAAAATCCCCACATCCCAATCAAGCAAAATATTGTTTTTGATATCATAGCCTGCTGAAGCGCTTAGACCAAAATAGCCAAAATCATTGCTAAAGCCCCCTTTGAGATAGTTTGCTGAATTTTCAATCACTTTATTGATACTATTGTCATTGAAATTTCTTTTGATGTAGTATGAAAGGTTTGCGACCATATAATTATGCTTGTAAGTCGCATTTAGGGCGATTTCATCGAGGCTATTGTAATAAAAAGAATAAAACACGCTCCCATACACATCAAGCCCTTTGAGGGGGGAGAAGCCGACTTTATTTTCCATAGGGATCCGTGCGATAGAGATGGCATCATCAAAGTTGAGTGTTTGGGAAAGTTTCCAATAAAACAGCTCTTTGCCCTCGAGTCCATAAAAATACTGGATCAGTTTCAAGTCCATCTTTCTGCCTAAGACATTGGAGCTCGTGATACTCAAAGGATCCCAAATATCGCTATAGGACTTACCATTGAGTGTGTAATAATCATAATCGTTGGGCTTGTGGTCTTTTCTGAGTTTGGCTGTGAGGGGATACATTTGTGTGTCTAGCAAGCCATTGGATACTTGAAAATAAGGATCGCTGAAGTCTATTTCAAGCTGTATAGTATGGAAGACTTTGTCATAGTCTTTGGCTAAATCTGTATTCAAAGAGATCATATACCCTGCTGATAAGATATTGCCAAATGCACGAGTGCTTTTCTTGCCTAAATCGGGGATAAAAGTTTCTTCGGGGTTGGTGATGGCTAGATTGCTCATATATAGATTGTTCCAGATACCCAAAGAAATGTATTTTTTGAATAAAGAAAATTGCATACCCACAGGGATACTCAAAGCATTTTGCACATAGCCATAGCCGATATCTCGCGCGGTGTTTTTGAACTGATAATCGATAGAATACAATAGATTTTTGAAAAAAAGCGTATTGAGATATTTATGGTATTGGAGGTTGGGGAGGGATTGGAAAGTCTTGGAGTTGTTGATTTTATTGAGGTTCAAAAAATACTTAAAATTGATACCATAGTAGTGGTTTTCAGTCTGTATGTAGTAGTTGCCTCGGGACATATGCGTGCCATCGGTGATGATTTTATTGATATTTTCAAATCTGACATAATCCAAGTCGTTCATATACAAAAAATCCAGATACAAGCCATTGTCAATAAAAGATTTTAGTCCTAGATATTTCTCAAGGGGGTTTCTGCTAGAGTGCAAAAATTCAAAACCATAGACATTTCTATTTCTCAAATTATATTTTGTGAAATAATCAGTTTCATTATGAAAAAAACGCGTGTTGAAGGTAAAAGTATCTTGCTCAGAGTCGATAAATCTCGCTTCGATATTCCCTCCATAGCCCCTAGAAGTCCTAATTTGGGGGGTAAAGGTCATATCCCAAAAGTCTTGCAATGCCAAATAAAAGGGCTGCATATACACAAAGCCCTCTGTGTTGGAGGCTGCAAACTCAGGGTATAAAAACCCTGAAGTTCTTTTGTTGCTTGTGGAGAGATAGAGATAGGGGAAGTAAAACACTGGCACATCACCGATATAGACTTTAGGATTCCAAAGCGAGAGGGCAGAGTTGCTAGAATTATACCCCCCAGAGGTCGCATCGATATGCCAAATGGGGTTTTCGATACTGCAGCCTGAAATCACAGCATTTTTGAAGCTATATTTTTTGTCTATATTTTCAGCGATATTTGCACTCACCCACATACCACTCACGCTCTCTTGCATATAAAAAGGCTCGATAGCCTCGTATTTTTCGTTCATATTCAAAACAATATGCTCAGCACGGACAAAAAAGCTCCCACCTTTATAGACCTTGATATCTCCATCAATAGTGGCAATGCGATTTTTGGTATCATAAGAGATTTTATCTGCGAGTATATAAATATCGTGATTGAGTAGCACAGCATTGCCAGAAGCGACTACGATACTGCCTTGTGCGCTCACATTATCGGCTAGGAGTTCAAAAATCTTGTTGTTGTTTTTATCAAATTTTTGCACAGCACTCTGACTCCCATAAGCCAAAACACAAAAAATAAATAAAAAAATCAATCGCAACAACGCATACCCTATCCACTTGAAACAACAATAGTTTTTAAGAATTTATCATAGACTGCACGCAAGAATCTATCATCAAAGACAAAAATAAAAGGCAAAAAAAAGGCTATTTCTCCCAAAGTTTTCATCAAAGACCGTGCTAAAAGTATCTTCAGACTCGGTCTATCCAAGCTAGCAAGTGAGAGAACTCGGAGCTTGAATATCACCTTGCCTAATGTAGAACCAAAAAAAAACATCAAAAAAAAGTCATATAAAATAAACAATATAAAATAAAAAAATACAAATCTTTGTATCCAAAAAATCTTAGCTTCTATTGTATTAAGCGTGGCAAGATGGGGATAAAACACACTCAAATACGACCAAGTCAGCCCAAGAACTAAAAAAATATCAAACAAAAAAGCTCCCGCACGATGGGAAAAAGAAGCGATGTGTAAATCCTCACGGAATAATAATGCCTCTATTTTCTCATCTGACCAATTCATAGATATTCCAAAGCCCTATATCCAATATCATCACGATATGCCATACCTTCAAATGCGACTTGCTTGATGAGGCCATAAGCGTGTTTTTGCGCAGCCTTCAAGCTCTCACCTCTTCCCACACACAGCAACACGCGCCCTCCAGAGCTCACAAGCCCCTCTTTTGTCTTGCTCACTCCAGCAAAAACCAGATGTGCATTAGGGGTGGGAGTTGGGGTGATATGGATGATTTGGGGCTGTGATTGGGTATAGGGATAATCCTTGCTTACAAGCACAACTCCCAAACAAAACCCATCAAAAAACTCCACCTTTAAAGTGCGCAAACGATGTTCAATCACCCCATAGCACAGATCTAGCAAGGGAGTTTTAAGCAATGGGAGCAAAACCTCGCATTCAGGATCGCCAAAACGCACATTGAATTCAAGCAAATAAGGCTCTAGCACACCATCTTTTTCTACAACCATCACGCCAGCAAACAGCACGCCCATAAAGGGATTGCCCTCTTGGAGCATTCCTTTGAGCGTGGGGGCGATGATTTTGTCTTTTATCTTTTGTTCTAGTGCGCTATCACACAAGGGCGTGGGAGTATAAGCTCCCATACCACCTGTATTAGGACCTTGATCGCCATTTAAGAGTCGTTTGTGATCTTGGCAAGCAGGCAGCAGCACAAATTCACTGCCATCACAAAGAGCAAAGACAGAGAGTTCATAACCCTCCAAAAACTCTTCAATCACCACGCATTTCCCTGCTTCACCAAAGCTCTCACCTTTTAGCATTTCTTGAAGGGCTTTGAGGGCTTCGTCTTTGCTAGAAGCGATGATAACGCCCTTGCCCGCACACAATCCATCGGCTTTGAGGACGATAGGAGGGGTGAGTGTGGCGATGAAATCTTGTGCTTTTTGTAAATCAGAAGTCTGGATATAGGCTGCTGTGGGGATTTTGAAGCGAGAAACAAAATCTTTCATAAAGGCTTTAGAGCCCTCTAGCTGTGCGGCCTTTTTGCTTGGACCAAAGACTTTGATTCCCGCTTGACTCAAGACATCGGCCAAGCCCTCTACAAGCGGCGTTTCAGGCCCTATAATCACAAGATCTATCTGATGGCTTTGGACAAAATCAATGATATCTTTATTTTCTTGACAGATGATATTTTCACCAATGAGTGCTGTCCCACCATTTCCAGGGCAAAAATAAACCTTTTGTATGCGCGTATCTTCAAGCAGCTTCTTTCCGATCGCATACTCTCTGCCACCACTCCCTATGACTAAGATCTTTTGTTCCATCATATTTCCATTTTTATTTTTACCCAAATGACCGCTACATATATGCGCAGCTCAAAAAAGCTACAAATAGACCAAGAGAGCCTTATTAGGCGGCAGATTCTCACCCTAAGGGCTGCAAGCGAAAATACCGAACACACAAAGACTGCTACAATCAGTCTTTAAAATACTTATCTAACGAACTCGCAAAATTAAGAAACACGAATCATTCAGGCAGTGTGATTATAGTATATCGAGCTTTAAATTACCATATATCCGCACATTAATACACGACTCGGCATAAATACAGACCATTGGGGCTTACAGGACAGCTAAAGACCCTTTTTTGCCCCTCTAGCTGCAGTGTGATATCTTCTAAACGCACTTCACCCCTAGAGTAAGCCAAAATGATTCCAACCATCAGCCGCACTTGTGAGCGCAAAAACCCTCTGCCTTCTAAATAGATGACTTGATAGGTCTGAGAAAATATCTTATGGGGATAGATTCTAGCAGATAAAATCTCGCGCACATCGCTTTTGGTGGGACTGCCTTGCTTTTTGAAATATCCAAAATGATGCACCCCCACAAAGAGCTTCAAAGCTTCTTGTATACGCATTGTATCGCCAAATTTTTCTTGAGAGATGTATTTGGAGATAAAAGGATTGATAAACTGACTCCCAAAGATATAGCGGTATCCCCTAGCTTTTGCGTCAAATCGGGGGTGGAAATCTAGGGGGACTTCTTGGAGATTTTTGATGTAAATATGTGGGTAGAGTTTTTGGTTGAGTAATGAGCGGATTTTGTCTGTTTTTATCTGTGTCAAAGCCTTAAATGAAATGACTTGCCCACTAGCGTGCACGCCTTTGTCTGTGCGTCCTGCTCCGATGATTGTATCATCAATGCCAATATTTTTGAGCACAGATTCGATAGCTTCTGTTACGCTCATGATCCCTGCTCGCCTCTGCCTAGCAAACCCGCTAAATACACTCCCATCATAGGCAATCACTGCTTTGAGTCGTTTCATCAGTAAAATCTAAAAATAAAATGTCTGTAAAGCCAATACGACCCCAAAAGCCACACCAAAGGCAGCAAGCCAATCCCCCAAAAAGGCGCATTTTGACTCATGATATGCATGATTAAAAAATAAATCCCCGTCCCAGCAAGGATATACACATAAGACATATTTTTATGGAATCGTGGGTTGGAGATACCAAATAAAGGGATCAGAAAAATACTCACCAATGGGAAAATCGAAGTAAGGATTGCTTGCGCTAAGCGCCTAGATTGTGAAGAATCGCCCTTAAAAGCACTCTGCCAATAATCAATCAAATCATAAGAACTCAGTTTCAAAGCCCCCGTTTCGTTTTTAAGGCTCATTTGCTTAAAATCAATTTTTTTGATTTCTTTATTTTCTGCAAAATACGCATCGCCATTATAGAGCTTGAGTTCAAAAATCCCTTTATCATTACTCACTGCGCCACTTTGAGCGACGATAAAACTCTCTTTTGAAAGCCCATCGCTTGAGAACAAGACTAGCCCTTCATAGTCGTTGTGATGGGCTTTATCGACATACACTAGCCAATCTCCGAGCTTTTGTCCAAATTCACCGGGTCTGATATTGATATCAACCTTACTTTTTTTCTCTGCGACAAAATCAGAATACGCGCTTTTAGATAAGGGGATCATCACTAAAGAAAACATCAGCAGCACCAAGCTCACAAGCAAAGTGATGGGGACAAAGATTTTTACGATATTTTTAGGGGAAACGCCCAGAGAGAAAAATACGAGCAATTCATAATCATAAGAGAGCCTTGAGAGTCCCAAGACACAAGAGGCAAAAAAAGTAATCGGTATGATAAAAAAGATAGTCCCTGGCAGTGAATACAAAAACAAAACCAAAAGATCCAAAAATCCCATTTTCACAACAAGTGTAACCCCAGCAATCCCAATGAGTAGCACAACAGAGGCGATAAAAAACAGCACCAAAAAAAATGGGAAAAAAATCTGTGAAATAGCCAAGAAAATATATTTTTTGATCATCATAAACCTCTAAAAAAGCCCACGCATAGTCCCAAAACAATAAAGGTAATCAAAGGGATTTGATAAGATTTCTTGCCCTTGAGTCTTAAAATCATCGCCCAAACCACGCCAAGCACACAACCCCAAAACACCCCAATCAAAGCATCTTGTATCCCAAATAAAAACCCACTAGAAGCCACAAAGACAATATCTCCCTCGCCAAGCACCTCGCGTCTAGCTATCATATCTCCAAAGATTCGCAATATCGCAAACAAGCCTGCTAAAGCCAGCCCACCTATGAATTTACTAGAAAATAGCCACGCATAGCCCTCAAAAAACACACTGCCTAAAATCACAAGGAAAAAAACTCCAAAATTTATCCAATCAGGCACGCTCAATAATTTAGCATCCAGTAAGGCCAAAAGCACCATCAAGGTCACAACCCCCATCAGCCAAAACTGAAACAATCCTTTATAAAAGCCCCCCAATACAACCCCCAAAGCAAGCAAAATCACTAGAGTCAAGACATTGAAAGATAGCGTTTTGAATCCATCTGCACAAGGCTTATCAAGCTTACACAGACCAAAAATCCCCCAGCCTAAAAGTATGACAATAAAAACGCTATTATCCCATCTGTGTGGTGTGAGGAAGAAATACAAGAGATTGTCTGGACTAAAAGCTAAATAACTCCAATCCATTAGCGTTTCAAGCCATCCATCACAGGCACAAATAAGCATTTTTCAAGGGTTTCAGGGGCACTCAATTGGTTATTTTTCTTATAAAAACGTTGGATCATCTGCACCCCTCCCTCTAAGACTGGCGCTACGAGCACGCCCCCTTCTTCGAGCTGGTCGATGATAGCAGGGGGGATAGTTTTAAGATAAGCAGAAAATAAGATTCTATCATAAGGGCCAAACGCCCCCCAGCCCTTTTGTCCATCATCTAGCTTGGTGTTGATATTACTCACACCGATTTTTCTGAATCGTTCTTTTGCCTCTAAAAGGAGTTTTTCAATTCGCTCAATAGAAAACACGCGGCGAAAGAGCTTGGAGAGCACCATCGCTTGATACCCACTCCCACAGCCTATCTCTAAGACGCTATCAGCCCCCTCTGGCTTGAGATATTGTGTCATTTTTGCCACGGTGAGTGGGGAGCTGATCCATTGGTCTGCGCCCATTGGGAGGGCTTCGAGGTTATAGGCCAGATGTTTGAGGGAATAGGGCACAAAAAGCTCTCTATCGATCTCAGATATTGCTTTGCGGATATTTTCTTTGAGAGGGAATTGTTTGGCGATTTCATCGCACATCAAATAGCTTTTGATCTTATACACACATCACCTCAAGCCATATAAATATATTTTCTCATTTTCCCCACCTCGCTCAAATCGGCATTGAGCGTGACTAACTCTTTTTTGTCATTGCGATATACCAGACCATAGGGAGTGATGATCCCGCTGCCTTTTGCCATTTGGTCATTGGCACTATTGCTAGCAACAACAAAGCTCTCTGAAGTGATGGCTAGGGCTTTAGAGAGCGTTTCATAGTGATCTTTCCTTGCCTTTGCCCATTGGGCAGGGACAAATATAATCTCTGCTTGATGGACTCTCTGCCATAATGTGATAAATCGCAACTCAAAGCAATTCAATGCTCCACAAGCGATCCCATCGATAAAAAACGGCACGATCTCTTCAACATCTCCAGCACTAAAATGCAAATGTTCTTCACCAAGCAAAAATAACTTGCACTTACTTTGCTTGTGTATCACCTCGCCTTTATGGAACACTTTGAGATTATTGAAAAAATGATTGCCATTTTTTTCTATCATCGTAGTGATGATACTTCGATCTCTTGAAATGGCTAAAAGACTCTCAGTAGCTCGCTTAGAAAACTCACTGGCCTCTTCCATACGCTGATAGCAAAAGCCTGTAAAAACCACCTCAGGTGTCAAGATGATTGCATCAAGGGCTGTCTTTTGGACAAGGGCAGCGACTGCTGAGAGGTTAGAGGCGAAATCTTGCTTGGTCTTAAGCTGCAAGGCACATAATTGTCTAGAAATCATCAAAATTCACACTCCCTTTGGCGTAGTTGGTCACTTTGGCTTCAAAAAAGTTAGTCTTTTGGTCATTGAAACTAGCAAACTGATCGACCCATTTGATCGGGTGGGTCACATGATAGAGCTTGGGGAGTCCTACTTTTGAGAGCCTATCATCAGCCAAATGGCAGATGTATTGATGG
The DNA here is from genome assembly GCF_002272865.1 of Helicobacter sp. 12S02634-8. Taxonomy (GTDB): domain Bacteria; phylum Campylobacterota; class Campylobacteria; order Campylobacterales; family Helicobacteraceae; genus Helicobacter_J. The sequence continues at coordinate 269,769 of NZ_MLAP01000001.1, read as the reverse complement.
ATAATATCAGCAGTCAAGCCTAAAATCTGCCCTTGTGTGATGTATTCTCCCCAGAGAGATTCGATTTCTACAGCTTTTTTAAACATTTCGATGACTTCTTCTTCTAAGTCTTTGGTGAAAAGATCAGGGCGCTCGCTTTTGAGGGAGTTGATCATATTTTGGAACAACACCAAATGCGTGACTTCATCGCGCTGGATAAAGCGAATCATCTGTGCAGACCCTAGCATTTTCCCACTGCGTGCGAGCGTATAAAAGAAGCTAAACCCACTATAAAAATAAATCCCCTCTAAAATCTGATTGGCAAACATTGCTTTGAGGAGATTTCTCTCTGTGGGGTTTTGAGCAAGTTCTAAATAGACATTGGCGATATGGTCGTTTTTGCTCCGAAGTTGCATATCACTCCGCCACATATCATAGATTTCATCAGTATTAGCAGAGATAGACTCCACCATCACTGCATAGCTTTGAGAGTGCAGGGCTTCTTCATAGGCTTGACGCACTAAGATGAGGTTGATCTCTGGGCTTGTGATATAGGGATTGACATTATCGATGAGATTGTTGGTTTGGAGGCTATCCATAAAAATGAGCTGCGCTAAAGCTCTGTCATAGCCCGCTTTTTCTTGCGGGGTGAGTCCGCCATTATAATCGCGCTTATCGGGATTCATATTGATTTCTTCAGGGAACCAAGTATTGGCTAACATCAGCTTCCAGAGGTTGTAAGCCCATTGGTATTTGATTTTATTGAGATCGAACATACTTGTGGGATTCCCACCAAATATTCTGCGGTCATTGACCCCCTCTGTGGAATTGGGGTTATAAATTTTCTTACGCTCAACAATATGACTAGGCACAGATATTCCTTACTGATAAATCTTAAAATGTGTTTTGAAACAATATCCAAAATATAATGTGATACACATAAATCCGAAAACTTTGACTCAATCCAAAATTTCACTCAGTCCAAAAAATTTGACTAAAGTTTAAAAATTCACTGAGTTCAAAAATTTTCTCTGCCCCAAGCTGCCTGCAAATTTTATTCCCTAAGTCTTTGTATGTTGTTTTTATGCGGGATAATTTGATTTTTAGACCATAAAAAATAAAAAAATGGCAAAATGAGAAAAAAGGGGAGGGGTTATTTTTGGGATTGCTTGATTGGATTTATTTGTTGGGTTTGTTGTGTTTTGGGAGCTTGTTGGGATTTAAAGATTGTTGCAATCCCCTATTTTTCAGTTGTTTTTAAAGATTATAGCGATAGAATACGGCTTCATTTGACTATTTTATCTCTATTTGAGTCCATCAAGATTTAGAGTGTTTGTTTGCTATTTATTGATAAATAATTTTATAGACACTTGGTTGGATACGCAAGATAGAGGATTCAATGCGGAAGTGGCGAAATTGGTAGACGCACCAGACTTAGGATCTGGCGCCGCAAGGTATGGAGGTTCAAGTCCTCTCTTCCGCACCATCAATTCATATATCTAACTATTCCTAAAACAAACTATCTCTATTGGGTTTTATTTTTTTCATTTTATGTCATTTTCGGAGCTACAAGTCCTTAAAATGTAGCTCCAAGTCTTATTTTGCTCTCTTGTTTTGATATTTTCTCTTACATTTTATTTTTGTGTTGTTGGGCTAGGTAAATCAATCCCAATAGACTGCCCTTGTGTCTTAAAAGTTTGTGTCTTAAAAGGCGAGGGGGTCATTGGAGGATTCCTGCCTCTTTGCTTGGGTGGAGGATTTGCTCGATTTGACTCTGGTCTAATTGCAATGAATAAAATTCCTTGAAATGCTCATAAAGTTCTTTAGAAATATCAATGCCAGCAAAGGTTTTGGGGTGATTGTGCTTAGCTAGCCATTTCAAAAACACCGAGAATTCTGCAGAGGGAGCAAACCATCGGTAAGTCCCTAGTGGGATTTTATAAACGCGTTTATTTTTGACAGCTTCAATACCACTCCAGAGCTTGGATTCTAGGATATCCTGGGGCATTGCTTGGGTGAAGTTGGTGATATAGATGACTTCTGGATTGAGTGCATATATTTCTTCTAAGCTCACTTTTCTGTTGGCTTTAAAGCTTGGGAATATGTTTTGTGCCCCTGAGGCTTGGAGCAAATAATTCGCAAACAGCCCATCAGCGATGATTTCATTTCCCTCGTATCGGTGCAATATGAGGGCTTTGGGTCTTTTTGGGACAGATTGCAAGATTTGGTGGATTTGGGATTCTGTGGCTTCGTTTTTATCAATGATTTTTTGGGCTAGGGCTTCTTTGCCCAAGACTTTTCCGATGATTTCTAGCCAATTTTTTAATGTGAGCTTATAATTATAGTTGCTGATATTGACTGAGAGCGTTATGGTGGGTATGCCTATGGTATTTAGGGCGTCGCAGAGCTTTTTGTTGGCTTGATGGCAAAAGGTGACATCGGGTTTGGCACGCAAAATTTCTTCGATATTGTCTGTGTTGCCATTATGGATTGTGAGTATTTTGGGATAAAAGCTTGCTAAAACGGAGGTTTTGAGGGCATTGGTGCTGGCTTTTGGGATTTGGATCAAGCGATTGGGCGTGCCATCAAGCAAGATAATGATAGAGGGCAAGGGCCACATCCCACCAACTACAGAGATTTTATCAACCTTGCCTTGGATATTGATGGTCTTGCCTAAAGAATCCTTGACACTCATAGCGCTGCTAAAGCCTATCAATAACGCAAACAAAATAAAAAATCGCATCATCACCCCTTGTTTTTGGACTGCACGATATCTTCGTGTATCCATTGCATGAATTGGTCAAAGAAAAACTCCGTTTTGGGCATGAAGCCAAAGCCAAAATGAAAATCTGGATCGAGTGAAGTGACATAAAGCGAGCCTGCAAAGCTCACATTGTCCTTGTAGATGATACTTTCTCCTAGTTCATTGACTAAGATATTTTCACTCCCCTCAGGTGGGTAGAAAACCCCGTGGTAGTGCCATTTAGCGTCTTCGGGCGATATTTTTTGGAATAAGGGGTGGTTTGGGTCTTGGGCGTATAAGGGCAAATCAGAGCCCTCAAAGACCCACCACCAGAAGTTTGTGGGATATTCACGCCATCGTATCCCTTGGATATAAGGCTTAGACATCTCTCCAAAGATAACGAGATTACCGCCATTTGCAAGGTAATCTTGGAATAAAAAAGTAGATTCGAGCAAAAAATCAGCATTGACCCTTGAGGCAATCACGACATAATCAAAGCGATTCAAATCCCAATTTTTCAATTCAGGCACATAAATGCGTGTGTTGAAAAAGTTAGCATATTTATTGTTTTTGTTGGTGAAAAATTTTTGATGGTAGCAGCTGCCCCCTGTGATGATTGCGTTGTTAAGCTCCATAGTCTTCCTTTAGCTTTTGGACTTCTTCTTGAATCCATAAAATCAGGGCTACGCCCATTTTGCGAGATGTGTTGGTATCAAAGATACCAAAGCCTAGCAGATCAGCCCCAGCAGTGCTGAGTATCACGCCATTGCTTGAAGTGCGATCGATATAAGCGACACATCGGTCTTGATTGTCTTTGAGGATAATTTGCGCTTGAGGTGGTGGGTTAAAATAACCACGATTGAAAAACCCCTTGACCCCGCGGCGATAATTCAAGTCATACTCACGCACCCCCTCAAAAATCTTGTGTTTGCAGATCAAGACCTCTCTGTCTTTGATAGGGACTTCGCTAGGGATATAAAACTGATTCCCCACTAACCAAGGGAGGAAATTCTGGGCAAAAGAGACGATGACTTTTCTTTTTGAGAGAAAATCTTTGATGATGGATTGGTGTTTACATAGATGGATTTCATCGATACTAGTAGGGATAATCGCAGCATCAAAGGCGTTCAAATCTCCCTTTTCAAGGCGTTTGTAAATATCGAAGTATTCTAGGTGCGGTGCGTATAAAAAATGGTTATAAAGTCCATTTTTTTCATCATAGCCCTGTGAATCCAAATAAGCGATAGAAATATTTTGTGGCATTGACTTGTCCGAATAGTTGATTTTTGAAAAGGGAGGCATTTTAATGGAAAGATTATTAAAATAATATTAATTATTGTTATTAATAAATATTTAAGTAATTTTTAACTACGATGTCGCACTTCATTCATCTCATACAGATATTAAAGTGAAATATTTTATCTAAGAACAAAAAAAGGATATATATGAAAGCATTGATAGTTATATCTCTGATTGTAGCAATTATTTATGCTCAAGAAACATCTTCAGACAATGAAAATACTCAAAAACAAGCTTACTCTCTAGAAAAGATTGTCACACAAGCAAGTATGTCAGAGCTCCCCTTAGAAGAGCAGAGCAAGAGTATCAGCGTGATTTCTCAAAAGCAAATATTGCAAAATATCAGCACAGGGGGCATACAAAGCCTTTTAGAGAGTGTGCCTGGTTTGGCGTATTCGCGATCGGGTGGTATCAATGGGCAGATGAGCGTGCGTGGTATGAACTCTAATGACAGCCGCTCTGTTGTCTTGCTTGATGGTGTGCGTATCCGAGGGCGCAATACTTTGGAGTTCAATACTTTTGACCCCAACTCTTTAGAATCCATCGAAGTGATCCGTGGCCCTGCGTCTTCACTTTGGGGTTCTGATGCAATGAACGGGATTATCAACTTAAGGAGTCGCAGGTTTTATGGCGATATCCACGCCCCTTTTAGTTTGGATGCTAAAATCAGGGCTTTGGATTTTGCTAGTGTGAATAGCTATGTTGGTGGGCGTTTGGAGCTTGTTGGTGGGGGTGATGGCTGGGATATACTCATTGGGGCAAATGCTAAAGGAGGCAAAGACTATGTCACACCCATTGGTATTGCTAAAAATAGCAGTTTTCAGACCTATGGCGGGGATTTTAATATCGGCTATACCCATACAAATTCTGTGAGATTTTATGCGCAAGGGCGATATGAAAACATCATCTCAAGACGCGCAGGAGGGCTAGGCGCTGCCCCGGGCTATCCTTATACAAATATGCGAGAAGACCCCCTCACAGAAACTTATTTACGCCTTGGCGCAGAGGCCTATGATATGGGCTTTGCTGATAAGTTGGATTCTTATGTGTATGTAAGGAAATATGACACAAATATTTATAATGATGTTTCTGGCACACTCCAACCTGTCATCAATAGCTATATTGTTGGGGGTAGGGTAGCAGCTGATAAGAAATTAGGGACACACTCCCTTGCTTATGGAGCTGATTTTTACACAGAGATAAGCCCACAAGTCAAAGTCTATAAACCCCAAAGGGCTACTGCTAGCAATGTGATAAAAACTCTCTATCGCCCCTCTACATTTACAGATATTGGCGTGTTTATCAAAGATGATTGGACGGCTTTAGAGTCTTGGATACTCTCAGGCTCAATTCGGGGGGATTATGTGCTCACGACCATTGCCAAACACCCGCATTTCTCCACAGAAACTGCTGTAGTGTCTAAAATCCTTGATGCAAACAGCACAATCAATAATGGTGCGCTCACAGGGGCTTTGGGCTCGGTGTATTTTTTTAATGAACTTTTTAGCAATGCCATTAATCTCAGCCATAACTTCCGTGTTGCTAGTGCAGGTGCTCGCATGAATTCAAGTGTAGCAGGGAGCTTAGGGCTAGAAACCATACCCAATCCAACACTCAAGCCCGAATATTCTGACACAGCAGAGATTAGCTTTCGTATGCATAATCCCAACCATTGGGTCGCGCTCACGGGGTATTTCACTTATTATACCGATCTCATCACGACAACAACAACGCAAGCAGGCAATGCCAATCGCTATGAAAACATCGGACAAGTTTATATCGCAGGTGCTGAGCTAGAGGGCAAGCATTTATTTTTGGATAGTCGTTTGCAGCTCTCATATAGTGCGACTTATACCTATGGGCAAGATGTCACACACAACAGACCTTATAAATATATCGCGCCACTTTATGGGAGGGTGTCGGTGGAATATTATGCGAGAAATTGGTTTTTTAGGTTTGTCGAACGCGCCTATTTGGGTAAATTCAAAGGCAGGATTGACCCAGCACAAGAGCGTCCGACAAAGTCATATGCGATGAGTGATATTTATATCGGTTGGGGTTTGGATTCATTATCTGCAAATCTCAAAAATATGCAAGTGATTGTGGGGGTTGAAAATCTTTTCAATGCCATAGGGCGCAATCCCACGACCGTGGAGAGTTTGAAATATCCTAATGATTTGGTGGGGAATCCACTTGTAGAGCCGGGGAGAAATCTAGTGCTCAAATATGCATATAAATATTGAGATTGATGATGATAAAAATGCTTTTTTTGTGGCTTTTTCTGATTGGGCTTTGTGTGTTTTCTTTGGGAGTGGGGAGGTATGCAATCAGTTGGGAGCAGATAGCTTGCTTTGTGATGCAATGGTTTGGTGCAAATCAGTGCATGCAAGGAGGGTTGGAGAATCAGATTATTTTGAATCTGCGTTTGCCTCGGATTGTGCTTGGGGTGTTTGTGGGGCTAGGGCTTGGGGCGAGTGGGGCGAGCTTTCAGTCGGTGTTTAAAAATCCTTTGGCGACACCTGATATTTTGGGCGTTACAAGTGGAGCAAGCTTTGGTGCGGTATTGGGGCTGTTGCTAGGCTTAGGCAAGCTCGGTATGATTGCTACTTCTTTGGGCTTTGGCTTTTTGGCTTTGGGGCTGGCTGTCTTGATTGCTAGGGGGAGTGAGGGGTATGGGACAATCATGCTTGTGCTTGGGGGGATTGTGGTTTCAGCACTTTTTCAGAGTTTTTTGTCGTTGATAAAATATGTAGCTGATCCTCAAGATGTCTTGCCTGCTATCACTTATTGGCTATTGGGGTCTTTGCAGGTGAGTGGATTGAGCGAGATTTATCTAGGGATTATAGGGATATGCGCAGGGAGTGTGCTGATTTATTTGTTTAGTTGGCGGCTCAATATATTGGCCCTAGATGATGATGAAGCTAGGAGTTTGGGAATTTGCTTGAGTGGTTATCGGGCGTTGTTTATTGGGGCTTCTACTTTGATTGTCGTGTTTGTGGTTTCAATGTGTGGGCTGATTGGCTGGGTGGGGCTTTTGATCCCCCATATTGCGCGTTTGCTTTGTGGGAGTAATAATGCTAAGGTGATCCCTTTGAGTTTGGTGCTTGGAGCGATTTTTATGGTGTTGATTGATTTGCTTGCACGCACATTGAGTGCTGAAGAGATCCCTGTTTCTATCTTGAGTGCACTTGTTGGAGCACCATTTTTTATCTATATACTCAAAATCAACAAAGGAATGCGATTGTGAGCTTGTTTTGTGTCGAAAATGCAGGGTATCACAGAGGGGAGAAAAATATCCTTGATGGCATTTCTTTGGGTCTTGAAAGGGGTGAGATTTTAGCAGTGCTTGGCTGTAATGGTGTGGGTAAGACGACATTTTTGAAATGCTGTATGGGGCTTCTTAGGTGGAGGGCAGGGCGTAGCTTGCTTTTAGGGCAGGATATTGCTTTGATAAGGGATTTTTGGAAAAAGGTTTCATATGTGCCCCAAGCTAAAAGTATGCATATAGGGATTAAGGTGCTAGATATGGTGGTGTTGGGTTGCAATCCTTTTTTGAAGTTAGCCCCCAAAAAGGAGCATTTCAAGCTAGCACTAGAGGCTTGTGAGCGTCTTGGGATTGAAAGGCTAGCAGATTCTTATTGCCATCTTTTGAGTGGGGGAGAGCTGCAGATGGTTTTGTTTGCTCGTGCGTTGGTGTCTAAGCCGTTGTTGTTGGTGCTTGATGAGCCTGAGTCCCATTTGGATATCAAAAACCAACTATTGATTTTGAATTTACTCAAAAATCTTTCTTTGGAGGGGACAGGGATTATTTTTAATACCCATTATCCCAACCACGCCTTTAAAATTGCTTCAAAATGTCTTTTGCTGTATCGAGAAAATCACACGCCCCAATATGTTTTTGGGGTTATGCAAGAGGTTTTATGCCAGAGCAATCTGAGCCAGATTTTTGATGTGCCTTTAGAGATGTTTGTGCATACGAGTCTTGATTTTTGATAGATTTTGCTAGAAAGGCTTTAAAAGTCTTGATTGTAAGCCCCCTCTCTCCCAAAAAGGCGAGGGGCAAGGGAGGCAAGAGAGAGGGGGGGGGCAAATTGATTTTGGAGTTGGTAGCAGGCGAGTTTTGTGTTTAAAACACATAGTTATAAGAAAAATAAATATCAAATATATTACGCATTGTGCTCTCATAAATCGCGTCTGCATCGCTGTGATCTACTTCTGCGTAATTGTATAGCGGGGCTTTGATACCTAGTTCTAGGCGATTGTGGTTGTCGATGAGTTTTGAAAAGCCTAAGTTGAGAAGAAAGCCCTTGTTTTGGATATACATATCAGACGTGGTTTTGGCTATTTCTTTGGCTTGTGTGAGTTCTTTGGATTGTATCCATTGATACCCCATACCGACAAAAAATCCCCACGGACTTGGGCTATCAGAAAAGTTCAAGAGATAATCGAGGTTGAGGCTGTATTTGAGTAGGTGGAGTGTTTGTGTGGATAGTGGAGGGCTGAAATCACTATAATCAAATGTGCCATAGGCTCTGAGTCCGTTGTAGGCGTTGAAATACTGCTGGTAGCCTGCTTGGAGTCCATACATCAGATTGGAGTTGGCTTTTCTTTTGGTGCTTTGAGAGATGGCAGTTCCTTGCGTGGTTTCTTTTAAGATAGAGGTATATCCTACCATAGTGCCCACGCCCACGCCGATAAATGCTCCTGATTGGTCTTTGGCACTTGAGTCATGCCCCCATACACTGCTTGTGCCTAAAAGAGTGAGGGCGATGGTAAGAGTTGTTTTGATATGGTGCATTTTTACTCCTTTTGCTTTGTCTAAGAGGTGGGACTCTTTGGGATTTTGAGAAAAGATTTTAAAAGAGCTTTTGGGATACTTTGTCAGATGAGGCTTATGGGGCTATGGTTTGATTCTCTAAAAAGCCCTTTGTCATAGCCCCTCCCTTTTTGGGAGCTTTTAGACTCTTAGGGGAAGGCGTTTAAAGTATAGATATAAAGGTGATTAAAGTGAATAGCTATAGGCAAAATAAACATCAACAAGGTTGCGTGTTGTGGCCTTTTCTGTGATACCTGGTGTGCTGAAATCTAGCTTGAAGTAGTTGTATAATGGGGTTTTTGCACCTAGCTCTAGGCGATGGTGGTTGTCGATGATTTTTGAAAAACCTGCATTGATGACAAAGCCATTTGTAGAGATACGCACATCAGGCATGGGAGCAGGGCCTTTGAGCACATCAAAATAAGAGGAGCCTACCCACTGATACCCCACTCCTACAAACAAGCCCCACGGACTTGGGCTGTCTGTGAAGTTGAGAAGATAATCAATATTTACACTATATTTGAGGAAGTTAAAGTTTTTATTTTTATCTGCAATCGGTGCTGTGAGGCTGGTGTAGTCAAATGTGCCATAGGCTCTGAGTCCGTTGTAGGCGTTGAAATACTGCTGGTAGCCTGCTTTGATTCCATAGAGCATATGGGTGTTGGTTTTTGATGTAAGCTCTGAGCTGCCTTTGCCTGTCGTGACACCTTGCAAATGGGAATAATAGCTCGAGGAAAACCCTAATCCTGCTCCGACAAACACCCCTGATTTATCTCTAGCACTTGAGTCATATCCCCACGCACTGCTGATACCTACGAGGGTAGAAAGGGCTGTTGTGATAAAGATTTTTTTGGTAGCTTGCATATTGACTCCTTGTTTTTCTTGTGTTACAAACTTACGAATTATAACACACAATCCCCCTGCCCAAGGAGTCTGTATAAAATATCAAATAATGAGAGGTATTATCAATCAAATTTATCCAAAATAATATATTTTTTTATTTTTTAAGTAAATTCTTGAGTAAATATAAATATTTTGCTATAACAAATCAAAGGAGTGTTTTTGATACATAGATTACTTGAACGATAAAGGATAGATTTTTGCAAGAAAAAATTTTAAAAGCTTTTTTTGAGTCTAAAAATCATTGAAATAGAAAAAAAAGGGGGGGTAAGAGGGTTTTGAGAATAAGGGAATAGGGGAATAGGGGGAGGGGAGCACAAGTTTTAGAGGGGTAGGTCTGATTTGAGATATAGCTCTCAAATCAGTCTTTTTGATTCCTCATAAAGGTAGGGATATCGAGGTTATATTCTCTGAAATCTTCACCATTGCTGACAATTTTTATCGCGTCTAAAGAAACTTGATGGACGCGAGATACGGGCTCTGTGGGTGAGGTATCTTTGGAGTTATTGATGACTTCTTTTTCAAATCCTGTGGCAATAACGGTCACACGCACTTCATCAAGAGGGAAATCTGCACCCGTCATTGTGCCAAATACAATATCGGCTTCACCTTGGCTTGTAGCTTCTTCTACCAAGCTCATTGCTTCATTGATCTCAAACAATGGGTATTGTGGGTTGAGCTCAAAATTCACCAAAACGCCCATTGCTCCATTGATAGATAGATTGTCAAATAAGGGCGATTCGATAGCGTTTTTGACAGCTTCTAAGGCCGCATTTTCTCCTATAGCTTCTCCTGTTCCCATCAGTGCCAACCCCTTATGGCTCATCACTGTGCGCACATCGGCAAAATCGACATTGATATCATTTTCTCCGTGGTTGAGAATCACCCCTGAGATACCATTGACTGCTCTAGCGAGTATGTTATCGACTTCTTTGAAGCTATCTTTGATACCTGCACTTTTAGATATGACTGAGAGTAGTTTGTCATTGGGGATAACAACAATCGTATCGCTGACTTTCTTGAGTTCTTTGATACCCTCTTCAGCGATTTTAGCACGTTTTCTTCCCTCAAATTTAAAGGGTTTACTCACCACAGAGATAGTCAGCGCACCTACTTCCTTGGCTATTTGGGCGATGATAGGGGCAGCACCTGTCCCAGTCCCTCCACCCATACCCGCAGAGATGAATACGATATCAGAGCCACTAAGGATTTCTTTGATAGCTTCAAAGCTTTCTTGCGCTGCTTGCATTCCCACTTCAGGCAACATACCCGCACCCAAGCCTTTTGTGAGCTTTTCTCCGAGCTTGATTTTGAGCTCTGCAGGCGAGCTTTGCAAATGCTGTAAATCAGTGTTGGCAGCAGCAAGCGTGATGTCTTTGTGTGTGCCAGAAGCGATCAAATGGGCTATCATATTGGAGCCTCCCCCACCCACACCTACGGCTACGATCCTCGCACCACCTGTGGTATGGACTTCCTGTATATCGATATTCAAATTGTCATTTCCCATTTTTAACCTTTCTTAGAAATACTTTGTCGCTATACGCGTGATAAAATTTGTAACCCTATTGCCCTTGCTATCTTTATCGTCAATTATATCTTTTTTTTGAGCTTTACGCTCATTATTTGTGGCTTCTTCTTTTAGATTTGTCAGATCAGCACCGATGAGATTTCTTTGGTGGGTGTAGATAGGGCTTGGATCGGAGCTGATTTTATCCTTTTTGTATCGGATATTTTTTTCAGAATCTTTTTCATAGTTTGTATATTTCCCTGCACCATACCAGATAAGTCCGATTGCTACAGAGTTTGATGGGTCTTTGAGATCATCAAAAAATCCATTAGTTTCAATGGGCTTGGCAATTCTGATGGGCATTCTTTGGAAAATAGCACTTGCAATTTCGCGCATACCAATCATATTGACCATACCTCCAGTGAGCACAACACCCGCACCCAACGAGTCTTTAAGACCACTTTTTGAGAGGGATTTTGCTAAGATACTCAAAGTTTCTACAACCCGAGAGTGGATAACTTGCTGGACTGTGTCTAAAAGTATGAAATGCGTTGTGTCATCAGCGCCAATAGATGGGACTTCAATGCGTTGGGGGCTTTCTTCTGCGGGGGCGAGATTACCATATTTGATTTTGACTGCTTCAGCAGCAGCGATATGGGTATTGAGCACCATTGCAAGATCCATCGTGATGTGATGGGAGCCGACTTTGAGAAAATCATTGTATCGCATTGAATGCCCATCATAAATCATCAACTCACAAGTGCTCCCCCCAATATCAATACAAGCCACACCCATTTCTTTCTCATCATCGCTCAAAACTGCAATCGAGGCAGCATAAGCTGAAAGCACGACATTTTCGATCTCTACACCTGCAAGCCGCACAGATTTTTTGAGGTTTTCTAAGCTAGTGCGCTGCACGGTGATGATATGCACAAAGACCTCCAACCTCGCACCATACATACCCATAGGGTCTTCGATAGAGTCTTGATCATCGAGCTTGAATTTATAAGGCAACACATGGATCACTTCATATTCAGAGGGAATACTGACATTATAAAGGGCAGTTTCTAAAACTCTACCGATCTCTTTGATACCGATTTCACTACCAGGGATATTGACAACACCTGAGCTATTGATACTTTTTGTGTAAGCCCCTGAAATGGATACAATGGCCTTATTGACATTATCAAGTCCAGCCATCCTTTTGGCATCGGCGATAGAACCCTTGATGGCTCGACTTGCTAATTCGATATTGCCGATTTCACCGCGCTTGATACCTTGGGATTTTTGTGTGCCAGTGCCGATGATTTGAGGGATACCATCTCTTACTTCAGCAATAATGGAGCAGATCTTGCTCGAACCGATATCTACCCCCAGAATTGTATGACTCAAATTAGCCTCCTCATATTAATATCGTTTGATGGTATATTTTTTCTTGAGCAAATCAATGAGGGTCTGATCCAGATAATATGTCTTGAGATTTTCTGCGGTGCTTAGCATTAAACTTGCGACATTTTCCTCAGGTTTGTTTTTGAAATTTTGATCGATCACTTTATACAAAACAGCTTTCCCATTAATTATAGCAAAATTTGCCTTTTGATTATCGGTAAATATTTTTCCTATCAATTCAAGGCTCTCTTTGGTATCAAGCCCTGCGATTTTGCCCTTAAAAGATGGCGAGATGAAGCCAATATCTTTGCCTTTAAAGGTGCTGAGTGTGTTTTGGGCTTGGATTTTTAAGAGCTTATTTTTTTCGATCGTTTCAAGCTCACTGAGTGCTTCAGATTTAGCTTCTGCAAAGCTTTTAGGCTCTTGGGGTTGTTTGGCTATGAGCTTGATGGTGATGTAACCATCTTTATAAGCTTCGGGCTTGAGTGTGTCATTGACTTTGGCTTGTTGGAGGGCTTGCATGATTTGAGGGGAGAAGGTATCTGCAGTGCTTAAAAGGCTTTGGGTCTGGGTATTTTTGCTATTGCCTTTTTTGAGGTCGATGTATTCTTTGAGGGCTTGGGCTTGGGCTTTTTGCATTTGTAAATCTTGTTTGGCTTTTTCTTGGGCTGCTTGGAAAGTTTCTAGCTCGCCTGAGTCATTGAGATAGAGGCTTTTGTTTTGTGCGTATTGGTTTTGGATTTCTGCAGGGGTGGAGGTTTGTGAGGCTGCGCTCACAAATATGGATTCAATTTTATACTGAGCAGGTTTTTGGTATTTTGCTTGATTTTTTTCCCAAAATTCCTTGAGCTGTGTATCAGAAATCTGGGGTTTGAGGTGTTTGCCATCTAAAATGGCGATTTCTAGTCTGTCTTGGAGCTTGAAGCCTGCTGAGATACTTTGGAGCTCTAGGGGAGTGATGGTGTTTGGGAGTAGGGCAGTGATTTTTTGCATTAAGAGTGCATTGGCGATATTTGTTTCAAATTCTGAGGGGCGATAGTGGTTGTCTTGAAGGATTCTTTTATAGAGATTTTCATCGAAATGACCATTGTTTTGGAATACTTCATTGTGCGTGATTTCATTGATAATCTCGCTATCTTGTGTGCGTAGTCCCAAATCAAGGGCAAAGTTTCTTATCAGTGCTTGATTGATCAAGAAATTTAAAGCGATGTGTTCTAGCCCTATTGCTTTGGCTTGTTCTGCATCAAAGTCAGGGATAGAGCTTGCATAGGCTTCATAGAGTCGGCGATATTCTTGAGCGAGCTCTTGGGCAGTGATTTTGACTTGCCCAACTTTAGCGACATTATCCCCTGAGATAGAAAAGTTGTATTGCCCCCAGCCAATCATACCCGCAGCGATAAAAGCGATCGTGCTGACCCATATGGTGATGACAAGATATTTTTTGTGTTTTTGCATCCATTCTATCATAGTTTGGCGATTCCCTCATAGTCAAATTATCAACGCAAGCACCAGCTAGCATCTAAAATCTCTAAAATACCAAAATCTCTAAAATACTTTAAGAGAGTATCCATCTCTTCAAAGAGCTATTATATTGGTTCTAAGAATTTGGGGTGATTATATTGAAAAATGGCTAAAATTAGGCTTTATTTTTCAGAAGAAATTCAAAAGAAAATAGGAGATATGATGGATACTCAAGAATTATTACAATTAGATAAAAAAAATATTTGGCACCCTTGCACGCAGATGAAAGACCACGAAAAGCTTCCAATAGTCCCTATTAAGCGAGGTAAGGGAGTGTATTTGTATGATTTTGATGGGCGAGAATATATCGATTGTGTGAGCAGTTGGTGGGTCAATCTCTTTGGGCATAGCAATGATTATATCAATGCCAAACTCAAAGAACAAATTGATGTGTTGGAGCATGTTATTTTTGCAGGATTTACCCACGAGGGTATCGTGCGTCTTTCTGAACGCTTGATAAAGCTGCTTCCAGAGGGATTGGATAAGTGTTTTTATGCTGATAATGGTTCTTCTTGTGTGGAGGTGGCTTTGAAGATGAGCCACCACGCCCATTTGCTCGATGGGCAAAATCGCCCTAAATTCCTCTCTTTAAGCAATGCCTATCACGGAGAAACGATCGGGGCACTTTCTGTGGGCGCTGTGGGGCTGTATAAAAGCACTTATGAGGGTATTTTGATTGAATGTCTGCAAACGCCTGTCCCTAAAGATATTCAAGATATTCCTTTGGCTTTGAGCGCCCTAGAAGAAATTTTAGATAAAGAGGGGCAAAATATCGCTGCATTTATTTTAGAGCCTTTGATCCAATGTGCAGGGAATATGCATATGTATGCCCCAGAATATATAACAAAAGCTTGCAAAATGTGCCGAGAAAGGGGGATTTATATTATTTTTGATGAGATTGCTGTGGGCTTTGGGAGGAGCGGGAGTTTGTTTGCGTTAGAGCAATGCGGGCTGACTCCTGATTTTTTGTGCTTATCTAAGGGCTTGAGTGGTGGGTATATGCCTTTATCGGTAGTTGTTACAAGTGATGGGATTTATGAGAAATTTTATGCCCCTTATGAAGAACAAAAGGCTTTTTTACACTCCCATAGCTATACAGGAAATGCCCTCGCCTGTGCGTGCGCTAACGCAGTGCTAGATATTTTTGAGCAAGAAAATGTCATCGAGAAAAATAAAATTTTAAGTGATATGATTGCCAAAGAAATGCAAGGGTTAGGGGAATTTGCCTTTGTCAAAAATATTCGCCATCAAGGTATGGTCTTTGCACTGGATATGGTGGGTTTTCAAGCAGGGCGCAGAGTGGGGCTTGAGGTCTTTGAGAGGGGGCTAGAAAATGGTCTTTTGCTCCGGCCTTTGGGGAATACGATTTATTTCATGCCACCTTATGTGATCACACAAGAGCAAGTGCGGTATGTTTTTGATATTTTGAAAACTATTTTCAAACAAATCCAATATTAAGTAAGATTTTTATACAATTCTGCTAGAAAAATCAGGGAAGGAATTTGTAATGGAAGCCAAAAAGAAACGCGTTTTGGTCAAATTTTCTGGTGAAGCGCTCGCTGGAGAAAATGGCTTTGGGATTGATAGCTCTATCCTTGCTTATATCGCCAAAGAAATCAAATCACTCGCACAAAACAATATCGAAGTGGGGATTGTCATTGGTGGGGGTAATATTATCCGAGGGGTGAGTGCTTCTGCAGGGGGTATTATCCGACGCACAAGCGGGGATTATATGGGAATGCTAGCGACTGTGATCAATGCTGTAGCCATGCAAGAAGCGCTTGAGCATATAGGTATTGATGTGCGGGTGCAGAGCGCTATTGAGATCAAAGAAATTTGTGAGAGTTATATCTATAGGAAAGCGATCAGACATCTTGAAAAGGAGAGGATTGTGATTTTTGGGGCAGGGACGGGGAATCCGTTTTTTACCACAGATACAGCAGCCACACTGCGAGCTGTGGAGATTGGGGCAGATATGATTGTCAAGGCGACAAAAGTAGATGGCGTTTATGACAAAGACCCGCAAAAATTCCCTGACGCTAAAAAGATTGATATTCTTAGCTATGATGAGGCTTTGAGAGATCATATCAAGGTGATGGACGATACAGCTATCGCACTTGCTAAGGACAATAAACTCCCTATTGTGGTGTGTAATATGTTTAAAGAGGGGAATTTGCTCCAAATCATAAAGGGCGACAATGGTGTTTGCTCTGTGGTAAAATAACAATAGAATTTATAAAATCTACAAAAAAGGACTGGAATTGAGAACTGAAGAAATCGTAGCAAAGGCATTAGAAAAAACAGGCGATGATAGATATTTGCTTTCTAACTTGGTGTTTTCTCGCGTGAAGCAGCTGAGTGCAGGGGCAAAACCTTTGGTGGATATGGATCTAAGACAAAACAAGCTTTCTGATATTGCGATGCGAGAGATTGCTGAGGGAAAAGTAAGTATTGAACGCATTGATGAGCGCAATATTTAAAGTGGAACACTCAAGGTTTGTTTGAGCTTGGAATTTTTCAATAATTTAAAAAAGATTCTTGACCCTCAAGACGCTATCACGACTCTTGGGAGCTTGACGCCGATTAGCCCAAAGATTTGCAATGCCTTAGATATTGCGACTCAATACCACGATGGGCAGAAAAGAAAAAGTGGTGAACCCTATGTTGTCCATCCTATTTGCGTGGCTTGTGTTGTGGCGTTTTATGGTGGTGATGAAGCCATGATTTGCTCAGCACTTTTGCACGATGTAGTCGAGGATACTTTATGTGATATCAATGTCATCAAGCAAGGGTTTGGCGAAGATGTAGCTGTTTTGGTGGATGCACTCACTAAAATCACAGAAATCCGCAAAGAAGAGCTAGCTTCTAGCCACTCTTCTCAACGGCTCATCATCTCTGCACTCTCTTTCAGAAAAATGCTCGTTGCTGCGATCAAAGACCCTAGGGCATTGGTGATAAAAATCAGCGATCGACTCCATAATATGCTCACTCTTGAAGCAT
Organism: Helicobacter sp. 12S02634-8; assembly: GCF_002272865.1. Lineage (GTDB taxonomy): Bacteria > Campylobacterota > Campylobacteria > Campylobacterales > Helicobacteraceae > Helicobacter_J. Next base: position 252,615 of record NZ_MLAP01000001.1, on the reverse strand, counting down.
TGAACGAAGAAAAACGTATTCGTATATCTGAAGAAACTCTAGTGGTATATGCTCCTATCGCCCATAGATTGGGGATTTCTTCTATCAAAAATGAACTAGAAGACAAGAGTTTTCATTATATTTTCCCTCAAGAATATGAAAAAATCCAGAATTTTTTTAAAGAAAATAGGCAGTCTTTAGCCCTCAAGCTCAATCATTTTATTGACAAACTCACAAAGATGTTTTTGAATCAAGGGCTTTCTGATACTGACTTTCGCATAGAAAGCAGGGTCAAGCGCCCTTATTCGATCTATCTAAAAATGCAGCGCAAGGGCGTGAGTATTGATGAAATCTTGGACTTGCTGGCTGTGCGCGTGATTGTCAAAACGCCTATTGATTGCTATAGGATTTTAGGTATTGTGCATTTGGATTTTAAGCCCATTGTAGCGAGGTTTAAAGATTATATCGCGCTGCCTAAGGAAAACGGCTATCAAACAATCCATACGACTATCTTTGATGAAGCTTCTGTCTATGAGGTGCAGATACGGACTTTTGATATGCATAAAAGTGCTGAATATGGTATCGCAGCCCATTGGAAATACAAAACTGGAGGCATGACCCCTAGCTTGGAGTGGCTGCATAACTTACAATACCAAAACAATACGATTGAAGAATTTTATGAGCTAGCAAAAAACGATTTGTATCAAGAGGATATTGTTGTGTTTTCTCCTGATGGGGATACTTATACCTTGCCTGTGGGGGCTGTGGCTCTTGATTTTGCTTATGCAATCCATAGTGATTTGGGTGATAATGCCAAAGAAGCTTATATCAACAATCAAAAAGTTTCCTTGCTCCAAACACTAAAAAGTGGGGATATTGTGAGGATTGTGACTGCTGAGCAAAGTATGCCTAAATGCACTTGGGTCGATGCTGTGAAGACTTCTAGGGCTAAAAGCCATCTGCGCTTACAGCGACAAACTCAAATCCGTGAAATCGAGAAAAAAAGTGCTGTGAATATCCTAGCAACTATTTTTGGTAAAAATCACAAGACTTTTGAACGTTATCTCTCGATCAAGGGCTTTGACACTTCGCTTTATAAGGTCACAAAAGACATAGGATTTTTGCAAGAACTCAAAAACAAAATCAAGCAAAGTTTCAATACAGAATCGAGTTTTTTTGCTAAAATCCGAATGAATTTACTCAAGCTCAAAAAGATAGAATTAGAAAATTTTGTGATCTATGCAAATCGCAATATCAATGAAGTTTTATTTGACTATTGCTGCCACCCTAAATATGGAGATGAGATTTTGGCTATAATCACAGGGCAAAAAGCAGTGGTGCATCACAAATTATGCGAGAAAGTCAGCGAAGATATCCACTCTGGCGTGCCGATGGTGTTTGTAGAGTGGGTCAAGAAAAACAAAATTGCTTACAAAGTGATTGTTGCCCTAGAGGACAAAAAGGGCACTTTGGCAAGCTTTTTGACTACTTTGGCAAAAAATGGCTGCAATGTCATTGGGGTGTCATATTTGGGATATAAGAGTCAGTTTTCTACGCATTGTGAAGTTTTGTTTGAAGCTGATTTGGGTGATGTCAAGTCATTTAAGGATTTGATCATGAGAAAATACAAGGTGATCGAGTTTTCGAGTTTGAAAGATGCCTATGAAAATTGGGGGATATAATGAATAGCAAAACACCATCGGGCTTGAGCCCTCAAAACGCACAAAAAGTCCAAGAGGCTATGGCTGAGATCCAAAGGGGGGCGAGTGAATTGATTGGTGCTGAATATATCGCTTCTTTGGTGGGGAAGTATTATCAAAGTGGGGAGCGATTCATTGTCAAAGCCGGCTTTGACCCTACAGCCCCTGATTTGCACTTAGGGCATACCGTTTTATTGCAGAAACTTGCGACTTTTCAGAGATATGGCGGAGATGTGAAGTTTTTGATTGGAGATTTTACAGCCACTATTGGCGATCCAAGCGGAAAGAGCGAAACCAGAAAGCAGCTCAGCCCTGAGGAGGTGCAAGCCAATGCACAGACTTATAAAGAGCAAGTTTTTAAGATTTTAGATCCCAAATATACAGAGGTTTGCTTCAATTCTAAATGGCTCCATGAGCTAGGTGTTGGTGGTTTGGTGCATTTGACTTCAAAATTTTCTGTAGCCAGAATGCTCGAGCGCGATGATTTTGAGAAACGTTATCAAGAAAATCGCCCGATTAGTATTATCGAATTTATTTACCCACTTTTGCAGGGCTATGATTCAGTGGCTCTCAATTGCGATATTGAGCTTGGAGGGAATGACCAAAAATTCAATCTTTTAGTTGGCAGGACACTCCAGAGGGCTTATGGACTTCCAAAAGAGCAGTCTGTGCTGACTGTGCCGCTTCTTGAGGGGCTTGATGGGGTTAATAAAATGAGTAAGAGTTTGGGAAACTATATTGGTGTAACCGAAAAACATTGTGCAATGTATGCTAAAATAATGAGCATTTCTGATGTGTTGATGTGGAAATATTATGATCTTTTGAGTTTAAAAAGTCTTAGCGAGATAGAAGCTCTCAAAAACGGCGTAGATAGCGGAGAGATCCACCCCAAAAAGGTCAAAGAAGACTTGGCTTTAGAGATCACTGCTAAATACCATAGCTTGCCTTTGGCCCATGAAGCAAAAAGAGAGTTTGATGCTGTCTTTTCAAAAGATGATACCCCATCAGATATCCCTGAAATGGAGTTTCAGAGTGGTATTTGGATTTGTGAGTTGCTCAAGCTTGCAGGGCTTTGCTCCTCGACTTCTCAAGCAAGGCGAGATATCCAAGGAGGGGGGGTAAAAATAGATAAGCAAAAAATTATAGATGAAAATTATAGATTTGAATCAGGAAGTTATGTGTTGCAAATAGGAAAGAGAAAATTTATAAAAGCAATAATTAAATAATTTAAGGGAAAATTATCGATGAACATAAAGCTGAAATCACTAAAGATCGGGAAACACACAATCAAATACCCCATATTCCAAGGAGGAATGGGCGTGGGGATTAGCTGGGATGAGCTTGCTGGAAATGTATCTAAAGAGGGAGCTTTGGGTATTATCAGTGCAGTGGGAACGGGGTATTATAAAAAAATGCACTTTGTTGAGAAAATCGTTTCTTCTAAGCCCTTTGAAGCGATCAATTTTTATTCCAAGCAAGCTTTGATTGAGATTTTTAAAAATGCTAGAAAAATTTGTGGCGCTAATCCGTTGGGTGCAAATATTTTGTATGCAATCAATGAATATGGCAGAGTGGTTAGAGATGCTTGTGAAGCAGGGGCGAATATCATCGTAACAGGCGCAGGTCTGCCTACAAATATGCCAGAATTTACAAAAAATTTCCCTGAAGTGGCATTGGTGCCGATTGTTTCTTCTGTCAAGGCCTTGCGTATTATTTGCAAACGTTGGGAGGAGCGCTATCAGAGGCTTCCAGATGCTGTGATTGTCGAGGGGCCTTTGAGCGGAGGACATCAGGGCTTTAAATATGAAGATTGTTTCAAAGAAGAATTTCAGTTAGAAAATCTCGTCCCCCAAATCGCTCAAGAAGCCCAAAAATGGGGCAATATCCCCGTGATTGCTGCAGGGGGGATATGGGATCGCAATGATATTGATAAAATGCTAGCGCTTGGGGCTAGTGGGGTGCAGATGGGGACGCGATTTTTAGGCACAAAAGAATGTGATGCCAAGGCTTATGCAGAGATTTTACCCCATGTCAAAAAAGAAGACATCAAGCTAGTCAAATCCCCTGTGGGCTATCCTGCTAGGGCGATCAATATCGGTGTTTTGAAACGGATTGAAGAGGGCACAGCGCCCAAGATCAAATGTATCAGCAATTGTGTTTCTCCTTGCCATCGGGGTATAGAAGCCAAGGCAGTGGGGTATTGTATCGCCGATAGTTTAGGCAAGGGGCATATGGGCGATAAGAGCGAGGGGCTTTATTTCAGTGGGGCTAATGGCTATAGGATAGAAAAAATAGTGAGCGTAAAAGAGTTGATTCACGAACTGACACAGGAGTGATCGTGTGCGCTCTATCCTGATGTTGTGTTTTGTTTTATTGGGATTTAGCTTTGGTTCTGGTTTGAAAATTCTTCAGATTATTCCCTTTGGCACAAGCAGTGTTCGGATTAGCTTCAATCAAGATATTTCAAAACTATCCTTTAAAGAACATAGCCTTAAGGATTTTAGGAGCTTTTTGGATATACAAGCAGTGCTTACTATCCCCAAAAAAGACTATCGTTTTTCCAATCAAACACAAGTTTCTATCGCCCAAAATACTCCCCAAATCGTGCGTGTTGTCATCAAAACTAGCAAAGATAGCACTTATCAGACGCGTATTGTCGAAAAACATCTATATATCAGTATCATCGACAAACTCCCCGAGCCCAAAATTAAGCCAAAAACTGAAGTTAGGGCTAAAACTGAAGTCAAGCCAAAAACTAGCGCCATCAAATCCACATCTAAAAGCCCTCCAGCACACATTACCCCTCCCCCCCCATCAAAACAAGCCAAGCAAACAAGCCAAACAAAACAAGCAAGCCAAGCCCCCTCCAAAGCCCATACGGCCTCAAAGGCAGCTCCCAAAGCCAAAGAAGGGGCCTTTAAATCCAAAACCTCTTCTGCACAAGTCTCTCAAAATCTTGCCAATAAAAAATCCCAAAGCTCTGCTGTGTCTAAAACACTCCCTCAAACCTCTACAAAATCTCTCCCCTCACAAGCCCCCCAAAAGCACAAAAAATATAAAATCGTGATCGATCCCGGCCATGGGGGCAAGGATTGTGGGGCGATGGGAGTGAGTAAGGTGTGTGAAAAAGTGATTGTTTTGAGTGTTTCAAAGTTTTTAGCCCAAGAGCTTAAAAAAAGGGGCTATATTGTCTATATGACGCGCGATAAAGATGTTTATATCAATCTCAAAGAGCGCACGGAGTTTGCCAATGCAAAAAATGCAGATTTGTTTGTTTCTATCCACGCTAATTCTGTGCCTAAAACCTCTAATGATAGCCCTCAAGGGGTCGAAACTTATTTTCTCTCTACAGCGCGGAGCGAGCGAGCTAGGAAAGTCGCTGAACTAGAAAATAAAGACGATATTGATATCATGAATTATTTTTCTAAATTTTCTTTTCTAAATTCTTTAAACTCCCATCGACTCATCGCTTCTAATAAACTAGCCATTGATATACAATTTGGGATTTTGCGCGAACTCCGTAAATCATATCAAGGTATTGTTGATGGGGGTGTGCGGGAGGGGCCTTTTTGGGTGTTGGCAGGGGCGTTGATGCCCTCAGTTTTGATTGAGATAGGCTATAATTCCAATCCCATTGAAGCGCGCAGGATCGATGATAAGCGCTATCAGAGATTTTTGGCAAAAGGGATAGCTGATGGGATTGATGGTTATTTTGCCAAAAACTATTGATAAGGAATTGCATGCGGCCTGATGTGTATAAAGTTATTTTTTCTTCTGTCTTTTTTTTGCTCTTTGTTTTTAGCGTTTTGACACTTTTGGTTTCACAATTTAGCAATACTTTTTCTCAATTATTTTTGATTTTAACCGATGAGGGCAGGGTGTATGATGGGCTGATTAGTTTTTTTTGTTTTTGTGGTGTGCTGCTTGCGTTGGGGTATGTGGTGGGGGCGTCTTATGCACGTCAAGATGTGCTTGTCCATAGACTCATAGCGATGGGGGTTTGTATTGTTTTGATTTTTGTTTTGATTTTACGGCTCACAATGCTAGAAACACTGGATTCACCTTTGCTAGGCTTGGGACATCAAGAGAATTTGATGGATTTGTCTTTTTGGGATTTGGTTAGGGTGAATTTTTCTTCTATTGTGATTTCGGGGTTTTTTTATATTTTTTTTCTGTTTGTGCCATTGGGTTTATGGGGGTTTGGCTATCAACTAGACACAAAGCATAAGCTAGGGAAATATCTAGATATGTTCTGCCCTTCTATCAATGTCTGTATCATCGCGCTATTTGCTTCAGGGCTTCAGGCTTATTATGACAAGGGCAATGCGTGGCTTTATCTTGATTTTTTTCTGTTTTGTCTGGCATTTGTGCTGCTGATACGCGTTTTTTTGCTGCATAAGGAGTTTTTTGGATTTTATGAGTATGCAAATATGTTGTTTTTGATTTTAGGTGTGCTTGTGTGCTTGTTTTGCTCTAATATCTTAGCCCAAGCCCAAGATTATTATCACATGCGTTTGGCATTTTATGTGCTCGCGTTTTTGGGCTGGTGTGGGGAGTGGATGTATGCGAGTTTTAGGCACTAGAAGCGAGCGGGCTTTTTGATTTTTTTGAGTAATAGTGCGTGGTAGAATCGCTGGAGTCCTAATTTTTCTTTAGGTCCCATTTTGTAGTAAATATGTTTGAGGTATTCAAGGATATATTGCTTGGAGATGGAGGTTTTTTGGGCATATTGCATTAAGATGTAATGGGGGATTTTGATTGGTTTTTGATTGAAGTGTGTGGAGATTTTTTGGTAAAAATCCCTGTGTGTATTGAAACAAAATCGGCCAAAGACAAAGGGCAAATGTGTCTTTGCATACCAAACTTCGCCCATATCAGTATGTGCCCCACCAAGATAGCGATAAGCAAGTGCACGATCGCCAATGAGCACTTCGCCTTGAAGCCCTAAGACCTTGCAAAGGGCGTTAGAAGTGGCTGATTGGTAGTCTTGTGCTTGTGGGGCAGGGATAACCATCACACTCCATACACTTCCTTTAGCGATGATAGCTGAGTTCGTGGCTTTATGCTTGCGGGCTGAAGAATAGCCTGCGATAGAAGAGATAAAGCCTGCATCGATCCTTTGGAATAAAAAATCTTTATTCAATCTAGCAGGATAGGACTTTTTGAGTTGTAAAAATTTCTTGAATCCAGAAGTGGCAGGATAAGCCTTGATAAAGACATCAAAGGGCAAGAGATTGATGTATTCTATTTTTCCAAAACGCATATAAGCTCCCTTGGGAATGGGTGAGAAAACTTTAACTAAAATTTTACAATGATCGCACAAAAATATAAAATTTTAGTAACTACCATCACATTTTGGATTTTAGTATAATTGCCTATATCAAATCAAGGGAAATCATGGCATTAGTGAGTTTGCTCAATATCAGCAAGCAGTATGATTATAAAGTGATCTTAAAAGATGTGAATTTTTCTATCTGCAAGGGCGAGAAAATCGCGATTGTGGGTAAAAATGGCAGCGGGAAAACGACCTTAGTCCAGATCCTTACAGGCCAGATAGAACAAGATGTGGGCGAGAGGATCACTCAAAATAATCTTAAGATTTTAAGTCTGGCACAAAATCCTGTGTTTGAACCTCTCATGAGCGTGAGGGAGGTGTGTGAGGAGAGTTTGAGTGAGCTAAAAAATGCACACAAAAGGCTAGAAGCTATCAATCTTGAGCTCAAAGACCACTCTCAGCCTGCAGCCCTCCTAGAAGAGCAAGGGCAGCTGATGGGATTTATCGAGGAGCATCGGGCGTGGGATTTGAGTGGTAAAGTTGAAGAGATTTTATTGCGTTTTGATATGCTTGATGTGGCCGATAGGCTAGCAAATACCTTAAGTGGGGGCGAGCAGAAGCGTTTGGCACTTGCAGGATTGCTATTAAAACAAGCTGATATACTCATACTCGATGAGCCGACCAACCATTTAGATGTCCAGAGTGTGGAGTTTTTAGAAGAGATGATTGGCTCTCTTGAGTGCAGTGTGGTTTTTATCAGCCACGATCGGTATTTTATCGAGAGTTTAGCCCACCGAGTTGTAGAAGTCGATGGAGGGAAGCTCACAAGCTTTGAGGGAGGGTATCGCAATTATTTGCAGAAAAAAGAAGAAATCTATCAGCGCTTATCCAAAGAACACGAACATCTACTCAAGCTCTTAAAAAGCGAGGAAGAGTGGCTGCAAAGAGGTGTGCAAGCAAGGCGAAAGCGCAATGAGGGGCGCAAAGCTAGGGTGCTGCAAATGCGTCAAATGGCAAAGAGCAATCCTAGCATTATCTCTAAAATGCGCCTAGAACTCCAGCGAGAGAAGCAACATTTCAATCGCGAGGAGGGGGTCAATGCTAGAAAAATGCTTTTTGAGTGTGAAAATATCACAAAAGCACTAGGGGATAAGGTTTTGATTAAAAATCTTACTTTGAGGGTCTTGCAAAAAGATAAAATCGCGATTGTGGGTAAAAATGGCAGTGGGAAATCGACCTTACTCAAGATACTTTTGGGTCATCTCAAGCCCGATAGTGGCACACTCAAACGCGGGGATATGCGTATTGGGTATTTTGACCAGCATAGAGCAATGCTTGATGAGGATAAAAATCTCCTTGAGATATTTTGCCCCAATGGTGGGGATCATATCGAAGTGGGCAATAAGAGTATGCATGTATTTGGGTATCTGAAGAATTTTTTATTCCCTAAAGAATTTTTGGATAAAAAAATCTCTTATTTGAGTGGTGGGGAGAAAAACAGAGTCGCATTAGCGCTTTTATTTACAAGAAAATATGACTGCTTGATTTTAGATGAACCCACTAATGATTTAGATATTGCAACCATCAATATTTTAGAAGAATATCTCCAAAACTTTGAGGGTGCAATCCTTTTTGTGAGCCACGATCGGTATTTTGTCGATAAAATTGCCCATAAACTCTTGGTGTTTAGGGGTGATGGGCTGTGTGAGGAGATTTATACAGATTATAGTGAATATCTTGATATGCAAAAAGAACTGAGCGAGTATGAAAATATACAAAAAGAACTCAAATCCACGCCCATACCCACGCCCAGACAAAAAAAGCCCACAAAACTCAGCTACAAAGAAGCCCAAGAGTTGGAGCATTTGCCCTTGGCTATTGAGCGCTTAGAGCAGCATATTTCAGATTTGGAAGCAGCTTTGAGTGATGTGAGTCGCTATGAAAATAGCAAGATTACGCAGATGGCATTAGAACTACAAGAAGCAAAAGATAAGCTAGAAGAAGATGTAGCAAGATATTTTGCACTCGAAGAAAAAGCCCAAGAGCTATTGGGATAGGGCTTTTGGGGAGATGTGGTATTTTGAGGTGGGGTCTGAAGAGTGGGGGAGTGTGTGGTGTTTAAATGGTGGGGGAAATGTAACAATTTGACACATAGCGACCACAATCAGTTGGTGGTAATTGCTTTATTGTTAAGCTAAGTTTGAATATTATATACTCTGTAATGATTATCGATAGGCAGAATATCGATCCAAACTACCTAAGGAGATTGTGATGCAAGAGTTTATCAGTGAATACAAACGTGTGCAAGAAACAAGGAAGCAAGAGGGTGTCCCCCCACTCCCATTAAATGCGAGTCAAGTGCAAGAAGTCATCAAGATCTTAACAGATACAGCCTGCTCTAAAAGTGATAGGGAGTTTGCTAAGGAGCTTTTGATCCATCGAGTGAGCCCTGGGGTCGATGAGGGGGCGAAGGTCAAGGCAGAGTTTTTGGGGAAAATCTCTCAAGGAGAATTGAAATGTGCTGATTTTTCGGCATTAGAAGCGATCAAATACCTAGGAACTATGCTAGGGGGCTATAATGTGGGCTATCTGATAGAGGGCATCAAACATCAAGACTCCTCCATCGCCCAAGAAGCAGCCAATGCGCTCAAGCATACTTTGCTTGTTTATGACGCTTTTGAAGTAGTTGCCAAACTCTCTGCTAGCAATCCTTTAGCAAAAGAAGTGATTGCATCGTGGGCAAATGCAGAGTGGTTTTTGAGCAGAGAAGCATTGCCTGAAAAGATACAAATGTGCGTGCTTAAAATCGATGGAGAAACCAATACTGATGACTTAAGCCCTGCATCTGATGCCTTCACACGCAGTGATATTCCCTTGCACGCTAAGGCAATGCTTAAAAGTCGCATAGAAAACTATGAAAAACGTCTTGAGAATATCAAATCAAAAAATATCCCTGTTGCTTATGTTGGCGATGTCGTGGGGACAGGGAGCTCTAGGAAGTCAGCTTGTAATTCTATTATGTGGCATTTTGGACATCCGATTCCTTATGTTCCCAATAAAAAAAGTGGAGGTGTTGTGATTGGTGGGGTGATCGCGCCGATATTTTTCAATACTTGTGAAGATAGCGGGGCATTGCCGATTATTGCTGATGTCAAGGACTTGAAAGAGGGCGATGTGATTGATATTTATCCCTATGAGGGGATCATCAAGTGCGATGGCAAGCAGGTCAGTTCTTTTAAACTCACGCCTTTGACGATTGTAGATGAAATGCGTGCAGGGGGACGTATCTCTTTGATTATCGGCAGGGGATTAACCAATCGAGCTAGGGAGTTTTTAGGATTGGGCGAGTCGGAAGTCTTTGCCAAACCTGAAGTTCCCAAGGATACAGGCAAGGGCTATACTTTAGCACAAAAGATCGTAGGGAGAGCTTGCGGGGTTGAGGGCATTAGAGCGGGGAGTTATTGTGAGCCAAAGGCTACGACTGTGGGGAGTCAAGATACTACAGGGGCAATGACTAGAGATGAGGTCAAAGAGCTAGCAAGCTTGAGTTTTAGCGCTGATTTTGTCTTGCAAAGCTTTTGCCATACAGCTGCTTATCCCAAGCCAGCTGATATTAGCTTACAGGCTACTTTGCCTGAATTCATGACAACAAGGGGCGGGGTGGCACTGCGACCTAAAGATGGGATTATCCACTCTTGGATCAATAGAATGTGCTTGCCAGATACTTTGGGGACAGGTGGAGATAGCCATACGCGATTCCCCATAGGTCTGAGCTTCCCTGCTGGGAGTGGGCTAGTGGCTTTTGCGGCTGTGACAGGTGCGATGCCTTTGAATATGCCCGAATCTGTGTTGGTGCGCTTTAAAGGGAGCTTGAATCCGGGCATTACTTTGAGGGATTTGGTCAATGCGATCCCTTATTATGCTATCAAGCAAGGGCTTTTGAGCGTGGAGAAAAAGGGCAAGAAAAATGTATTCAATGGGCGTATTTTAGAGATTGAGGGCTTGGGTGATATCAAAGTCGAACAAGCCTTTGAGCTCAGTGATGCGAGCGCAGAGAGGAGTGCAGCAGCGTGCAGTATTTTGTTGAATAAAGAGCCGATTATTGAATATTTGCAATCTAATATCGAGCTGATTGAAAAGATGATCCAAGATGGCTATGAAAACGCGCAGACCCTCAAGCGCCGAGCCGATAAAATGCGTGAGTGGATCAAAAACCCCACATTATTGCAGCCAGATAAGGATGCAGAGTATGCAGCTGTGATTGAGATTGATTTGGCTGATGTGAAGGAGCCGATTTTGGCTTGCCCCAATGATCCTGATGATGTAGCGACCTTGAGTGAGATTTTGCAAAATCCCAAGCGACCCCATCATATTGATGAAGTTTTTATCGGGAGTTGTATGACAAATATCGGGCATTTTAGGGCATTTGGCGAGATTGTCAAGGGAGCAGGGGCGTCGCCTGCTAGAGTTTGGATCGCCCCACCAACAAAGATGGACGAGAAGCAGCTCACTAAAGAGGGCTATTTATCGATATTTGGTGCTGCAGGGGCGAGAATGGAAATCCCTGGGTGCAGCTTGTGTATGGGGAATCAAGCCCGTGTGCGTGATAATGCCGTGGTGTTTTCGACTTCTACAAGGAATTTTGATAATCGCATGGGAAAAGGGGCGCAAGTTTATTTGGGGAGTGCTGAGCTTGGCGCTGTGTGTGCATTGCTAGGGAGATTGCCTAGCACAGAAGAATATTTGAAGCTTGTCCCAGAGAAACTTCAAGGCAAAAAAGAAAGTGTTTATCGATATTTGAACTTTGATAAAATGGAGGATTTTAGCTTGTAGATTGATTGTATCAAGGCTTTGGGCGTTTTAAGAGGAGGTGTGGGGATAGAGTAAAAGGGAGATATAATGCTTCAGGGGTCTTTGGTATTTTGGGAGAAGAGATTGGGCCAAGAGCTTGGTTGCAAGCCCTTTGTTTTGGGAGCTAAGGGGCAATTGAGTGCTGCTATTTGCCTGATGGGTCATCACTAAGAGGGGTTTGGGATTGATAGAAAAACTCAAAACACTTTCTTTGTTTGAAAATATTTGTGATGGACTTTTGAGCGAGATTTGTAGTTTTAGTAAAATAAAATCTTACTTTAAAGATGTGATTTTGTTTTATGAGGGCGAGAAGATGGAGCAGTTTTTGTTCTTGCTTTCTGGGGCTGTGAGTATTGATAAATTCGATCGTTTTGGTAATAAAAAATACCTCTATAGTATCCATCACACGCAAGAATATCAAGATGAATTGCTGCTTATCAATGATATTGGTTTGAGTGAAATCAAGACTTTTGGCAACGCCTCTATCTTGCAAGATAGCGAGATTGTCAGTATCGATCAGAAGAAATTGCTTGATTGGGGCAAAAGAGATGGTACATTATGGGAAAATCTCACCAAGCAAGTGATTTTAAAAAATCAAATCCTAGCCCAAATCATCAATCGAGATATTATTTTTGATGCGATGGCAAAGCTTGCTTATATGCTAGATAAACAGCTCTATCGCTTCAACTCGACCCAACGCCAAGAAGTCGCCTATCAGCTCAATATCCAGCCTGAAACGCTCTCAAGGATACTCAAAAAGCTCAAACAAGATGGAATCGTGGGGCTGGATACAAAAGGTGCATTGGTTGTCTTGAACCAAACAAAACTGCAAGAAATCTATAAAATATAATGAGGCAATATGAAGCTAGCTTTTAAAAAACCTATCTCTTCTAGACTTTTTGCAATCGCAACAGTGACTTTTGTGATGGTCTTTTTGGTGATTGCTATCAATATCTATCTGAATAAAAAAAACCTTGCCCTCACGCATATCCTCAATCAAATCAACGCACAAATCCGACTTTCTCAAGTGATGATCAAAGAAGTATTTTTGAGTAGTTATGCCTATAAACATAGCCCCAATCGTATCCAATCTGATGTCCAAAGCTTTGATCAGAAGTTCAATGTATTGTATTATCAAAATAATTTGTATGACTTTTTTTGGTTGGATAAAAAGGAAGCGCAAACGACCTTTGATAAGCTTTATTTCCAATGGAGCGTGCTAGCAAGTGGTATCAATGCCTATCAGATTGCCACACATTATTTGCATAAAAATCGCAGTTTTTTATCAGCAAACAATAAAAAGCTTTTGGATTTGAGCGATGGTATCGTCAAGGCAATGCTTAAAGCCCAGCGCTCCCAGCAAGAAATTGACACTGCAGGCAGGCAGCGTATGCTCAGCCAGCGCATATCTTATAAAATGCTTGTATATGCAGCCAGTCAAGATCGCAATGCCTATGAAGAGTTTTTAGAAGCCTTTGAAGCATACAATGCCACTATCGTTGCATTTTATACCCACGCTGATTATAAAAAATACCCTGCACTCTATGGCGCTATCAAAAGTAATTATAATTTTTGGCAAGAATATGCCACAAATATTCGGCAAGTCATTGCCAATCAAGAAGTTTTGTTTGATTCTTTTGTCAAAATCAATGAATATGGCACTTTGGTGAGTAAAAACCTTGAGATACTCTATGGGCTATACACAGAAGCGAGCAAGAAGATTGAGAGGACTTTTAATATCTTTCAATATATTGCTGTGGTGATGATTTCATTTGTGATTTTTGGGCTATTTTTCACGATTGCTTGGGTCAAAAGCCAGATCAAGAATTTTGTGAATTATTTCAAAGATATGAGAAAAAATAATATCTCTGATATCCAAATCGATGCCAATACAGAGCTAGCAAGGGCAAGAGATGAGATCGATGAATTTATCGAACGGATCCAAAAGACCAAGGGCTCTGCTTTGCTAGCTAAGCAGCTAGGCGAGCAGATACATAATGAAATCCTTGAAATCAGCGCTGATATCAAAACACATCTGCAAAAGAAAAATTTCACTCCAAGCGAGCAAGAAGAGATCCAAAAGCAAATCGATATGAGTGAATATATCGCTATCCAATCTAGCGATGAACTCATCAGTATCACTAGAAGATTAGAAAAACTCAAAGACTCTATCGATAAATCTGTCGATATTTATACCAATTGTTTAGCGTGCAGCAAAATCACAAGACCCAAGTCTTAAGGGGCTAGTCTTGAGATTGGCTTGTGCGTGAGTAAAAATCTTTTTTGTATGCAGCAAAATTACCTTTGAAAATAGCCTCTCTAGCGCCTTTTACAAGGTTGAGATAGAATTTTAGATTGTGGATACTCGCTAGTCTGTGGTAGGTGATTTCATTAGCTCTGAAAAGATGGTGGAGATAGGCTTTTGAGTAGTGCTGGCAAGTGTGGCAGTCACATTGCTTGTCTAAAGGCGTATCATCAGTTTTATAGCGAGCAGATTTGATATGGACTTTGCCTGTTGTGCTAAAGAGTGTGGCGTTTCTGGCATTGCGCGTAGGCATCACACAATCAAACATATCCACCCCCCTCTCAATGGCCTCTAAGATATTCTCAGGTGTGCCCACTCCCATCAAATAGCGGGGTTTATGGCTAGGAAGATATGTATTGACACAAGCGATCGTATCATACATTTCCTCTGCCTCCTCTCCTACAGCCAAGCCCCCTATAGCATATCCATCAAAGCCCTCAAGATCGCTCAAATCTTGCGCACTCTTTTGGCGTAAGCTCATATCAGTCCCTCCTTGCGTGATGGCAAATAATGCATTATGGAGTCCAATACCTAGTGATTTTTGTCGCAGGTGATGGGTTAAGCTTTCTTTTGCCCATTGTGTTGTTTTTTCGACAGAAAGGGTGATTCTATCCTTTGGGGCAGGCAGACCGATGAGATCATCTAAGACCATCATGATATCGCTGTTGAGTGCGTATTGGATATCGAGGACTTTTTGGGGGGTGAAAAAATGCTCACTCCCATCGATATGGGATTTAAAGGCAATCCCTCCATCGCATTTTTTCATATTTTTCCCCAGACTAAAGGCCTGAAATCCTCCACTATCGGTCAAAAAATTCCCATCATATTGGGTAAAATGGTGCAATCCACCGAGTGTTTGGATAGTCTTTTCTCCAGGGCGCAGATAGAGATGGTAGGTATTTGCTAGGATAATGCTCGTTTGCAAGAAGTTTTTGATATCCCAAGCATCCAGTCCTTTGACACACGCTTGTGTGCCTACGGGCATAAAAATAGGCGTCAAGACCTCGCCGTGGGCTAATGAGAGTCTGCCGGCTCTAGCTTGGGTATCGGTGGCTTCAATTCTGAAATTCATATTTTAAACCTTTTGGTATAATTATCGTATGCCTTGATGGGTCTTAAGGGAGAATATTTTAAAGGGGTATTTTGAAAAAAATCGTTTTGATTGCTGATGGAATTGTAGCAAAAAAGTTTTTGAATACAGTGCTTGAGAAGTATTTTAGTAATAATCTTTATATTGTCATCTCTAAAGATGCGAGTTTGGTGCCCATCAAAGTTCCTAGCACATTTAATTTTCAGATTTTTGATCCGACTTCTTCTTATAGGCTTTTGAGTGCGATGGACGAAGATGTCAGTGATGTGTTTATCATTATGGAAAGCCCCAGAGAAAGAGAGATTGTCTATGAAATCATCAAAAGTAGGTATAAAGCTATCCGTATTGTTGTGAGTGCCTATGAAGATGAGATTGCGCTGCCAAAATTGCTTGAAGATGAAAAAGTCGTTTTGATGGAAGAAGCCCAAATCATAGCAGGCAGGCTGCTAGCTAGACTGCCTAATGTGCCTTTGATCCCGCAAGGCTTTGGTCTTGAACAAGGGGAGGTGATGGAGATTGGTGTGCCTTTTGGGAGCGTGTTTGCTTATCGCCATATCGGTTCTATCCAGCAAAAAAACTACAAAATAGTGGGTATCTATCGCCATAGCGAATTTCTTTTGAGTAATTATTCGATGGTGATCCAACCTAGGGATATTTTGCTTGTTGCAGGCGATCCTAAGGTCTTAGACAATGTGTATCGCCAGATAAAAAGCGATATCGGTCAGTTTCCTGCTCCTTTTGGTCGGGATACTTATGTGTATGTGGATACATTGCTGCAGTCTGAAAAGGCTGTAATGCGGGATTTACATCAAGCTTTGTATGTCCATCGCCACACCAAAAGCCACAAGCTCTATATCCGAGTCTTAAACCCCGCAAATTTCCCCTTGCTCCAAAAGATAAAATCCCTAGACCAAAGCGATGTCAATGTGTCTTTGGATTATAGTGGAGCTGATTTTATCACCAAGCTCAAAGAAGATAGCGAAAAAAAAATCGGACTTGTTGTGATCGGTAAAGAGATTTTCAGCAGTAGGCACTCTCGCAAGGCTCTTTTTGATATTGCGACACCTGTTTTGAAAACAAGCCCTAGGGATATCAAAGAAGTCAAAGAAAGTATGGTCGTTTTGAACGAAGAGATGAATACAGGGGAAAATATTTCTTCGATTATCTTTGATATTTCTATCCAAATGGGCTTGGGCGTATTGTTGTATGATTTTGAGCCAGATGGGCATTATCAAGTCCAGATCACTCAAGATTATGAAAATCTCTCACGCATTTTTGATAAAAAAATCCGAGTCCATCGCACCAACTCCAAAAACCCTGTGTTGTTTTTGAAGGAAACCAAGCACCCTGTGTTGCAGTTTCTTCCCTTTGAAGAGTGTATCAGCAAGACGCGATTTTTTTGGTTTTTTTCTACCAAAGTAGAAAAAATATCGTTCATGCTTGATAATAATCCTCAGATTTTTATCCCCATTATGGAGTAGATACGCTATGGAAACAATCACAATCTGCACTTCTTGCGAACAATACCCCATATACATCGGGGCCTTGCAGCCTATCACCCATCGTAGCAAAGTCCTCATCATCACCAATCCCAAGGTCGCAGGGCTGTATCTCCCTAAGCTGCTTGCTAACTTGCAAGCCCAAGAAGTCCATATCAGCACAATTCCTGATGGCGAATCGTATAAAAATTTTCAATCAGTGGAGAAGATTTTAGAAGACGCCTTCAATGCTAAGCTCGATAGAAAATCTCTGATGATAGCCCTAGGTGGAGGGGTTATCAGTGATATCGTGGGTTTTGTGAGTGGGATCTATCAAAGGGGGATTGATTTTATCACGATCCCTACGACACTTTTAGCTCAAGTCGATGCTTCTGTGGGGGGCAAGAGTGGTATCAATAATCATTTTGGCAAAAATCTAGTCGGTTTGTTCCATCAGCCCCGTGCTGTTTATATCGATCCTAGTTTTTTATCGACATTGCCACAAAGGGAGCTAGGAGCAGGGATTGCTGAAATCATCAAGATGGCTGTTTGCTTTGATGGAGAGTTTTTCACTTGGCTAGAACACCATGACCTCAATACCCCAGATTTACTCACACAAGCCATCTCAAAAAGTATCCATATCAAATCTCAAGTCGTTTCTTTAGACGAAAAGGAAGAGGGCTTGCGCGCAGGCTTGAACTATGGCCATACCTTTGGGCATGTGATTGAAAATGAAACAAAATATTCAGTGTTTTTGCACGGAGAGGCAGTGGCTATAGGTATGCGTATGGCAAACCAACTCGCTCAAGCCCTAGGCTATATGAGTGCTGAAGAGGTCAATAGGATTGAAGCACTTTTGGGGCGCTATGGATTGGTGTTTGATTATCGTATCTGTGATGGAAATGCATTTTATGAAAAGTTTTTTTTAGACAAAAAATCTCGCGGCCAAAAGATTAAATTTATCTTGCCTAAAGGCATTGGAGGTATGATTATGCTTGATGATATTCCCAAAGAAGTCATCATATCTGTATTGAAAGGTTGGACAAAGATTTGAGGGTTATTTTTTTGTTGATTGCATTGCTTTGTTTGGCATACACACAGCCCAATAGCGAACGCATAACATCGTTGCATTTAGAGATTGAAGCCCTTGATAAAAAGCTTGTATCCAGCAATGATATTTGGCTCAAAAAATATGCAAATTTTGAAACTTATAACCAAATATACAAAGAAATTGGAGTGATCCAAAAAGACCTCAACCATCTCAAAAACACCAAAACTCCCGATTCTTTAAAAATCAGCCTACTCACGCATAAGCTCGAAACCCTCCAGCGCCAAAAAGAGCTGCTAGAAGAATACAAAACCAATCCCTTCAAAGAACTGATTGAAAAGCCCCAAATAGACAATATCCCCAGTGTCACCAACCCCATTGCTATCATCGGAGGTGTGTCATTTATCAAATCCCTAGAAGCCCAAAAGCTTGCCTTGAAGAAAAATCAAACCTCATTAGAAAATATCCTAGCAGATTTGGATAAAAAATACACACTTTTGAGCGAACTCAATCGTTTAGAAAAGTCTGAAGCCACCACCAAAGAGCTCTATCAGACCCAAACCCGAAGACTCGAACTCCAAAGCACCCAAAATATCTTAAAAACCACCATAGACATCTACAGCAAAGATAGTGATGAAGTGATCCAAAGGCTCTCTGCACAGATCAAATCACAACTTTTCAAGCTGATTTATATCGGTCTAGCGATTTTAATCAGTATTGGCATTGCATTGGCGTTAAAAATCTTTGTCCGCCGCTATATCCACGATAATGAACGCGCCTATACTGCAAGCAAGATCGTGAATTTTTTCAATATCAGCATTATTATTTTGATTCTTTTGTTTGCTTATTTGGAAAATGTGACTTATCTAGTGGCCGTGCTCGGATTTGCTTCTGCGGGACTAGCGATTGCGATGAAGGATTTGTTCATGAGTATTTTGGGCTGGTCTGTGATTATCATTGGGGGGAGTATCCATGTGGGTGATCGTATCCGTGTATGCAAAGATGGCAATGTCTATGTGGGCGATGTATTGGATATTTCAATGCTACGCATTACGATGTATGAAGATGTGACACTCACAACTTATATGGAAAATCGCCGCGCAGGCCGGATTGTGTTTGTGCCCAATAATTATATTTTCACTACAATGTTTTCTAACTACACACACGGGGGTATGAAAACGGTTTGGGACGGGATTGATTTTAGCATTACATTTGATTCTAACTACAAAAAAGCCCTGAAAATCGCCTCTGAAGCAGCGACCAAGTATTCACGGGGTTACACAGAAATCACCCGCAAGCAGCTCAATAAAATGCGGGATAAATATTCCTTGCGTAATAGCAGCGTAGAGCCCAAAACTTTCAGTATGATCGAACCCAATGGGATAAAAATCTCTGTTTGGTATCAGACCAATGCTTATGCAACTTTGAGTATCCGCAGCACCATCTCTACTGAAATCATTGAAAATTTACTCAAAGAGCCAGATATTTTCATCGCCTACACCACGACCAAACTCATCAAAGATGGCACAGATGGCTTTGCTAATAAACCAGGCAAACTCCAAGGGTTCATAGCCCCTGATGATGATAAGGACTAAAAATGAGGCAAAAGGTATTTTTTAAAACTTTTGGCTGTCGGACGAATCTTTTTGACACACAAGTCATGCGCGAAAATCTCAAGAATTTTGAATATGTTGATGATGAAGAGAGTGCTGATATTATCGTAGTCAATTCTTGCACGGTGACTAATGGGGCTGATAGCGGCTCAAGAAGCTATGTCAATCGCATGCACGCCAGTGGGAAAAGGATTTATTTTACAGGCTGTGGGGTCAAGACACAGGGGAAAAATCTGTTTGAAAAAGATTTGGCATTTGGAGTCTTTGGGCATAGTCAAAAAGAAAATATCGATACTTTTTTATCACAAGATCAAAAATTTTTTTATGATGATGCACTCAATGAAATGCATCTTGATACAACGATTGTGAGCGAGTTTGTCGGCAAATCCCGCGCATTTATCAAGATCCAAGAGGGCTGCGACTTTGCTTGCAGTTATTGTGTGATCCCCTCTGTGCGCGGGCGGGCTAGGAGTATGGATACACAGATGATTCTCAAGCAAGTGAGGGTGCTTGCTGATGGGGGGATTTCTGAAGTGGTGCTGACAGGGACAAATGTGGGGAGTTATGGGCGTGATAAGGGGAGTAATATCGCTAAGCTGATAAAATCTCTTGCTTGCATTGATGGAATCAAACGCATACGCGTAGGGAGCTTGGAGCCTGCGCAGATTGATGGGGAGTTTTTGGAGCTTTTAGATAGTGAGTTTTTAGAAAAACATCTCCATATTGCCTTGCAATACACAGAAAATTCAATGTTAGAGCGCATGAATCGGCACAATCGCTTTGAACAAGATTACAAGCTTTTAGAGTTTATCGCCCAAAAGGGCTTTGCGATAGGGACAGATTTTATCGTGGGACATCCTGGCGAGAGTGAGGGGGTGTGGGAAAGGGCATTTGCAAATGCTAAAACCTTGCCCTTGACCCATCTGCACCCTTTTATCTACAGCATTCGAGATAACACGCCCTCTGCAACAATGCAGCCTGTTGTCAATGGCGCTATAGCTAAAGAGCGCCTCCATCAGCTCAATGATTTGGTGGAAGAGAAAAATCTACATTTCAGAAAAGCGCTGCAAGCCAAACAAAAAGTGCTGCAAGTTTTGATTGAAGGACATCAAGAAAGCCCGCAAGGGAGTGTTTATAGTGGTTTAGATGAATATTTTAATAAAGTCAGAATCCACACACAAACGCCCTTGGAGAGTAAATGGCTGCAAATAAGGGATTATGAAGTATTAGATGGAGTGAATCGTGTTGAAATCTAAAAATCTGCTGATAGGGATTGTGGGGACTTTGGTCGTGATTGTGCTAGTAGTATTTTTGCTAGCTAAGGATAATGCAGAGCTCATCAGCCCCCAACAATTCAACTCATTGCTCCAAAGCCAGCCCATTAAGAGCGTTTCTATCGGCGATGATTATATCTATTTATACACAGATTCAAAGAGCTATAAGACTGCTAAGAGCGTGTTTTCTCCCTCAAATCTTCAAGATATAGCCATCAAGGTGCAAGGGCATATGGAGCTCGGAGAGATATTTGCTGGGATAGGGATTGTTGTGTTGGTTGTGTTGGGGGTGATGGTGCTTGGGAGGGCATTGTTTTTGACTTTTAAAAAACCTCTTCCATCAAGTTCTATCAAGCCATTTTATCAGACACAGACCTTTCAAGAAAATGCAAGCAGGCTTGAAGATACGCCCATGGCACCGCCAATCCACTCATCTGTGAGATTTAAGGATGTAGCAGGGATCAAAGAGGTCAAAGAAGAGCTTTTAGAGATTATTGACTATCTCAAAAATCCTAAAAAATATCAAGATTTGGGGATTTCCTTGCCTAAGGGCGTTTTACTCATAGGCCCTCCGGGTGTGGGGAAGACAATGATTGCTAAGGCAGTAGCTGGCGAGGCTGGCGTGCCGTTTTTTTATCAGAGTGGGAGTAGTTTTGTCCAGATTTATGTGGGTATGGGAGCAAAACGCGTGCGTGAGCTTTTTTCTAAAGCAAAGGCCACCACTCCCTCGATTGTCTTTATCGATGAAATCGATGCTGTAGGCAAGGCCAGAGGTGGGAATCGCAATGATGAACGCGAGGCCACGCTCAATCAGCTTTTGACAGAGATGGACGGGTTTGAGGAGAGTGGGGGGGTGATTGTGATTGGGGCGACAAACAAAATCGAAGTGATCGATGAAGCGCTTTTGCGTAGTGGTAGGTTTGATAGGCGCGTGTATGTGGGGTTTCCTGACTTAGAAGAGCGTATAGAGATACTCCAGATTTATCTGCAAGATAAGCAATACCATCTTGACTTATCTGAGGTCGCTAGAATGTGTGTGGGCTTTAGTGGGGCGATGATTGCTTCTTTGGTCAATGAGAGTGCTTTGAGTGCTTTGAGGCGAGAGAGCAAGCTCATAGAAATGCGGGATATTTTAGAGGTCAAAGACAAAGTCGCACTGGGTAAGAAAAAAATCCAAGCATTGAGTGAAAAAGAAAAAAATATCCTCGCACTCTATCAATCAGCCAAGGCCATCAGTGCGTATTGGCTCGATGTGGAGTTTGATAAGGTGACTTTGATGGGTGAGTTTATTTTAGATATTGACAAGGAAGTTTTGAGTAAGAGCGAGATGAATAATAAAATCAAAGTCCATCTGAGTGGTATCATCGCTTTAGAGCTTATCTGCAAAGAAAAATACACCAATGCCCAAGATGACATCAAAAAAGCGTGTCAAATCGCTAGAGAAATGTGCGAAGAATATGGTATGGCAAGCCGCATTATCGCAAGAGAGGGGGATATTTCTGAAATCCTCACACTTGCTTTTGAAGAGCAAAAGGAATTTTTGAGTAATTCTAAAGAAAGCATACTTTTGCTAGCCAAGCAACTGCTAGAAAAAGAAAAACTCAATAAAGAAAGTATCAAAGAAATCACCCAAAATGTATTTTAGTGGGTTTTGTTTCCAAGGAGAGCAAGAAGTTTTTAAGCCCCTGATAGCAGATATGGGGGCTTATGATGTGTGTGGGTTCAGTCGTGGCGCTCAGAGGGCTTTTGAGTGGGCTTATGAAAGGCTGGAGAATCATTGGCGTATCCAGAAAGTGATTTTGCTCTCTCCAGCGCTATTTCAAGACAAAACCAAGGCTTTTAAAATCGCTCAAATGCGCGCTTTCAAAAAGGACGCACAAGGCTATGTGGAGAGATTTTTGCAAGCAGCAGGGGTAGATAAAGAGATGGAAAGATATATCCATACAGAAAATGTCGATGCGCTGCAGGGGTTGCTTGAGTATGTGTGGAGTGAGGAAAAATTACAAAAAATGCACGCACATCAAGTAGAGATTGAAGTTTATTTGGGGGGAAGAGATGGGGTGATTGACGCTAATTATGCACGCGATTTTTTTGCCCGATATGCGAGGGTGTATTGGATCAAATCGGCCAATCATTGCTTGAAAACTTCTATAGAAAATAAAGCATAGAACATACAAGCAAAGAATATGCAAAAAGAGAGATTTGCGTAAAGATATGCATAAAGTTTGTGTGTTTGAAGTGGTTCAAAAAATGCTAGATTGCTGTTTGGAGTGTCTTTTCTTGCCCGAGTCTATAGAGGGCGAAGTCATATTTTATGGGGTCGATGGGATCGAATTTTTTCAGTGCTTGAGTGGCTAGGATAGCTGCATAGAGGTCATAGGTCTTTCTTTGGAGGAGCTTGAGCTTGTGGCAAGTATGGAAAGTATGCGTATCTAAGGGCAGAATTAATTTTGATGTATCTATCACCCCCTCCCATACTCCAAAATCTAAAGCGTCTTTTCTACTCAACCAGCGCAAATACATATTCCAACGTTTTAAAGGTGAGCTGCCTTTTGGGTTTGGCTTGATAGTGCCAATGAGGAAGTCTAGTCCTCTAGTTTTTGCTATGGGTTCTAATATCTCATAGAGATGTCCCATAGCCAAGTGGATACCCTCGATGACATTTTGATGGCGTCTATAACCCTTAAAAATGAGCTCTCTGATTCGTGTGGTCTGTATGAGCTTGTGGATGGCGATAAAAAAAACTCGGATATCATTAGAAGTCTGGAAGCGATAAAATGGGAAATCTGCTTTTTCAATCGCCCCCACACAAGAAGTGAGGAGTGAAAAATCTAGTCGCTTGAGTAAAAGCAGGATTTGTTTGGCATTGCCATAAGAAAACAGAGCACAAATCAAAGCAATCTCTTCAAAAAATTCGTGGTTTTGGTAGTTTTTGAGCACCAAAAGGGGATCGGGCTTATCTTCTGTGAGCTCAAGGGGATTGTTTTTGTGTGCGTAATGCTGATCTAAGAAAAACTTCAGATCCTCTCTCACTGCTTGATACCTAGTAATGTATCGATCATTTTATCAATAGTGGTGATGACTTTTGCATTGGCTGCATAGCCGCCTTGGAATTTGATGAGATTGACCATTTCTTCATCAATACTGACTTGAGAGATGGCTAAGCTTTCTTTTTTGATAGCTTCAAAGACTGATGTTTTAGTGTCTAGGGTTTGCTGGGACTTTTCGGTATCTGTGGCGATTTTTCCTGAAACATATTGATAAAATTCACTAAGTTTCATGGGCTCAATATTGAATTTATCATCATAAAAATCAACATTTTCATATTGGAGCTGCTGCATCATATTAGCGACATCAAAGTTACCATTGATGGGCGCTAGCCAAGGTCTGATATAGGTAGGGTCATTTTTATATTTTGTATGCAATCGGATATTTTGCGCATTATCCCCTTCAAAAAATGGATTCAGACCCAAAGCCCCTGTGAAGTTGGTGCCATTGTCTTTGAGGGACACATAAAGCCCTTTTGATGGCTCTTTGGCTTGGATATAGAACTTTTTGGCATCGTTATCAAAATATGCTTGGAAATAATCATCAAAATCATTGGTCGCATTGTTATCGTGGTTGTCATCAGTGTTGGCATTGATGGCTTTGATGAGGTCTTGCATTGTGGTGATATCATCGATTTTGATAGTTTTTTTGGCAATTTCTTTACCATCGGTGCTATAGGCGATGAGGTCAAAAGTCCCGTTTTTGATGTTGTAGTTAGTGTCTTTGAACGCTTCATTGTTTTCAAAATCAAGCTGGGCGCTTTCGATTTGGTGGCTAGCGCTTTGGGCATAGATAGCATTGCTTGATTCGATCAGTCCTTTGGCAAAGGAATCTAAAAGATTGATATAATTTTGGAGTTTGCCTATTTTAGTGCCATCATAGCCGCTATTATAGAGCCCAATCAAAGCCCCGACTTTGCCTTGGTTGAGCTTGTCTGTAATATCTACATTTTTAAAATCATCGCCTCTGAAATAGATCCGATTGAGATAATCGGAGTTATTTTTTTTCTCGATACTCAAAGGGTGGAATATCGTCCCATCAACGATATTAAAGCCTTGAGCGATGTTTAAGACATAGCCATCATCAAAATCAGCTGTTTTTTTATCATTGAGTGCGTTGGTTTTGAGATTGCTTTTTGAGATATTGCCCCCGATAAGCTCTTTGAGATGGAACTCTAACTGATCTCTCCTATCGCGGAGTTCATTGGCTTGCTTGAGTATTTTGGGGTCTTCCATTTCTTTGAGTTTTTGATTGATTTGCGCGATTTGTGCACCCAGATTATTGACTTCTTTGATCGTGCTCTCAAGCTCTTGACTTGCTTTTTGCTGGAGTGTGCTAAGCTTGGCGCGCGTGTCTTTGATGTTGTGAGTGAGCACTTCGGTGTTTTTGGCTAGGACTTGCTTTTGGGCAGGGTCTTTGGCGTTTTTGGCTAAATCTTTCCACGCATTGAAATACTGCTCTAAATCATTATAAATCCCCACACCATCGACATCAGGGAAGTAGGCTGAAGCCTCTCTGAGATTGGCAAATTCTGTTTCATAGAATTCGTGGTCTTGGGCAGCCTTGGCATATCGAGAAAACACAAATTCATCATGGACTCTCTGGATACTCTCCACCTCCACGCCTCGACCAACATTTTTGCCCTGCACAGAAAGGGGGGGTTCTGGTTTGGCGATGACTCTTTGTCTGCTATAAAATTCATCGCTAGCATTTGAAATGTTGTTTCCTGTTACATCTACCATCACTTGATGGGCTTGGAGCCCTGTGTAGGAGGTGTTGAGTGAAGATAAAATACCGCCCATATGCTGCCTTAAGCTTGGATTTTCAAAAAACTGCTCTCAGGGGGTCTGTTCCCTTTGTAATCACAGATTTCGTGGGGAATGATCTTTTGGATCAAAGATGAATAAAACTCCGATACAGCAAATACAATGCGTGCGTAGTTGGCATTGAGTTCTTTGAGCTCTTGGAGGTTTTTTTTCATAGCGCCTAAAAGCTCGCTAGAGGTTGCGTCAATGAGGTCATTGAGTGGCTTGTTGGGGAATTGATTTTTGAGATGGAGCATTTCTTGATCGATGAGAGTTTTTTTGCTCTCAAAGGCTTTGATGAGTTCTTGTTTTTTGTGATTGCGCGAAAAGATAATTTCGTGGTGAGCGACCTTGATATCATCAATATCAGAACAAGTCAGCTCTATCAGCGAAGAGAGATCGGAGATGGCACCTTTTAAGTAGCTATGCAACATAAGTTTGATCCTAAAATATTCATTTTTAGACCCCTATGTTTGATGGGATCGCAATGTCTATGATAGGTTAAGCAAATTTGATGCCATTTTTTCAGAAGTTTTTTGTAAATCAACGCGATAAGCGTCTTTTTTGATCAATTCTCTGATTTGAGCGATTTTGTCTGTGATTTCTTTGGCTTCGTGTGGCTTGATACTTTCTGAAGATTTTTTATTCTCATTCATAATCAAAGCAGTATTGAGCGTTCCTACGGGGTTTATCATCTGTTTCTCCTTGGCTTTAGAAGGTATGCATTAATATCGACATAAATATGAAACATTTTAATTAGTTTTTTTGATTTGCTTGAGCATTTCTTCTTTGAATTTAGCGATATCGACAACGCCATTTTGGGGCTTAGCATTTTCAAAAAGCGATACATCGGTATTGGATGCATAAGTATAGATAATGACAAAGGTCATACTATAACAAAAGAGAAAAAAGCAAATTGTGGGAAAAAGCCAATTTTTCCAATCAAATTTTTCAAAATCCATCTCAAACTATCCTTTGGGAAAATGCTGTATTTTTGTGATTATAGCAAAGTTTGCTCTCTATTTTGCTTCCATCGTCGCATTTGTCTAAATAATATATAATCATTTTTTAAATCTTAAGGATTCAAGGCTTTTGATGAAGAAACTTCTACTGCTTTGTTGTTTATTTTTTTCCATAAGCTTTGGAGCTATAGGGGAAAGACTTGTTTGGGATAAGGGTGCTACATTGCTTACTTTTTTTGAGCAAAATGGCATTTCTTTGCGGCTTTATTATAATCTCTCTCCTCAAGATAAGGAGCTGACTGCTGAGATCTATGCGGGGATTTCATATTATGTGTTGCGTGATGAGAATAATGACTTGCTCCAAGCCCTGATTCCTATCAGTGAAGATGTCCAGATACATATTTATAAAGACAAAGAAGACTATAAAATGGATTTTATCCCTATTGTTTCTTTTTCTGTCGAGAAAATCCTCACGCTCGCTGTCCAAAAATCCCCATATCAAGACATTATAGACACAACCCACGATGTCAATCTTGCCAATGAATTTGTCAATGCTTATAAAAAAAGTATCAATTTTAAGAAATTCGTGATTAAAGATGATAAGCTCGCGATTCTCTATACTAGAAAATACCGATTGGGGCGGCCTTTTGGCTCGCCTGATATCAAGGCTGCGATGATTGAAACCAATAAAAAGCCCAACTATATTTTTGCCTATAAAAATGGTCGCTTTTATGACAAAAACGCTAAAGAAATCGCAGGCTTTTTGCTGGAAGTCCCCGTGCAATATACGCGCATTTCTTCGCGCTTTTCTTATGGGCGATTGCACCCGATTCTCAAAGTGATCCGTCCCCACTATGGCGTTGATTATGCTGCGAGAATGGGGACTTTGATCCACGCTGCTGCTGATGGTCGTGTCGTGTTTGTGGGAGTAAAGGGTGGTTATGGGAAGACGATTGAAATCAACCACGGCAATGGGCTCAAAACTCTCTATGCCCATATGAGTGCTTTTGCGCGGGGGATTAGAAATGGTATGTATGTCAAAAAGGGGCAAGTCATTGGCAAAGTCGGGAGCACAGGTGTGAGCACGGGCCCACATCTGCATTTTGGTGTGTATAAAAACAATCGCCCCATCGACCCTCTAGGGAGCATACGCACAGCAAAAAGTGAGCTCAAAGGCAAGGACAAAAAAGAATTTTTGCAAGTGGCACAGGGTTATCAAAAAGAGCTCCAAGAGGCCTTGCAACAATATACATTTGATGAGCAAAAAGCTCATATTTCTATCAAAGGCTAGGTGATGGATTATTTCCCTAAAATCTGCTCGAAAGTGGATTTTGACTCGATGTATTTTGAGCCTTGTGAGCATTCTGTGTATATCAAGCCCAAACGCATACATTACAGAGAAAATGGCAAAGACAAGGTCTGGGATATCGTTTCTTCTCACGATAGCGTGTCTATTTTGCTTTATCATTTGGAGTTTGATAGCTTTTTGGTTGTAAGGCAGTTTCGCCCTGCTGTGTATTTGAGCAATCAAGATGGCTATACTTATGAATTGTGTGCAGGGCTTGTGGATAAAGAGGGCAAGAGCTTAGAAGAGATTGCTTCTGAAGAGGTGCTTGAGGAGTGCGGCTATGGCGTGGAGGCTTTGAAAATCCAAAAGATTGCAACTTTTTATACCTCCACAGGTATTTCTGGGAGTAGGCAAACATTATTTTTTGCTTCTATCTCAGAAAAGGACAAACGCACTGCAGGTGGTGGGATCGATGATGAGTGTATTGAGGTTTTATTTTTGCCCGTATCTAGGGCTTTTGAGTTTATCAATGATGAAAAGATGGCTAAGACTACAGGCTTGAGCTATGCTATCATATGGTATATGGATAAATTTTTGCAAAGGAACAAATAGTGTTGAAGCGATTTTTAAGTCTGGGCGTGTTGGTGTGTTTGGGGGCTGTGATAGCGATGGGAAAGGAATACAATGAAGTGCTTAAAATCAACATAGACAAGGTCGATCCAGCACAAAAAACGCTCACTTTCCCAGCCTATGATCTCAAAGTAGGGGAGAGTGGATTTGTCATCACCAAACTCACTGATTATAATGTCATATCAGCAAAGCTGCAAGTAGAATCGATCCGTGATGGGATTGCTACAGCTAAGTTTGGTGCTTTTGATACAATGGCGCAAAAATATCTCCCCACACCGCGCCTACAGCCCCATACTGGCGATATGGCAGTATTTAGAGAAACCAATAATCGTGCCTTTTTGATTGCGCCTGATGCGAGCACTTATGAGAGGATCAAATCGCAAATCAAAGATGTGATTTTTATGAGTTCTGATTTGATGATGGGGTATTTGAGCGATTATGGGGGGTTTGACCCTAAGCCGAAGTTTTTAAGAAAGGTCTGTGAGGTCTATAGCGTGGGATTGCTCTATGTCGTTGGCACAGGGAGTATTAGCGTCTTAGATTGTCAGAGTCTTGCGCCTTTAGATAAAATCGCCTTTGATACCTCTAAGGTAAAAACCACCTTTGCACCCTTTTTCTCGCGTATCCAAGAAGTCAAGACAGGCAGCCTTGCGAGTGCGTTTTATAGTAAAAAATCCAAAGATTATTTTAGATATTATGATACTTTGATCCAACAAGGCCCTAACTCTAAATAAGAAACAAGGAAATACAATGCTAGATTCCAAGCACATTGCAGCACTTAAAAATATCGTTGGCAACGAAAATGTCTATAATGACCCTGCCCATTTGATTGCTTATTGTTATGATGCGACAAGGGAGCGCTATGCCCCTGAGGGGATTGTCTATCCCAGAGATGAATCTGATGTCAGCAAAGTATTGTCTTATTGCAATGAACATAAAATTTCTATCGTGCCTCGCGGGGCAGGGAGCGGCTTTACAGGAGGTGCTTTGCCTGCTTGTGGGGGGATTGTGCTTGCGATGGAGAAGTATTTCAACCAAATCCTAGAGATCGATGAAAAAAACTTAATTGCTAGAGTCCAGCCCGCAGTGATCAATAAACACTTTCAAGAGAGTGTCGAAAAAATGGGCTTGTTTTATCCCCCCGATCCTGCTTCT
This sequence comes from Helicobacter sp. 12S02634-8, assembly GCF_002272865.1. Classification (GTDB taxonomy): domain Bacteria; phylum Campylobacterota; class Campylobacteria; order Campylobacterales; family Helicobacteraceae; genus Helicobacter_J. The sequence continues at coordinate 223,114 of NZ_MLAP01000001.1, read as the reverse complement.
CAAGAATACAGCACGCTAGGAGGTAATGTGAGCGAAAATGCCGGTGGAATGCGTGCGGCAAAATATGGGATTACTAAAGATTATGTGATGGCATTGCGCGCTGTTTTGCCTAATGGCGCAGTGATTAGAGCGGGCAAAAAAACAATCAAAGATGTCGCAGGTTTTAATGTCGCAGGGATTTTGATTGCAAGTGAGGGGAGTTTGGCTGTGATTACAGAGATTACCTTAAAACTCCTAGCAAAGCCCAGATTCAAGCAATCGGCTATGGGGGTATTTCCCAATATTGGGAGTGCGATGGACGCTGTGTATAAAACAATGGCAAGTGGGGTCGTGCCTGTGGCAATGGAATTTTTGGATCATCTGACTTTGAGGGCTGTGGAGGAGAAGTTCCATAAGGGTCTGCCTACCAAAGCAGGGGCGATACTCATCACGCAAGTAGATGGAGATATCCCCGAGCAACTCCAATGGCAGCTAGCAAAGATTCAAGAAGTGTTTGGAGAAAATGGCTGCCTTGAGTTTAAGATCGCACAAAATGAAGAAGAAGAAGCGGATTTGTGGTTTGCAAGGCGCAATGCTTCTCAAAGTATCACAATCTATGGCAAAAAAAAGCTCAACGAAGACATTACCGTTCCGCGCTCAAGGCTGCCAGAGCTTTTAGAACATATCGATCGTGTGGGCAAAAAATACGGCTTTAAGATACCTTGTTTTGGGCATACAGGTGATGGCAATGTGCATACTAATGTGATGGTGCCAAACCCTGAAGATAAAGAGGAGTTGCAACGGGGTTATGCAGCGATTGAAGAGATTTTTAAAATCACGATTGATTTAGAGGGGACTTTGAGCGGGGAGCACGGCATAGGACTTTCTAAAGCGCCTTTCATGCCCTTAGCTTTCACTCCTGCAGAGATGGAGCTTTTTAGAAGTATCAAAAGGGCTTTTGACCCTAACTCTATTCTCAATCCCTCTAAAATGGGGCTGTGAGCTGTGCTTGGGCTCAAACATTACTTTTTGGATACGCCTTTAGGGCTAGAGGCTAGGTATATCCATATTTGTGCGAGTGATACGGGCATTAGAGGTGTGCATTTTAGTGATAAGAAAACACATCAAGAAGCACTAACGCCTTTGATATCTTCTTGTATTCAGGCTTTGGAGGGGTATTTTGATGGTTTAGTATTTTCTTTTGACCTGCCTTTAGAAATACAAGGCACGCCCTTTCAAGAAAGGGTCTGGAGTATTTTGCCTCAAATACCCTATGGAAAGACTTGGAGCTATAAAGACTTGGCTTTGCAAGTGGGTTCGATACGCTATTCTCGGGCTGTAGGGGGTGCTAATCATAGAAATCCCATTGCTATAATCATCCCTTGCCATCGTGTGATTGGTAGTGATGGGAGGTTGGTTGGGTATGCAGAGGGTGTGGGGATCAAAAAGTGGCTTTTGGAGCACGAGCAGTCATTTTTGCCCCACTAGATTGATGTTTTTTGGGCTTTTTTAGACTTTTGGGGAGGGGTCGTATTGTGTTGCGTGTTTTGGGGAGAATCCCAGCTTTGGAGGGCTTCTTTGACCGTTTCTATCACACAATCAATCCCACCAGCAAGGCTAAAAAGCCAATATTTATGGGCATAGATCCACTCAAGCTGCTTAGCTTGGGTCTGTAGAGTGTCTTTTGTGTAGCGGACTAGGAGTTTGGCGATATCGAGCTCTTGGTGGAGTATGTATGATTGGATCGCATCGACAAAATAGTCGTTGAATTTTTTATCCTCAAAAAGCTTTTTGATTTTATCGATTTGATTGCTGAGTGTGTTGAGTTTTTTGAAATCGATTTTTTCAAGCTGGTTTTGATGGTTGAGTTTTTCTAGCTCTTCGGTGTAATGGGCGACTTTGAGGAAAAGTTTTTCAATCAAAGACTTTTTTTGCAGCCCATAAGCGATGATGTCTTCACATTTTTCTTTGGCGATTTTGATATTTGCTTGGATTTCTTTTTGTGTGGGATAGGTGAGCTTGATAGGGGCTTTGGGCTTTGTGGTATCGCAAGCTTTGAGTGCGTCTTTAAAGCACATCTCTTTGGTGCCGTGTATCCTAGCTCCCCCTTCGGTGGCATTGATGACTTCGAGTTTATAGGGCGTTTGGGCAATGTCTTTTTCAAAAAATTCTAAAAATAATTTCCAGACCTTTGTCGTTTCTACCTCGCCATTGCCCCCATATTTTTCTATGAAAATCTTCTCTTCAGTGGGCTTGGGCTTGATCTCATCACTCCCATAGAGGGCTTCTTGGGCGTGGCTTTTGCCATCAGTGCTAAAGCTCAAATCCTGTCCGATAAGAATACACCGCTTGAAGCGAGCGTGGACGATGAGTTCATAAGCCATATTGGCCGCACTCATTCCAATCCCTAAATAGCCATATTGATGGAAACCAAAGAGATTAGTATAGCCAAAGGGTCGGAAACTGAATTGCTTCACACCTTTTGTGATCGAGTCTTTGAGCCTTGGGTGCACAATAGAAGTGATAGCAAAGATAATACCCTCTTGGTATTCTTGCGGGGTATCATAATAAAATCTCGCAGTCGCCTCCACGCGCTCTAAGGAGAGCACAATATCGGGTTTGATACCGTGTTTGCATAAAATCGGGAAAGACGCATCGATACAAAACAAAGTCACATAAGGTGCAATCGCTTTGAGAGTATCTAACTGCTTGGTGAGGCTAGGGCCTGTGGATACGATGATAGCAGTGTCTTTGTGCTTGAGATTTTCTAATAAATCTAAAAGCGTGGGCGAGGATAGGACATCAGGCAAGTTTTGAATATGCTGTTTGATACCGATGATAGCGTCTTTTGTGTCATTGCCAATACTGATAATGCTGTGTTCAATGGCTTTGATAAAATATTGATTGAAGCGCAGTATTTCGGATTGATGGCGTTCGTAATAGGGATTGAAAATATGCAAATCATAGACTTTTGAATAAATCCTAGCTTTTTTATCCATTTCAAAAAGAGAAGCGATGAGATGGTAGCTGCAGAGCTTAGAATACAAAAAAATAATGCGATCAGAATATATTTCTTCACAAAAATCTAAGAGATTGAAAATAATAAATAAAATTTCAAGCTCTGGTTCGATCACTACAATCCGTTTGTGCTGCTCATTTCCTAAAAGCAAGCGATAAAACACGCCATTTCCCGCACCATAAAAATACAAATAAGGATAGTAGGTATAGGGCGTGAAATCAGTGATTTTTTGCATTGTTTCATCAAGGGGCTTGCCTAGAAATATCGGAGTATGGGAGTCTTTTTCGATGATATTAAAATTAGCCCCATCGTGATCCATAAAGACTTCAAATTTTTGATTGGGCTTGAAGCCATACAAAGCAAGGGCTAAAAGCGGGTCTTTGACCTTGAGGGCAGCGAGATTTTTCTCATAGATATTTTGCATAAAATTCCTTAAAGCACTCACATATCTACCCCATAGTTGGGCTAAAAGCCCTTATGAGATCAGTGAAATCATAGAGTTATTGGAGGAGTCGGAGGACATTTTGCTGGACAGCATTGGCTTGGGCCATGGCAAAGCTTCCGCTTTGGGCAAGTATGTTGTATTTAGAGAAGCTTGCAGATTCAGCAGCAAAATCCACATCACGGATTTGGGATTCAGCAGCTTTGACATTGACTTGAGTGACGGAAACATTGTTGATGGTTGAAACAAGTTGTATCTGCACAGAGCCTATGTCTGCACGGATTTTATCAAGTTGCGTGCGCGCTGCATCGGCCATATCCATCACCACCATCGCACCTTGAAGGCTTGTTACCCCAGCGCCGATACCTTGTGCGTTCAAGTCAGCTTGAGCGATGTTTGCATTAGCCCCTGAAGCAGAAGCAACATTTGCATCAAAGACCCCACGCAAGGCGCGTAGATTCACGGTGTATTCAGATATGCCTTGCGCAGAGTGCAAGCCGATATGGCTGAAATTGATACCACTGACAATGATATCTCTAGCGTCTGTGCGTGTGAGGGTCAAACGCCCAACAATAGCGTGGTTGAAGCCTGAGATACCTGCGAAGTTCCCCCCGCCAAAGACTTGACCTGAAGCGCTGTTTGTGTGGATAGAAATCGCACGGCCGTCATTGGATTTGAGATTGATCCTCCCTGTGATATCCAAAAACGCTTCCACGCCTGTTTGGTCTTTGACAGAATTCACTGCGTTGATGAGCCTACCATCAGAGTCATTTTTGCGCACATCATTGATAGTCCCTATAGATACGCCATTGATGATAAGCCCTCTGATTGTCCCAGATTGGACAGGCACGCCCCCTGTGGCCATAACATTATAAGAAGCGCGCACACCCAATGTGTTAGAAAAACGATTGATAATCTCGCTCAATGCCCCAATACCCGTGCCTGCAGAGGTTGAGATTTTCGCAGCTTCGATTTCATAGTCATTGACTCCATCGACTTGTTTGAAATTGAGTGCAACTTCTGTGAGGTTTGCCCCTGCTGCAGATGCACGCATTCCTGTGCCATCAAATGAAGCAGTTTCCATGCGGATATGCCCGATTTTATCTGAGCTTGTTGGGCCAATGGAAGCTTTGATAGTGGTGTTGGAGTATGCCCCGATTTGGAATTCTTTGTTAGAAAAGCTCCCTGAGAGCATTTGTTGGCCATTGAAGCTTGTGGTGTTAGCGATGTTGTCTAGCTCTTCAAGGAGTCTTTGGATATCGCTTTGGAGGGCTTTTCTGGATTCGAGTGTTTGTCCATCTTGCGCAGCTTGTATGGCTTTTGTTTTGATGGTATCGAGTATTTTTATCTGTTCGTCCATAGCCTTATCGGCTACTTGTATCATACCGATAGCGTCATTTGCATTTTTGACTGCTTGCCCCAAGCTATCGCTCTGACTCCGCAAACTATCGGCAATAGCCATACCCGAAGCATCATCAGCAGCTTTATTGATCCGAAGCCCTGAGCTGAGCTTTTCTAAAGAACTTGCAAGGTTTCTGTTGTTTTGCACACCGACAGCGTGGGCTGTGAGTGCTGCTATGTTTGTGTTGATCCTAAAACTCATAATCGCATCCTTTGCTAAAATTTGATCTCCAAAGTGCAAGCAAGAGCTGTTCCAAAAAACTTTCTGAGAAAAAAAGAAAAATGTGTTAGAATTTCTGGCTATATTTAAGACTTGATAAAGAGAGATAGATGAAGAATTTGATTATCGTAGAGTCCCCCGCTAAAGCCAAAACTATTAAAAATTTTTTGAATAGTGATTTTGAAGTTATCGCTTCTAAGGGGCATATCAGGGATTTGCCTAAATCTCATTTTGGTATCAAAATCGAGCAAGGGGAGTTTATCCCTGAGTATAAAATCGATAAAGACCATAAAGATATTGTTGCAAAAATCACCTCTTTGGCTAAAAAGGCTAAGGTGACTTATATCGCTACTGATGAGGATAGAGAAGGAGAGGCCATTGGTTTTCATATCACGCAAGCCATAGGCAGAGATGTGGAGAGCTTTCCTAGGATTGTTTTTCATGAGATCACAAAAACAGCTATCAATAATGCTCTAAAATCTCCTAGAAATATCGATATGGATAAGGTCAATGCACAACAAGCGCGAAGGCTTTTAGATAGGATTGTGGGCTTTAAACTCAGTGGGCTGATTTCAAGCAAGATCAATAGGGGGCTTTCAGCTGGTAGGGTGCAGAGTGCGGCTTTGAAAATTATCGTTGATAGAGAGCGAGAAATCAGGGCTTTTGTGCCTGTGGAATATTATACCATTGATGCACTTTTTTCTGGAGGGATCCAAGCAGAATTAGCAGTTTATGAGGGGGAAAAGCTCAAAAAACAAGGCATTACGGATAAAAAATTAGCCCAGAGTATGCTAGAAGAACTCAAAAAATCTTCTTATCAAGTCGGCGAGATTCTGAAAAAAACAAAAAAATCTCCCACGCCTCCACCTTTTATGACCTCGACCTTGCAGCAGAGTGCTTCTAGTTTGCTGGGGTATTCACCATCTAGGACAATGAGTATCGCCCAAAAGCTCTATGAGGGCGTAGAAACTAATAAGGGCGTGATGGGCGTGATCACTTACATGCGAACAGATAGTCTTCATATCGCTCAAGAAGCCCAAGAGAGTGCAAGAGAGAAGATTTTGTCTGATTTTGGCAAGGAATACTTGCCCCCAAAGCCCAAAAATTACGCCACCAAGAGCAAAAACGCCCAAGAAGCCCACGAGGCAATCCGTCCTACTGATGTTGCCTTTACTCCACAGATTGCTAAGGCCTATCTCAAGCCCGATGAACTCAGGGTCTATACTTTGATTTATCATCGTTTTTTGGCCTCTCAAATGGTGGATGCAGTTTTTGAAAGCCAGAGCATTACATTTGTATGTGCAAAAGGTGTATTCAAGGCTAGCGGACGCAAGCTCATTTTTGATGGGTATTATAAGCTTTTAGGGAGCGAAGATAAAGACAAGCTTTTGCCTGATTTAATGCCAGAATCTCCCATCAAGCTAGAAGAAATCCAGAGCAATCAGCACACCACAGAGCCGCCTGCTAGGTATTCTGAAGCCTCTTTGATTAAGACCTTAGAGGGCTTGGGGATCGGCAGGCCTAGCACTTATGCTCCCACGGTTTCATTGCTGCAAAATCGAGAATATATCATCGTAGAAAAAAAGCAGATTTTTGCCCAAGAGAGTGCTTTTAAGGTCGTGGAAATGCTTGAGGTGTATTTCAATGAAATTGTTGATGCAAAATTCAGTGCGAGTATGGAAGATAAACTCGATGATATTGCACAAAATAAGGCAGATTGGCAAAAAGTATTGATAGAGTTTTATGAACCTTTTATGCAAAAAATCACAGATGGCAAGCTCCATATCCCCTCACAAAAAGTCATCGTTCCTACAGGCGAATTCTGCCCCCAATGTGGCAAAGAATTAGTCAAAAGAAGCGGGAAATATGGCGAGTTTGTCGCTTGTAGTGGTTATCCAAAATGCAAATATATCCAACCCCAAGAGTCCCCACAGACTCCAGTAGAAGAGGGTGGGGAGCTGTGTGAGAAATGCGGGAAGCCAATGGTAAAAAAGCGTGGCAGAAATGGTGAATTTATTGCTTGCAGTGGTTATCCTGAGTGCAAGAATACTAAATCTTTGAAAAACCCCTCTGGCAAAGCCCAAGTATCCCTAGAGGTCAAATGCCCAGAGTGTGGGGGAGATATTTTGCTGCGTAAGAGTAGGCGAGGGGCGTTTTATGGTTGCGGGAATTATCCCCAATGTAATTTTATCTCCAACCACGAACCCATAGAAAAAAAATGCCCAGAGTGTGGCTATATGATGGCACAAAGAACCTATAGGGGCAAAAATATATGCGAGTGTATCAAATGCAAACACAGGATTGAAATGTAACGATGGAAAATATTGTATTTGGGCCTGTCATATCCCGCAGATTTGGGCTGTCTTTAGGCGTGGATCTCTCACCGAGTGCTAAGCAGTGCAATTTTGATTGCTTGTATTGTGAGCTAGAGGGAAAGAGGGCGATGGCAAAGATGGAGGAGGTCTTAGAGCTTGAAGTTTTAGTTCAAAGTGTCTTGAAAGCTTTGCGTCAAAATCCAAAAATCGATGTTTTAACCATCACAGCAAATGGCGAACCCACGCTTTATCCGTATTTGTTTGAGTTCATGGAAGCTATCAAGCCCTATGTGCCATCAAATGTAGCGACTTTGATTTTAAGCAATGGCTCTCGATTTGGCCATAAGGAAGTGCAGAGAGCTTTGTGTTTGTTTGATATTGTTAAGTTTTCTTTAGATGGGGCTGATACAGAGAGCTTTTTGCGTGTGGATAGACCCCATAGGGATATTTCTTTGGGGGGGATACTTGAGGGAATCAGGGATTTTGCTAAGATTTATCACGGAGAGCTTGTCGCTGAAGTGCTCTTGGTCGAGGGGGTCAATGACACAGCAAGCAATATCCAATCGATTGTAAAATTCTTACAGCAAATTTCTGTGAGTCGCATAGACCTTGGCACAATCGATAGACCCCCAGCCCATAAGGCAAACGCACTCAGCTATGAGCAGTTATCAATGATTGCTAGGGAGTTTGAGGGAATGTATGTGAGCTTGCCATTACGGAAGCAAGATATGGATTTTATGGGGCTAGCATACTCCAAAGAAGCACTGATTGAATTTATCGCTAGGCGACCTGTGAGTGTGAGCGAGGCTCTAATTTTGTTTGAAAAAGCGACATTGGAGCGATTGGAAATATTATTGCATGAGGGGAAAATATCACGCAAAAAGGTCGCTAATCTGGAGTTTTATACCCTCAAAAGAGAGAAATAATCAGTTTTGAAATACAAAAGGTATCACGCTGATAGCAAACAAAATCAAAATACCCATATTGATACGTTGCCATTGTCTTTGGAAACAACACATCAAAACATAGACGATAAACCCACTTGCTAAGCCTGTAGTGATCGATGAGCTCAAAGGCATTAAAAGAATCGTAAAAAAGCTCGCACACCCAATGGGGAGGTCTTGGAAATTGATATGCCTGATTTCAGCAAACATCAATGCCCCCACCACAATCAGAGTCGGATAGATTGCATAATCAGGGATCGCACTAAAAATAGGGAGAAAAAACAAAGTCAGTGCAAAGAAAATCGCACAAAAAACAGCACTCAAGCCCGTGCGCCCACCTGAGGCCACCCCTGCAGAGCTTTCTAAAAAAGCTGTCGTTGTTGATAGTCCGAATGCTGCACCTGCTGTTGTTGCAATCGCATCAACTTGCAGAGTTTTTTCTAGTTTTTTGTCCTTGCCACTTGTGTCTTGAAACATATTGGCCTTTGCTCCCACGCCCGCTAGAGTCCCCAAAGAATCAAACAAATCTGTAATCAAAAGGGCGATAATAGCTGGAATCAGTGCGATATGGATCACACCAGCAAGGTCAAATTGCAAGGCGATCCCTGAAATGCTTGAGGGCATGGAGAGGACTTTTGATGGGGTGGTGGCAAATCCTAAAATCCAAGCAATCAGGCTGCAAGCCAAAATCCCTATGATAAATGCCCCTTGGACTTTAAGGGTGTGTAACAAAAGCATTAAAATCACACCAAAAATACCCATCAAAATCTGTGGAGAGCTGAGATTTCCTAGAGTCATCAGTCCTGAGGGCGTGATGGTGATAAAGCCCAAAGATTTCAGACCAATCGTTGCAATAAACGCCCCAAGCCCAGCGCACAAGGCAAAACGGAGGTCTTTAGGTATGCTTTGCATGATCCAAACTCTAAGCCTTGTAAATGAAATGATTAAAAATATCACACCCGATAAAAACACTGCCCCCAAAGCCTGCTGCCAGCTTAGCCCCATGCCTTGGACAAGTCCATAGGTAAAATAAGCATTTAGCCCCATTCCCACGCTCATAGCCACAGGAGTATTTGCCCATATGCCTGTGAGTAAGGTGGCTAGGGCTGTGACTAGTGAAATTGCAGTGATGAGTTCATCTTTTGGCATGCCTGCTTGTGAGAGGATTTGAGAGCCTACAGGAATAATATAAAGCATTGTCAAAAATATTGTAAAGCCTGCTAGGGCTTCGATTTTGATATTTGTGTGGTTTTGTTTGAGCTGAAAAAATCGATCCAAAAACCCCATTACTGCCTCCAGTGTCTGATTGAGATGGGGAATTGTAAAGTATTTGTTCATAAAAGCAAATAAAATACAATCAATTTATTCGGTTTTTGCAAGCTTTAAGCTTTGGATAAGACTGCAAGCAAGCCTTAAATAGATATATGGCACTTTTATAATGCCAAATGATTGCAAAAGCTATAGGCGACACAACCCCCCCCCTCTCTTTTTTGATGGCTTGAAGGTAGGTTTTTTGGGGAGTGGTGTGAGGGAGAGGGAGGGAGTGAGAGAGAGGTTAGACCTGAGTGATTTGGGGGATAATACCTCCACTATCTCCATCACCTCCATCTTGGAAGTCAAATCGCACGATACTCCCCTCGCTGACTTTGTCTTCTAAGATGAGATCTGCAAGCCTGTCTTCGACCTCTTCATACAAAGCCCTTTTGAGTGGTCTTGCACCATACACAGGGTCAAAGCCGACTTTAGCGATAAATTCTTTTGCTTTTTGTGTGAGCTGGAGTGTGATACCTTTTTCAGAAACTTTTTTAGCGATTGTTTCAAACATAATATTGACAATCTCAATAATGCCTTGCAAGCTCAAGGGATTGAAAATCACAATATCATCTAAACGATTCAAAAATTCAGGCTTGAAATACTGCTTGAGTGCTTCACGGACAGCCTTTTCCCTCTCGGTGGTATCAGAGATTTCTATGATTTTATCACTAGCAATATTGCTTGTGAGGATAATGATAGTGTTTTTAAAATCCACACTCACCCCTTTATTATCCGTCAAACGCCCATCATCAAGGACTTGGAGCAAGACATTGAATACATCAGGGTGCGCCTTTTCAATCTCATCAAAAAGCACTACAGAATAAGGTTTTCGCCGCACTGCCTCTGTAAGCTGCCCGCCTTCTTCATAGCCCACATACCCTGGAGGTGCCCCGACTAATCGGCTAGCAGCGTGCTTTTCCATATATTCACTCATATCAATACGGATCAGATTTTTATCACTATCAAAAAGAAAATGTGCCAAAGATTTCGCACTTTGGGTCTTACCCACCCCAGTAGGCCCTAAAAACAAAAAGCTTCCAATGGGTCTGCTCACATCGCTCAAACCTGCTTTGTTTCGTTTGATCGCTCTTGCAATCGCCTTGAGTGCTGTATCTTGCCCCACCACGGTTTTTCTCAAAGCATCTTCTATGCCTAAAATCTTTTCTTTTTCACTTTGGAGCATTTTTTTGATAGGGATTTGCGTCCAGCGACTGATGATACCAGCGATACTTTCTTCTGTTACGGCGTTTTTGAGTAATGTGCCATGCGCTTGCATTTTGTCCCATTTGGCATTGAGCTCTTTTTCTTTGGCTTCATTTTGAGGGATTTTGCTGTAATCGATTTCTGCAGCTTTGTTGTAATCACCATTGCGTTTGGCTAGCTCAGATTCTCTTTTGAGTGTATCGATATCGTTTTTAATCCCTGCAATTTCTTTGAATACAGATTTTTCATTTTCAAATTGTGCTTCCAAACGGATTTTTTCTTCATTGGCGTCGCTGAGCTCTTTATGGATTTCTTCGATCCTTGCTTGGTTGCTCTCTTTTTTCTCCATATTCAAGGCTTGTTTTTCGACTTCAAGACGTTGGATTTGTCTTTTGATTTGAGAGAGTTCTGTGGGTTCAGACTCGATTTGCATTTTGAGCTCAGCAGCCCCTTCATCAATCAGATCTATCGCCTTATCGGGCAAAAATCTATCTGTGATATAGCGGCTAGAAAGCTTGGTAGCTGCTATGAGGGCTGAATCTGTGATATTGACATTGTGATGGGCTTCAAGCTTTTCTTTTAGACCACGCAAAATTTGCAAAGCTTCATTGATGGTGGGTTCATTGAGCGTGATGGGTTGGAATCGCCTTGTGAGGGCAGCGTCTTTTTCAAAATATTTGCGATATTCTTTCAGAGTGGTTGCCCCGATGGTATGGAGCTCGCCCCGTGCAAGTGCAGGTTTTAAGATATTAGCTGCGTCCATACTGCCCTCAGAAGCGCCTGCCCCTACGATGGTATGGATTTCATCGATAAAGAGTATGATATTTCCAGCCTTTTTTACCTCTTCGATCACTTTTTTCAGACGCTCTTCAAACTCTCCTCTATACTTAGCCCCAGCGACTAAGGCACTCATATCTAGGGCAATGACTTTTTTGTTTTGCAAAGAAGTTGGGACTTCTTTTTTGATGATTCTTTGCGCGAGCCCTTCAACAACTGCAGTTTTCCCTACACCCGGCTCTCCTAGGAGGATCGGGTTGTTCTTGGTCTTGCGGATAAGGATTTGCATCATTCTTGAGATTTCTTCATCACGACCAATGACAGGATCAAGAGTGTTTTCTAGGGCTTTTTGAGTGAGATCGATACCAAATTTTTCCAAAGATTCCAGATTGGAATCATCATTTTCACTCTGTATCTTTGCCCCACCGCGTATGCTTTCTAGGGTTTTTTTCAGTTCATTTGTATCTATATATTTGCCAAAAACTTGCATGAACGCTTCTGACTTGATATTAGCGATGATAAAAGTATCTACAGCAATGTATTTATCGCCATTTTTTGCACTCATTCCCTCTGCTTGATGGAGCGCATCTTGGAGTGATTTGCTGAGTGTGATACTTTCTTTGGCGATATGAGAGCTTTTAGGCAGCTTGTCTGTGAGGCTTTTGGCTTCAAGCTCTAAGGCGATTTTATCGATATTCATTTTATTGAGGGCTTGATTGAGAATCGATTGTGTGTTTGTGAGCATTGCCCAGATAATATGGGCTGTATCGACTTCTTGATTTTTACCATAAAGTGCTAAAGAAACCCCTTGATCCAGAGTTTCTTTGAGTTGGTGGGTCATTTTTTCAAATAAATTCATGAACGCTCCTTGTCATAATGGGATAAAATTTTATATGTCGAGTATTATATAAGTTTAGTCTAATAATGTCAAGTTATTTTATTCAATTATGCTAAAACTTTTCAAATTGAGCTAAAAGGCTTGTTTGTTTGATTAAAATAATGAATTTTTAGATAAAATCCTAAGTTCATTAAAAACAACTTTCAGCAAATACAGGAAAATGAGATGAATAAATTTTTTGTTTCTGGCGTGCTTGCGTCATTTTTGGGCGTGTCCTTAGTGTTAAATGGACTTTATGCCAAAGATGAAGCCAAAGATAATAGTGTTGCCTCCCAGCAGCAAAGAATAGAAGCTTACAACAAGCTCACCAAAGTCATCAACACAATCGAAGCCTATTATGTCGATAATGTAGGGATCAATGAGATTGTAGATAAGGCAATTGAGGGGCTTTTATCCAATTTAGACGCCCATTCAGCGTATTTGACTGAGAAAAAATTCAAAGAATTAAAAGTCCAGACAGATGGTGAATTTGGTGGTTTGGGGATCACTGTGGGTATGAAAGATGGCGTGCTTACCATCATCGCACCACTTGATGACACCCCAGCGAGCAAAGCAGGGCTCAAAGCTGGAGATGTGATTTTAAAAATCAATGGTGAAAGCACCTTGAATATGACTATTGATGATGCAGTCAATATCATGCGGGGCAAGCCAAAAACCTCCTTGAAGCTCACTATCGTGAGAAAAAATGAAAACAAACCTCTTGATTTTGATATCATGCGCGATATTATCCGAGTCAAGTCTGTGCACGCTAGGAAAATCGATGGGAGCAAATACCTTTATATCCGAGTCAATTCTTTTGATAAAAATGTGACTGAAAGCGTGGTCAGTGAGCTCAAAAAAGCAGGAGCGATTGAGGGGATTGTCCTTGATTTGCGTAATAACCCAGGTGGCCTACTCAATCAGGCTGTGGAGCTTTCAGATTTGTTTATCAAAAATGGCGTGATTGTTTCTCAAAAAGGCAAGATCAAAGAAGAAAATATCGAATACAAAGCCGATGGCAAAGCTCCTTATCCTACTTTGCCGATTGTTGTGCTTGTCAATGGGGGGACAGCGAGTGCTAGTGAGATTGTTTCAGGGGCTTTGCAAGATAATGACCGAGCTTTGATTGTTGGTGAAGATACCTTTGGAAAGGGTAGCGTGCAGGTTGTCTTGCCTATTGATAAAACTGAAGCTATCAAGCTCACGACTGCAAAATATTATCTCCCTAGTGGTAGGACAATACAAGCTGTAGGTATCAAGCCCGATATTATCGTGCATCCTGGGGCTGTTCCTCAAAATGAAAGTAGCTTTGAAATCAAAGAAGCTGACTTGAGAAACCACCTAGAAAATGAACTAGAAAAGACCGATACTGCGAGCAACAAAAAAGATACTAAAAAATCTGAAACCAAAAAAGATCAAGAGCAAAAAAGCCTCACACAACAAGACATCAACCGAGATATCCAACTCAAAACTGCCATTGATGTGCTGAAGGCTTGGAATATCATCAAAACACCGAATAAAAAATAAGGTCGGGATATGAAAAAAGTAAAAATGCTTTATGAGGGGAAAGGCAAAAGGCTTTATACCACCGAGGAAAAGGGTATTTTGATTGCTGAATTTAAAGACGATCTCACAGCATTTAATGCCGAAAAAAAGGGGAGCGAGCAAGGAAAGGGTGCATTGAATTGCAAAATCAGTTCTTTGCTTTTTGAATTACTAGAAAAAAATGGCTTCAAGACCCACTATATCAAAAGACTTGATACACAAAATATTCTATGCAAGCAAGTGGATATTATCCCTATTGAGGTCGTGAGTCGCAATGTAGCAACAGGTTCATTGAGTAAGCGTTTGGGTATCAAAGAAGGCAGTGTGCTGCCCTTTGGGCTTGTGGAGTTTTATTATAAAGATGATGCTTTGGGCGATCCTATCATCAATGATGAGCACTGCAAGATACTCGGTATCACACAAGACCAAGAAGAATTGGACTTTTTGCGCACGCAAGCTAAGAAAATCAATGCTTTTTTGAAAGATTTTTTTGCAGCTAAACATCTCAGATTGATCGACTTTAAGCTTGAGTTTGGCAGAGATGGGGAGGGGAATATTATCCTTGCTGATGAAATCAGCCCCGATAGCTGTAGGTTTTGGGATATGGATACTAATGAGAAGCTAGACAAAGACCGCTTCAGACAAGACCTAGGCAACCTAAAATTGGCCTATGAGGAAGTCTTAAGGCGCATTACCAACTAGGAGAGGGCAATATGAAAATCACCATCAACACAAGCCTTAAAGATGGGGTCTTAGACCCTCAAGCCAAGGCAATCATGCACGCATTGCAGACTTTGGGTTTCACAGAAGTTACAGATTTAAAATTAAGCAAAAACTTTACTCTTGAGTTTGCACACGATGATAAGCAAAAAGCTCTTGCTATGGGCAAAACTATGGCCGAAGAGCTTTTGGCAAATACCGTGATAGAAGACTATCGAATTATTGAGAAGGAAGACTGAGAAATGGTCGCTATTTTGTGCTTTCCAGGGACAAATTGCGAGCGGGATATGCAGTATGCTTATAGGGATATTTTGGGTGCGCCAAGCCAAATTATCTGGCACAAGCAAAAGACTCTCCCTCAAGGCACAAAGCTAGTGGTGATTCCTGGTGGGTTTAGCTATGGAGATTATCTGAGGAGTGGGGCTATTGCGAGATTTTCTCCAATCATGCAAGAAGTGATTGCTTATGCTAGAGATGGGGGGCTTGTTTTGGGGATTTGTAATGGATTTCAGATTTTGACAGAAGCAGAGCTTTTGCCAGGTGCGCTCAAGAGAAATGAGGGGCTTTGCTTTATCTCTAAACCACAGACTCTAGAGGTGTGTGATACCCATAATCGATTTTTGTCTGATTACTCATGTGGTGCGACTATCACTTTACCCATCGCGCACGCTGATGGCAGTTATTATGCAGACGCAAAGACATTGCGTGCTATGGAAGCTAATGGCCAAATCTTGCTCCGTTATAGCCCCAATCCCAATGGCTCACTTGAAGCCATCGCAGGTATTTGCAATCAAGAAAAAAATGTTTTTGGTCTAATGCCCCACCCAGAACGCGCCATAGAGCCATTGCTCGGTGGAGTCGATGGCTTAGCAATGCTGCGCTCTTTGCTTTAAAAGGGAAAATGGATGCAGATTTTTTTGCGCATTTTGCTTGCTTTAATAGCGCTGACACTAGGAGTCTTGCACGCACAAGAAGAGCGCGCAAAAATCATCTATGTAAAAGCTCTCAATGCCGAAGAATACACTAATAAGCCTGTCTATGTTGGCGAAACTATCCCCATCACTTATAGCTTACTTCTTTTTTCTAACGCGAGATTTTCTGGCACAGAATTTATAGGAGGGATCAATACTAGCAAGATTGTTTTAAAAAACCCTGAT
Organism: Helicobacter sp. 12S02634-8; assembly: GCF_002272865.1. Lineage (GTDB taxonomy): Bacteria > Campylobacterota > Campylobacteria > Campylobacterales > Helicobacteraceae > Helicobacter_J. The sequence continues at coordinate 207,201 of NZ_MLAP01000001.1, read as the reverse complement.
ACCAAATGGAAGCTCGCAAGTGATGGCTCATATCAAGCTATCTATCGCTATAAAATCAAATCCACTGACGCTGTTATCCCCTCTTTGCGAGTGATTGCTGTTTCAAGCGATGGCGATTATACTGATTCTTCTAGTGCCCCTGCTATCAAGCTCAATGCCATTGATTTATATCAAAACAAAGACTATGTGGGCGTATTGGCAGATAAATTTCGTATCATCGGCTATAAGACAAAGATTTATGACGATGCTAATAATATTTTGGTATTTGAGATGGAAGCAGACCATTCCAATTTGGAAGATTTCAAACTGCCCGATATCCAAAAACAGGGCTTTGAAAGCACGCATTTTGGGGACACACACTCTGATGGTATTTATTATTGCATTATCCCTAAGCATATTCAAAATATCTCTTTTGAGTATTATTCTTTGGAGGAAAAGCATTTCAAAAATATCACCTTACCCATTGTCCCTGTTGATGATACTATCAGCACACAAGATGATATCAAGCCTAAAAATAATTTTTTAATCTTTAGCAATCTAGTCACAATCGTTTTGATGGCTGCTTCAGTGGTTTGTTATTTTCTCTGGCGACGCAAAAAGGTCTTTTTGGCTGCTTTTGTTGTGTTTTTGATATATTTGCTTTGGAATATTTTTTCTGTCCATCAAGCCGTATTGCTTAGCAACAAGCAAATACGCATTTTGCCCACGCACAATTCTACGATTCTTGAAACGACAAAGTCCAACACTCAAGTAGAAATTATTGGCAAGCACGGGAAATATTATAAAATCATGACTGCAGATGACAGGATTGGCTGGGTGAGAAAAGATGATGTTCGGTAAAATACGAGCTATTTATATGACATTGTTGATTGGTGTGGGATTGGCGTGCATTATTTGTGCTATCTTTTTTGAAAAAGGCAAGCAAAATGCTAGACATTGCAGGAGATGGTGCCGATTTTTCTTTGCATTATCAGGGCTCAAGCTTCAGAAAATCGGGGAGTTTGACACAACTGCTACAATGATTGTGATGAACCATCAGAGTTTGAGCGATATCATTTGTCTTGAGGCTTTCCACCCTAGAAATATCTGCTGGGTAGCAAAAAAGGAGCTGGGCGATATCCCTTTTTATGGGTATGCTCTAAAAGGTCCAGAGATGATATTGATTGATAGAGAAGATAAAAAGGGCTTAGCATTTTTACTCAAACACGCTAAGGAAAAACTCGAGCAGTCCCGACCTTTGGTGATATTCCCAGAGGGCACAAGGAGCAAGGGAGGGGAGAATTTTTTACCTTTTAAGCCCGGTGCTAAGCTTCTTGCAGAAAAGTTTCATCTCAAAATCCAGCCTATCGTGCTTATCAATACCCGAAAAATCTACAATACCAAACCGCTCCAATCCACTCAAAATACTGCTAGAATGGTGCTTTTAGAGGCTTTTGAGCCCAAGGAGGGGACAGATTGGTATGAGCAGCTCCAATCACAAATGCATCAAATTTACTTGAAACATTATCACGAGCTGAATTCTTAAGGTTTTTTTATTGTTTTTATAGTAAAATGCCAAGCTTAGTTTTTAAGGTCGCGTAGCTCAGTTGGTAGAGCACTACCTTGACATGGTAGTGGTCGTTGGTTCAAGTCCAATCGCGGCCACCATTTCCATTTTCTCTTGCATATCATATTCTAAACATTGATACATTTTTTTCCTCTAAAACCACCTATTTTGCGAGTTTTTATATAAATTTTTCAAGTTCCTTTAATTTTCTGTGGGTATTTTATGCTATAAAAAGCACTTACAAAAGTAGTCTTGATTTGGCTATAATTGTAAGAAACTAAAAACTAAAGGATATTTTTTGGAAAAACTTGAAGTTTCCCATCAAGCTAAGCTTCCTACGCGTTTTGGGGATTTTTTGATTCAGTCTTTTAGGGAGCTGCGTATGGAGAAAGATTGCAAATGCCCTATAGAGCATTTAGTCATTTTTACTCAAAACTTACCGAAAGTCCCTCTTGTGCGAGTGCATTCAGAGTGTTTGACAGGCGATGTTTTTGGCTCTCAAAAGTGCGATTGTGGGGGGGAGCTAGCCCTTGCAATGGAGAAAATCGCCCAAGAGAGCAAAAACGGGCGAGGTGGTATGCTGGTGTATTTGCGTCAAGAGGGCAGGGGGATTGGTTTGTTCAATAAAGTCAATGCTTATGCCCTCCAAGATAAGGGCTATGACACCGTTGAGGCCAATGAAGCGTTGGGGTTTAAAAGCGATAATAGGGATTATTCTATCGTTGGTGAGATTTTGAAATATTATGGTATCAAGAAAATCCATCTACTCACCAATAACCCCAGAAAAATAGAAGCGATGGGTCAATATGTCGAAGTGATCCGTGATAGTATCATTGTCCCTAGCAACTGCTATAATGAAAAATATTTAGCGACAAAAAAGTCCAAACTAGGGCATTTGCTCTGAAATGAAACAACAATGAAAACAAATATCAGCTTTTCTCAAGCCATTGAAATCCTCCAAAATGAGTCCATCGCCCCTGTGGGTAAGGAAAAAATATTTTTTGGCGATGCCCTAGGTCGGACTTTGGCAAGTGGGGTGTGCGCTAGAAATCATATGCCCCGATTTGAAACCTCGAGTATGGACGGCTATGCAATCAATGCGGCTGATATCGACTATCTCCAGACTCAAGGGCTGCATTTAGTGGGGGTCAATCCCGCTGGAGAAGAAAAAGAATTTGCCCTCATACCTCAAAGCGCTATCAAGACTTTCACAGGTTCTAGAATGCCCCAAAATAGCGATACAATTGTCATTGTCGAATCAATCGTGCAAAAAGATGGCAAAATATTCCTAGCTCCCCACGCTCCACGCCCCAAAAAGGGCGATTGGGTGCGGCATATTGGAGAAAACTACCATCAAGGCGAAGTGCTTTTAAAGGCTTCTTCAAAAATAGGAGCTTATGAAATAGGGCTTTTGGCCGATCTCAATCAGGTGTTTGTGGAGGTTTATAGGAAGCCTAAAATAGCTATTTTGAGCGGTGGGGCAGAGGTGGTTGAAGTTGGCGAGGAGGCCAAGGGGGTCAATTGCGTGCGTAGCGTGAATAACCATCTCTTAAAAGCCTTGGTGCATACAATGGGTGGGGAAGCCCTTTTGTATCCCATAATGCCTGATGATAAGGACGCTATCACTGCAATGCTTACCCAAGCCCTCAAAGACTGCGATATGTTATTAGTGAGTGGGGGCATGAGTATGGGGGATTATGACTTCACCCAAGTATCGCTAGCCCAACTCTGTGAAATTGTTTTCAAAGGCGTGCGGCTCAAGCCCGGTAAGCCCGTAACTTACGCAATCTATCACCATCACGACCAAAAAAAGCCCGTTTTTGGACTGCCGGGGTATCCCAATTCGAGTGCATTGACTTTTTATCTATTTGGGAGCGTGATTTTTGCCAAATTGTTTGGACGGAAATATTCCCATCATTTTCTCAAAGCCTTTTTGGGTGCAGATGTGTATCGCTCAGATACGCGTATGGAATTTCGTGTGTGCGATCTTGAAATCCGAGAAGGACGCTATTGGGTGCATTTTTCTTCTAAGCATATTTTCCAAAGCTCTGTGATCAATAATCTGTGCGGGGATTGTGCCTTGATGGTGCTAGAAGAAAATGGCACTGATCTCAAAAAGGGCAGTGAAGTTGATATTTTGCTTTTTAAACATCTCAATTAAAAGGAGTTTGCGATGGTAGTGGTGGAATTTTTAGGTCCTATAGCAGAGAAAAAGATGGAATTAGAGCTCACTTCGCTCAAAGAGCTCAAAGCCAAGCTCCAAGCAATCCCTAGTATCGCTAAATGGCTGCCTATGAGTGCTTTAGCGCTCAATGATGTTTTGATAGAAGATCTTGATACACCTCTAAAAGATGGCGATCGGGTTGTTGTCTTGCCTCCTGTTTGTGGGGGTCAAAGCAATACTAGAGCAAGCTGTGTCTTTTGAGGCAATGCAAATGCTTGAAATTTATGAGGGTGCTTTGCCGACTATGGAGATTTATCAGAGATGGGAAGTGGAAGCTGCTAAGAAAAATTTCGGAGCGTTTTGTCTGTTTGTGGGGATTGTGCGAGAAGAAAACGGGATTGATGGCTTGAGTTTTGATGTCTATGAGCCGATTTTTTTGCAATGGTTTAAAGCTTGGCAAGAAAGGGCTTTGCAAGTTGGGGCAATTCTGAAAATGGCACACGCTAGGGGTGATGTCTATAATACGCAAAGTTCATATATGTCTGCTGTGTTATCCAAGCAACGCAAGCCAGCTTTAGGGCTGTATGGAGAGTTTATTGAGGATTTTAAGCATAAAGCTCCGATTTGGAAATATGACCTCAAGGGCAATCAAAGGATTTATGCCCAAGAAAGAAGCCATCTTTTGCCCGGTAGTGGGATTTTGTCCTGATGTCAAAAATCGTAGCTTTCACAGGGAATAGCAATAGTGGCAAGACGACCTTGATAGAAAAGCTTGCTTATCTTTTGAGCCCGACTTTTGCAGTTGCTGTATGCAAGCACGATCCTAAGGGGAAGGCAGTTTTTGACACAGAGGGCAAGGATAGCCATCGCTTTTTCCAAGCCCACGCTGATGTGGCTATTATCTCACCGACCCAAACAACCATCATGACCCACACGATAGCACGTCCACCATCGCATTTGCCCCATCAAGCCCATCAAGCCACTCACGCCCATCAAGATGATAACTCTGATAGCCTTGAGTGGCTTTATCGAGTGTTTGCACATAAAGATTATATTTTAGTTGAGGGGTTAAAGTCTTTAGCACTCCCAAGGATTTGTGTCGCTAGAGGAATTATCGATACTTCTTATATCGAGTTCAGCAATGCCTTTGCTGTCGATCAGACTACAGATACGGCTTGCTTGCCCCCTTGTATGCCTATTTTAGATCTCAATAACCCCAAAGAGGTGCTAAAATGGATCGACCAATTTGGAAAGGAAATCAATGGATAAGATAAAAATCGGTATCGTTGTCGCTAGCGATAGGGCGTTTAGTGGGGTTTATGAGGACTTGAGCGGGAAGGCTATCCAAGAAGTGTTGTATGCATACATTGCCAATCCATTGGATTATATCTATCATCTTATTGAAGATGAGCAATCCCAAATCGAAGACACACTCATCAAGCTCTGCGATCAGAGTCAATGCGACCTTGTAGTCACTACAGGCGGCACAGGCCCTGCCCCAAGAGATGTCACGCCTGAAGCCACAGAAAATGTCTGCGAGAAGATATTACCTGGTTTTGGAGAGCTCATGCGTCAAAATAGCTTGAAATATGTCCCTACGGCTATTCTTTCTCGACAAACAGCAGGTATTAGAGGAAAAACCTTGATTTTAAATCTCCCTGGCAAGCCCAAGAGTATCAAAGAGTGTTTAGAAGCAGTGTTTCCTGCTATCCCTTATTGTATCGACCTCATCGGTGGGGGCTATATAGAAGTGCGTGAAGAAAATATCAAAGCCTTTCGCCCCAAGGCCTAAAAGGCCAAGGCCATATCAGGTCATATAAATTTTAAGACAATCAGCAATTTTAAAACAATCAGCCTGTTTTTAAAATATCAGTCCCCTCTCTCTTTTTTTCACCCAAAAAAATTGCAGATATTGATTTTATCTGTCAACTCATAACTCATAATTTATAAAAGCCATATGCATTAAAAAAGAGTGGAGCTTTAAAATCCCCAAGTCAAGGGACTAAGAGGATTTTTTGCGAGATGTTTTGGGAGTGCTTTTGCTGGCTTGTTGGGTTGGTTTGCGTGAAAGGAGGGTGATACGATAGAGAAAAGAAATGCTTAAAGTGGCTAGCAAAAGCTTGAATAGAAATTCACTCTGTGTGTGCATACTTTCAAACTCGGGTGTGGCTGTGTAGGCAGCACCCATATTTTGGGCTTCTAAAATATGCGGGGTGTAATAAAGCGTGAAGACAAAAATCAGCACCACGCTCAAAGCATTGACAACCAAAAGAAACACAGAGGGCTTAAAAGAGGATTTAAACGCCAAAAGCTCATAAATAATAATGACAATCGCTAAGGAGTTGAGCAAGACATTGAGTTTAATGAAAATTTGTGTCATCAAAATCCCTGATTCATATTGCGTGATACTCAAATCAGGCAAAAAAGAATACGCACTGAAAATCACAGGCGCGACAATCGCCCCAGAGATAACCAACGCACCGATACCTAAACCGATCAGCCAGAGGTAGATTGCGTTGATGATATGGATAATGGAAGCCAATTGATTCATTTGAACTCCTAAAAAAATATGTATAATGATACCAAAAGGAGCATAAATTGAAAATATTATTCAGTCCAAGTGAGGGCAAAAGGCACACTGAAATATCTAGGGCACAAGCAGATTTTAGCTTTTTAGATGATTTACCCTCCAAAGGGGAGGCATTGAGAGCACATATCGCACGCTATAGGGAGCTTTTGAATCAAGATGATACAATCATAGCTAAAATGCTAGGTTTTAAGCATTTGGGCTCTCAAGGTGCTATGGATGAATTGCTTTTATGCACGCATTTAGGCAAGACTAGCACAATAGAAGCGATACGACTTTATGATGGGGTGTCTTATAAGGCTTTGGATTTTGAGAATTTACCCCAGAGGGCGCAAGAATATGTGCTAGGGCATACACTGATTTGTAGCAATCTTTTTGGGTTGGTGCGTGCGAGTGACAAGCTAGCATTTTATAAATGCAATCAAAATTTTAAATTCCAAGATTTTAGTTTGCAGACTCTCTATAAAAGGCTTGCTCCCATCATTGATGTTTATTTGGGTGATGCGTTGATTTTAGACCTTAGGGCAGAGATTTATATCAAGGCTTATCCTTTAAAGGGGCGAAATATCCGTATAGAGTTTTATCAAGATGGCAAAAAAATCAGCCATTATGCTAAATATTATCGTGGGCTATATCTGAGGGCTTTGAGTTTAGAAATGAGCTCTTTGAAGGGAGAAAGAATAGAGGAGATGGAGCCAGAGAGGATAGAAATGCAGCTAGAGAGGCTTGAAATACAAGGGGCAAGGCTAGCCAAAAAAGATAGCCATCACAACACGACTACCTTGGTTTATCAGCTCGTATAGACCAAGCTAAAAGGTGGTATCATCAAATAACAACAAAACAAACCAAACAAAGGAGATAGGGAAATGATAAAGATTACTGAAAATAGCTTGCGTGATGGACATCAATCTTTGATAGCTACGCGTTTGAGGACACAAGATATGCTAGAGGCTGCAGCATTGTTTGAAGCAGTGGGATTTTATAGCGTGGAAGTTTGGGGTGGGGCGACTTATGATACTTGCTTGCGTTATCTAAAAGAAGATCCTTTTGAGCGCTTGGCTGCCCTCAAAGGGGTTTTTAAGACCACGCCTTTGCAGATGTTATTACGGGGGCAAAATCTCGTGGGCTATCGGCATTATGCAGATGATGTTGTGAGAGAATTTATTGCTTTGAGTGCAGAGGCAGGGATTGATATTTTTAGAGTGTTTGATGCACTCAATGACGCAAGAAATCTCAAAACTTCTATTGAAGCGATCAAAAAGCAAAATAAGCACGTCCAAGGGGCAATTTGCTACACCACCTCACCTGTGCATACGATTGCTTCTTTTGTCGCGTATGCTAAGGAGCTTGTTGCAATGGGCTGTGATAGCCTAGCGATCAAAGATATGGCAGGCTTGCTGCGCCCAATGGAGGCGTTTGAATTGATTAAAGCGCTCAAAGCAGAAGTGGGAGTGCTCATTAGCTTACACACGCACGCAACAGCGGGTTTTGCTTTTGGAGCGCATTTGAAAGCTTGCGAAGCGGGGGTGGATATTTTGGATTTGTCTAATTCAGCCTTTGCAGAGGGGACTAGCCACCCTTGCACCCAATCAATGGTCGCAGCCTTGCAAGGCACGCCATATGATACCTTGCTTGATCTTTCTTTGATGGAAGAGGCCGCAGGGATTTTGAGAGAAAAAAGAAGCAAATACAAAAGATTTGAATCTAGCTATAACCAAATAGACACACGCGTCCTTTTGAACCAAATCCCTGGTGGGATGATCTCTAATCTCGCCCAACAGCTCAAAGAACAAGACGCTTTAGAACAAATCGATGCACTTTTGCTTGAGATCCCCTCTGTGCGTCAAGATTTTGGCTATCCACCTCTTGTGACCCCAACAAGCCAGATTATCGGCACGCAAGCCCTTTTGAATATACTCTCTAAAAATCGTTATGAACATCTCACCAAAGAGTCTAAAAACCTTATCAAAGGGCTTTATGGCAAGACGCCCGCACCCATTTGTGCAATGCTTCAAGAAAAGGTCTTGAGCGAGGGAGAGGAGATATTTAGGGGGCGGAGCGCTGATTTGCTGACTGATGAGCTTTTGGCAGCCAAAGAAGCTTGCAAAGACTTTGCTAAAAGCCCTACAGATGTGATTTCTTATGCGATACTTCCAGCAGTGGCTAAGGTATTTTTACAAGAACGGAACGCAGGGAATCTCACTCCTGAACCTCTGACAGAAACATCACAAAGCACAACAAGCAAGAGTCAAAATCATAGCAATACCCAAATCCCTGAGGTTTTTGAGGTGTGTGTCAATGGTAAAAATTATGAAGTTATATTTTGTGGGGCAAATCATACAGAAGAGATGGGGCAAAATCAGATACAAAATATGACACTTAAAATTGGCAATAAGACTCAAAATATCGTATGCAATCAAGCTTTGCCCTCAAAATTGCCAGCTAGCACGCCAGAGCCTACTACGCCCGTTGCGCCTAATTTTGAGAGCTCTGATCCATCAGGGCTTATCAAATCGCCCATGCCAGGGGTGGTAAGCAAGCTGTGTGTGTCTGTGGGGGATTGCGTGCAAAAAGGTGCAATGGTAGCGATTTTAGAAGCAATGAAAATGGAGCACGAGATCCTAGCTCCCTTTGATGGTGTAATCAAGCATATTGCTGTGTCTATGGGGGATTGCGTGCAAAAAGATTCTGTTTTGGTGGTGATTGAGAATACTTAGCTTTTGGGCCTATCTTTTGGATTTGGTGCCCAAGGGCTTGTAAAGATGGATTAAATAAATCCCAAGCATTGCAAAAATCCCGCCAATGATTGTGTTGCTTTTGGGGACTTCGCCTAAAATGAGCCAAGAAAATAGCACGGCAAAAATCGGCACTGAAAGCATAAAGCTCCCGCCTTTGTTGATTCCAAGTGTGCTGATACCTTTATAGAAAATCGTTGTAGCAAAGGTCGTGCAAAGCAGAGCAACTGCAACCATACAAAACCAAAACCTCCCATCAAGCTCGAAGAGCTCAGAGGAAGAAAAGAGCAGCGAGGGAGAAAAGATGATCGAGCAAAAAAGCGAAGAATAAAAATTGAGCGTGATGGCATTGATATGGCTTGTTGCGCTTTTTGAAGCAAGATTCACACACCCCCAAAGCAAGGCAGCTATCAAAAAAATGAGATTAAAGGGGGTCAATAAGGTTTGTAGATTACCCACTCCCATCAAAAAACCCCCTGATATCAAGCCAAGCAATAAGCCGATTTTTTCTCGCCCTAAAAGCGTGCTTCGATAGATAAAAACTCCTATGAACGAAGCGAGTATGGGAGCTAGAGTCGTGACAATCACCCCAGCAGCCCCTGCATTGCCAAAGAGTAGCCCTAGATAAAATGCTAAGGTATAAAGTGCGTTGCAAACAGAAGTGAGCGCTACACTTTTATAACTTTTAGAGGGGATAGCAAAAGGAATACGCAAAAAAAGCATTAAAGGCACAAAAGAGAGCGCGACAAGCCCATAACGGATTGAGGCGATTTTAAAAGGCGAGAGATAAGCTACCATAATCTTAGAAAGCGGCCAAGACAGCCCCCAGAGCATCATCGCCACTAAAAGCAAGAGGGCAAATATCGTTTCTTTGTGTTTCATGGTGTTCCTTGTCATTTTTCTTTTTGTGTCTGTATTACTTTTTGATGGGGTCAGTGTGTAATTATAACTTAAATTTTATGCTAGGGTTGGAGTGAGAGATAGGCATAGAGAAATATCCATCGTTAGTTAGCGCTGCTTGAAATCTTGCAGTTTTAAAATCTCTTTTTGGCTAAAACCTGCTTGGAGGCGGGCAGAGGTATTGAGAACTTTGCCTTTGAGGGTGAAGGCACTGAATTTTTTTATCAGCTCAAAAAAGGCATACTCGCTAGGTTGGGAATACTGCCACCATCGATTACCCTTTTGGACGTGCGTGATTTCATCATTGAAAATAATCTCTAGGGCATTGATAGCTTGTAATTTGATGGGGTGTGTGGATGTATGGAGCTTTTGGATAACGAAGGGATTGGCATCAAGTCCCATTGCTTCAATCCCGCGATGCACCAATCCCATACGCTCAGCAAATGAAGAGCTTGTCAGCACCATGGCTTCAAAGAGATTGCTATGCACAGCAAAAGAGCCATAAGCAAAGCCTAGCTCGGTTAGAATCTCTCTTAAAAGCCTAAAATGCTTGATTTCTTCAGAAGCCACACACAGCCAATCTTGATAATACGCCAAAGGGAGATCTCTGAACCGATAAGCAGCATCGAGGGCTAAATCAATGGCACTATATTCGATATGGGCGATGGAGTGGATACATTTAGCGAGGCTTTGAGGGGAGGAGAGGGACTTGGGGCGTGAGATTTGAGTGGGGTGGATAATGGTGCAATTTAGGGCATAAGAGGGGCTTGTTTGTAGTTTGATGGGTGCTATAGACTCAAAGTAAGTATTGCCCGATAAAAAATCATCATAAAAGGCTTCAAAAGATGTGATTTTGATATCAGGGTTTGAAGCAAATAATATCGGTTCGAGTGTGGAGAAAAATTCCTTCATTTAGATCTCTTTATATAAATCAAAAGTCCGATAGCAAGGAGCAAAAAGACAATTCCTTCATGGATTAAGGGGGTGTAGCTCTTAAAGTCCATCAATGCTTTTGCCCTCCTTTGCTTCGATGTTTGTAATGAGGGTGTCGATGGTTTGTGTGAGCGATTCTAGGTCTTTGATCTTTTTTTCAACTAGGAGCGTTTTTTCTTCTTGGAGTTTGTCTATGTCTGTTTTGAGATATGCAAAGATTTCCTTCAAAGAGCCCTCGTTTTCCAAGAGCATATGGGCGTATGCTTGGGTAGAAAAGTCTGTATCAATGAGTGCTTGGATCTCTTCTTTGCTGGGCTTTTGGGCTTTGGGGGTGTAGTGGGCGCTTGCTTGTTTGATGTCTTGGTGCAATCTGTATTCAAGAGATGTGAGGGTGTGCTGGATAGAGAGTTTGCGGGTGCTTTGAAGCATAGCAGCACTCTGGGAAAACAAAATCTGTATTGCTTGGTTGGTTTCTAAAATACACTCGATGAAATCAAGCATAATGTTTTCATAGAGCTTGGAAGCAAAGATACGCAGATTGTTATAGCTAAAATCACTCAAAATAGCCTCTCTTTTTTTGATGAGTTCATTTTGTGCTTGCCATTTTTTCAGCTCAGCGCTGAAGTCATCAATAGATTTTTCAAAAGCCATATCAAGCATAGTAGCGAGTTTTGAGATTTTATAAAGGAGGGCTTTGTGGGTTCGGTATGATCGGGATTTGGGGTGGAGAAGCTCTGAGGAGATGAGGGCTGTGTCTATTTTATAGGTGGTGTAGCGGTCTTTCTTGCCTTTGAGGGTTTGTAAGAAATTAGGCGAGGTGATGGGTATGGTGATGGTTTCAGGCAGCGTATGGGCTTGAATAGATTCTATGATGGTGTTGTGATCAGAGGCTAGGCTTTTAAAAAATAATTCTAATTCTTCAAAAGTCCGATCCCTTAGCCCATCAAAGGAATCTTGAAGCTGCTGGAGTTGCCTTTGGAGCAAGGAGAGGAATTTGGCATAAATATTTGTGATTTGTGTGTAGCTTTTTTTGATTTTATAGACTAAAGAGAGTAATTCTTCTTTGATGAGCTGTTCTCTTTGGTGTTTAGCCCTTGGGATAAGGGTGGAATTGAGTTTGTTGAATATGGCTTCAAGGTTGATAGCTTGCTTTTGGAGATGTGTGGGGATTGTGGATAGATGGGTATAAAAGACTTTGATGGATTGATTGGCTTGTTCAAAGGCTTCAAGCAAGAGCTTTTGGTGACTAGCGGGGTCTTTGGTCTTGATGGTGGTGTAGTGGCAGTAGAGTTTTTGGAGCTCTTTTTGCACGAAAAACTCTCCATCAATCCCCAATTCTCTATAAAGCACCATCGCAGATAAGGGCAAAATATCGCTAAAAACTTCTCCAAAATGTTCCTTAGCAAAGTTGAGCGTGGGAATGATATCTTCAGATTTTGCGAGTATGTCGATGTGGGTGAGGACACACAAAGAGGTGGCAGATTTTTTAGCGATGTGGGCTTTGAGTGCATTGAGCTCTTCAGCATTAGCAAGATCATCAATGCGATTGAGCCAGATGAGGACTTCAGAGGTTTGGATTTTATCGATACTTTCATTGAGGGCTTCAGGGTCGTCTAGGGAAATATCGGGGTATTTGTAGATGGTGTATTCTTTGAGCATTGCAAGGGGGGATTTGATCTCAAAATAGCTGATTTTATCGAGCTCTTCGGGGGTGAGGGTATTGAGAGAGAGGAGGTTGAGCCCGCTGGCTTCTTTGTTTTTGTGGTAGGCGATGATGGATTTTGTGTGTCCATAGCTGATGATATAGGTTTTGTGTGAATGCATGGGGTCGCTAGGGAGGATATGGCTTTTTAAGATTGTATTGATAAAGGTCGCTTTGCCATTATTCCCTCCACCCATAATGGCGATTTTTATGGGTTCTTTGGCTTTTTTGCTGATATTTTTCAAGCAAGTCTTGAGCTCTATAGATGGGGCAAATCGCTCATCGGTGATTTTATAGCTGATTTCTTTGAGTAGGCCTTTGAGATCGGATTCAAAATGTGGGGCGAGCTCACTTTGAGTGGCTTCATATTGCTTGATAAAATCTGAAATATAGCTCATTTGCTGCCTTTGAGTTCTTTGAGTTGCTTTTTGATACTTTCTTGTAAGGGTTTGCAGTGCAATCTGGGGGCATCTTGAGGGCTTATTTGGATGGGAGCAGAGTGGGTGATGATATATTCTAGGGCGTCTAGCATTCCATCGATAGATTGCAAAAATGCAGCAATATGCTTGTGGGTTTTTTCATCGAGATAAATCGTGATACTCTTAAGGCTGATTTCAAAAGCCCTATCGATGTTTTCTTGAATATCCTTGAGCTTTGCGCCATCTTTGAGGATATAGCTGATATATTTTTTGAGTTCGTTGGTATAAAGATTGAGTTCGCCTTGTGTATAGGGGTATTGGCTCGCTTTGATGATGGCTTTTTGATACCATAAAAGCAGGTTATTTTCGCTATCTTGCAAGGGCAGGTTGGTATAGGCAAGCCCTAGGTCTTCGATGAAATTTTTTATTTTTTTGTTGCAATTTTCTTGCGTTTTTTCTATGAGGTATTTAAGGCTATCTCTGAGATTATCAGCTATGATGTCTTGGAGTCTTTGGGCGTTGATGCGTTTGTTGTGAGAGATTTCATAGGAGATGAAATCGATGAGATGGCCTTTGAGATTGAGCCCAAGATCTTTGATTTTGATTTTGGAGTTTTTTGTTGCTTCTTCAATGGCCTTGATGATTTTTTCACTCAAACCAATAGCATACGCCCGACTTTCTTTGAGCTTTGGGGCAAGCTTTTGGGGTGGGTCTTGAGGGAGCATTTGGAGGCTTAAATATTTTTCTATCCCCCAATCAAGCAGCATATATGCGTGGGAGAATAGATGTCTTGAAAAGCTAGTGGGCTGCTTGAATATGATACTATTGATGTATTCTTCTAGGGCAAAAATCCCCGTGTCTTCAATATCATAGCCCCGCGATAGGGCTTCATCGGAGCGATCTGTCCGATGCAATAGCGCTAAAATCCCTGATACTGGGATAAAATCGATTTTTGCAATGTCTTTTTTGAGCTTTTTGCTATCGGTGTGGGGGCTGTTTTGGATTGCTGTGATGATGTCTTGACTCAAGTGCTTCATTTCTGGGAGGTTGATGAGATCAGCGCGTGTGAAAATAATCAGTATTTTTTCGAGATTTTCATAATGGATTATATGGGAGAGAAAATCAATGTCTTTTTGCAGCAAGGGCTTAGAGGCGTTGATGAGATAGAGCGTGATCACGCTATGGGCGATGGAGTTTTCGATTTGATGGGTTTTGAAATTGAAATGCGTGTTGGTATTGGGGGTATTGATGAATACAAGATTGTTTTTGAGTAGATTGATGGGGGAGTAGATGGTGATTTCTTTGACCAAATAAGACATCTTAGAGGGGTGTTCGCTGCTAGCATAGGCCTTGATTTCTTCGGGCTTGACTTCTATGGTCGTCCCTTTGGGCGTGATGAGGGGCTCGACATAGCTAGCAAAGGAGTTTTGAGCCTCTTTGATGGCGACTTGGAGTTCATCATCAAAGCTCGCATTATCAATCACCCCCTCCCACTCGCTTTGTGTCAGAAATGTGATTGTCCCTTTTGCTTGGGGGTCATGGGTCAGTGTGATTTTGTTGGTTGTTTCAGGTATGGCAGAAATGGGTAAAATCTCTTGGTGCAATAAGGCATTTAAAAGTGTCGATTTGCCCGATTTAGCCACCCCACATACAGAGATTTCAAACTTTTGATTGCATATCTTTTGGATCTGGTCTGTGATGAAATCTTTGAGCCAAAGGGGCAGGGCAGGGGCACTCTGGAAAAGTTCTAAAATATGCTTGATGGCTTGAATATGCCCATCAAACCAGCTATTTTGGATATCAAAAACTTTATTTTTCTTAACCTTAGGGGGTTTGGAGTGTTTTTTGAGTGTGCCTATGAGGCTATGGAGTTTATATTTGAAGCTTGTTTTGATACATTGCTCTTCTTCATATAAAATCACACCTTTAATCTTGAGCCCCCCTAAATGCTCAAATATCCCCTCGATCATCTTGCGAGTGCCTTTATTTTGCAAATAATCCAGCAGAGATTTTTGCAATGCAAGGACAGATAAATGTGCGTGGGGTATTTGGAGTCTTGCAAGCAGTGCGGCAAATAAGGGCATATGGAGAAATATGTCTTTATTTCTGTTGTTATAGCTCAAGATGATAGCAAAAACTTCTATAACACAAGATGTATCCAACACCCCAAAATCGACTGCTATACCCTCTGGGGCGTCTTGAGAATAGACCAAAAGGAAGAAGTATGCAGCGATGTCATTTTTTGTTTCCATTGAAAGCCCTTTGGTTGCAAGGCCTATAAGCCTTGCTTGTGCTGTTTATGCCTTTGGCTTGCTCTCTGTGATAGAGATAGATTCGATGGTGTCATCTTGTTTGAGTGTATCAAGGACTGCTAGGCTTGCTTGATCTGTGGGGTCGATCTGTCCAAAAACGGTATGCTCGCCATCTAAATGGGGCAAGGGGACAAAGCACAAGAAAAATTGACTCCCCCCTGTATTGCGCCCTGCGTGTGCCATAGAGAGTGCGCCTTTTTTGTGCTTATTGGGATTGCCCTCTAGCTCGCATTGGATCTGATAGCCCGGTCCCCCGCGCCCACTGCCCTCTGGACAGCCTCCTTGTGCGACAAAACCTTGTATCACGCGATGGAATTTCAAGCCATCATAAAAATGTGCTTGTGCCAATGACGCAAAATTCGTGACTGTTTGTGGGGCATTATCAGGGAAAAGCTTGATACACATCTCACCTTTATTGGTCTTTATCAGTGCGTATTGGAGCTTTTGGAGTGCTGCTGGATCGATTGTATATACTTTTAATTCTGGCATTTTATATCCCTTCAATGATTGTGATTAAACTCAAATGCAATTTTACCGATTTTAATCTTTGAAAATCAATAATTTGAAGTCGGGATATGTAAGTGGGTCAGAAAAATTTTCCTTTTATCCATTGTGCTGTTTGCCTTGTGTTCGCTTCATATATGGGTCTTAGGGCTTCTGAAGACACATTAGAACTCAATGAAGAAACTCCCCAGACAAATACGCAAGCCCTCAACTCCCCCTCCACATATGCCATGCATGACTCCATTTCTCTGCTCACCCCCACAGATCTCGCTCATCTTGATACTTCCTCGCATTTTTCCCAAGCTTTCAGATGGATATACAGCACGGTATTTATCACAGCATATTTTGGCGATGGGACGCTCAAAGAGGGCTTTGCATTGCTTTTAAAAGATGGATTTTATCTGACCTCATCAGAACTCACCTTTACAGAGGGCTTGTATCCTCAAAAGATCTTAGCGCGTATGCAAGATGATAGCGCTAAGCCCTTGATTTGTATCGCGCAGCTACAGCTCAAAGCCCTTGATAGCACAAAAGGACTTGCATTGCTCAAAACCTCTGCTTTCACAGATGATTATTGCAACACCCGTCCAGAGAGCTATTATCACAAAAGGATTTATGAAAAATACGCTCAAGCAATCTTTTCTCCCACCCCCACTAAAAAGCTGATTTTAGGGGGCTTGTATTACCCTGTATTGCAAGATTCTGATACCTTTGGTATCCGCAGGACTATCCCCATCAAAGAAGAAAGCCATTATGATGGCACTTTGGCTAAAAAAGTATCTTATGGCTATTCTTTGCCAAACACCTCTGGGCAAGCCCCCATTTTTGGCAAGCCATATTTCAATAAAGATGGTGAGTTTTTGGGGATTTTTAGTATCGCTTCTTCTTCAGTGCCTATTTTGATAAAAAAAGAAATTATTCAAGAATTTATCTGCAATCTCAAAAAGAAAAATATTTTTGCCCCCAAAAACTCTGGCTGTCAAGGGGGCACAAGCTAGCTACACAAGGGAATATGCAAACTAAAAGTGCAAGTATCCAAGCAGATTTTCCTCCATCTAGGGCAATCTAGGGTCTAGGGCAAAAATTCACTTGCTCCACTTTTTGGAGAGGCTTGCAGATCTTGAGGGTGTGTGAAGTCTTTGTTGTGGTATTTTTCAAGTGCAGCGCGCCCGATCATAGCAGCATTATCAGAGCAAAACTCCAAAGGCGCTAGCAACAATTCACAACCAAAAGAATCACAGAGCGTTTTGAGCTTTGCGCGCAGATACATATTCGCACTCCCACCCCCCACAATGCAGAGGTGTTTGATACTATGGGCGTGGGTTTTGTTGGCTTGGAGGTATTGGGTGATATTTTTTATCAGATGTTCGCACGCCCTTTGCTGAAAGCCCGCACATATCGAAGCGATAAATGCTTCTTGCGTGGTATCTACTCCATTTTCTTGGGCTTTGAGTATCGCAAGGCGCACAGCGTTTTTAAGCCCTGAAAAGCTAAAGGCTAGCTCTTGAGAGTGCTTGAGCGGGAGGGGGAAAGGGGCGGCTTGGTTGGGCGGGCAAAGGGAGGCGTATTTTTCGATGATAGGACCCCCCGGATAGCCAAGAGATAGCATTTTAGAAACTTTATCAAAGCTCTCTCCAAAGCTATCGTCCATACTTTTAGCGATGATACGCATTTGTGTTGGGCTTTGGGCTTGGATAATGAGGGTATGCCCCCCTGAGATAAGTAAGACACTCAAGGGGAAAATGGCCTTGGGCTGGTTGATGAATAGAGAATAAATATGCCCTTTGAGGTGATTGACCCCGATGAGTGGGAGGTTTAAGCTAAGAGCGAGCGCTTTAGCCATCATCAGCCCTTCAATGAGCGTGATACTCAAGCCCGGTTCTGTGGTGACTGCGATAGCTTTTAGGGCTTGGAAACTCCCGCCAAGAAAAGCCTTGGTTTGTGCGAGGATTTGGGGGAGGGCTTGGGCGTGTAGGCGTGAGGCAATCTCTGGGACGACCCCTCCATAGGCGCTGTGTGTGTTTTCTTGAGAAATCTTGATATGGAAAAGGAGCTTGGAAGTTGCAATTTCAGTGAGGGCTATGGAGCTATCATCACAACTGCTTTCTATGCTTAAAATCATTATCGTTCCATTTTATAAGGTAAAATTATCTATCAAATTATAACCAAAATTAAAAGGTTCAAAATGCAAGGAAAGACCAAACGATTCAAGGCCGAATGGGAGAGGCAAAGGGCTGTGTTGATGGCTTTTCCCCACGAAAAAAGTGATTGGATAGAATCCATAGAAGCTGCAAGGGAAAATTTCTTAGCAATCATCAGAGAAATCGCACGATTTGAGCCTGTGTGGGTGTGTATAGACCCTGATGATTTGATCGGCAAGGCTATGTTGCAACATCTGCAAATCCCTCAAGTCAAGCTCCTTGAAATACCAGTCAATGACACTTGGGCACGGGATTTTGGCCCTATCAGCATTGAAGAAGATGGGTGCGTGAAGCTCTTGGATTTTGGGTTCAATGGTTGGGGCTTGAAATTCCGTTCTGATAAAGACAATCAAGTCAATACGCGACTGAGCGCAGCAGGGATTTTGCCCCATGCAATGACAAAAATGCCCCTCATACTTGAGGGGGGCAGTATCGATACAGATGGGCAAGGCAGGCTTCTTACCAACACGCAATGCCTCCTAGAGCCCAATCGCAATCCCCATTTATCCCAATCCCAGATTGAAGCAAATCTCAAAGAGGTTTTGGGCGTTCAAGAGGTTTTATGGCTGCATTCAGGGTATTTGGTTGGTGATGATACTGATGGGCATATCGATACTCTAGTAAGGTTTCTCAACCCCCAAACAATCGCTTATGTGCAGTGCGAGGATAAAAATGATGTGCATTATGCACCTTTGCAAAAAATGCAAGATGAGCTCTTAGCGCTCAAAAACGCACAAGGCAAGCCCTATACATTAATCCCTCTCCCCTTGCCTAGTGCTATTGATGATGGCAAACAGCGCTTGCCAGCGACTTATGCAAACTTTTTATTCATCAACAATGCACTGCTTGTCCCTACCTATGGGGATAAAAAAGACGCCCAAGTCCTTGAAATTTTACAGAAAAATTGCTCCGATAAAGAGGTGATAGGCATTGATTGCCGCACGCTCATCAAGCAGCACGGAAGCCTACATTGCGTTACAATGCAGATTTATTAGCAGGTGATATATTTGAGTGCTAAATATATAAAAATCCTTATCAAAGGCATTGTGCAAGGGGTGGGGTTTAGGCCTTTTGTCTATCGTATCGCGCAAGATTTAGGCACAAAGGGCTGGGTCAAAAATCTTGGTGGTGATGTTGAGGTGGTTTTAGAGCACCAATGGAGTGAAAAGTTCATAGCCATACTCACGCACAAGCTCCCACCCCACGCACGCATTGATAGCATGCAGATGGAAGATTGTGCTTTAGAGAGGGAATTAGAGGGCTTTGAGATCGCAAAGAGTCGAGCAAAACGTGCAAGCATAGAGAGTTTATTGCCTAAAGACATTGCACTTTGCAAAGACTGCTTGCAAGAGATCTCAGACCCCAAAGACAGGCATTATCGCTATGCCTTCACTACTTGTGCCCATTGTGGCCCTCGATATAGTATCATCACAGCACTCCCTTATGATCGCAAAAATACGACAATGGCACCTTTTAAGATGTGTGTAGATTGCCAAAGAGAATATGACAATCCTAGTGACAGGAGGTTTGGAGCACAGCCAAATTCTTGCCCAAAATGTGCCATTGAACTGCGATTTCGTGATACAAACAAGCAATGGAGCTATGATGAGAGTGCGTTGCAAGGCTGTATCCACTCACTCAAGGCAGGTGAGATTGTCGCTATTAAGGGCGTGGGGGGCTTTGCATTGGTGTGTGATAGCAGAAATGATACGACACTCCAAAGACTCAGGTCAAAAAAACACCGCCCAAAAAAACCTTTTGCACTGATGGTCAAAGACCTCACAATGGCCCAAGCCCTCACAAAACTCACTCAAATAGAGCTAGAAATTTTAAGCAGTCCTGCAGCCCCAATCCTTTTAGCCCCAAAACGTGCTTATCAGCCATATTCTGCCTTGATTGCCCCAGAGATTGAAACACTAGGGATTATTTTGCCCTATAGTGGGATACACCATTTGCTGTTTGCTTCCCTTGATTTCCCTATTGTTTTTACGAGTGCTAATGTAGGAGGAGAGCCTATCATTGCCTCTTTAGAGGAGTTGGAGGAGAAACTTGGCAGTGTATTTGATAGTGTGCTAGATTATCCCCGAGAGATTGTGCGCTCTATTGATGATAGTGTGGTGAGTATGCTAGGGGGCAAGATGGGCGTCATGCGCCTAGGGCGAGGGCTTGCACCCTTAGATATTAGGCTTGATATAACAAAGAGTTCTAAGCTATGTGTGGGTATGGGCGCTTCTCAAAAATCTAGCCTGACTTATGGGGCGAAAAATCAATTTTTGATTGCACCTTATATCGGGGATTTGACAAATCCTGCAAGTATGCAAAGATATGAAAATATATTTGATTTTTTCAAGGAATTTTATGCCTTGACTCCAGATGTTTTATGTTCAGATTTGCACCCAGATTATCATTCTAGTATTTTAAGCGCTAAAAAATCCATACAAATACCTTGTGGGCATATCAAACTCCAGCACCATCTCGCGCATTTTTATGCAGTATTTGCTGAGGCGATCTTGCAAGATAACTCCATCACGCCCCAGACACAAGTTTTAGGCATTATATGGGACGGGACAGGTCTAGGAGATGATGGGAGCATATGGGGTGGAGAGTTTTTTTTAGGGAGTTTGCAAGAGGCGGTGCGTGTGGGGCATTTTGAAAAACTCCCTTTGATTGGAGGGGAAGCTGCGATCAGAAAAATCTATAAAATCGGCTATGCTTTAGCCCTAAAACATCGTATAAATGGCTTGATAGAGCGATGGGAACAAAGAATCCCTCCTAGTGAAAGCCAGCTTTTAAAAACAATGCTAGAAAAAAATATCAATACAATCCACACAAGCTCAGTCGGTAGGCTCTTTGATGCTGTGGCTAGTTGGTGTGGGCTGCTTGAAGAGAATAGCTATGAGGGCGAATCAGGGGTGTTGCTAGAGAGTGCTGCTGCAAAATGGGAGGGTGATAGCTTTTATGACTTTTTGCTTGAAGATGGCGTGGTGGTGTATGCCCCAATGCTCGCACAAATGCAAGAAGATATTCTCTCAGGGGCTACACATAAGGTTGCGGGCAAATTTATCAATACCTTAGCGCAGATTGCTTGGAGTATGAGTGAGTGCTATGCAGATAGGCCTGTAGTGTTTTCTGGAGGGGTATTTCAAAATAGGACTTTATGCGATAAAATACAACATATTTTTGAATCTAGGGGCAGAAAGTTTTATATGCATAGGCTCTTGCCCCCCAATGATGCTTGCATTTCTTTTGGGCAGGCTGTGTATGCAATGTATCAATCAGGGCACTAGCCCCATAAAATCAATAGATTTGCTATCAAAATTATATTTTATTTGGACGAAAGGTTATCAATGGAAACAATCACATTAGCACACGGAAATGGCGGTAAAGAGGGCAATGAGCTCATCGAAAAGGTATTTGAAAAATATTTAGGAGCATTTTTGCTAGGCAAGGGCGAGGACGCAGGTGTGTTTGAGGGCTCAAAGGCTAAAGGGTATTGCATGAGCACAGATTCTTATGTGATAAGCCCGATATTTTTTGCAGGAGGGGATATCGGCAAGCTCAGTGTTTGCGGGAGCAGCAATGATGTGAGTATGATGGGCGCAAAACCCAAATACATGAGCGTGGGTTTTATCTTAGAGGAGGGCTTTGCGCTTTTTGAGTTAGAAAAAATCCTTGCTTCGATGGCAAAAGAGCTTGCATACACAGATATTAAGCTCTTATCAGCTGATACAAAGGTCGTTCCCAAGGGCAATGCTGATAAAATATTTATCAATACAACAGCCATAGGTGAGCTGCAAATACCCAATATTTCAGCCAAAAATATCCAAGATGGTGATGTGATTATTTTGAGTGGAGATATAGGGAGTCATGGAAGTGTGATATTTTGTGCACGTAGTGAAATAGGACTGCAATCAGGGCTAATGAGCGATTGCAAACAACTCTATCCAATGCTAAAAAATGTATTTGCTGCTAATGTTTCTTTGGTTGCGCTCAGAGATGCTACAAGGGGTGGCTTAGCTGCTGTGCTCAATGAATGGGCAAACACTTCAGATGTGGATATTCTCTTAGAAGAAACAAAAATCCCTATCGCCAAAGAGGTGCAAGGAGTGTGCGAGATATTGGGGTTAGAGCCATATTCTTTGGCTAATGAGGGCGTGTGTGTGCTGTGTGTGAAGGCTTGTGATGCACAAGCAGTGTGTGAGATATTGCAAGCACACCCCGATGGCAAGCAAGCTGCTATCATCGGGGAAGTCAAGAGTAAAAGTAGCACCACCCCTAGAGTGCTCTTGCAAAACTCTTGGGGGACAAAAAGATATTTAGACTGCCCACAAGGGGAGCTATTACCTAGAATCTGCTAGATTCTATAGGCCTCTTCGCCGTGGATACTGATATCAAGACCTTCAAGCTCAGATTTCTCACTCACTCGCAAGGGCGTGAATAGAGAAATCAGCCAAAAGGTCACAAAACTCACAAAACCAGAAAGTCCTGCACAAACAAAAATCGCAAAGATTTGCTCAAGCAATAAATCAGGACTCCCACTGATGAACAGCCCCTCGCCTAGAGTCCCTGCTCCAGTGGCTGCTTCATTGATACTTGAAGAGGCAAACAAGCCTGTGGCAATCCCTCCCCAGATCCCTCCGATCCCATGAAGCCCAAAAGCATCCAAAGAATCATCGTATTTGAGTTTTGATTTCAAATAGCCAAGGGCTAAAAAACAAATTGGTGAAGCCAAGATACCAATAAGCACGCTAGAGAGAGGGCTGACATACCCTGCTGCAGGTGTGATGGCTACAAGTCCAGCGACAGCCCCTGTGATAGCACCCAATAAGGTGGGTTTAGAGTATTTGATCCACTCAAGTGCGATCCAGCTTAAAACCCCGCTAGCTGTGCATAAACAAGTTGTGATAAAGGCATTGACAGCGATAGCATCTACAGCCCCTGCGCTCCCTGCATTGAAGCCTAGCCAACCGACAAAAAGAAGCATAGCGCCTAAAAATGAGTAGGGCAGGGAATGGGGGAAGATTCCAGTCATTTGCTTGCGTTTGCCTAAAAATAAAGCGCCCACTAGCCCTGCGACCCCAGCACTGATATGCACCACGCCACCTCCTGCAAAATCAAGCGAACCACCTTTAAGTAGCCAACCATTTTCGCTCCATATCCAATGGGCTAAAGGATCATAGACTAAAGTCGTCCAAATCAGAGCAAAAACAATCAGCACACCAAAACGGATACGCCCGACAAAAGAACCTGTGAAAATTGCTGCAGCGATGATAGCAAACATCATCTGAAAGGTCATAAATAAACTATTGGGAATACCATTGGCGTTGTTGCCCTCAAGATTGCTCGCACCCAAATGCTCCCAACCTCCCAACAGACCACTCCCTATATCCCCTCCAAATGCTAGAGTATAACCGAGCAAGACCCATTGGATCGAGATAACACCAAACATAACTAGACAATTCATCAAAACACTCAAAGAGTCTTGAGTGCGCACCATACCTGAATAAAACACAGCCAAAGCGGGCGTCATCAGTAAAACGAGCAATGTGCATATAATCATAAAAGATGTATTGATACCATCGATTGATCCCCCTTGCAAGCCTCCTTGTGCAAAAGCAAGGCTAGGAATCAGCCCCAAAAGACCCAAAACAACTATTTTTTTTAACATTTTACCCCTCCTAAAATTGATAAATCTGAAGTGTTCAGATGGCTTCTATTCCCTCTTGTGCTGTGCGTATGCGTATGACATTTTCTACAGGCAATAATACGATTTTGCCATCTCCGACCTTGCCTGTATTGAGGACGGATTTTGCTAGGAGAATAATCTCTTGTGCTTGGGATTGTGTGGCGATGATTTCAACGCGAATTTTTGCGATCATATCCACACGCAAGGCATTCCCTCGATAAACTTCAGTCTTTCCTTTTTGATTCCCATACCCACTCACTTGCAAGATACTCATTCCCTTGATACCTATACCTTCTAGGGATTCTTGGAGTTCTTTGAGCTTTTCTTCACGAGTGGTGATTTCGATTTTGAATATTTTCTCCATTAAAACACTCCTTTAAAATTTGAGAACACATATTGTGATTCTCAAAATATATTGTATATTCATTTTGCTTAAGTATTCATTTTTGCTGATTATAATGCGAGATAAACGCCCTCAATACAGAGCAAGGAGTATGTCTATGCAAACAATCAATGATATTTCTAAAAAAACTCAAAAAGATATAAAAATCTTTTATACTTTGATACAAAAAAATTCTGAGGAAATTCAAGGGATTTATAAAATTTTTGATGATTTCAAGCATTGGGAACGCCACCCTTATGCCCCCACGCTCTCTCTTCTCATCAAGCGGCTAGGGCTAGAGCCACAAAAGCCCGTGATGATGGCCTTATGTGATCGGATTGCCCATCTCAAAGAAGCTCCAATGATCCAAATCCTCAAAAAACACCATAAAAGTTCTATTGATATTTCTATCGCTAAAAGGCTTTTGCTGAATTTTGTGAGTAGTTTTTATGCTAAAAAACACCACGAACTTATCTTAGAAGTCTATAAACAAGGGCTTTTTGACGCCTTTTATCGGGAGCTTTTGATGGGCGTGCATACAATCGGTCTGGCGATGAATAATTTTTTTGAAAGTTGGCAAGATGTGCTGATTGATGGGATCAATAAAGATATGCAAAAATCTTATGGCAATATGCAGGCACTAAAGCTTTTAGCCCCCACGATAGACACTGAAGAGATACAAGGGCATATGATTGCTTCAGATCGGAGTTATTCTATCCCCAAAAGACTAGGCGATACATTTATTGCAATCCCTTATGCTAATGCCTTTGATATTGAGATCGTTGCTATTGTTCGGGCTATAGAAAAGCTTTTAAGTAAGCTTGGAGCACTTCCTGATACGATTTATGACAAAAAAGAAGCCTATTTGAAGTATTTTCAAGCCCTCAAATGTGCCTTTGCCCAAAAGGACAAAAATAAACTCATCGCAAGCTGGCGAGAGGTGGATATGTGTTGGATGGCGATAGATACGCCCTTTCAGGTGGGGCACCCCCTTGAATACTATGAAGACAGATACCGACACGCTGTGGCCCCTGAGTGGGACTTGAGGATCAGTAATCCTGATAAAATCGCTGATAAACGCGTGCCAGAAAGCATTGAGGTGATGTTTGCACAATATGCCTCTAAGCTTGCAGCCCCTAGAGCACTCAAAGATTGTGTGCAAAAAGCCCTCAGAAATGTCAAGGTCTATAATGGCTTGCCAGGGCTTTTTTATGGGGCTGATATGAACGGGCTTTTTTCTGCGCAAGTTGTCCCTAATGATGAGGTCGTCACGCAAAGATTTGGTAAAAAAATCTTTGCTTTTGGAGATAAAATTATCCAATCAGCACGCAATAAACCAAAAATGAAATTGAGTTATGAAACCTTTGAAACATCATATCTGCAAGCTCGTAGGGATATTTTGTTTGGTAATGAGCCTTTATGGCATTTGGTGTATGATATCACCACTAATGGGCATGAATTTGGGCATATTCTTTGGATAGAAGAAGACACGCAGAGATTGATGAATATTGATGGGGAGTTTAAAAATATTGAAGAGTTTAAAGCGACTGCGGGGGGCTTGGTGGCGTTTTTTGAAAATCCTTATACACAAGAAGAGTTTGAAGCTGTGATTGATGATACTCTTTGTAGGGCTGTGGGGCTGATGGCTTGGAGGGAGCAAGAGGAGGTGCTGCCTTATTATTGTGAGGGAATGATCCATTTGTATGGGGCTTTTGAGAGTGGTGTGCTTGTATTTGACCCAAGCTCTACTCCGGTGCTAAAGGTAAAAAAAGACAGATATGGGGATCTGAAATTGTGGTATATGCGTATTTATGAGTCTTTAGCGCAGCACTATATCCAAAAAGCGCCCGCTGATATGTGGCTGCAAAATTTTGTATCCAAAAAAGCTAAGGGCTATAGTTCTACTTCAAAGCTTGCTTATGTATTCATAGAGTGGTATTGGCAAAAATACCAAGAAATGGGTCAAGAGGTCTTAGAAGTATCCAAGTAGTCCATATAGTTTATGGGGTCTATGTAGTTCTTATGGGGGAGGGATTAAAGCCAATCTGTGTGGAGAGAGGGGAGGAGGGGGCGAGTGCTGCGGGCGAGTAGGAGATTTGGTGTAGAGGGAAGTGATAGGAGGGATTATTTTTCGGTCAAAATAGAGATTTTGCCATCTTTGAGTTGGAGATATAATTCTTTTTTGCTATTAGAAGTGTAGGTGGGCTGATTGTTTTTATAAGCAGAGTAATTTTGCATGAAGCTGACTTTAAAGAGTGCCTTTCCACTTTCATTGGGGTAGGGGGAGATATTGATATCTGAAAATAGGATTGTTTTTTCTTCTTTTTTGTCAAAAATGCGCTTTTTGTAGTCTTTGAAACGTCCAAATCTCATGCCATCATAGCGGATAAAATCATTGTCATAAAAGGCAAGATAAGTATTCAAATCATTTTGAATCCACGCATCACGCCAAGCGTATAAATCGCTCAAAATCACTGCTAGCTCTTCTTTTGTTGCGGGTTTGAAATCGTTCTCATAAGTAATCAATAGGGCTTTTTTATTGCCGATGAGCTTATCGTATTGGCTAAGGGTTTGGTTTTCAATAGCGATACAGCCTTTTGTGTTGAGATCTTCTCGGTTGCCATTGAGGGGGAGTCCGTGGATCCAGATACCATAGCCTGTTTTTTTCTGTATCTTGTCATAAGTATTTGGATAGCTTGTCGCAAAGGCCATGGGTCCATAATATTGATTCAAATTGCCTAATCTTTGGGTGATGTCATAGACACCTATGGGCGTGGTGAGATCGCCCTCAATTTTTTTATTGCCCTTGCCTTTGCCCACAAGAGCACTCGTTTGATTGATTTTTTTGAGATGTCCATCGTTGATTGCATACAGACTCAAATCAGGGATAGATTTATCTGAAACAAACAAAAACTCCAATCCCTCATAGTATCCATAATCCGTGTCTTTGTCTTTGAGAACTTCAAGCCAAAAATCTTTTTGCTTCAGATAATTTTCTAGTATCGATTGTGTCGCCTCCAAGCCCTTGGTGCGATAGGTTTGGATAATATTGATGGCTGTATTGTCCATTCCATAAAGCAGACACAATGCCAACAAACTAATGCTCAAAACAAACCTCATAACCTCACTCCTTCACGCTTTTAATCTTCAAAATCATATCCAAAATTCTTGAGTTTTGCCCTTTCCTTGCTCCATGATTTTTGCACAAAAACATTTAATTGTAAAAAAACCTTTTTTTCGCTCAAAATCTCTAGTTTCTCTCTTGCTTGCTTGCCAATGCGCTTGATAGTCTGGGCGTTTTTGCCGATGACCATACTTTTTTGACTTTCTTTTTCGACAAAAATCTTTGCAAAGACCTTATTGAGATGATCGCTCTCGATAAATTTTTCTATCTTGACATCGCTTTCATAAGGGATCTCATCACTCAAATTATTAAACACACTCTCTCTGATGGCTTCTTTGTAGATATATTTGAGATTTTCATCTGTCAAAATCTCTGTGTCAAAATACGGAGGAGAGAGAGGCAAATGTGTGCTGACTTCTTCAAGGAGCTCTTTGAGATTGATAGATTTTTGCGTGCTGATGGGGAGTAGGGACAGGAATCTATTAGCATAGGGCTGATAGCTTTGGATTTTTTTTAAAATTTCTTCTTGGCTGGCTGTGTCGATTTTGCTTAAAATCAAAATATGGGGTTTTTGGGTGAGGGATAAAAATTCTTCATAATACTGGGTTTTATCGTGAATACCTGCCATGAATACACACAAATCACAATCTGCAATCGCCTTCATCGCCTCTTTGAGCATGAACTGATTCAAAAGCTTTTCTTGATGGTGCAAGCCGGGTGTATCGACAAAGATAATCTGGGATTGCACGCCATTTTTATCTCTAAAAGGCACGATCAGATTCATCTTTTTTCTTGTTGCATTGGCTTTGTGGGAAACTAGGGCAATATCTTGCTGGAGGAGCTTGTTTAAAAGTGTGCTTTTACCACAATTTGGACGCCCAATGAGGGCAACAAAGCCCGACTTGAATCCCCCCTCCATCAAAGGATATACCTAGCCAAATCAACATTTTCTACCAAATCACTCAATTTCTCATCGACCAATGCTTCTGTGATACGCACACTCTGCCCTTGATAGCTATCAGCATCAAAGCTAATATCTTCTAGCACCCTTTCTATGGTTGTATGCAGTCTTCTAGCGCCGATATCTTCAGTCTTTTGATTAGCTTCATAAGAGAGCTCAGCTAGCTTCCTTAGGGCTTTATCATCAAATTCAATACGCACATTTTCAGTCTGCAATAAGGCCTGATACTGCTTGATGATAGAGGTTTTAGTCTGTGTGAGTATCTGATACATTCTCTCACTATCCAAGCTATCAAGCTCCACGCGCAAGGGGAATCTCCCTTGCAATTCAGGGATCAAATCGCTAGGCTTACTCAAATGGAACGCCCCTGCAGCGATGAATAAAATATGGTCAGTTTTGACTTGCCCGTATTTGGTATTGACCATACTGCCCTCAACAATAGGGAGCAAATCTCTCTGCACGCCCTCTTTGCTAGGGTCTTGGCGTGTGCCCTCTTTGGAGCTCACAGCGACCTTATCGATTTCATCGATAAATATCACACCCGCTTCTTGCGCGCGCTTTAAGCCCTCGATTTTAATCATCTCAAAATCCAATATCTCTTCAGAAGCGTCTTGTTTGAGTGCTTCTTTGGCTTCTTTGATGTGCATTTCTTTTTTGATTTTTTCTTGTTCTTTGCTCAAGACCTTGATAATGCTTTCTTGGACTTTGATGATTTCTGGGGGCATATTATTGTCTGAATCGATAATTTTTTTACTCAGCTCAATCTGGACTTTCGCATCGTCCATTTCGCCATTTTTGACCCTTTGTTTCATCTTAGCAAAACTGCTTTCATATTCTTGCTTTTTGCTCTCACTCACGCCATTTGGCAAGGGAGGTAAGAGTCTTTGGGTGATTTTTTCGATAACAAAATCTTCTATTTTTTCTTTAGAGGCCTCTTGGTGTTCGTTTTCAACAAGATTGATACTAGCTGATACGAGATCTCGCACCATCGACTCCACATCTCTGCCGACAAATCCCACTTCGGTGTATTTGCTCGCTTCGACTTTGATAAAAGGGAGACCCATGATTTTTGCCATGCGTCTGGCTATCTCTGTCTTACCCACGCCAGTAGAGCCAATCATTAAGATATTTTTAGGTGTCACCTCTTCTTGGAGTTCCTTAGGGAGGCATAGGCGTCTGTAGCGATTTCTCAAGGCAATAGCGACAGATTTTTTGGCATTTTTTTGCCCGATGATATATTCATCTAAATACTGAACAATTGCTTTGGGAGTCATATTTAACTTGTCTTGTACGTTCATTGAAGCTCCAAAATTTTAATATTTGTATTGGTATAAATGCAAAGATCGCCAGCTATTTTAAGGGATTCTTCTACAAGGGCTTTAGGGTTCATGGACGCAAAACGATCGAGTGCCCTAGCTGCACTCAAGGCATAATTGCCCCCACTGCCTATAGCAGCTATTTTATTGTCTTCAGGCTCTACAACATCTCCAGTCCCACTCAAAATATAAATAAAATCTCTATTGAGCACAATCATCATCGCTTCAAGCTTGCGTAAATATTTATCCTTTCTCCATTCTTTGCTAAATTCCAAAACACTCCGGACTAAATCCCCCTTTCGCCCCTCAAGGATCTTCTCAAACATATCAAACAAAGCAAAGGCATCGGCTGTGCTGCCTGCAAAACCGCTCAATACTTGATTGTGATAGAGTGCGCGAATTTTAGTGGCATTAGACTTCAAGACACAATTTCCAAATGTCACTTGCCCATCTCCACCAATCACAGCATATTTTTTGCCCTCAAACTCTCCCTTATATCCCAATATCGTTGTTGCTTCAAACATCAATCACTCCGCTATCACATCGATTTTAAGCACTCCTAAAATCCCATGACCTAGCTTGACATCGATTTCATAGATACCTGTGCTTTTGATGGGAGTTTTGAGCTCAATGTGCTTTTTATCTAAACTCAAATGGTGGGACTTCTCAAGTGCTTCAACAATCTCTTCTTTTGTGATAGCACCAAAGAGCGAGCCATTAGCACCAACTTTTTTGATAATTTTGAGTGTAATGCTTTCTAAAGAGCTAGCAAGCTGCTTTCTTTCTGCCATCTCTAGGGCTTCTAGCTCGGCTTTTTTCTTTTGTTCGGCTTTGTATTTGTTGATGACTTCATTGCTAGCGTGCTTTGCCTTGCCTTTTGCAATCAAGAAATTTTGACCATAGCCATCTTTGACTTCGTGGATTTCTCCGGCTTTCCCCAACCCCTTTATATCCTCTGTCAATAAAATTTTCATTTTAATCCTTTTTAGGTAATATTACTCAAAATCTTATCAAAAAAGAGTAAGGCTTATGGAACTTTTGGATACATTGGGTATCAAAGACTCTGTCATATTCAAGAAGACAAACAACAAAAACCCACGCATCAGTATCAAGCAAGAGGGGATAGTGATTGTGAGTATCCCACATTTCTACACCAAAGACCAAACCCTAAAGCTCCTATCCACCCATCAGCAGTGGATCCAAAAGAATCTTGAAAAAATCAAGCATAGCCATTTGCAAGTCCAAGAACTCTTAGATACACACCGCAATGAGATTTTATTTTTTGGCAAGTGGATTGCACACACTCCAAATATCAATCTATCTTTTTTAAAAAAATCCCTCCTAGAGTATCTCAAGACCAGAACAGCCCAAATTGCCGCACACATGGGACTTGAATATACCAAAATCTCTGTGCGTGAGAGCAAAACACGGCTAGGAAGTTGCTCATATCAAAATAACTTGAGCTTTTCGCTTTTACTTGTTTTTGCCCCTGCGTATTTGATCGATTATGTCATTGTCCATGAGCTTTCTCATATCGTGCATAAAAACCATTCTAGGGATTTCTGGGGGCTAGTGGGGCGTTTCTATCCCCAGCACAAGCAAAGGCGAAAAGAACTGCATCAAAATGTGCGATTTTATATCCCATTGCTAGATAGAATTTCTGCATTATCAAGCTAGTATCATCACTATCATCGCCTGAATCATCGCCCTAAGGAATTGGAATTTTTAGGGAAGAAAAAGCTCCCATTATTGGGGCGAGGGTAGAGTAACTGCTGCTTGAAAATCCTATAATTATCACAGCCTGATTGCAAGCCGTTATCACACACATAAGCAAACAAATCCAAAGCCCTCTGTGTGTCTTGAGGGATACCCAATCCTCTCTGATACAAGACAGCTAGATTGTTGCAACTCCCAATCATACCCCCATCACAAGCAATCTGAAAATACTTCGCAGCATAAAAAAAGCTCACAGGCGCACCAGAAGTCCCATTAGCATACATCCAGCCCAGATTAGCACAACCTGCGATATCTCCGGCATTGCACGCCAAATAATTCAGATCCACAAGCCCAAGCCTTGCTTTATCGATCCCATAAATATTGTTTGTATTAGACATCAAGCCAAGATTATAGCAAGCCATATCGCTCCCTGCTTCGCAAGCAAATTTATAGTATTCTAGGGCTTTGAAATAATCTTTTGGCACTCCATCACCATTAGCATACATCCACGCTAGATTATTACAAGCTAGCAAATCTCCCCCTTGACAGCCCGTCATATAGAGCTCTGCAGCTTTTTGTTTGTCATTAGCGTCGGCATTTTTTTGATAGTCATAAATCATTGCTAGATTCGCACAAGCTGTCGCATCGCCCCCACTGCAGCCCATTTCATAATAACGCGTAGCCTTTTGGACATCTGTTTGGATCCCCACGCCGTTCATATACATCGTGCCTACGCCAAAGCACCCCGCAGGATTCCCCTCATCACAAGATTGTGCAAATAATTTAAAAGCTGTTTTGTAATCCCCCATTTTAGCGGCCTTGATACCTGCTTGGAGTATGGCATCAGCTCCTTCAGGGGGCGTGAGATGGTCAGTGAGCGGGACGGGCTTAGGGACAATGGGCGTATCGGGCTCGGGATTGGGTGCGAGGATAGGTGCGGGATTTCTTTGGGTATTTGGAGTAGGTGGCGTGTTTGAGGCAGGTGGAGTATTTGAAGATAGAGGAGGGGCTTTAGGGGTAGTTGTATCATTGGCTGGGTTGGAGTTTCTATCTGGAGTTTGTGCTTGGGTGGGGGCTTGTGTTTGAGGGGTGGTGGGAGTGGCAGATTCTTGGGGCTCAGCAGCACTGAGTGTATGCACATTGCTCATAACACCCACAAGCAGGGCAATCAAAATATTTGTTTTTATCCTTTTTTGCATCAGTCTAGGCTCCTTGTGTTGGCAAATATTTCTAAGAATATCTGAAATATCTCTAGCGAAAGCAAAAATAATACCAAAAGTCACACTCGCTCTCCCTCGCTCTTTTATATCGCTATGTCTTTTTTTAATCTTTTTTATTTAATCTTTTTAATCTCTGCATATAGCAGCTATCGTTGCCCCCCCCCCTTTTTTTTCTTTATTTTTTTCTGATTTTGGATAGAACAATAAATTCTTAAAATCTAGCAATTCAATCAATCAAGTGCTAATAAAACTCTGTAAATCCATATTTAAGGCTATTGATTCTATCAATGCAAGGCTGTATTGAGCTCTATTTTTCTATTACTCCTAAAAGCAATCATTTTTCCACTCGTGCTTTCTTGTCTGAAATGCAGACCATTTTTTCCTGAAAGATCTTTGCCCTTATAGAGCCCATCTGAGTGGATAGCAAACTCTGTGTTGATTTGGGCAATTTTTTTGGCTTCACTCTCAGTGATTGCAAAGATTGTCCCAGCTAAAACAGCAATACCCCCATCGACAATACACCCATCTCCCAAGCTGATACCCGTAGAGCTATTCACGCCCAAAAGACAATTTTTACCAATGCTAATGGGGGCAGAATTCCCTCCACTCAGCACGCCTAAGATACTAGCCCCTCCACCTATATCTGTGCCCTCTCCGATGATGACAGATGAAGAAATGCGCCCTTCGTTCATACAAGCCCCCAAAGCCCCTGCATTGAAATTCACATAGCTTGCACCGGGCATTTGTGTGTAGCCGCCATTGCCCAAATAAGCACCAAATCTAGTTTTGGCTGTGTCTAAAAGTCTGATGTTGTCGTATTGGGGGATAACTTGCATGAGATATCGGGGGAATTTATCGACAAAATCAATACAAGGATAGAGCCCTTGCATTTTGAGGGCGATTTCATTTTCTCTGAGCCACGCAAGCTCATAAGGGCGATTCCCGCTCCAAGCGACATTTTGCAAAAGCCCAAAAATCCCGTCCAAAACCAAGCTCCTAAGCTCTGCTTTGCCTAAGGAGAGGGCTAAGAGCTTGAGATAAGCAGTTTCTACACTCTGGCATTTGGTGTCTTTAAAAAGTGCGACAAAATGGAATAAAAATCGGCCACTTTCATCTCTAAGGCGCCCTGTATCTAGGGCTTTCTTGAGTTCTAAGACAGCTTGAATATTTTTGTGATTTGTTTTGTTTTGGATTGCTTCGTTTAAAAAGGGCGTATAAAGCTCCAAAGCCTTGTATATAAACCCCTCATCAATCCCATACACACACTCACTCTCGCTTATAGAGATTTGATTTTCAGGATTGAGTGCGTGCATAAACACGGCATAAGAGCCGAGATTTTCATGACTCCAATTTAAGAGTGGATAAGTCGCGCAGAGCACATTGCCTGTGAGCTGACCTCTGTCAATTCTGGCAATGCCAAAACCCAGCGGGGGCTTATAATTGGGCGATTTTTGGTAGCTATCTACAAAAGCTTTGAATCTGTCTATCATCGTAATTTCTCCTCAAGAAAGGTTTTGAGTGCTATTTATAGTGTGATTTGTTTGAATAATCAATAAAATATCTATAAATCACTCTGATATTATCCCAAATCCTTAGTTGTGTTTGTGCTCGGATAGATTAAATATCCATTGGATCTATGCTCGTATGGCAGAAAAAGGTCTTTTTCTACTCCCTAAAATACTCCACAATAGGCACGCAACTAGATTGCAAAATTCTTGGGTAATTTGTCAATAATTTATCAAGAAATTAAGTAGATTTGGCTTATTATTCATTATATATTTTTTTATATAAGGAGATTGTATTGCGAAAATCAAGTCAATGGCAAAAAAATATTTTATGTGCTATGGGGGGAGTTTGTGTCTTGGGTATATTTGGAGGGCTTATGGCTAGCCAAAAGGGTCTTGCTCTCACGCCTTTGATGACAACAGCCACACGGATACCCACTCGTATCAGTCAATCACCCGGAAATGTCACATTGATGGAAAAATCTGAAATCAAAAAGAGGACACCGCGTCAAATCAGCGATATGATCTCTGTGATGGCAGGCGTGAGGGTGAGTAAAGATGTGGGCTATCAAGGGCGAGAGCAGCTATTTATCCGCGGTATCCCCTATGGGACGATTGTAATGCTTGATGGTGTGATACTCAATGACTTAGAGGGAGAAATGCGAGTGATCCAATCTATCAATGCCTATGATATCGATCGCATAGAAGTGGTGCGTGGGCCTTTTTCGAGTTTGTATGGGACAGGAGGGATTGGTGGGGTGGTGAATTTCATCACAGAAATGCCCGCTAAATTTGAATCCACAGCCGTATTGAGTTATGGCAATGAGCTAGATTCTAGCCCCATCAAAAGTGCTGATAAAAACCTTGCAAGGGGATATTTTTCACTCGGAGATGTGTTTTTCAACCATCGTTTAAAGCTCAAAGCTACTTATGCCTTTACCCACTCTGATGGGGCATATCGTGTGCCTGTTATGGCGACTCAAAGCCCTATTGCGGGGCTAGATGTCACTATCAACCATCAAAGTATCGACCCTAAAACCAACAACAATGCAGGCTGGCTAGGACGCACTGGCTATGGCACACAAGATGGGAGACTGAGGCTAGGCTATGACTGGGGCGAGAAAGATACGACAGACCTAGACTTGCATATTTTATATCTAAAAGAAAATGAGGGGGTGCCTGATAGCAATATGAGAGATACAAATGGTGTGGCCATCTGGTCGTATATGACAAACAATGGTAGCTATTCGCCTTTTTTGGAATTACTCGAAGCAGGGAGAAGAAAAGAGTGGAATTATATCGCTTCTATCTCACATAAGCATTATTTCAGTGAAAATGCTGATTTGAGTTTAAAGCTTTCTAGCGTGGATTTAATCAGTCATTTTGTCGATGGGCTCAGCAGCGCTACGATCTTTGGAGGTAGGGGTATTAGCTTGGATAATTATGCGAGCAGCAATTATTTTGATGCAGTTTATACCAATCGATTGAGTAAGAAACATACCTTTTTGCTCGGCTTTCAAGGGCGATATAGTCTTACACACAACGAACGCAACTATGTTGCACAATACAATCAAAAAAATTTTTGGAATCATTATGATGGTTTCAAGGTCAAGGATTATACTAATGCCTATACTCTCGCACTATGGGCGAGCTGGGTCGCAAAGTGGGATAAAACTTTTAGCACAAATATGGGCTTGCGTCTGGATTATTGGCAGAATTTTAATGACAAAGCTGCTGGCTATGAGGTGGGTAAAGGAAAAAATATGCAAAATTATGGAGGTTTTTCTCGCTTTTTCCCCTCACCCAAGGCAGCGATTAATTACAATCCGTTTCCATATACCACTATCAAGGCGTCTATGGGACTAGCATTCCGCGCTCCTGTGGCAAGGGAGATGTATCTTGTGGATAAAATAGGCAAAAGAAGTCGCGCAAACCCTTATCTCAAGCCAGAATATGGCATTGAATATGAACTTGGGCTCGAACAGCGCAATCCCTATGGGGGTGTGGCAAAAATTTATTTTTATCAAACTGATTTATTTGACGCTATCTATGAACAAGGTGATGGCAAAAGCATTGCGAGTGCCTTTCGAAACATCAATGGAGGGCATAATCGTATTTTGGGGATAGAAGCTGAGGTGATTCAAAAAATATGGGGTGATCTCAGTGCTGATCTCAACTATACCTACACACACGCCCAAGTCGTAGATAATCCCAACTCTCCTCAAGATAATGGCAAGTTTTTAGCAGGAATCCCTAAGCACATGATGCATTTATCTTTGCTTTATGGGAGAGAAAAAGGTTTTTTTGGTTCTTTGCAGGTCAATGCTATCAGTGGGGCTTATAATAGTATCAAGAATTCTCCTATTCTCAATGCGTATAAAAATTACTATGGACATATCAGTGCAGATGTTAAAATCGGCTATACCTTTAGCAATCAGCTATGGGTGTCTTTGAGTTTTTTGAATTTTACAGATTCGCAGTATTTTGATTATTATAAAGCGCCAGGGGCGAGCTTTTATCTTGAAGTCGGAGGCAGGATTTAGCAAGAGGGCTTTTTGAGATATTTTAGCAACCACAAAGCCATAATTCCCAACACTCCAAGCCCTAAAAGTGGCAAAGTCGAGTGCGTATAGTTTCCATATCTATCTTTGATGATTCCAACAGCCCCATTAGCCCAAAACCCCATGAGATTACTGAGGGCATTGACACAAGCTAGATAAAACCCTAGCTTTAAAGGTGGAACACTCTCAGTGAGATAGGCCCAAAAAGGTGCTTTAAACATAAAAACACAACTGATAATGACACATAAAAATATTTCAAGCAAAAATACTGAATGTTTAATGAGATTGAGCCCTGCCAAAAAGCAACTGATTGAGATTAAAAGTATGAAAATCTGCTTTTGACGCCAGAAACAATGCTTATCTGAATAAAAACCATAAACAACCATCATCACCATCGCCACTCCAAAAGGCAGCATATTGAACAGACCGATATCAATCAAATCTGTTTCCATAGAAGCAATGATAGAGGGCTGCCAGATTTTAAAAACCCCCGAAGCTGCTGAAACACTCGCATACACCAAAGCAAAGAGATAAATGCGTATGTCCCCAAAAAATCTAAACGCAAAAGCTCCTCTTATCGGTTGGTAATCAAGAGTTTTAGCGATTTGGGATTTCTGGGTAGATGTGAGCCAAGGGGTTTGTTGATAGTCTTTGGGTAAATAGCATAAAATAATCCAACCACACAAAAAAGCTGGCAAGGCTTCTAGGGCAAAAAGCCATTGCCAATTTTTTCCCCAAGGTATCTCAAAGCCAAGTATCCAAGCAGATAGCACAGAGCCCATGGCGTTTGCTAAAGGATTTGCAAGTAAAAATAAGCTCAAAATCTTTGCCCTATATTTCTTGCCAAACCAAGTATTTAAATAAAGCATTACAGTGCTCAAAAACCCTGCTTCACACATACCAAATAAAAATCTTAAAATATAAAATTCGCTAGAAGTTTGGATAAAAGCCATCAAAAATGAACACACACTCCAAGCAAGCACCATCAAAGCAAGCCAACATTTCAGGCCAAATTTTGTAGCGAGTGCCACACTGGGAATCTCAAATATCGCATAAGCTAGGATAAATTGTCCAGCTCCAAACCCAAAAGCACTCTCAGTTATGCCTAAATCTTTATCCATAAAAAGCTTGGCAAACCCAACATTAGCTATTTCGATATTAGCAATCAAATATGCAAAGAACAAAATAGGTAAAATCCTCAGTCCAACAAGCCTATATACATACATCACACTCCCCTAAATATAGCTCAGATATAGCCATAGAGGTATGATACACGCACTAGCAAGGATCCCAAAAGCGATAGAACTCACAGCAAGCTTTTTGTTGAGCCCTGCACGCATAATCACAGCTGCTGAGCTAATCAATGGGGGCATAGCCGATTCTAGCAGCGCCATCTGCCCATCACCTTGTATCGTGCCATAGCTGAGCTTAAGAGTGAAAAATAGCAAACTAGGGACGACCACCATTCCCCAAAAGAGCACAAAAAATGTATTTTTCCATTCGGTTTTGATATCACTCAGACTGATTTGCACCCCAATAGCAAACAAAGCTACAGGCGTCGCACAAGCCCCCAACTGCTTGATGGGTGTAAAAATCCACTCAGAAAGACCAAAAGGCATGAGCTTAAACACCAAACCAATGATAAGGGCTAAAAAAAGTGGGTTTTGTGAGAGTCGCATAGAAATCGACCTGAAGTTAAATACGCCCTTGCCTCCTAAGCTCATCATCAAAGGCGTGAGTATGGCTAAGGGAATAGCTGTGCATATTTGATCATATAAAATAGCCTTATTTGCGTATGCTTGCCCCAAAGCCCCGCCCACTAAAGGCACGCCCAAAAAAAGCGTATTCCCCAAAGTGCTCAAAAACGCCATAGAAACGATAGTGTTTCTCTCTCTTTTGAGTAAGAATTTTGCAAAAACATACATCAAGAGCCCGCCAATGAGCGAACAAAGCAGTGCTAAAAGCAAGGTCACAAGCAGCTTGATTTCAAACTCAATATGATAAATGCCTGTAAAAATCTGTGCTGGCAGGGCAAAATTCAGCAAAAAGCCTAGCAAAATCCCGCTTTGCTTGTTGCCTACCATACGCATTGATTTTGCCAAATATCCCAATCCAATAAAAGCAAAAACCCCATACAGAGCCAATAACATCTCATTCCCCTCTACACTTTGCTGCTAAGCTTATTTTTAGCAGACAGACTAGGCTTTATCAGCAGTGATTGTAACGCTAGAAAGCTTTTGAAACCTTAAAAACACATATCCACCCACAATAGCCATAGATGATTCAAGCACAGAAAGCACAAGATTCAAGGGCTCAAAAAAAGGGGGAGGTTAGGGGAGGGGTTATTCAGATTGCCCGCGCTCAGCAGCGAGCTTTTGCACCTCATCGATAAAAACCTCTAAAATCTTGTCTTCAGGGAGTCTGCAGAGGACTTCGCCATTTTTGATAATTAGACCATCGTGGTTACCAAAGGCAATGGCAATATCAGCGTGCTTGGCTTCGCCGATAGCATTGACTGCACAGCCCATCACGCTCACATTTAGAGGTGTTTTGATATGGGCAAGACGTTTTTCTACTTCTTTGACAGCAGCAACAAGATTGGCTTCAATGCGCCCGCAAGTGGGACAAGAGATGATAGTAATGCCATCTTTTTGCCTCCCACTATATCGCAAGATTGCCTTGGCAACTTTGATTTCTTCTTCTAATTCGCCTGTGATAGAAATACGCATTGTATCCCCGATCCCCTCCATCAAGAGATTACCCAATGCCATAGAGCTCTTAATCATTGAGTGGAATATTGTCCCTGCTTCTGTGACCCCTAAATGGAAGGGATAAGCAACCAAAGGACGTAGCATTTTATACGCTTCAATCGTGCGTTCTACATCGCTTGCTTTGAGGGAAACTTTGATATTTTCAAATCCAAAATCTTCAAGCAGCTTGATATTATAAAGCGCTGATTCGACCATACCTTTAGGTGTGGGGCCATATTTTTTATCAAATTGCTTCTCCAAACTCCCGCTATTGACGCCTATGCGGATAGGGATCTGTCTTTGATTGCACGCATCGGCCACGGCTTTGATACGATCTTTTGTGCCGATGTTGCCCGGATTGATACGGATTGCATCAACACTCTCAGCTGCAATCAAGGCAAATCGATGTCGGAAGTGGATATCAGCAACAATCGGGAGGGTGGAGATTTTTTTGAGCTCACAGAGTGCGTTAGCATCTTTTTGGTCGCTCACAGCCACACGCACAATATCGGCCCCCACAAGATGGAGCCTGTCGATTTGCTCTTTTGTTGCTTTCAAGTCGGCTGTTTTGGTGAAAGTCATACTCTGCACACTGATGGGAGCGTCCCCACCGATGGGGACATTGCCGATAAAAATCTGTTTGGTGGGATATCGTGGCTTTAACATCTGTCTTCCTTAAAAAATTGTGCTTATGCTGAAAATATTATTTTGGTCTTTTGTTTTTGAAATTATTTAAAATAATTTTACATATTTATGGGCAGAACCCGATAAATTATGTTATGATTATACACGATTTTAACCCTCAAAAGATAAAAAATCATAGTGGTGTGGTGGTATCTACCCAAAGAATCCAAAGTCTAAATAAAGTCTAAAAATTCAAACTGGAGCAATTGTGCTTAAGGTTCGGAATAAAATCAATCTGATTGTTAACGTGCTTGATATTGTCAGAGATGGTGAAGAATATCTGCTCGTTGATTGCAATTCAAGGATTTATCGCTTTTCTTTGAAAGATTTTATGTTTTCTTTTAGCAAATCAGTCGGACAAAACGACCCCATACACCACCATTATTCTAAAGCCATAACTTGCTCTTTAGACAGCTATATCCTTATCCCTAGAATCAAAAAGTCCATCAGCAATATCTACAAACTATCAAACAACCATCTCTTTTTGACAACGCGTCTAAAATGGCACCGCACAGATGTGAGCGTAGCAAAGTTTTCACAAGACTGCAAATATCTAGCCACAGGTGGGGAAGATGGGCGTGTATTTATCTATACCCACCCCAACCACAGATACACTACATTTTTACCCAGGCGCGCTGATTATATCTCAGCACTAGCCTTTAGCGAGCATTCTAAGCAGATCTGCTATGCTTCTTATGATATGAGCTTTGTGGTTTATGACTTAGAGAGGGATACAGAGATTTGGAGCGCTAAATCCCCTAGCGTGATTGAAGATATGGTGTTTTTTGATGGGGATACAAAGATTTTTTATGTTTGCAAAGATGGCGAAGTAGGGGTCTTTGATATCCAACAAAATAGCAACACCATCAAAGCCCATCTTTTAGCTTGGCCGACTAAAATCGTGCTTTCTGGAGCGCATATCTATATCGGTACACGCGAAAATATGCTCTATATCTACCATCTCCCAAGCCATACACTCAACCACCCTATCGAGCTTGCTTCAAAGGGCGTGGGCTGCTTGAAAATCTATGAAAATCTTTTATTCATCTGCTTTGTCAATGGCAATATCCAAATTATCGATAAACTCTATCAGATGGACGCGTTTTTAGCCCTTTTAGACCAAAATAATTTCAAGCAAGCCAAGGCCTTTGCAGAGGAGCATAATATCTTGCTTAAAACACTTGATGTCTATACTAAGGTCAAAAATACCACTTGGCCAGAGGCACTAAAGAGTGCAATTAAGTCATTAGTCAAAAGCCAAAGTCAAGGTATTCCTGATATCGCACTCCCTTATCTTGAAGACTTGCAAAAAGCAGAAGAAATCAAAAAATACATCGCAGAAAGATCTTCGATTGCAAAGTTTTTGAGTGCTTTTGAAAGCCGCGATTATTATTTGGCGTGC
Organism: Helicobacter sp. 12S02634-8; assembly: GCF_002272865.1. Lineage (GTDB taxonomy): Bacteria > Campylobacterota > Campylobacteria > Campylobacterales > Helicobacteraceae > Helicobacter_J. The sequence continues at coordinate 165,891 of NZ_MLAP01000001.1, read as the reverse complement.
AAAATCGCTAATGACCACCCTTGTATCAAAGACCTCCAAGAATATGAAAAAATCAATGAATACTTTGAAAAAATCTGCAATATTTCTAATTATCTGGTGTTTTCTGACCCGAATACAGGCAAAGAAAAATTTTCCATCTTAGCAGAACCTTTCAAAGATATTCCGGATAAAAAGCCCATTGTCACGACTATTTTAGGGAATTGGGAGCAGTATCTGATTATAGAACGTTATGCGAAAAAAAGGGATTTTGCTAATTATTTTAACGCCTTAAAGCCATATCCATTTCTCAAAAAAAGCCGAACATATCAAAAAATGTTCTTGATATGTGAAAATATCGCCCATCAAACCCAAAGCGCTATCGCAAACAAAGACTACCCCCAAGCACAAGAATATCTCAAGCTCCTAGCAGGGGTAGAGCCTTTTGTGGAGTTTGTATCCAAGAGTCAAAACTATATCAATAACATTGAGCTATTCCTCTCACAATACCAAAGCAAAAACTACACTGAATGCTATAAAATACTTGATAAATACCCAGAAATACGCACTTCTGAAGAGGCGATCACGCTTTATAAAGAAACTTCCCAAGTCTTTGCAGAAGCCAAAAGTATCGCACAAAAGGGCGATGTAGGCAAGACATATCAAAAGATACAAAATTTTCTCTCGATTGCCTTTTGGAAAAACAAAGTCGATATCACAATGAAAATAGCCTATTTGTATGAGATGTTTGAGGCCTTTGAGAGTGGGGTGGAGGGTGTGGATTGGTCAAAAAGTATCGGTGAATATGTCTTGAGATATGGGCGTGATGATGAGATCAAAAACTTTTGCAATCCAGAGCCTGAGCTACAAAAAATCTTAGAAAATATCAGCGTCCAACCATCAAATGAGCAATCCCTTGCAAATATTAAGCATATACAAAGTATTATTTTCAAAAAGAACTAAAAGGTCAAGGCGATGCACGAATATTCAGTAGTTTCCTCTCTCTTGCAGCTTTGCGAAGAGCACGTCCATAAAAACAACGCTTCTAGGGTTGAAAAAATTGTCGTGGGTATTGGCGAGAGGAGTGGCATGGATAAAAGCTTGTTTATCAGTGCTTTTGAAACTTTTAGAGAAGAATCCCCCGTATGCAAAGACGCTATTTTAGAAATCATAGAAGAAAAGGTGGAGCTAGAGTGCAAGGACTGCCATACGCGTTTTTCTCCCCAAGGTATTGAATATGGCATCTGTCCAGAGTGCAAAGGCAGCCATATTGAAATCATCAAAGGGCGTCAAATGCACCTATTGACCCTAGAGATGATAGGAGATGATGGGAGTGATGGAGATGAGGGCAATGGAGAAGAAGGCGATGGAAGATAGACATATTTTTCAAGAATTTATCCAAAAAAGCTCTGAAATCAAGGAAAGCTGGGAGCTTGTAGAGCTCTTTGAAGCAGAAAGAGAGCGATTCAAGCAAGAAAGCCAAGCCTATAAACAAGAAATCGAGCAGTCAAAAAAGACCCTCAAAGACTTGCGTGCCCAAATCACCCAACTCAAAGCAATCATCAAGAAATTTGAAGATATCCAGTCCCAAAAAATCGAAGCCATCAAGCAAGTCAATCAAGAGCTTTTCAAATACAAAATCAAAAAAAATATTTCTGCCCTCCATTATGAAAAATCCCAACTCTTGAGTAAAAAAGATGAAATCCTCCCTAAGCCCCTAGAAACCATCGACATCTATCTCAAAGACGGCTCGACAGCCAAGGCCAAGCCAACAAAAAAGGTCTTTTCTGATACATTGTATAGAAAATATCGCGTTGTTTTAAAAGAAAATAAAGCCCTCAAAGACCAAATGCTAGGTCTTGAGCTAGAAAATGCAAAACTCAAAATCGAACTGCGCGATTTCCATACTGAAGACATACTCAATACCCAACAATCCCTCCAACCCCCTAAGGACACTAATGCCTAAAATCCTTGTCAGTGCCCTTGAGCCTAGCTCTAACCTCCATCTCAAAGAACTCAAAAAACATCTAAGCAATATCGAATTTATCGGGATTTTTCAAAAAGACTTAGGCGAGCCGCTCTATGACCCAAGTATGTTTTCTGTGATGGGCTTTGGCGATGTTTTGGGGAAAATAAGGTTTTTTTATCGCACAAATAAAGCAATGGCACAATTGGCCCTGCAAGCTGATATGGTGCTTTTGATGGACGCGTCTTCTTTTAATATTCCTCTAGCAAAAGCTATCAAACATCTTGTGCCCCATAAGCCCATTATTTATTATATCTTGCCCCAAGTATGGGCGTGGAAAAGCTGGCGTGCGCAAAAAATCGAACGCTATTGCGATAGACTCGGGGCGATTCTGCCTTTTGAGGTAGGGTTTTATCACTCTAAGGCCTCTTATGTTGGCCACCCTTTGCTTGATGAAATCTCTTGTTACAAGCAAAGCCCGCAAGGAGATGGGATTGCCTTTATGCCCGGTAGCAGAAGAAGTGAAATCAAAAAGATATTTCCTATTTTTGTCCAAACTGCCAAAGCCCTCCAAGGCAAAAAAAAGACACTCATTGTCCCCAAATCCTTTGAGGGAGCTGATTTGAAAGCGATATATGGAGCGGGTTTAGAAGAGTTTGCTATTTCTTTTGATACCCATCAAAGCCTCTATGAAGCTGAATTTGCCTTTATCTGCAGTGGGACAGCCACACTAGAGGCCACACTCATTGGCACGCCTTTTGTGCTGGGTTATCGAGCAAAGGCCATAGACTTTATGATTGCAAGAGCCTTTGTCAAGCTCTCTTGTATCGGGCTGGCAAATATTTTTTATCAAGCGCTCAATGGCGAAGAAGCAGGCAAGGGCAAAACCCGATTGCACCAAGAATTGATCCAAGAAGCGCTCAATCCCCAAAATCTCCTCCAATGCTACTACCAAACAGACAGAGAGAAATTTTTATGCGAGGCGGGTAAAATTAGGGAATATTTGCAATATGGCAGTGCCAAAAATATTGCCAAATGGATAGCTTTAACATTAAATTAACTTCAGATTTTATATGATTGTGTTTTTAGTTGAGGAGATCAGTGAAATGAACAAGGAACCAATGAGTGCATACGGATATGAAAAAATCTGTTCAGAATTAAAAAATCTCAAAGAAATCGAACGCCCCAATATTGTCAAAGAGATCGATATTGCCAGAGGGCATGGGGATTTAAAAGAAAATGCTGAATACCACGCAGCAAAGGAAAAGCAGCTTTTTATCGAAGCAAGAATCAATGACTTGACCCAGATATTAAGCAACGCCCAAGTCATCGACCCAGCGACACTCACGCACAACAAAGTCAGCTTTGGCAGCTCTGTAGAGATTGTCAATCTCGATAACGACAAAAAATTCTCCTACACCATAGTAGGCAGCACTGAGAGCGACCCCTCAAGAGGATTGATTTCATTTGCTTCTCCCATCGCTAAAAGCCTTATCGGCAAAGAAGAGGGTGATGAAGTGACAATTAGCTTGCCCTCTGGAGAGAGTGATTTTGAAATTTTAAAAGTTTTTTATCAAAAGATAGAGTTTGAAAAATGAAAATACAAATCAAAAAACTCCACCCAAAAGCCCAAATCCCAAAATACCAGACCCAAGGGGCAGCGGGCTTTGACTTGTGTGCTTTAAAAGATTATGTGCTTGAGGCAGGGAAAAGTGCTCTGATCCAAACAGGGCTTGCTATATCGATACCTGAAGGTTATGAACTCCAGATAAGACCTAGAAGTGGGCTAGCGCTCAAGCACGGCGTGAGCGTTTTGAACGCACCAGGGACGATTGATAGCGATTATAGAGGTGAAATCATGGTGCTTTTAATCAACCATTCAGATGTTGATTTTACAATTTCAAGCAAAGATCGTATCGCGCAAGGGGTCATCAACAAGGTCTATCAAGCCGATTTTATCGAAACCCAAGAGCTGGATACTACCTTGAGAGGGGAAGGTGGGTTTGGTAGTAGCGGGAAACAATAATTAGATAGAAATTAGACACAATCAATCATTTTAGGAGTGACAATGGGCATTAAAAACAATATCAAGCAAGTCCAAGAAGAATTCAGAGGCGATGAGAAGCTTTTAGAGAGTGCTTTCAAGTTAGAGCGGCTGTATCGCAAATACAAATATGTGCTATGGGTGATTGTGCTGGTCTTGTTGGCTTGGTTTGGCTATAGCAAGTTTGCAGCATACCAACAACAAAAACAAGCCCAAAAGACCACAGCTATCTATAATGAAGTCTTAAAAAGCCCTGAAAATCAAGCCTTGCTCGATGAACTCAAAAAAAGCTCACCAGATTTGTATGATCTCTACACTTACGCACAAGCTCTGCAAAATGGCGACCAAAAGGCACTTTTAGCACTCAAAGATTCTCAAAACCCCATCATCAAAGACCTTGCGACCTATCAGTATGCTTCTTATACACAAAATCTCACCGAGCTAGAAAAGCTCAACACCACTCCAATGAAAGATTTTGCTATCTTGCAAGAAGCGTATTTGCTTTATACAAAAAATCAAATCCCGCAAGCAAAATCCCTCCTAGACCAGATTGATAGGACTTCTTCTGTGTATCAAATCGCTGCTATTTTGAAACATTATGGAGTCTTTGAAGCACAAAATACCACCCCCAAAGCCCAACTCCCCACAGAGGTTTCCCAGTGATCCATATCAAAAGTATCTATTTTGCATTTGCTTTAGCAGTGTTTTTTGTTGGCTGTGGTTCTAAAAAATATTTCGAGCCCCCTATCACTAATGGCACTTTGAAGTTTGACCACAAGCTTCAAGATAAAATCGTGAGTGCCAATCGCTTTGGCGCAGTTTTGGATAATGGAAGTGTTATCGACGCTAATGGTCTTACCTATCTGAAAATCAATCAACAATCGACATTTTTAAACGAAACACAAGATTATTATATTATCGCCCAAGACTGCCACCATTTAGAGCTTATCAACAAAACCACGCAACAATCTACAATCCTCACTCTCCCTACTTGCCCCTTAGGAGCCTCGACTAAAGGGGATTTGCTCGCTCTTGTTTTAGCAGATAATTCCACAAATATCTATAGTATCAAGACACAAGAAGCGCTGTTTTCGCAAAAAGGCAGCCCAAGTATTGCGATCAATTCCCTAGTGGCTGCTCCGGTTTTTTTAGACACTTTGGTTGTCTTCCCCACGCTTGATGGGCGGCTTTTGGTTGTGGATACTAAGAGTTACACGCCTGCAAGAAATATCATCATCAACAGCGAAAAGTTTTTTAACAATATCATTTATTTGGTTATAGATGATGAAAGTATGTTTGCAGCTACAAGCAAAAGGCTTGTTTCTATCATCTCAGGCCAAGAGTTTAGCTATGATGCTGATATCCGTGATGTCTTGTATCAAAAGCCTTATTTGTATGTTTTGACCCTTGAGGGGCAGATTATCCAGCTCGATAAGACGCTCCGAGAGCTCAATAAAATCAAACTACCTTTTGCCACGCTCAATACCATTGTCATCACAGATAACAAGCTCCATACTATCGAGAATAGGGGCTATTTGATTGAAGTCGATACGATAAACTTTGCTTATAAAGTCTTTGAAGTCAAGGGCGCTTTGGGGCGCATGAAGCTTGATAAACTCAATTTCTATGACAAGCACAGGATTTATTATGATAAATATTATTTTGACTTTTCTAAAGAGGGAAAATGATACTCTGTGATATTGGCAATACTTATGTCCATTTTTATGACAAACGCAAAATCTGGAAAAACAAACCCGAAGCCATAGACAAAAAAGAATTGCACGCAGATATTTACTACATCAGTGTCAATCCCACCAACGAACAAAAGCTCATCGCAGCACACAAAAATTCCTATAATATCGCTAAAATTATTGACTTTGACACTCCTTATATGGGGCTAGGGATCGATAGAAAAGCAGCTTGCTTGGGGATAGATGATGGTGTGATTGTTGATGCTGGGAGTGCGATCACTATTGATGTGATGTGTCAAGGCAAACATCAAGGCGGCTATATTTTACCAGGTCTAGCAGGCTATGGCCATATATTTGAACAGATTTCAACTGCCCTCAAACTCCCCATAAACTTTGCTACCCCCCTAGACACACTGCCCCTTGATACCCAATCGGCTATGAGTTTTGGCGTCCTTAAAAGCATTATACTTTGTATCCAAGACACCATCAAAGACCAAAAAGCCTACTTCACAGGTGGTGATGGGAAATTTTTATCAAAGTTTTTCCCCAAATCAGTTTATAATGAAATGCTTGTTTTCAATGGTATGCAAATCTCGATTGATCAAGCACTCAAATACCACAAGGAGCAGAAATGATCACGGTTGCTTTGCCTAAAGGGAGGATTGCTGATGAAACTTTGGATTTGTTTGGCAAGATATTCCAAGAGAATTTTAGCTTCCAAGACAGAAAGCTCATTTTAGAGCACATGGGGTTTAGATTTTTGCTCGTGCGCAATCAAGATGTTCCCACCTATGTCTATCATCAAGCTGCTGATATTGGTGTGGTAGGGCGAGATGTCTTAGAAGAACACGAGCTAGACCTTATCTGGCTACTCAATCTAGGGATAGGCAAATGCAAGGTTGTAGTGGGCTCTAGCGTGGGTAAAGGCATTGATTATCGCAAACCTCGTATCAAAATCGCTACAAAAATGCCCCGTATCACTATCAGGCATTTTTCTCAAAAAGCTATCGCTGTTGATGTCATCAAGCTTTATGGCTCTATCGAGCTAGCACCATTAGTAGAGCTCTCTGATGGGATTGTAGATATTGTCCAAACGGGCGCTACGATGAAGCAAAATAACCTAAAAGTCGATGAAGTGATTATGGATTCGAGTGCTTATTTGATTGCAAACAAAAATAGCTTTTATGCCAAAAAGCAAGCAATTCTTGATTTGCAATCCCAATTCCAAGCCTTGATACAGCAATGAAAAAGCTCATTTGCTGCCTCCTATCTCTCCAATCTCTGCTTTTAGGGCAGTGGCAAATGTTTAGCGATAAGACCGATACTTATATCTACAATACAGACACAGGAGAAATCTATATCCGCTATCGGAGCAACAAAAAAAACTATGAAGATGTGTTTGTCAAAATGCCCAAAGGAGTCATACCTCAAGATTCAAAACATATCACTTCGCCCACAACACCCAAGCAAAATGACACAGCACTTGAGGCAATCAAAAAGGCAAATGAAATGCTCAATCATTCTATAGAGGGAGGTATGTGATGGATACAATCGGATTATTGCTTTCAGTGTTTGTTATCGCGTTTCCTATGGCTTTGAGCCATTGTGTGGGTATGTGTGGGGGGATAGTCATCGCTTATACACACGGCAAAATCCACCCCAATGCTAGCAACTCCTATCAAGCCCTATGCCATATCCTTTATAGTCTAGGGAGGATCACTTCTTATATGATTATCGGGGCTATCAGCGCTTTAATTGGCAATGGTATCAGCGCATCGATGCAGACAAAAGGTATTTTGTTTATCGTTGTGGGGGCGCTTTTGATTGTGTTTGCTTGCCTTTATGTGTTTTTCCCTAAGGTCATTACCTTTTTAGAGCCCTCAATCTCTAAGAATTCTCAAAACATCTTTTCGCGCTCTTTTCATAACACATTTGCGTGGTTGATGGGCTCAAAGAATCTTTTTAGCTTCTGGGGATTAGGGGTTTTAAATGGATTTTTGCCTTGTGGTATGGTCTATTATTTTGCCCTGAGTGCTGCGCTTGCTAGCAATGTGCTGATGGGAGCAGTGATGATGGGAGTATTTGGATTGGCGACTTTTTTGCCAATGTTTGTGCTGGGCTTTATCACAGGTAAAATTTTGACATCAACTTTCAGGAGCTTTTTTATGAAAATATCTTTTGTGCTCATGCTCTGCTTTGGCGGGTATGGCATTTATAAGGGGATTTCAATGCTTGAGGGCAAAGCAATGGGAGGACACTCAATGGGAGGACATTCGATGGGTGGGCACTCAATGCCAATGCACTCGACCCAACCCCATACGCCCCATACCCACTCGATGGGAGCTGATGATTCTGGAGTGAGGCAATGAAGGCAGTCTTTTTTGATAGAGATGGCATTGTCAATGAAGATTTTGGCTATGTCTGCGAGCCCAAAGAATTTATTTTTATGGAGGATATTTTTGAATTACTGAAATTTTGCAAAGAAAAGGGCTTTTTGCTGATCCTCATCACCAATCAATCAGGCATTGGCAGAGGGTATTACACATTAGAGGATTTCAAAGAAGTCACACAATATATGCAAAAAGGACTCAAAAAAAAGCTAAAATTTGCTTTTGACAGCATTTATTTTTGCCCCCACAACCCAGCTGATGCTTGCTTGTGCCGCAAACCAAATATTGGCATGATCCAAAAAGCCCAAAAAGATTACGCACTCAATCTCCAAGAGTGTTTTATCATTGGAGATAAGCCTACAGATATGCAAGCAGGGCAGGCAAGCGGGATTGGTAATAAAATTTTTTTGAAAAACACCGATGAGGGGGTGATGGGGATTGAAAATCTCCATATTGTTTTTTCACTCAAACAAGCCCTAGAAGTCATGAAACATTTAGTAGGAGAATAATATGCGCTATATCGAAAACACACTCAAAGGCAAAACGATTTTAATCACAGGTGGAGCAGGCTTTATCGGGAGCAATCTAGCGTTTTATTTTCAAGAAAATCACCCTGAGAGCCGTGTGGTTGTGTTTGATAAATTTCGCAATGAGGGCACTTCTTCTAGTGGCAATCCAACTTCTTTGGGGCATTTTAAAAACCTCATTGGTTTTAAGGGCGAAGTGATTGTAGGAGATATCAATCGTATCGAGGATTTAGAAGATATTGCTGCATTGAATTTTGATTATATTTTCCATCAAGCAGCGATTTCTGATACAACCATCAGCGATCAAGAGCTAGTCATGCGCACCAATCACGAGGCCTTTTTGAACCTCTTACATATCGCTTCAGAAAAAAACGCCACCGTTATCTATGCCTCTTCAGCAGGGACTTATGGCAACACAAGCGCACCCAATAGTGTGGGCGTGGGCGAAAACCCTGAAAATATCTATGGATTTTCCAAACTCCGCATGGACGAGAGCGTCCGAAGAATACTCCAAGACAACCCCAAAGCGCCCATCATCGGCTTGCGGTATTTCAATGTCTATGGAGAAAGAGAATTTTATAAAGGCAAAACAGCCTCAATGATTCTCCAGCTTGGCTTGCAAGCCCTTAGGGATAAAAAAGTCAGGCTTTTTGCTTCAGGAGAGCAAAGACGAGATTTTGTCTATATCCAAGATGTGATCCAAGCCAATATCAAAGCCCTAGAGGTCAAAAAAGGTGGGATTTATAATGTCGGCTATGGTGAGAGTCGGAGCTTTAATGATATTGTTTGTTGCCTCAAAAATGAGTTGGGGGATTTTGCAGTCGAATATATCCACAATCCCTATGCATTTTTCCAAACACACACACAAGCTGATATCCAAGAAACCATGACTGATTTGGGCTATCAACCTCGCTATAACCTAGAATCAGGAATCAAAAGCTATATAGAAACAATCAGAGAAATCCACAATAGGAGCAAATAAATGTTTGGGCTTGAAGATAAAACCCCCTCTATTTTAGTGGTGGGGGATTTGATGATCGACCATTATATCTGGGGGAAGTGTGAGCGCATATCGCCTGAAGCCCCCGTGCAGATAGCAGAAGTCAAAGATGAGAGCAATCGCTTAGGTGGGGCGTGCAATGTTGCTAATAATCTCATTTCACTGGGTGCAAAGGTAAGCATATGTGGTGTAATCGGTGATGATGACACGGGCAGATGGCTTGTGGGTAGTTTGGATTCTTTGGGAATTGATATCGATAATGTTTTTGTCCTCCCCCATCGCCCCACAACCAAAAAAACACGGATCGTTGTATCCAATCAGCAAGTCTTGCGTATCGATAGAGAAGACAAAAATACCATTTCTGACCAAATCGCTGCTGAAATGATAGAAAAAATCGAAAACAAAATTTCAGATTTTGATTGCGTGATTTTGTCTGATTATAACAAAGGCGTGCTGAGTGCAACGCTCACTAAAAGCCTTATCAAGCTTGCAAGGAGCGAAAATAAGCCCATTTTGTGCGACCCTAAGGGCAAGGATTATCAGAAATATCAAGGTGCGACCTTACTCACGCCCAATAAAAGCGAAGCCCAGCAAGCTAGCAAAATTGATATCACTGATGACCAAACGCTCCATAAGACCTTAAAATTTTTCAAAGACCAATACAAGCTAGCCATCTCGCTCATCACTTTGAGTGAAGATGGGATTGCCTTGCTTGATGGGCACAATCAGCTCATCAAAATCCCCACGATCGCCAAAGAAGTCTATGATGTCACAGGGGCGGGGGACACAGTGATTGCTGCGCTGGGCTTTGGGCTATCTAGCGGGCTAGATATTTATCGGGCTTGTGAATTTGCTAATGCAGCAGCAGCTGTTGTGGTGGGTAAGGTGGGGAGCGCTACGGTGAGTTATGCAGAGATTATCCAATACATGCACGCGAGGAATCAATCTGATTGCAATGATAAAATCCTAACAAAAGCGACACTCCTAAACATACTCCAATCTCTCAAAGACAAAAAGATTATATTCACCAATGGTTGCTTTGATATCTTGCATAAAGGGCATATTTTTTATCTCCAGCAAGCCAAAAATTTAGGCGATATTCTCATTGTAGGGCTCAATAGCGACCAATCAGTCCAAAGACTCAAAGGCGCTCAAAGACCTATCAATCCCCAAGATGATAGGGCTTTTGTGCTTGCAGGGCTAGAGAGCGTGGATTTTGTCGTGATTTTTGATGAGGATACGCCCGAAGAACTCATCAAAGCCATCAGTCCTGATATTTTGGTAAAAGGCAAGGATTATGAGGGCAAGCCCATAGCAGGAACAAAATATGCTAAGGAACTCAGATTGATTGAATTTGTCGATGGCAAATCAACGACAAATATTCTCAAAAAAGTCAAGTCATTATAGGAGGCAATATGAGAAAGTGGATAGAAGGTGAATTTTTAGCACACATAGAAACGGCAAAAAAAACCCTAGAGCTCTTAAGTGGAGATATACAAAAAGTAGCCACGCTCTTGAGCGATACACTCTCAAGAGGCAATAAAATCTTATTTTGTGGGAATGGTGGGAGTGCTGCTGATGCGCAACACTTCGCAGCTGAACTCTCAGGGCGCTATAAAAAAGAGCGTCAAGCACTCGCAGGGATTGCTATCACCACCGATACTTCAGCACTCACAGCTATCGGAAATGACTATGGCTATGAATATGTATTTTCTCGACAAGTCGAAGCGCTTGCTAGAGCAGGCGATGTGGTCTTTGGGATTTCAACAAGTGGGAACTCACAAAATGTCATCAAAGCCTTTGAAGCGGGCAAAAAAATAGGCTGTCAGAATATCGGTCTTTCTGGGCGCGATGGAGGGCTGATGTCAGATGTTTGCACACACAATCTCATTATCCCGAGCTCAGATACCCCGCGTATCCAAGAAATGCATATTTTAGTGATCCATATTCTTTGTGATAGGATTGAATCAGCTTGTAAAATGGCTTGATTTTCAGTGAATTTTTAGCAAAGATAGAGGACAATATTCCCCTTTGATTGAGCGCTAAGGCTTAGCGATACTATTTTTAGACTTCTAAAAACCAAATCTAAAAATATATTTTATCATTGTCTGGAGTTTTTGATGTGGCAAACATTGAAGCAAAAATATCTTGTGGGATTTTGGAATCCATTGCCTGCTGTGATAGCCCTAGGGATTTTATCGACTTATTACTTTGGCTTGACAGGGAGTTTGTGGGCTGTAACGGGTGAATTCACTCGTTGGGGTGGGCATGTGCTGCACTTTTTGGGGGTGGATATATCACGATTCCATTATTATGATATCCAAAATATGAGTGGCACGCCTTTGAGTCGCAATGATGGGATTATGGTGATTGGTATGTTTGTGGGCGCTCTGATAGCGACCTTATGGGCAAATAACTTCAAAATCCGACTACCCAAAAGCAAAATTCGTATCGCGCAAGGATTTTTAGGCGGGATTATCGCTGGCTTTGGCGCTAGGCTTGCGATGGGTTGCAATCTAGCAAATTTCTTCACAGGTATCCCTTATTTTTCCTTGCATACTTGGGTTTTTAGTATTTTTATGATTATTGGTATTTATATCGGCACAAAGTTTGTTGCACTGCCTTGCTTCCTCCCAAAGGTCGATATGCAAAAAGTCCATACGCAAAAACAGCTCTCTGATACGCGCTCAAGGTCTTTTGTGCTATTTATCTTGGGCTGTGTGGTATTTTTGCTCTCTGTGCTTTGGATCATCTATCTCACTCATGTTGCACCAACACCAAAGGGCAGGGCACTTCCTGTGCTTGGTATGGCTTTAGGGTTTGGAATATCTTTTGGCTTTATCATCGCAAGGGCTCAGATTTGCTTCACTTCAGCCTTTAGAGATTTATTCATGACAGGGCGCACGCAGATGGCAAAGGCCGTGGTGATTGGAATGGCGATTTCTTGCATAGGGGTTTTTAGCTATCTGATGTTAGGCAATGCCCCTAAAATCTACTGGCTAGGGCCTAATATTATCTTAGGTGGGCTGCTCTTTGGCTTTGGCATTGTCTTATCTGGTGGCTGTGAGTGTGGCTGGATGTATCGGGCTATCGAGGGGCAGGTGCATTATTGGGTCGTTGGGATTGGTAATGTCGTAGGGACAATGATTTTAGCTCTGAGTTGGGATTATTATGGCGAGGCATTAGCGACTTCTTGGCCTAAAATCAATCTTTTAGATGTTTTTGGCAATTATGGGGGTTTGATTGTGAATTATGCACTTTTGGGCTTAGCATTTATTTTTATCCTTTGGGTGCAGCAGCGATTTTTCAGAAAAAATATATTCCAAAGCCCCTCCACTCAATGTATCAACACACGCAAATAAGGAGCGCATATGCTAGAAGAAGAAATAATTCCCAATTATTGCCTAGATTTGCAGGGTGAGCCCTGTCCTTACCCAGCTATTGTCACACTCCAAACTCTCCCCAAACTCAAAAAAGGAGAGATTTTAGAGGTTTTAAGCGACTGCCCACAGAGTATCAACAATATCCCTATTGACGCTAAAAACCACGGCTATGAGGTGCTCAAAGTCGAGCAAAGGGGCGTGAGTATTCGGTATTTGATACGCAAATAATCTTGATTTGCCCTCATTGCCAATCTTCATTGATACCTAGCAGAATACATTGATTGAAATCAGGCAGCACGCAATATGCAAAAAGCTCACTGCCTATTCCCAAAACCTCTAAATCACTCAGATACCGCCCATCAAATTGGAGATAAAACACTCTTGGTTTTTTCCCTTTTGCCTCCAAGACCAAAACACCGCTCACGCCCACGCCTCCTAGATGGGAATATTTGATAAAACTTTTGAGGATAAAATAGCTCATCACCAACGCACCTTTGAGCTCTTGCTTTTTTATGGGCTCTAGTGCGGTATAGACAGAATGTTCAATCACATTGCGCCCCCTAAATTTTGGATATTGCCCATTTAGAGATTGCTGATGGAGAGTTTGGTAATAAGATATAAGAGTCTGGCGATGGGAGTTGAGATAATAGTTCGCATTTTTGGGGCTTGTAGCAAATATCTGGCAGAAGAAGAGTGATAATGCTAAAAATAGCTTGTATGCCATTTCAAAAAGCGATACTGAGCTCTATTGTCCCAAAATCGTGCGCTTGAGGCTGGGATTTAAAGGTCTTAGAAGTATGGGTATAAGTATAGGCAAAACGCATACCTTGATATAAAATTGCTGCCCCAATCTCGCCATTATAAACAAAATATTCCATATCCAATCCCGTCGGCGCACCAAAACTATTGCCTTGTATGAATATATCTCGGGCTTGATAACGGCCAAAAATCCCCCCAAAAATATACGCAGAAAATCTGTCATTATAAGCTTGTGCGCCATTGAATCCCGTATTGACCTTATTGACACCAAAATCAGAGTCAAGATTATAGCCAATGCGAAGCCTTGTGCCGATCTGAAAATGCGTATCTGCATTGCCTAAGGCAACATCTAAGGCAGGCAAGATATCTGAAGAGAGGTATCTCAAATCCCATAGATAGAATTTTTTCACGAGCTGATAATTGAGATTGACAATCAATTCATTTTTAAGCTGATGTTTCCAGCCATAAAATATAGGATTGCTAGTGAGGTAATGTATGAGCTTTTGTGTTTCATAAGCTAGCGCTGAGGGGCCGACCATACCTATGGATAAAAATGTGCTTTCTAGCACACTCAAAGAGCGATGGATAATCCCAAAATTCAAGCGCATATAGCCTGAATATGGGTGGTCAGAGGCACTAGGGGTCAAAGCCCTTGAATAGGGCGTGTAAATATCTTGTGAGAGCGAGAAGCTAAAATGTGTCATTTTCATCTGCGCATACCCCAAACTCACATACCGACTCCACGCCATCATCGAGTCTTTATCCTCACAAGAAAAGTCATATTCCCTGCTGCTATAGCCTAAAGATGTCCCTGCTGTGTAGTATCGGTCTATGTATTGATTGGCATAAGCGTCATTTTCAGTGAGTAGATTCACAAATTGCTTTTGATAAGCAATCAATCCACTATCACACACCCCATCATCTGCAAGCCCCACGCCCAAAAGCACTAAAAATGCTGATACAATTTTTTTTACCATTATTCACACCAAATCAAGCTGCGTAGCAAAGCTTTGGAAATATATCTCTTTGGCCTTGGAGATATCGAGTTGGATTGTATCGATACTGATACCATCTTGTGGGGGTCTGACCTCTCCGAGCACACAAAGGGGTATTTGATGTGTTTGGGCAAGCGCAGTGAGCTTGGAGAGATGGTCTGGGGTAACCTCTGCTAATACGCAGCTTTGGGATTGACTGAAAATATTTTCACGCTCTAGCTTTTGGCTTGCTTGATAAAAGGGGCTTTTTATCGCTACGCCCATCTCTGTGATGAGCGCCATTTTTGCTGCTGCAATGGCTAGCCCACCTTTATTGATATCTTTAGCTGCAACAATAAGCCCCTCTATAGCCGCTTGCTCTAAGAGCCTCCAGAGGGCAAGCTCTCTTTGCAGATTGAGAGTTGGAGGCGTGCCTGTGCATTGATGGGTGAGCATTTTTTGGATCAGGCTCCCTCCAAACTCACTTTGAATCTCGCCCAATAAAACTAGCAAATTCCCACTTTTTTGCAATCCTGCTTTGATGATATGCTCTGCTGATTTGATAGTGCCTACAGCTACGATAGTCGGAGTAGGGTAGATGTCTTGACCATCAGTTTGATTGTATAAAGACACATTACCACTCACAACAGGTGTATTTAGAGCCTTGCAAGCTTCTTTAATCCCATCAGTAGCTTCTTTAAACTGCCACATCACTTCTGGATTTTCTGGATTGCCAAAGTTCAGACAATCACTGATCCCAAACACTCTAGCCCCTCGCAACGCGCAATTACGTCCAGCAAGTGCCACAGCGATTTTTGCTCCCTCTTTGGGATCTAAATAACAATAACGCACAGGGCAACACACACTCATGGCCAAAAATGAATCATTTTCTTTCACTCGAATCACGCTCCCATCTCCTTGAGCGCTGCTGATGATTGTGTTAGTGCCTACAGAGTTGTCATATTGGGAGTAAATCCACGATTTATCGCACACATCTAAGCTCCCTAGCAAGATTTCAAAAATCTCTTGCTCAGCTTTTGTGCTGCCTTGATAGTGCGTTTGTCTGCATACATCTAAATATGCAGGCCGTTTGATGGGTCTATCTAAAATCGGGGCATTTTCACTCAGCTCTGCAACAGGGATTTCAGCACATTTCTCTCCATACCAAAACAACTCCATTTTCCCGCTATCACTCACTGCACCAATGATGGCTACATCTAACTCCCATTTTTCAAATATCGCAATGACTTCTTGCTCACAGCCCTTTTTAGCGCAAATCAACATACGCTCTTGAGATTCGCTCAACATCAGCTCATAAGGCCCCAAGCCCGCTTCTCGCATTGGCACCTTATCAAGATGGAGCACCATACCACTCCCAGCACGCCCTGCCATCTCAAAACTCGAGCTACTCAAGCCCGCAGCACCCATATCTTGGATCCCTACAATCAGATCTTTTTTGAATAATTCCAAACAAGCCTCTAAGAGGAGTTTTTCGCTAAATGGATCGCCGATTTGGACTGTGGGGCGCAGAGATTTGGAATCTTGTGTGAAGCTATCACTACTCATCACAGCCCCTCCAAGCCCATCAGCACCTGTCTTGCTCCCTACATAAATCACAGGATTGCCAACCCCCTCAGCTCTGCCATAAAATATTTCATCGCACGGAGCGATACCAAGCGTGAAGGCATTGACAAGGATATTGCCATTATAGCAAGCCTCAAAGCTGCACTCCCCTCCAATCGTAGGCACGCCCATACAATTGCCATAATCTCCAATGCCTGCTACAACCCCAGCAAGCAAATGGCGATGTTTGCTCCCTATAGCGTCCTTTCTATGGGCTTCACCAAAACGGATTGAATTAAGATTGGCTATGGGTCTTGCGCCCATCGTGAAAATATCACGCATGATTCCCCCTACACCTGTTGAAGCCCCAGCGTGCGGCTCTATGAAGCTAGGGTGGTTATGGGATTCTATCTTAAACACAGCGCCATAGCCTTGTCCGATATCAATCACGCCCGCATTTTCACCTGGCCCTTGGATCACCCACGGGGCTTGTGTGGGGAAGCCTTTGAGATATTTTTTGCTTGATTTATAGCTGCAATGCTCACTCCACATCGCTGAAAATATAGCAATTTCTAGCAGATTGGGCTCACGCGCTAAGATTTTTTTGATTTGTTCATAATCCTCCAAACTCAGCTTATGGCGCTTGAGCACTTCAGAAATATTTTCAATAGGTTGGGGGGTCATCTTTGTATTCCTCATTGGATTGGCATAAATATTAGGATAGCTTGATGGGATCGCAATCACTAAGGGTAATTTTATCTAAAATCATCACAAAACCAATAAAAATAGAAAAAATCTGAAATTTTATAAATTCTAAGTATCAAATAAAGATTTATCTATTAAAATGTTAAGCATTAACAGAATTGAGGAGAACGCAAGAATATGAAATATATCAAGTTTTTCAAGGAGCTCAATAATAGAGATGTCCCTTTGGTGGGTGGGAAAAACGCTAGCATCGGAGAGATGTTTCAAGAGCTTGTGCCTGTAGGGATCAAAGTCCCCAATGGATTTGCTATCACAAGCGAGGCTTATTGGTATCTCCTTGATAGTGGGGGGATCAAGCAAAAAATTATTGATTTGCTTGAAAATGTTGATGTGACTGAGATTGATGTGCTCAAAACTCGCTCCAAAAAGATCCGAGAACTCATCTTTGGCACGCCTTTTCCTACAGACCTTAGAGATGAGATTTTCCAAGCTTATAAGATTTTGAGTGATGAATATGGTATGCAAGAAGCTGATGTCGCTGTGCGCTCTTCTGCTACAGCTGAGGACTTGCCCGACGCTTCATTTGCCGGACAGCAAGATACTTATTTGAGTATCAAAGGGCAGACAGAACTGATCCATTATATCAAGTCTTGTTTGGCTTCACTCTTTACAGATAGGGCTGTGAGCTATAGGGCTTCTAGAGGGTTTGACCATTTTAAGGTCGCTTTGAGTGTCGGGGTGCAAAAAATGGTTAGGGCTGATAAGGGCAGCGCGGGCGTGATGTTTTCTATCGATACTGAAACAGGCTTTCAAGATGCTGTGTTTATCACTTCAAGCTGGGGATTGGGCGAAAATGTCGTTGGAGGCACTGTCAATCCTGATGAATTTTATGTATTCAAGCCCACCCTCGAACAAGGCAAACGCCCCATCATCAAACGCCAACTAGGCACCAAACATCAAAAAATGGTCTATGCTCCCAAAGGCAGCGATCACCCAACTAAAAATATCGCCACCACCCAAAAAGAGCTAGAAACTTTCTCAATCACTGATGAAGATATCCTCACTCTTGCGCGTTATGCCCTCATCATCGAAAAACACTACACAAAAGAAGCCGGCGAATACAGACCCATGGATATGGAATGGGCAAAAGATGGCGAAAGTGGAGAGATTTTCATCGTCCAAGCGCGCCCTGAAACTGTCCAGAGTCAAAATATCAAAAAAACCAACGGACAAAAAATCGAAAAATTCCGATTCAAAAACTGCAATGACACAAAAGAAATTATCATCAAGGGCAGGGCGATTGGAGGCAAGATTGGCACGGGCAAGGTCAGAATTATCAACGATATTGAACACATGAATACCTTCAAAGAAGGCGAAATCTTAGTCACAGACAACACCGATCCTGACTGGGAGCCTGCGATGAAAAAGGCTGCAGCAGTCATCACCAATCGTGGGGGCAGGACTTGCCACGCTGCTATTGTTGCTAGAGAGATAGGTGTCCCTGCGATCGTAGGGGCTGTAGGGGCTACTGATAGGCTCTATACAGGTATGGAAGTCACCGTTTCTTGCGCTGAGGGCGAAGAGGGCTATGTCTATGCAGGTATCCACCCCTATGAAGTCGAGAGTATCGAACTCTCCAATATGGGACAGACTCAAACTAAAATTTATATGAACGTGGGCAACCCCGAAAAGGCATTTAGCTTCTCCCAGCTCCCCAACCACGGAGTAGGGCTAGCCAGAATGGAACTCATTGTCCTCAATCAAATCAAAGCCCACCCCCTAGCCCTCCTTGACCTCCAAAATGGCAAAAAAGACATCAAAGACAAAGAAGAAATCGAAAAACTCATCGCAGGCTATGAAAATCCCAAGGATTTTTTCATCAAAAAGATTGCCGAGGGTATGGGAATGATCGCATCAGCTTTCTATCCTAGGCCTGTGATTGTGCGCACAAGCGATTTCAAGTCCAATGAATATCGTGGAATGATCGGTGGAGTGGCTTATGAACCTCAAGAAGAAAATCCTATGCTAGGTTTTCGCGGGGCGAGTCGGTATTATTCTGATCTTTATCGTGGCGCTTTTGAGTGGGAGTGTCAAGCCTTGGCTATGGTGCGTGATGAGATGGGCTTGACAAATATGAAAGTGATGATTCCATTTCTGCGGACACCAGAAGAGGGCAAAAAGGTCTTAGAAATCTTGCGGCGCAATGGGCTAGAATCGGGCAAAAATGGCTTAGAAATCTATGTGATGTGTGAGCTGCCTGTCAATGTGATTTTGGCCGATGATTTTCTCTCAATGTTTGATGGCTTCTCTATTGGCTCTAATGATCTCACTCAGCTCACCTTGGGCGTAGATAGGGATAGCGAGCTAGTCAGCAGCGTCTTTGATGAGCGCAATCCAGCAATGCTAGAGATGTTTAAACGTGCGATTGCAGCTTGCAAAAAGCACCATAAATATTGCGGGATTTGCGGTCAAGCCCCCAGTGATTATCCCGAAGTTGCAGAATTTTTAGTCAAAGAGGGGATTGATTCGATTTCTTTGAATCCTGATTCTGTCATCTCGACTTGGAATCTTGTTTCTAAGCTTGAAAAGCACTTAGGGCGATAAGGGCAATCAATGAAGCAATCAAATTTCCCACTTTTTATCTACAAAAGAGATGGACGCAAGCAAGATTTCATACCACACAAAATCAAAGACGCTATCAATAAGGCTTATGAGAGTGTGGGTAAAGCTCCTGATGGGGCTATCTATGATGCTGTGTTTTTTGCTATTGTGCAAAATGGAGCGAGCAGTGTCGAAGCGATTCAAGATATCATCGAAAAGGCTATTTTTGATATCGGTGCTTTTGAAGTGCTTAAAAGTTTTATGAATTATCGATTTTTGCATAAAATGCAGCGAGAAAATCAAGCAGGGCTTTATGCGGGCACAACTTTTGTTGATAGCACTCAAAGCGTGAGAGAATACATCGATAAAACCGATTGGCGTATCCAAGCTAATGCAAATACGGGCTATTCTAACGCAGGATTGGTCAATAATCTTGCAGGTAAGATCATCGCTAATTATTGGCTTGATAGTGTCTATTCTCCCCAAGAGGGGCGAGCACACCGCGAGGGGGATATCCATATCCACGATTTGGATTGTCTGAGTGGGTATTGTGCGGGTTGGAGCTTGCGCGCATTACTCAATGAGGGCTTCAATGGTGTTAGAGGTCGAGTCGAGTCCAAAGCTCCCAAACACTTCAGAGAAGCACTCGGTCAAATGGCAAATTTTCTAGGGATATTACAGAGCGAATGGGCAGGAGCGCAGGCTTTTAGCTCTTTTGATACTTATTTAGCCCCTTATGTGTTTAAAGATAATTTGAACTTTTCAGAAATCAAAAAAGCCATCAGAAGCTTTGTTTATAATCTCAATGTCCCTGCGCGATGGGGTCAATCGCCTTTTACTAATATCACGATTGATTGGAGTGTGCCTGAGGATCTCAAAGACCAAATCCCCACTTGCAATGATGTGCATTTATTCAAAAATCTCTCCGATACAGCCCTCATACACAAAGCCAAAGCGCGTGGAATAGAGAGCTTGGAGATGATGACTTATAAGGACTTTCGCCCTGAAATGGATCTCATCAATCGGGCTTATTATGAAGTGATGACAGAGGGGGATAAAAACTCACAGCCCTTTACTTTCCCTATTCCCACGGTCAATATCACACAAGATTTTGATTGGGATAGTCCTAATTGCGATATTTTGTTTGAAAACACTGCCAAAATCGGCTCGAGCTATTTCCAGAATTTCATCGGAAGTCAATATATACGCGATAAAGATGGCAAGCTCATCGAAAACAAAGATGCCTATAAACCCAATGCTGTTCGGAGTATGTGCTGCAGACTCCAGCTAGATCTCAGAGAGCTACTCAAACGCGGGGGAGGGCTATTTGGTAGTGCAGAAATGACGGGGTCTATCGGGGTTGTAACAATCAATATGGCGCGTTTGGGCTATGTCTATAAGGGCGATAAAAAGGGCTTGTTTGTGCGCTTGGGCGAGCTGATGGATATATCTAAGGATACTTTAGAGAAAAAACGTTTAGTCATCACTGATTTGTTTGAAAGGGGTTTGTATCCTTATACCAAAAGATACCTCCCCCATTTCAACCATCATTTTTCTACCATCGGAGTCAATGGTATCAATGAAATGATACGCAATTTCACTGATGATACGCACGATATCACCACGCAAATAGGCGAGGATCTGTGTTTGGAGGTCTTAGACTTTATGCGCACTAGAATCCAAGGCTACCAAGAGCAAAGTGGAAATCTCTATAATCTCGAAGCCACGCCTGCTGAGGGCACGACTTATCGCTTTGCCAAAGAAGACAAAAAAAGATTTCCCGATATAATCCAAGCTGGTTTTGATAGCAATATCTATTACACCAACAGCTCCCAACTCCCCGTGGGCTATACAGACGATCCCTTTGAAGCCCTCCAAAAACAAGACACAATCCAGACCAAATACACCGGTGGAACCGTCTTGCACTTGTATATGCGAGAAAAAATCAGCTCGCCCACAGCTTGCAAAGATCTTGTCAAAAGAGTCATTAGCAATTTCAGACTGCCTTATATCACCATCACGCCTGTCTTTAGTATCTGCCCCTTGCACGGCTATCTCAGCGGCGAGCACGAATACTGCCCCAAGTGCGATGAAATAGCCATGCAAATCCACTCATAAGGAAAAAAATGAAAAAAGAATCCCATAAAATCCCAGAATCCAAGCGCACTAAATGTATGGTATATACTCGCGTGATGGGCTATCACAGACCGATCGAAAGCTTCAACATCGGCAAAATCGGCGAACACAAGGAAAGAAAGTTTTTTATCGAAAATCAATGCAAATAAATCGTTCTAGCAAGCCTATCTATGCACTCACGCCTTTTACAATGCTTGATTATCCCGATAAACTCGCTTGTATTCTTTGGTTTCAAGGGTGTAATCTGCGGTGTGCGTATTGCTACAATACTGAGATTGTCACAGGCATAGGGAATCTTGATTTCTTGAGTGTGCTAGAATTTTTGGATACAAGAGTGGGGCTTTTGGACGCTGTGGTGCTAAGTGGCGGGGAGGCAACTCTGTGTCAAGGTCTTGAAAATCTTGCCTTTTTAATCAAACAAAAGGGCTTTCTCATCAAGCTCGATACCAACGGCACAAGAGCAGACAAACTCAAATCCATGATTCAAGCCAAGCTTTTAGATTATGTCGCCTTAGATTTTAAAGCACCCCCTTACAAAGACCTCGCTATCACACAATACGCAGATACTTATCGATGTTTTTTAGAGGCATTAGAAGTCTTACAAACATCACAAATCCCCTTTGAAATCCGCACAACAGCCCACAGCGAACTTTTAAACCCTAAAGATCTTGAGGTGATGTGTGAAATCCTTTGTGCTAGGGGCTATCAAGGGAAGTATTATCTCCAAGATTTTATCGGAGATAAAAAGACTTTTGTCCCATTGGGTAAAAGCTATAACAAAAAACAAAATAGGGCTCATGGACCCATAGAGCTGATATGGCGATAAAGGAGGGGCGATGGCAGAATTAGCAGCAGAAATGGTGGCAGAAATGGCGAAAATGATAGAATTCAAAGAAGTTAAAGACTCCAAGGAGTGTGCTGAGGTAGCAAGACTTGCCAAAGAGATTTGGGAGGAGCATTATGCAACGATTCTCTCACCTGCACAAATCCGCTATATGCTAGAAAATTTTCAGAGCACGCAAGCAATCAGCAATCAGATCAAAGAGGGCTATCGGTATTTGATGATTTTTAAAGCCAAGCAACTAGCTGGCTATTGTGCCTTGAAGCTTATGTGCGACCCTTTGTGCGTGCCATCGGGCCAATCTACAGACGACCAATGCAAAAAAACTCTTGAGGGCAAAGAAATTTTTTTAAGCAAGCTCTATATCCAAAAAAGCTACCGCGCTCAAGGCATTGCCAAGGTTTTGTTCCAAAATATCCAAACACTTGCGCAAGCCCCTCAAGCAAGGTTGGTATGGCTGAGTGTCAATAAACACAACACGCACTCCATACAGGCTTATCAAAAGCTAGGTTTTGCTATCTATCGAGAAGAGGGCGTGAGTATCGGGCAGGGGTATGTGATGGACGATTATTATATGCAAATGCTGTTGTGAGGGGCTTTGTGTGCCGGTGTTTACACGCCAGTGTTTGTGTGCTTGGAGATGGATTATCAATTGAAAGGATAAAGTATGAATTCTATTTTGCATATGATTTGGTTTTTGTTTGGCGTAGCAATGCTAGTTTGTGGGGTGGTGTCTATGGTCACGCCTATGGAAACATTTTTTGCCCTGATGGTTTTGATACCGATGATTTTGATTGCAGGGGGCATTGTGGGGTTGTTTTATTACTATGGCATGCAAAAGTCCATCAACTCGCAGTGGATTTTGGGCGATAGCCTACTTTCTTTGCTCTTTGGGCTCATATTTGCATTGGGTGGGATTGATTTTACTTCGGTTGTGATGGTTTATTTTGTAGCCTTTTTAGCGATATTTAAGGGCATTATCGGTGTTATTTCTTCTTTTGAGCTCAAAAAACTAGGATTTTCCCAGTGGCTATGGCTGTGTGTCATCGCAGCACTCAATATATTCATCGGGGCTATTTTCATCATCAAGCCCAGCATTGCCTCGATTGCAATCGGAGTTTTAGCGGGGATTTATTTTGTCTTTTTTGGTTTGATTACTTTGATGGGGTGGTGGGGAGCAAAAAACTCCGATCCCACCGCCTGATATTCCCCGCACTATTCTTGAGTATCTTGAGTATCTTGAGGCGTATGGGGCTTGAGATCTTCCATAATGCTTGCTGCTTCCATCAAGCGATTTTTATCAAAATGCGTATAAATGCGGCTTGTGTTGAGATCGGCGTGCCCAAGGGCTTCTTGCACCAAGAGCAAATCGTGTCGTTTTTGATAGAGTAGGGTGGCAAAAGAATGCCGCAGCATATGGGGACCTTTCTTTTCTTTTTGGATACCGACACTTTGGAGGATTTTTTCTACATAGCGATAGAGATAGGCTTGCGTGAGGGCTCCACCCTTTTGATTGCAAAAGAGCAGATTATCTGTGACCTCAATCATTGAGCGCAACATCAGCCACTCCTCAAGCAAGCTCTGTATATGGCAAGCTCGTATCATCACGACACGATATTTATCCCCCTTGCCCTTGATATGGAGGAGGTAGAGGTCTTTATCCAATGTAATATCCTTTGCCCTAAGGTGCAAGGCCTCACTCACCCTGATACCTGTATAAACAATCATTTTAACAATCAAACGATCTCTGGCACGAACCTTTGCAGAAAGCTCTAATGTATCAATACCGCCCAAAAACTTTTCTAATTCATCGGTATTGAGGTAAGCAGGGAGCTTTTGGCCTGATTTGCCCCTTGTGCCACTGATGTGTTTGAGCTCGATATTATAAGTATGTGAAAGCCCGTTTTTATCTCTATTTTGCTTATCGATATAGCCAAAAAGCCCCAACAAAGCAATGCGATAATTTTTCTTGCTCGCTAGAGATAGCCCGCCTGTTTGTGATACCAAAAACTCGGCTAAAATCTCCTCATCAATCTCTTTGATTGAGTGGTATCTTTCACAAAAACTCTGCATAAAGCTATAAAACTTGAGTATAGGATTGGCATAGGTATTGACCCCCAAAAGTCCAGCATTTCGGGCTTCTTTACAGATTTTTTCAAGCTCTTGGATATTTTTGGGGCTAGTGTGGAGAGCTTGCAAGCAGTTTTGAACACATTTTTTATCTTTTTTGCCCTTGACTTTGGAGTTTGAGAGCGTTATGAGTTTATAACGGATAAAGCGAGCAGACCAAAACAGCAAATCGCCCAGAAATCCCTCACCAGACTCTAGGTTAAAATACATTTTCTTGCTCCTTTTGCTTCTTGCTCTTTCACTTGGACTGAATCAAGATTATTTTTTATCAAATTTTATTTTTAATTTGCTTCTTTTTACTTTTTTTATTCGTTTTATCGCCTATTTTAGGGGGTTGATATAAAAGTTTGAAAATTATGGTTTTCATAACTAAATGAAATAATAGCACAAAAAATGGCAATGTTCGCACTTTTGACACATTTTTTAAAAAATGCACCAAAATAAGTTATAAATTTTAAAAAATGTGTCAAAATATTTGATATGCAATATTTATCAGTCTAATCTATGGAGTGCTAAAAATTAAAACTAACCTAAAAGCTCTGACTCAAAAGCTAGGATTTAAGAGCCTTTCTCTGCTCTGGCTAGAAATTCTTTTGCTATCATCTCTCTATCTCATCTCTATCTCATCTCTCTATCATCTCTCTATCATCGATGATTGATACAAGCATTGCGAGGGCACGAAGTTATCGACACAAGAGCCTTGTATGATTCAAAGTATGATTCAAAAAATTTAAAAACTTTGCACTATCAAAACCCCATCAAAACCCCTTAAAATCGACCTTTTAGCCTTTGAGGAACTTTGCAATGCGTTTGAAGCCCTCAGTGATCTGCTCATTGGAGCAAGCAAAAGAAAAGCGCACATACCCGTCCATACCAAAAGCTTTGCCTGGGACAAGTGCGACGCCCTCAGTTTCTAGGAGATCTTTACAAAATCTCATCGAATCCCCGTTATATCGTGTGATATCTTTGATATTGATAAACAGATAAAAAGCCCCTTGAGATTTCAAAACGCTCAATCCAGCAATGTTTTCTATCAGCTCACAAGCAAGATCGCGCCTTTTTTGAAAGGCTTCACGCATCATCTCAATATCGCTATCAGCCTCCCCATTTAAAGCCACAATAGAAGCCCTTTGAGTGATGGAGTTGATATTAGAGGTGCATTGACTTTGGAGGTTATTCATCAGTTTTAGCAATTTTGTATCTTTTGTCGCTAAATATCCCATACGCCAGCCAGTCATCGCCACAGACTTACTCAAGCCATTGACCGTGATAGTCCGCTTCATCATATCCTCACTGATAGAAGCTGCTGAAGTGAATACTATATCATAGGTCAATTTCTCATACATCTCATCACTAATCACCCAAATATTGCTTCCTTGAAGAATCTGTGCGATTTGTATGAGCTCAGATTGTGTATAGACAATCCCAGTGGGATTAGATGGGGTTGTCAAGATGAGTGCCTTTGTTTTGGGCGTGATAGCTTCTTTGAGCTGCTTGGGCGTGATCTTAAAATCTGTCGCCTCATCTGTGGGGATAAATACAGGCTTCCCTCCACTATAAATCACTATTTCAGGGTATGTTACCCAATAAGGTGCGGGGATAATGACTTCATCGCCCTGCTCTATGAGCGCTTGGAGTGCATTAAATAGCGATTGTTTGGCCCCATTACTCACAAGAATCTCGCTAGGGGTATAATCAAGATTGTTTTCCCTTTTGAGCTTGGCTGCGATGGCTTGACGCAGTTCAGGAATACCTGCGACAGGTGTGTATTTGGTATAGCCTGAGTTCAAAGCCCTAATTGCTTCATCTTTGATGACTTGAGGTGTGTCAAAATCGGGCTCTCCTGCAGAAAAACTCAAGATATTTTTGCCCTTGGCTTTTAGCTCTGCAGCAAGCGTGCTGATAGCGATAGTAGCAGACTCTGAGAGGTTTTGGATTTTTTGAGAATACTGAGGTTGCATCATCAGTCCTTTCACTTATCTTTGAATATTTTATCAGAAAATATCAAAAATTATTTAATATTTAGCGCACTAAAGACCCCATCAGATAATTTTTGTCTTGATGATACTTTTAAACCCCTTGGTGAGGGCTTCAAAGCGAGTGAGGAAAAATTTATTTTTACTCGCTAAAAAGCTCACAACCCTTTGAAGCTGCTCGCTGTTGAGCTCACTGATGGCGTCTAAACAGACTTTTGAGAAATCATTATCCTCCATAGAATTCAGACTCTCCAAAAAGGCTTTGGTGTATTTTTGGAATAGTTTTTTGTCTTGGATTTCGCGTTGATTTTGCTCGATGATGTCAGATTCTAAGAGCTCTAGCTGTGAAATCATGAGAGTTTTGAGATATTTTTTGGGATAAGAATTGGTGAGTTTTGAAATCTTTTCTATGAGTTCTAACTTTTTGGGAGTTCCGTTGTAATAGGCTGGATAATTTTCCTCCATCAAAGAGGGCATAAAGTTTTTGACAACCATCAGCTTGTCTTCTGCGATTTTTTTTAGCTTTTGGATATATGCAGGATTTTTGGAGTCTTCATAGACTTTTTCTAGCTTGCTAAAATCATTTTGATGTCTTTGATAATACTGCATCAAAGTAGCCCTTTCTTCTGCGGGCAGATCTTGGAGTTGGTCTTCTAGCCCCTCTAGCCAGACTTGCTGGATTTGGTGGTATTTGATTTGGAGTGCTTTTTTTATCTTTGTTGCAGGGATATTGCTGAGTTGCACGCATAAGATTTCTAAAAACTCTTCATAATCATAATAGCCCATATAAGTGTCAATGAGGTCATAAATCTTTGAAAATTTCTTTTTGACTGCAGAGATTTTTGTTCTAAGTTCTTGCTGTATGGCGTGGTCTTTGATGGGCGCTAGGGTCAGTGCGTGGTTTTGATTGAGGAAAGTTTGGAAAATATGGATTTCTTTAGAGATATGATTTTGATACATTTCAAGCAATTGAGATGTATTATATTTTTCAAGCTCAGCCCCATCATACCCGTTATTTTTCAAGTATGTTTTTATCATCACAAAATCATGCGAAACATTGCTATCATTCAAAACACTGCCTCCAAAGCCTGATAAACTTTCAGCATATCCAAATGAGCGTCTTCATCATGGACACGCAAGATATTTGCACCATTTTGCAGTGCGATGAGATGGAGGGCGAGCGTGCCTGCAAGCCTGTCTTGCGCTTCTCTTTGGGTGATAAGCCCTATTGTGTGTTTCCTGCTTGCCCCGACTAAAAGCGGAAAGCCAAAATGCGAGAAATGCTTGAGGTGCTTGATGAGGCTTAGATTTTGTGCTTGATTTTTAGCAAAGCCAAAGCCAATGTCCAAAATGATATTTTGGATACCAAAAGACTGCAGCCACTGGATTTTATGGGTAAAAAATGTATCGATTTCAGCGAACAAATCAGTGTAATCTGTCATTTGTTGCATTGTTTGGGGCGTGCCTTTAGAGTGCATCAAAATAGCAGTTGCGCCGTATGTAGCAGTGACTTTTGCCATATCAGGGTGGTGATACCCACTGATGTCATTGATGATTTTTACCCCATGGCTCAAGGCAAAATCAGCTGTTTTGGGGTTGTATGTATCGATACTAAAAGTTACTTTTTCAAAGAGCTTTTGTGTATGGATTTCTTCCATCACGCCCTGAAGTCTAGCAATCTCCACAGATGGCTCAATGAGCTCACTGCCTGGTCTTGAGCTAGCTGCTCCGATATCGATGAGCTCAAAGCCTTTTTCTATGAGCGTATAGATTCTATCAATCCCGCTTTGAGTATCGTGTCTGCTAGGAGAGAAAAAGCTATCAGGCGTGATATTGACAATCGCCATAATCGTAGGAATATCCCAAGAGGGCTTGTGGTGCTTGAGATGTGTGGTGAGTGTTTGGGCAAGGGCTTTGAGGCCAAAAGGCTGGAGCTTGCACTTAGAGATAATCTTTTCTAGCTGGGATTGAGTGGCAATCAAAATGCCATTATAATGAGTTTCTTTAGCCAATATGCATTTTTTAGGTGTGGCAAAGTCCCCCCCTGCGCTCAAAGCCTCTTGTTTGAGGATCATCACTGCACTCATCGGGAGATTTTGTATCTCAAAAAGCAATAACTCGCCCTTTTTTTGCATGATTTTTTGCCCATGCAAGTCACTTTGAATCTGCTTGAGTGCTTGGGGCAGTGCATTGAGATGGATTTGCTTGACAAACATACCCTACCCTTTGGAATTTCTGGATATTTTGATTTTTTGGAGCAACATCAAAAGCAATGGCAAAAAAGTATAAACATCTTTTTGATAGTTGTGATTGGCATTGATTGCTGCATCAAAGCTCCTTAGCTCGGCTTCATTGAGTGAAAATCCATGCTTTTTAGCCATAAACAAAAGCGATTGTATTTTTTCTTTTGTGCTGTCTTTGGAGATATTGGCGTCTACTTCAAGAGATTTGAGAAACAGATAAATATCTTTGAGGGAGAAATTTTTAAAATCAAGATTGAGGTCTTGGAAACTGACCTTTTTGCGCTTGTCTTCTAGGGGGAGTCGCGATCGGATAGTGGGCAAAAAGGAGGTTTTGTTTTTTGCAATCAAGACAAAACGCGTCCGATTGGGCGGCTCTTCAAGCAGCTTCAGCAGGGCATTTTGAGCAAAAATATTATAAGAATTTGCTGCAATGATGATGGTTTTGAGCTCTTTTGAGGTGATATAAGCTTGTGTCAAAATCTCATGCGCATCTTCTATCTTGAGTTCATCACAAGCAAGCACATACAAAAACTCTCCTTTGATATGCATACTCTGGTATTGGAGCTCGTGGTCTAAATCATTGCTTAAAACAATGCAACTTGCGTGTTTATCTGTCATTCTAGTGTGATTTTCCCAAACAAAGCACCAAAAAGCGCTTCTTCAAAAATCCTAAATAATTGGATCAACTTATAATCAATCATCTTGTCTAAGGAATTGAGCATAATGCCATCTTGGACAGATTCATCAAAAATCCATAAAAAGCCATTTTCTTTACTCATAGCGAGATTGGCCAGTATTGTATTGACCTTGCCGATATACCAAAAAGCATAGTCTTTATAAGCGATACTTAACATATCATTGACCAAAGCTGCTTCTTTGAAGATGGATTTTTTAGGGAGGGTGTCTTTGAAATCAAAAACAGGCACGATAGGCCTTGCCTGCCCGCCTAAGCGATTGATTGAAGATGCGATATATTTACCAAACCACTCACGCTCCTCATCTGTGCATACAAGCACACTACCGCCATTGAGTAAGTGGGTGATGGTGCGTGAAACCAAAGAAGTCCATTGATAGCGATTCATCTCTAGCCACCCACTCATCAAGGCCACTTGATCGCCCTCTTCACGAATCGTCTTTAGCATCCAATCTGATATATCAATACTACTATTCATCGATCGAGCTCATACACAGAATGGAGCGTTCTCACTGCAAGTTCAGCATATTTGCTAGCAATAATCATAGAGATTTTGATTTCACTTGTGCTAATCATCATGATATTAATATTTTCTTTTGCCAAAGCCTTAAATGCCGTGCTTGCCACGCCCGAGTGGGATTTCATCCCTACGCCCACGATGGAAACTTTAGCAATATCACAATCATAATCAATCGATTCAACGCTATCTAAAAATTTTTCTAAGACTTTTTTAGTCATATCTGTTTCAGTTTGTGGGATCGTAAAATCAATATCTGTCTTGCCATCTCGCCCTAGAGTTTGGACAATCATATCAACATTGATATGCGCATCTGCTAGAGTGCCAAATATCTCTGCTGCAATACCGGGGCGATCATAGACATTGGTGATACTGACTCTGGCTTGATTTTTATCTAAGGCAATCCCACTGACAATGGGTTTTTCCATAATGTTTTCCTCCGTTGTGATTAAAGTCCCCTCATCGTGGGTAAAAGAACTGCGTGTAACCAAAGGGACATTCCATTTTTTAGCAAGCTCTACAGAGCGATTGAGCAAGACTTTTGCTCCCATAGAAGCAAGCTCGAGCATTTCATCATAGCTGATTCTATGGATTTTTTTAGCATTTTTATCGATTCGAGGATCGGTGGTATATACCCCATCAACATCAGTATAAATCTCGCACAAATCTGCCTTCAAAGCCCCTGCAATCGCAACAGCTGACAAATCGCTCCCCCCTCGCCCCAATGTAGTCACCTCGCCTTGTTGTGTGATACCTTGAAAGCCTGAGATGACAATAATATAGTCTTGTGCGAGCAATTGTTTGATTTTGCTTGTGTCAATATATTCAATCCTTGCTTTTGTATGCATATCATCTGTGAATATCCCCGCGCCTCGCCCTGATAGAGAAATAGCCTTTTGCCCTTGGGCTTGCAGAGCAATGGCTAAAAGTGCGCTTGTGACCCTCTCTCCACTGCTTAAGACCATATCCACTTCACGCTCATTGGGGAATTTTGAAAAAAATTTTGTGTAATTGATGAGTGTATCTGTCTGCCCGCTCATCGCAGAAACCACCACCACCACAGACTGCCCTGCCCTCTTGGCCTCCATCACGCGATTAGCGACATTTGCTATGCGCTCACAATCCCCCATACTTGTCCCACCATATTTTTGCACAACCAGCATTACAAATATCCTTCCCTCTTAAAATAATCGATCACTTGCCGATACACGGGTCTTTTAAAATGCGTCACTTGCTCAAAAAGCTCCTCATAAGCTACAAATTTATATTCATTGAATTCAGGGATATGCGTTTGTATGTCAATCAATGTGTCATTTTTCAGCCGCACCAAGAAATATTTTTGCTTCTGGCCATCAAAGGGATAAAATTTCTTACTCACGCCTGAGGGGAAGTCGTATTTGATCCACTCAGGGTATTCAGCGATGACTTCGATACTATCAGTGCCAATCTCTTCTTTGAGCTCTCTATAGAGCGCATAAAGTGGCGTTTCACCAGCGTCTATCCCGCCTTGTGGGAACTGCCAAGCGCCTTTGATGTCTGTGCGGTGGGCGACCAAAAATTCACATTTGTTGGGATAGCTTGATGATAAAACCACTGCGGCTACATTAGGTCTGTAGCTTTTGCTATTTTTCATAATACACTCCAATCAAAATATTTGCTTGAATTATAATGAATAAAAACTTTAAGGTTTGTTTATTGGGAAGTAAATTGTCAGAAGTTTGGGGAGAGTCCCCCAAATTATTTTTTGAGCGTAGGAATATATTTGGCTAAAGCATCAATATCAGCTTCACTCAAAGGCTTGATTTGCCCCCACATTGTAGCACCTAGCCCGTATTGATTGAGTGTGCCAGCCTTATAGCCCATCAAATCTTTTTTGATTTTTGCACTATCAAGGGTATTGACAATTTTGCTCTTACCCAAAGCTGCTTTTTCCATATTAGCACCATGGCAAGCTTGACATTTTGTCTTGATGATTGTTGCAGGATCTGCAGCGTTCAGTCCCACTACTCCCAAGGCAATCACAACGACTGCTGGTAATAACTTTTTCATCATATCTTCCTTTTATATTGAAATGAAGTTATAATAATATTGCTAATATCATTAATAAATTCTTAACAAAATCTCAAAAATTAGGAAAAAATGATTCTCTATATCCATATACCTTTTTGCACAAGCAAATGCGGATATTGTGCCTTCAACTCTTATGACAACCAAGATACCCTCAAAGAGCCATACATCAAAGCACTCAGCAAGGATCTTGAATATGCTTTGGGGCAAAATAGCGCTGTGATTGATTCGATATTTTTTGGTGGAGGGACGCCCAATAGCATTGGAGTCAAAGACTATGCAACGATTTTTCAGACAATCCATCAGAGTGCAAAAGTGCATTCTGATTGTGAGATCACAGCTGAAGCCAACCCCGATTTGATTAGCAAGCAATGGTGCGATGGACTCAAAAGTCTTGGGCTCAATCGTATCAGTATGGGCGTGCAGAGCTTTTTTGCCGACAAACTGCAATTCTTACAAAGAGAGCATAATGACAAAGAAGTTTTTAATGCCATAGACACGACCGCTCAAAGCGGGATTGAAAATATCAGTATCGATCTCATCTATGACACCCCACAAGATAATAAAGATCGCATTTTTCAAGAAATACAAAATGCCTCAAAACTGCCTATCAATCATCTCTCTGCCTATAGTCTGAGTATTGAAAAGGACACTAAATTAGCGGGGTTGTATGAACAAAATCCACAAAAATATTGCTTTTTTGAAGAAATCAGAGATGCACTCAAGCAACAAGGCTTTAGCCAATATGAAGTTTCAAACTACACAAGAGGCTATAAAGTCAAACACAACCTCGCTTATTGGGCAGCTCAAGAATATATCGGCTGTGGTGCGGGGGCAGTGGGGAGGATTGGAGATTATCGGATTTATTCACACTCTAGTATCAAGACTTATATCCAAAATCCCCTAGAAAAACGCAAGGAATTCTTGAGTGCCAAAGATTTTAGACTCGAGAGTATTTTTTTGGGATTGCGTTGTGAGATTGGGGTAGCAAAGTCACTGCTCAATGCTGGGAAAATCAATATCTTGCTCGCAGAAAACAAATGCCATCTCAAAGGCGATAGATTGGTCGCTAATGATTACTTTTTAGCCGATGAGATAGCACTATGGCTGCTATAGTGATAGCACTATCAAAGGGCTATCAAGAAAGATAAAGATATTTAAAATTAACCTTAAGATTTATCTAGGCTTTGATATAGCTAGCTCACTGCATTTGAGCAGCGACTTCTTGAGCAAAATCTTCCACCTTTTTTTCGATCCCCTCACCAAGCTCAAACCTTATATAATCCACAATACGGATATTGTCTTTGAGTTCTTTGGATTTTTGCTCCAAGACTTGAGCGATAGTTTTCTTATCATCCATCACAAAAAACTGCCCCAAAAGTGTCAGTCTCTGATCGATTAGAGTGTTATCTGCGATGAAGCGCTCCATCTGACCGGGGATAATTTTATCCCAAATAGCCTCTGGCTTGCCTTGTTTTTTTAGCTCTTCTTTGAAAATATTTTCTTGCTCTTTTAAGATCGCTTCAGTGAGTTCGACTCGACTGACATATTTGGGGATTGTTTTTTGGGGTTTGCCTAGTCTTTTGAGCTCTTCGTTTTCTTTTTGGAGTTCAGCGATGAGTGCTGTCTTTTCTTTTTGGATAAACGCAGAATCAAAAGCCTTGAAATCCAAGACTTGAGGTTTCATCGCCGCAGCGTGCATACAGATACTTCTGACAAACTCAGCACACGCAAGGGCATTTTTAGCCTCATCACAAGTAATCGCAATCAAAACCCCTACTCTACCATTAGAATGCACATAACCATTGACAATGCCATTAGCCCCAGCAGTGATGGACGCAATTCTTCTGACAACGATATTTTCACCGATTTTAGCGATTTGAGTTTTGAGGTATTCTTCATAGCCAACACCATCAATATGGCTCTCATAAAGACTTTGTGTAGTGGATATTTTCTTGTCTTGGACAAGCGAAGAAGTTTTTTCTACAAGCTCTTTGAAGCCATCATTTTTAGCAACAAAATCTGTTTCGCTATTGATTTCAAGCATAACAGCTTGTGTAAAATCAGGGGCGACCTTTAAGGAGATAACCCCCTCGCTTGCGACTCTATCAGCCTTTTTTGCTGCCTTGCTCAAGCCCTTTTCTCTAAGATATTCTACAGCTTGATTGATATCCCCATCTGTTTCTACCAATGCCTTTTTGCAGTCCATCATACCAGCATCAGTCATTTCACGGAGTTGTTTTACAAGTTGTGCACTGATTTCTGCCATTTACTCTCCTTTTGCCATTTCTTTTTCGATTTCAGCAGTCACTTCATCTAAAAGTTCTTTTTTCTCTGCATCAGAAGCGGGCTCTTGCTCTGTGCTCTCAAGAGCTAGCTCTGCATCTTTTCCGGCGATTTCTCGACCTTCAATGATTGCCTCACTGATCTCTTTGCAAAAAAGTTGGATCGATCGGATCGCATCATCATTGCCCGGAATAGGATAATCCACCACATCAGGATCGCAATTAGTATCCAAGGGCGCTACCACGGGAATCCCTAGTCTTCTAGCTTCAGCTACAGCGATTTTTTCTTTGACTACATCAATGACAAAAATCATATCGGGTGCTTTTTTCATATGGCGCACGCCACCAAGATATTTATCGAGCTTTTCTTTTTTTCTCAAAATCATCAGTTTTTCTTTTTTAGTGAGCAAGTCAATCTGCCCGCTAGCTTCCATTTCTTCGATGATTTCAAGCTTTCTGACAGATTTTTTGATTGTGCTAAAATTTGTCAGCATTCCACCAAGCCAGCGATAATTTACATAAGGCACTTGAATTTTTTGGGCATATTCTCTGAGTGTTTCATTGGCTTGTTTTTTTGTGCCTACAAACATAATAGTCTTGCCCTCTGCTGCTGCATCTCTGACGATATTATAAGTGTATCGGAAATAGCGCAGTGTTTTTTGTAAGTCAATGATATGGATATTTTTACGCACACCAAAAATAAAACGTTTCATTTTTGGGTTCCATCTTCTTGTTTGATGTCCAAAATGCACACCACATTCCAATAAATCTTTCATCGTTACCATAGTATTCTCCTTGTGTCAATCAGTTTTTGCCTCCACGCTCTTTAACAGCTATCGCTGCAACCTTTGAAGAACTAGCGTGTGTGAGCTTTTTCATTCCAATGAAATTTGAAAATGAGTCGCCATTATATCTTTAAAAACCTAATTTTTCCCTTTAATTGCCTGATTGACCCAGATAAAATCATTGCAAATAGATAGGATAAGTGCTTTTGGGGATACATTGCGCGATGATATGCCCCTCTATCCCCTCTGCTGCTAACATCTTGAGTAAATCTTGAGCATTTTCTGCCTTGATAGCTAGGAGCAATCCCCCTGAAGTCTGCGCATCATAGCAAATAATATCATTGGCAAGTATGGAGCTTTTTACCATCGGTGCGAGTGCCTTTTTGTTTTGAAGGCTGCCATTGGGAACGACCCCACGATCAGCAAGTTCTAAAGCCCCTTGAAAAAATGGTATCTCATCAAAATGCAAGCAAATCGAGATATTTTCATTAACCATCTCACTCAAATGCCCGATCAAACCATAGCCTGTAACATCAGTGCAAGCACTGATTTCAAAGTTTTTTGCGCACAATGAGGCCTTGAGATTGAGCGTGCGCATAGATACAACCACATCGAGGTCATTTTGATATGCGATCACATCGTTTTTAAATGCTGTGGATAAAATCCCGCTCCCAATGGGTTTGGTGAGAATGATGAGATCACCAGAGTTGGCTGTATTGTTTCTCCAAAATACCCCATCTTTGATAATCCCTGTCACACTCAAGCCATATTTTTGCTCTTTGTCATTGATACTATGCCCTCCCAAAAGAGCACAACCACACTCTATGAGTTTGCTCAAAGCGCCTTGAAGGATTTGATGGACTCCTGTGGTGTCAATATGCTCCTTATCCCACATCAAAACGCCCATCGCTGTATAAGCCCTCGCCCCCTTAGCAAAGACATCACTCAACGCATTAGCAGCTGCTATCTGCCCATAGATATAAGGATCATCAACAATTGGCGTGATAAAATCCACACTCTGCACCAAAAGCGTATGACTATCAAGCCTAAAAATCCCGCAATCATCGTTTTCTTTAAAGTCTAAGAGCAGTCCATCATAATGGGGCTGATTGAGATTTGCCGTGATTTGTTTGAGGTCTTCCAGACCCACTTTGGCAGCTCAACCCGCACAACTAACGAATTTGGTTAATCTTTTTTCTTGCATACATACCTCAAAATAAAATCACTCCATCATTACTCAAAAGATTTTGCATGATAGCAACAGCATTGCCGATTTTCCCCACCAAAAGCTTATCTTTAAGACCAAAATGCACCAAACAAGTTTCACAAGAAAAAATCTCCACTCCCATCTTTTCTAAAGTCTTTAAAGTTTCTACCACCCCTGTGTTGTCTATATGGGAATTTTGGGTGCTAAGAAATACCCCTGTGTTTAAAAACACGATTCTTTGGGGCAAAAGCTCTTGGGGCATTTGTAAAAGCGTGCCAATAAAGCCCGCGCTCACGATATTCCCGAGCGCACCCTCACCGATTTTATCTGATTGAAAAAGTATTGTTTTATTCTCCATCATCACTCCTTGAATTGATATCACTTTGTGTGTCTGTTTGCACATTTAAATGGCACAATAAATCTAAAAAGATTTTATACAAAAATTCCAAATCAGCCACACAAACCCGCTCATTGACTGAATGGATCCGATCATTACGCACACCAAATTCAACGACCTCAACACCAAAAGCACTCAAATGCCTCGCATCACTTGTCCCCCCTCCTGTGTCTAGCTTGGGAGTTTGCGTGCATACTTCTGTGATAATCTTTTGGAGCAAGTGTATCAGAGCCGAATTTTTCGAGGTCAAAAAGGGCAATGAACTCTGTGTCAGCTTGCACTCATATCTCAAGCCCTTTAAAACTCCATCGATATAGCTTTGCACCTTTTGTAGGTCTGTCTGCGTTGAATGGCGCACATTAAACATCAGCTTCAAGTTAGGGGGTGTGACATTGACTACTTCTAACCCACCACGCATATCAGTCACCACCAACTTGCTAGGGGCAAACACCGCATCGCCCTCATCTAAATACACACCTGCTATTTTCCCCAATCTCTCCCCGAGTAATTCGATGGGATTTTGACATTTTTCAGGATAGGCTACATGCCCTTGTATGCCCTTGATTTCAATCAGACCATTGATAGAACCGCGTCTGCCGATCTTGATTGTATCGCCCATACTTTCGCGGCAAGTCGGTTCAGCGACTATAGCCATATCAGGCAGCCAACCTTTTTGGGACAAGGCCTCTAACATCGCTTGAGTCCCGCCGATACCTGGCCCCTCTTCATCGCTAGTGAGTAAGGCAGAAAGTATCAAATGCCCTTTTTGGTCTTTTGTGGGCTTAAAATCCCTCAGAGCGCACAAAAACGCACTCACACCACTCTTCATATCTTGCGTCCCACGACCATAAAGATACCCCTCACGCAGCTCTGGAACAAATGGCGAACTCTCCCATCCCTCCCCTGGGGGGACGACATCAATATGCCCTGCAAAGCAAAAATGCAAAGGCTTTTTGGATCTGTCACCAAAATGTTTGAATAAAAAAAGATTTTTGACCCCCTCACACTCCAGCGCAAAAACTTCAAAATCAGGCAACAAAGAGCGCACAAACGCATATGCGCCACATTCTTTGGGCGTGATGGTAGGGTAGCTCACTAGCTGGCTTAAGACCTCTAGGGGGGTCAATTTTGCTTCTTGTGTTTGTGCGGGCTTGGCTTGAATATTGGTTTGGTTGTTTGTTTGGTTTTGCATTGTTTTATCTTTTATTAGCTTTTCTTAGATGGATATATAAATGCAGCACATCAAGTCCTGCAGGGGTGATTCCACTGATTTTAGAAGCGTCTAAAAGGCTTTGGGGTCTGAAAGTATTGAGCTTTTCGACCACCTCCAAACTCAAGCCAGGGATACCTTCAAACACAAAGTCTTGGGGGATTTTTACTTGGAGCATTTGATGGGATTTGGCGATATTTTCGTGTTGTTTTTGGATATAGCTTTGGTATTTGCATTGGATATGGATCTGCTCTAATGCCCGAGGGCTTAGGGCACTAAACTGCGGATACATTTTTTTGAGTTTTGTGCTATCAAAGCTATCTCTGCCGATGATGAGCTTAGGCGAGCATTTATCACTGATAGGCATTTCATCCAAGCTTGCAAGCAAGGCAAGATTTTGTTTTGATGGCGTGAGAACTTCATTTTCTAAATACTCCAAAGCCCACGCAATGTTTTTTTGGTCTATACAAAGGGCTTCATAGTCTTTTGAGTCCATCACACCAAGCTTGTGCGCATAATCTCCGAGCCTAAAAAGTGCATTGTCTTCACGGAGCAAAAGACGATATTCAGCCCGTGAGGTAAAGACCCGATAAGGCTCTTTGGTTCCTTTAGTCACCAAATCATCAATCATCACACCAATATAAGCCTCATCTCTACGCAAAACAAGCTCCTCTAAGCCCCCAAATCTCTCTTGTTTTTCATCTTTTGCAAGGCTTAAAACTGCATTGATTCCTGCCATAATCCCTTGTGCTGCAGCTTCTTCATAGCCTGTAGTGCCATTGATCTGGCCTGCGAGATAGAGATTTTTGATTTTTCGGGTTTCAAGGGTGTGTAAAAGCTCAGTAGGCTGGATATAATCATATTCAATCGCATAGCCATAACGAGTGATTCTAGCGTTTTCAAGCCCCTCGATGGAAGCAATCACTTGCTCTTGGATATCAAAGGGCAAAGAAGTGCTCAAGCCATTGACATAATATTCCACTCCCTTGGCTGTTTGGGGCTCTAAGAAAAGCTGATGGCGATCTTTAGAAGCAAAACGATTGATTTTATCCTCAATGCTAGGGCAATACCTAGGCCCTACGCCCTCTATCTGTCCGGTGAAAAGTGGGGCACGATGGAAATTATCTCTGATGAGCTTATGGGTATTAGCATTTGTATAAGTCACATAACAAGGCAACTGATTGGGATTGAAGGAAGCTCTATCGGTTTTATAGCTAAAAAAAGGTGGGGGGAAATCACCACTATGGATTTCTAGCCGAGAAAAATCTATACTCCTCCCATCAAGCCTAGGGCAAGTCCCTGTCTTGAGCCGCCCCATCTCAAATCCTAGAGATTCAAGACTCTGTGAAAGCCCAATAGATGCACTTTCTCCGAATCGGCCATTTTGACTTTGACTCTCACCTATATGCACCAATCCCCGCAAAAATGTGCCTGTAGTGATGATGATTTTTTTAGCAAAATAAGTTTTATTGATATTAGTTTTTAACCCGATCGCCCGACCATCTTGCACGATCAATCCCTCAACAACTTCTTGAGAAACGCTCAAATGGGGCGTATTCAAGATAAGATCTTTTGCAAATATGCGATACTGATCCATATCGATTTGCGCACGCGTGCCTCTGACTGCTGGGCCTTTTGAAGCATTGAGAACTCGGTATTGGATACCACAACTATCAGTGATAAGCCCCATCGCCCCACCCAGTGCATCCACCTCTTTAGTCAGATGTCCCTTGCCTAGCCCGCCTATAGCTGGATTACAACTTGCTAGACCGATATTTTCTATCAGTATCGTCAGCAGATGAGTCTTTGCACCCATTTTTGCACTGATAAGGCTTGCTTCTATGCCTGCATGCCCACCACCTACTACAATCACATCATATTCCATCGATAGCCTTGAAAACTTTTAGGGCAATTATAACCAAGCTTAATCAGTTTTGCATTATAATTGCATTGATGTATCCAAACAAAATGAGGGAAAAATGAGTTTGAAGGAAAATTTTTTGAGTAATAAATCGCGTTATATCACTGGGATCATTCTCATTGTGTGCTTGGCTTTGATTTTATACATAGACAACACGCCCTTGATTTGGGCAATCTTGGGGATTGCTTATCTGTTTGGGTTTTTTGAAGCTATCAAACTTTTTGGCTGCAAATCCCATCTGATGATGTATCTGCTTGCTGTGATTTTATGGGTATTGGCTGGGCTCAATGGCAGACCCATAGAAGCAGCAATTTTTATTGCAATGGTGATGGCGGGCTTTTTGGCTTATAAAAAATCTTTCAATCCCATACAAATCCTCCCTTTTATCTATCCTAGCATTCCCTTTTTGGCTCTATTTGCCATTTATAAAGACTTTGGCGTGTATGCGATATGGTGGCTTGTTATCGTGGTCGCACTGACTGATATCGGAGCGTATTTTGGTGGGAAAGCTTTTGGGAAAACGCCCTTTACCCCCACTTCACCAAACAAAACCCTAGAAGGTGCTATCATCGGTCTTGCCATAGCTGTAGCTATTGGGAGTTTCATCGGTATGGGGAGCTTGAGCGGGAATTTTATCATCTCTTTTTTGATCTCATTTGCTATATCTGTGAGTGCGATTTTAGGCGATCTTTATGAGAGCTACCTCAAGAGAAACGCGCAACTCAAAGATAGCGGGAATATCCTACCAGGGCATGGAGGCGTGCTAGATAGGCTTGATGCTGTGTTATTTGGTGCGATCACAATGCACTTTTTGCTGTATTTTTTGCAAACTTGGAAGGAAACTTCTCTCATCGTTTTATAAGGGGCTTTGATGATACTCTTAGGCAGCACAGGATCGATTGGGGTCAATGCCCTCTATATCGCACACAAATTCCATATCAAAGCCGAAAGCTTGAGCGCTGGGCGCAATATCGAGCTTTTCAACCAACAAATTGCCTTGCACCGACCTAAAAATGTAGCGATTCTCTCTGTCCAAGACCTCCCTGCCCTCAAGCCACAAGGCGCTAGAGTCTTTGTAGGGCAAGAGGGTATTTCTGAAATGATCGCTGCTTCAGATTCTTCTTTAGTCATCAACGCCCTAGTGGGCTTTGCTGGACTCAATCCCACATTTACGAGCCTCAAACACCGCAAAAAACTAGCCCTGGCCAACAAAGAATCCCTTGTGAGTGCTGGCTGGCTTTTAGATACAAGCGATATTATCCCCATTGACAGCGAGCATTTTGGTCTTTGGTATCTCCAAAGCAAACGCCCGTTTAAGAAGTTATTCATCACAGCAAGTGGAGGGGCATTTCGCGATACACCCCATCAAGATATTCCGCTCAAAACCCCCGCTGATGCACTCTGCCACCCTAACTGGAAAATGGGCAAAAAAATCACCATCGATTCTGCAAGTATGGTCAATAAACTTTTTGAAGTCTTAGAGGCTAAATGGCTTTTTAAGACTGAGGCAATTGAGGGCTATATCGAGAGAACTTCTAATGTGCACGCCTTGATTGAATCTATAGACGGGAGTATCACAGCACACTTTGCTTATCCAGATATGAAACTCCCTATCGCCTATGCACTCGATAGCACGCAAGCACTCAAAGAACGTGTGATTGAGGGGCTCACACTCGAGAAACTCCAAAGTATCAAGTTTGAGCCCATCAACACAGAGCAATTCCCGCTCTGGAAACTCAAAGACACACTACTGCAAAACCCGAAACTAGGTCTTATCCTCAATGCTAGCAATGAAATAGCTGTCAAAAAATTTTTAGACCATGCAATCAATTTTGGTCGTATCCGCGTGATTATCGAAAGGGCTTTAGAGAAATTTGGCTCTGCTTTGGGGCATTTAGGGACACAAGAAGATATTTTAGCGCTCGATACAGAAGTCAGACATTTTGCGACCTCTCTCTCTTAAATTTTTTATTTTCTCTCTTTGAAGCTTGAGGGGCTGTTTTAGATAAAAAGGCTATTTAGATAGCTTGAGAGGTGCTTGAAGCCCCCCCTTTTTTTTGTCAGAATAAAACTTGATGAAAATTTGCTTTAAAAAAGGGAGGGGATTTTAAAGAGAAATTTATTTTTTCCTTCTGCCCTTGGCTTTGCTCTCTGGTTTGAACCAATTTTTAAGCCTTTCAAAACACGCGTCAAACAAATTTGTATGGGGTTCGCTTTCATAGCCAAAGCTATTGTGGAGCTTCTTCAAAAGCTCTTTTTGCTCCTCATTGAGCTTGGTGGGATAAATAATTTTTATCACAGCCACAAGCTTGCCATAAGCTTTAGAACTCACATCTTTGACCCCCTCGCCATTGAATACAAATCGTGAGCCATCTTCAGAATTTGCAGGGATATGGAGATCGAGCTCTCCACGCAATGATGGGATTTTGAGCTTTGAGCCCAAGGGAATCGCTGTGAAAAATACGGGCACTTCTATATACACATCATTCCCATCACGGACAAAGTATTCATCATTTTCAACATATGTCATGATATACAAATCGCCTCGCTGACCATTTTTCTGCTGATTTCCCTTGCCAATGACGCGTATTCTGTTTTCATCATCAACCCCCTCAGGCACATTGACTTCAAAGCTTTCTTCAACAAACTTAAAGCCCTCGCCCAAGCAAGCTGAGCATTTTTCTTGGATCTTATGCCCTGAGCCTGAGCAAGCTGAGCAAGTCTGTGCAAAAGTCATAAAACCTTGTCGCATGAACACCTGCCCCCTACCCCCGCAAGTCGAGCAAACTTCTAGTTTAGCGTCCTTTGCTCCTGTGCCATCACAATCCTTGCAATAAGCTTTGTATCGGGTCTTGATTGTCTTTTTGCAACCAAACACAGCTTCTTTAAAGCTCAAATCTAGCTTATAAAGATAATCAGGGTTGAATTTTGTTCGCGATTCCTTTTGCCTTGACCCTTGCCCAAAGCCAAAGCCCCCACCAAATGCTGATTCAAAAATAGAGCCCAAATCTCCAAAAATATCGCTGAAGTCTTTCCCTCCAAATCCACTAAATCCATTGCTCTCAAGCCCCTCTTTGCCGTATCTATCATAGACTTGGCGCTTGGATTCATCGCTTAAAACCCCATAGGCTTCATTGACTTTTTTAAACATCTCCTCGGCATTTTTATCATCAGGATTTCTGTCAGGGTGGTATTTGAGCGCCATTTTTCTATAGGCTTTTTTGATTGTTTCTTTATCGCTGCTTTTGCTGATTTCTAAAATCTCATAATAATCAAATTGTTCCAAATCACCTATCTCCTACTAATAAGATTTTATAAAGGCGAAATTCTATCTTAAAAAAGTTTTATCCATTGTTAAAATTCCTTGGGTTATGATTGCGTTCATGAAAACTTATAAAACTACCCTCAATCATTTCTTTTCCCTCACAGAAGCCCTAGAGCAACTCCCGAGTATCGGCAAAAAATCTGCACAAAAAATGGCTTATAGCTTGAGTGTTGAGGACAAATACCTTGCTTTAAAAATTGCCCACGCCATAGAAAATGCGATTGATTATGTGCGAAAATGCAGCTTGTGTGGAGGCTTGAGCGAGAGCGAGGTGTGTGAAATCTGCTTAGATCCCCATCGCCAAAACGGACAGCTCTGCATAGTCTTGCACCCAAAAGATATTTTTACCATCGAAGAAATCGGTGATTTTAATGGCAAATATCAAGTGGTCGAAGAGCTCGAAGCCATAGATTTTACTGCGTTTAAAAAATATATCTGCGAAAATAAAATCCAAGAAATCATCTTTGCATTTTCTCCCACGCTTGCTAATGAGGCAATTATGCTTTTTATCGAAGACAGATTGCAAGATATGGATTTGATATTTAGCAAAATCGCGCAAGGAGTCCCCACGGGAATTGGTCTTGAAAACATTGACCAACTCTCGCTCTCAAGGGCTTTTAGTTCAAGGGTAAAATTATAAAACTTATGTTTATATAAGGTTAAAATCTGTAAAATTCCCCCGTTTTAAAGGCTTGCTTTATGTCTTCAAGCAAACTTTCAACACAAACAAAAAAGGAGATTCAGATGAAAAAACTTCTCATCGTAGCATTTTTAGGTGCTATCAGTATGGCTATGGCTGCAGAGGCTCCTGCAGCATTTAAAAAATGCGTTGCTTGCCATGGAGCCAATGGACAAAAAGTCGCCCCAGGCGCTAAAGGTGGTGTCACTATCGCAGGATTGCCTAAAGCAAAGTTGCTTGCTGACCTCAAAGGTTATAAAGCTGGCACAGCTGATAATGGCGGGGCAAAAGCGATTATGTATGCTCAGATGAAAAATGTTTCAGATACAGATATCGAAGCACTCGCTGACTATATCTCACAACTCCCTCCCAAAAAATAATCTATCGGGGATTTCCCCGATATTCCTATCTAGCTATGGCTGAAATACTCATCAACTCAAGATTTTTCAAAAACAATCTTGATACCATCACCGCACACATCAAAGACAAGAATAAACTTGCCCTAGTCCTCAAAGACAACGCCTATGGTCACGGACTCGAACAAATCGCCACATTAGCACACAACTATGGTATCAAAAATGTTTTTGTCAAAAACGAATCAGAAGCCCTCAAAATTGCCCATCTCTTTGAATATGTCACGGCACTCTATGGCTCTCTCTCTCCCCACTCTCCCCGTAATATCGCCCTTTCTATCAATGCCCCAGAAGCCCTA
Organism: Helicobacter sp. 12S02634-8; assembly: GCF_002272865.1. Lineage (GTDB taxonomy): Bacteria > Campylobacterota > Campylobacteria > Campylobacterales > Helicobacteraceae > Helicobacter_J. Next base: position 121,187 of record NZ_MLAP01000001.1, on the reverse strand, counting down.
GAGAACATCAAAGCAGGGGCGTATGTGGAGCTTAAGGTCAATACGGGTATGAACAGAAATGGTATCCCTATTTCAGCGCTAGAATCATTTGTTAGCAATATCTTGCATAAAAAGCTCCATCTTTTGGGCGTTTTTGCCCATAATGCCTATGGAGATGAAACGGGGGGTGATTTTGAAAAAGCCCAAAAAAACTTTTTGCAAGTCAAGCAGACGATTACTTATCTCTCCAACAAACTAGGCTTTCCTTTGCCTCGTTTCCATACACTCTCTTCTTCTGGCACCCTCAGAAGTGCTGTAATCGATGATGATTTGGTGCGTATTGGGATTGGAGCGTATGGCTATTTGGGTAATACCTTTCCCTTGCCAATCGCTGATTCACTCAAGCCCATTGCTTCACTTTGGGCAGATAAAATCTGCGAACAACATCTCTTAAAAGGCTCTAAAATCGGCTATGGTGGTAAAAGTATCTTAGATCAAGACACCACAATCAGCACCTATGATGTTGGCTATGGTGATGGGCTATTCCGCCATAATGGCAACAAAGGCACACTCACCACAGCAGAAGGGTATCTTATCTTGCCTATCACTTCAATGGACTGCTTTTCTTGTATCTCTCGAGCTAAGCGCGTTTGTGTCTTTGATAATGCTCAGTTGCTAGCACAAATGCTGGATACGATTCCTTATGAAATACTCACAAACCTATCTCCATTTATCAAACGAACCATTATCTGATGGAAAAAATCTACGCTTACAACCACTCGCCCATTGATTTTTATTTCTCACAAAATTCTAGGGATTTTATGGTGCGTGAAGTCCCCTTGTATCCCTGCTCTCAGACAGGCGAGCATTGGGTGATTTGTGTCCGAAAAAAGGGCTTAAGCACTTTAGAGATGATAAAAATCATCTCTAGACTCATCGGCTGCAAGGCTAGTGAAATAGGCTATGCAGGGCTTAAAGATAAATCAGCTACAACCACCCAATACATCTCTATCCATAAAAATTTCACCAAAGCCCTAGAGGGCAAGATTGCAGCCTTAGAAGAAAAAAACATCAAAATCCTCTCTTCTTCTTATCATCACAACAAGCTAAAAATAGGACATCTCAAGGGCAATAGCTTCTTCATACGACTCAAAAAAATCTCCCCTGCAAACTTCCAAAAAATAGACTCTGTCCTCCAAATTATCGCCAAAAATGGACTGCCCAACTACTTTGGGTATCAGCGATTTGGCAAAGAAAGCACCAACCATTTAGATGGAGAAAAAATCGCCCACCAACAAATGCGACTCAAAGACAAAAAACTCAATCATTTTTTGCTCTCAAGCTATCAGAGTTTTTTATTCAATCAATGGCTGGCTTTGCGGGTTAAAATCAGCAGGATTTTTGAGGGGTTTGAGCCTGATATGATCAAACACGCACTCAAAGACCACGCCCCCAATCTCCCATTAGAAGCTATCAAGGCCATCAAAGCACAGCCCCATTTTTTCAAGCTTTTTGAGGGAGATTTGATGCACCATTATCCGCACGGAAAGCTATTTGCACTCGATATGTGCGATGATTTTGAGCGCTTTTATCAAAAGCTTATCACCCCTACAGGACTTTTATCGGGGATAAAAACACCACGAAGCACAGGGCAAAGTGGCATATTGGAGCAAAGCTTTGATGATACAAAGATCCAAGCAAATGGTGCGAGAAGATTTGCGTGGATTTGGGCAGAAGAAATCAAATACCGCTATATCGCTGAGCAAGCTTGGGTCGAGCTAGAGTTTTTCCTCCCAAAGGGCTCTTATGGGACAACGCTTATCGAAGAACTAGCCCATCGCAATATTAAAGTTGATTAAAATTTTTTTGTCATAATAGGCATCAAGCAAAAAGGAAAGACAATGGATTTTCAATCAATCATCTCTCAAAATCGCGCCAAAACAAACGCTGTCTTACTCACTTATATTGCTATTTTTATTTTGATTGGCTTGCTTGTAGATATCATCAGAATCAATGCGACTTCTTTGAGTGCTGGATTTGTATCGCTCATTACTTTTAAAGTTTTCCCAATCGTGAGTGTTTGTATGCTGCTTGTTGCGTTGGGGATTATCTATTTTTCTATCCAAAATTTCACCGGCATTATGCTCAATGGGAGCACTTATAAGCTCATCGATCCAAGCAAGGTTTTAAGCAAGACAGAGCGGTATCTCTATGAGATTTTAGAAGAGCTCATCAAAGAATCCCACAACGCCTTCACTCCCAAGCTTTATATTATGGAAGCCCCTTATATGAACGCATTTGCGAGTGGTTGGAACGCTGATAACTCTCTGATAGCACTCACAACAGCCTTGATCCATAATCTCCAAAGAGATGAACTCAAATCCGTGATGGCACACGAGCTCAGTCACATCAGGCACGGGGATATTCGTTTGACAATGTGTGTGGGGATTTTGAGTAATATCATGCTTTTAGTTGCCAACTCAGCAGTCTGGATATTTTTAGGAGGTAATCGTGAAAAAGGTGCGAATACTGCTAAAATGATTTTATTGGTCTTGCAATTTATCTTGCCAATTTTTACATTATTTTTACAAATGTATCTCAGTCGCAGTCGGGAATATATGGCCGATAGTGGAGCTGCATATATTATGGAAGATTCAAGACCCATGATACGCGCTTTACAAAAAATCAGTGGCGATTATAGCACCAATGATTACTCCCAAATCGATACCAATCCCACCAGAAGAGCTGCTTATATATTTGATAGCTCTGAAGTTTTTAGCACACACCCAAGTATCCAAAACAGAATCAAATCCCTACTAGGAAGATAAATGGAGCATCAAGATTATTGCAATTATTTTTTTAATAAAATCGGTGAAGACCCCAACAGAGAGGGGCTAAAAAACACTTCCAAGCGCGTAGAGGACTCGTGGGGATTTTTATATAGTGGCTATGGGAAAAACCCTAAAGAAGCCTTGGGGAGCATATTTGAGCAAGGGGCTTGCGATGAAATGGTGTTGATTAAAAATATTGAATTTTATTCAATGTGCGAGCACCATATACTGCCATTTTTTGGGCATATCAGTATCGGATATATCCCAGATAAAAAGGTGGTAGGTATCAGTGGGCTTGTGCATTTAGTCGAGATTTATTCCAGAAGATTGCAGATACAAGAAAGGCTCACTGCCCAAATCGCTGAAACCATTATGGAGGTCTTGAATCCAAAAGGTGCAATGGTCGTGTGTGAAGCCAAGCATTTGTGTATGAGTATGCGCGGGGTGCAAAAGCAAGATGTGAGTATCAACACCAGTGCCATCAGGGGGCTTTTCAAGTCCGACCCCAAGACACGGGCTGAATTCATGCAGCTATTGAAATCCTAATTCATTGATAAGATTCAATCGCCTTGTCTAAAATCGCTTTTGCTTCTTCTTTTCCTGCAAAACCTTTGACCTTGACCCATTTATTGGGCTCTAACATCTTATAAGTTTCAAAAAAGTTTTTGATTCTATCTAGTGTGATTTGAGGTAAATCTTCTAATGTCTTGATTTTTTCATAGCGTGGGTCAATCTTGCTAATAGGCAGGGCTAAAAGCTTTTCATCTAATCCACTTTCATCTTCCATAATCAGCACACCAATCAAGCGACACTTGATGACACTCCCTGCTTGGAGGGGATATTCATTGAGCACCAAAATATCAGCTGGATCGCCATCTTGACTCAATGTATTGGGGACAAAGCCATAATTAGCAGGATAAAACATCGCACTATACATCACTCTATCGACAACAACAGCACCACTTTCTTTATCGATTTCATACTTGATACAAGAGCCATAGGGGATTTCTATGACAGCGTTGATTTTTTCTGGATTCTCTCCTATTGGTATTTTAGCAATATTCATTTTTACTCCTTAAATTTTTGATTGGATAAAATCTTCCATCTCTTTGACAATTTCTGCGATCGTGCGCTCACCATTGATGCGTTTGAGGATTTTTGAGCGCGTGTAAAACTCTTGGATAGCCTTGAGGGGCTCTTGATAGACACGCATGCGATTGTTGAATACTTCAGTATTGTCATCAGCCCCCCTTGCACGTCCTAAGACCCTTTCTTTAGCCACTGCTTCACTGACATCTACTTCAATCACGCTGATGAGTGCGACTCCATCTTGAGATTTGAGCACATTATCTAAAGACTCCATTTGCTCCACACTTCTAGGATAGCCATCGATGAGTATCACATCTTTGGGGGCATTTTTGATAGCTGTCACAATTGTTTCTACAACAATATGCAAAGGCACTAAATTCCCCTTACTCGTAAAACTCTCAATCAAGCGCCCCCGCTCACTCCCAGAAGCCACTTCATTTCTGAGCAGATCCCCTGTAGAGTAATGCACAATCTTATCTGCGTGGTTTTGGGCAATGAGTTGTGCGTCAGTCGTTTTGCCACTTCCTGGTGCTCCAATGATCAAAAATAGCTTTTTCATGATGATCTCCTTTGTAGTTTATCTGCTTTGATGGTTTCCATCAAATATTTTGCAAGCGAATATGCAACTCTTGGAGCTGCTCTTGGCTGACATTGCTAGGGGCTTGTGTGAGCAAGCAAGAAGCTTTTTGAGTCTTTGGAAAGGCGATAACATCTCGGATACTGCTTGTTTGCGTGAGTAACATCACCAAACGATCAAGCCCAATAGCAAATCCTCCGTGTGGGGGCGCACCATAATTTAGGGCTTCGAGCAAAAATCCAAACTTGCTCTTAGCTTCTTGCGCTGGGATACCTAAAATCTCAAAAACCCTCTCTTGTATGTCTGATTGATGGATTCTTATACTCCCCCCACCAAGCTCTACACCATTAAGAACGACATCATAAGCATAGGATTGGATTGCTTCAAGATCTTGTGTGTCTAAATCCTTTGGCATTGTAAATGGATGGTGCAAGGCCTGTATTTTGCCATCTGCTTGCTCAAACATCGGGAAATCCACCACCCATAAAAAATTCAACTGCCCCTCAGGTATCTGCCCCATATCTTGGGCAATCTTGAGTCGCAACCGACCCATATAATCCCAAACCACCCTCTTATCCCCTGCACCAAAAAACACAATATCTCCGAGCGCAAGCCCAAGACGCTCCACTAAGCTCTCGAGATTTTGTGACGTGATGAATTTCACCAAAGGTCCCTTCAAGCCGTCTTCTTTGTATTGGATATATGCCAAGCCCTTAGCGCCAAACTTCCTGACAAATTCCTCAGTTTCTGTGAGTGTCTTACGGCTAAAAAAACCATCCCCACCTTTGACTTTTAGGGCTTTGAAACGATTTTTCTTGCTGTCTTTGGCGATAGTTTTAAAGATTTCATTGCTAGAATCAACAAACAAATCCCCGACCTCCACAAGAGGCATATCAAAACGCAAATCGGGCTTATCTGACCCATATTTTTCCATAGCCTCTGCATAAGGCAAGCGCACAAAAGGGATTTGTATGTCTATAGAAGCTGCAGCAAAAATATCTTGAATCAATCGCTCAGCCACGCCCATCACATCTTCTTGCGTGCAAAAACTCATTTCCACATCAATCTGGGTGAATTCTGGCTGTCTGTCTGCACGCAAATCTTCATCACGGAAACATCTGGCTATCTGAAAATACCTATCAAAGCCGCTCACCATCAGTAATTGCTTGAAAAGCTGAGGGCTTTGCGGGAGGGCAAAAAACTCTCCTTTATGCACCCTGCTAGGCACCAAATAATCCCTAGCTCCCTCTGGTGTGGTCTTAGACAAAATGGGAGTTTCGACCTCGATAAAATCCATTTGAGCGAGTGAATTTCTTGTTGCAATGGCTATATCACTGCGAGTTTTAAAAATCTTAAATGATTTTTGAGAGCGCAAATCCAAATACCGATATTTTAGCCGCAAATCTTCATTGACACTCCCATCACCGATAGTTATCGGCGGAGTTTGGCTTTTATTTTCAATACTGATTCCATCTAAGACCACTTCGATTTTGCCTGTTTTGAGCTTAGGGTTCTCAAGCCCAGCCCCCCTAGATCGCACTTTACCCTTAGCGATGAGCACATATTCATCACGAACACTCGAAGCAAGCGCATAAGCAGGAGAAGTAGGATCGCATACAAGCTGGATAATCCCACTCTTATCCCGCAAATCAATAAACACAACCCCGCCATGATCTCTATAGGTGTTGCACCAACCACATAAAGTGACGCTTTCGCCTATATTTTTTTCATCTAAATCTGTGCATAAATGAGTTCGTAACATCTTTGCCTATCACCTTTCTTTGTATTAAGTTTGTTTCCACGCGCAAAGTCCCTAGCTATGTGCCAAAAACTTTTTTAATAATTCTTCGATCTCTACTGCATTTGATTTTGTGATAAAACCATCTGCGTGCAAGGCTTGTGCCATCTGTTTGTTAGAATCACTGCTCATAGAAGAATTCACAATAACAGGAATATGCCTTGTTTGGGGGTTTTCTTTAGTGCGTTTGAGGACTTCAAAGCCCGATACCATAGGCATTTCTAAGTCTGTGATGATCACCCCGATATGCGCAATCACATCTTCTGAAAACAAATAATCCAAAAGTGCCTTGCCATTAGGAAATGTGAAATATTTGAGTTCGAGTTTTTCGATGATTTTTTGCAAAGATCTGGCCGCAAATTGTGAATCCTCTGCAAGCAAAATAATTTTATCACTATTGATAGCTTCAATCGATTGGAGCTCCAGACTCGAGAAGCCCTCAAGCATTGGGAAAGCATCAGCAACCATCTTTTCTACATCTAAAATCTGTATCACAGAGCCATCATCATATTTTGTCGTAGCAGTCACCTTGCTTCTCCCATCAAAGCCATATTCACTACCAACCACGACTTCTGACCAGCTTTTTTGAATAATCCGCTTGACACCAAGTATTTTCAACCCCACGGTGTAGTTAGAAAAATTACAAATCACGACAAGGCTTTTCTCACCCTCGATAGAATAAGGCCGCAAATCCCTCCTTGGGTCTTGCGGGCTATAATAGAGCCATCTTTTCATATCCACCAATGGGATAGACTCTCCCCGCACGGTCAAAAAACCTAGCATAATGCCATCGTTTTCTCCAGCTGTCTGGGTAAACTCTCCCTCATAGTAGATAATCTCCCTGATTTTAAATACATTCATCGCATATAATTGGGAGTCTAATTCTCCATCGAGTGTGAAGCATAGGAACTGCACCTCGTTATTTAAATGCAGCGAAGTGGTCTTATCAATACTGCTTATCAAAACGACTCCTTATGATGCACCATCTAGCAGACAATGCCCCAAATCAATGCTATAATATTACCAATAAAATACAAAATTTATTCCATATAATGAGGGTTTGATGTTAAAAAATCTCAAAGATTATCAAAAAAATGTCGCCTTGCTCACTCAAATGGCGCACCATTACTATGTGCTTGATAATCCGATTGCAACTGATGCGCAATATGACCAGCTCTATGCAGAAGTGCTTGCCTATGAGAGGGCTTATCCAAAAGATTGTATCGCTTCTTCGCCCACACAAAGAGTGGGAGGGGCAGTGCTAGAGGGCTTTAGCAAACACAAGCATTCAGAGCGTATGTGGAGTTTGGATGATATTTTTGACTCTGCAGAGCTTTTAGAATGGGTGGGGCGTATCTATAAAACCTATCCGAATATGAGCTTTGTGTGTTCGCCTAAATTTGATGGAGTGTCTTTGAACCTCTATTATGAAAATGGTATGCTTATCAGTGCGGCCACAAGGGGTGATGGGAGCATAGGAGAATTGATCACACAAAATGCTAAAACCATTCCCTCTATCCCCCTTGAAATCCCCCATAAAGAGGGGATCGAAATCAGAGGGGAGGTCGTGATCACTAAAGATGATTTTGAAAAAATAAACGCCCAAAGGCTGCAAACAGGGGAAAATCTCTTTGCCAACCCTAGAAATGCTGCTGCGGGGAGCTTAAGACAGCTTGACCCTAAAATCACAGCCAAAAGAAAACTAAAATTTATCCCTTGGGGGATAGGAAAAAATACATTTGAAAACAAAAGCTTTTTAGAATTGATGGAACAAATCGCCCAATATGGCTTTTATCCTACTCCTCTCATCAAGCACTGCCATAATATCGAAGAAATCCAAGCTGCCTATGAGCATTTAGTGAGCTTGCGGCACACCTATCCTATTATGCTTGATGGAATGGTGATCGTGCTAGATTCTATCCCAGCACAAAAATCGCTCGGTTATACCATCAAATCCCCGCGCTTTGCTTGTGCGTATAAATTCCCCGCGATACAAAAAAGCTCCAAAATCCTCTCTGTCACCAATCAAGTAGGCAGGAGCGGGGTCATCACACCTGTAGCTGAGCTTGAGCCTATTGAGATTGAGGGCGCGATGATTGCACGAGCAACCTTGCATAATTACTCTGAAATCCAAAAAAAAGATATTCGTATCAATGACACTATCATCATTGTCCGCAGTGGAGATGTGATCCCTAAGATTATCAAGCCCATTATCGAGCTTCGTGATGGCACACAACTTGAAATCACAAAGCCAAGCCACTGCCCTGTATGCCATAGTGAATTGCTGATTGAAGATATTTTTATCCGTTGTCAAAACCTCTCTTGCAAAGCAAGGATCAAAGAATCCATCACTTATTTTGCCTCCAAAAAGGCTCTCAATATCGATGGTTTGGGGGGGAAAATTGTCGATCAGCTTTTTGAAAATGGTATCATTTCTAATATTCTTGATATCTATGCGATACAAATAGAGAGCCTGCTAGGGCTGGAGGGCTGGAGGCAAAAAAAGGCTCAAAATCTCATTGACGCCATCAAAGCGACAAAAAATATCCCACTATGGCGACTGATCAATGCACTAGGGATTGAGCATATCGGAGAGGGAGCGAGCAAAAAACTAGCCTTGAGCTTTGGGTTAGAGGTCTTTGAAAAAGACTATGATGATCTCATTGCTATCGATGGATTTGGGCAGGAAATGGCTGCTTCTGTGATTGATTTTGGCATTGTCAATAAAGATTTGATCCAAAAACTCCTAGAGCTCATCACCCCGCAAGTTTCTCACGAAAATGTGCGTGATGATTCATTTTTTAGCACAAAAAGTATCGTTTTAACAGGCACTCTCTCTAAGCCGCGCGAACAAATCGCTGCATTGCTTGAATCTTTAGGGGCTAAAATCATCTCTAGTGTGAGTAAAAACACAGATTTAGTCATCTATGGAGAAAATGCTGGGAGCAAGCTACAAAAAGCAAACGATCTCCATATCCACACTATAACCGAAGAAACACTCAGAGAAATCCTCAAAAACGAGGGGATTGAGCTTTAAGGGACTGATTGTGTGATGTCTTATCTAAGTCTATTTATCTTGTTTGAAGATACCCTATAAATTCTTTTAAGATATGATGAAAATCTTCTAAAATCTTTTAGGGGCTTAAATCTCACCCCCAACTATCAACTATCAACTTATCGCCAAGGTAAGGCAAGGCAAGCTCCCAATCCATACCCCATCAGTGGGAACAGCCACAACCCCCACCGCCGCCACCACAGCAGCCGCCTTCATTTTCGTGTTCGTGATGGTGGTGATGTCCGCTACCACTGCCACAACCACAGCCCCCACCTGCCATACTTCCACTGATAATTTCTTGTTCAGTGGGCTCTCTAGAATCTAGCACCGTGATATTAAACATTAAAGTTTTGCCCGCTAATGGGTGGTTATAATCTATCATCACGACCTTATCGCTAAAATCTTTAACAACCACCTGCACGGTCTGCCCATCTTCGCCTTGACCAAAAAGTGTCATACCTTTTTGGAGTGTGATACCCTCAAACTGCTCTTTAGGGACTTCTTGGAGAAAATCATTTCTATAAAGACCATAAGCCTCTTCAGGGCTAACACACACTTCGATTTTCTTACCAACTTCTGCACCAATAATAGCCTTTTCTAACCCTGTAATCACTTGACCTGCACCCACCAAAAACTCCAAGGGCTTAGAACCGATGTTGGAATCAACAACCTCTTTGGTATCAAAATCCATCACTTCATACTCAATGGCTACAACTTTATTTGTTTCTATACTATTCATTTCTTACCTTTTGTTCGATTTATGATCTCTTTAGCTTTCTGACCTTGCTCACTATCGGGGTATAAGTATAACAAAGATTCAAGAAATTTATTATAATTTACCATATCTTTTGAATACCTAAAAGCCCACGCAGTATGCCACAACAAAATAGGCATATACTGAGCTTTCTCATCGAGCAAAGCACTTTTTTTATACAAAGCGATAGCATCTGTATATTTCTTTTCTTTATAAGCAATCTCACCGAGCATATAAAGGCTATAAGCAGCTCTATAGGGGATTTCTGCTGTCCATTGAAACCTTATCTTGGCCTCTTTGAGTTTGCGCTGGGAATAGAGTTTGAGTGCTTCAGCAAAAATCTGCTTTTTCTTACTCACATCTTTTTGAAATGTCGGCTCTTGGGGCGTTTTATCCTCTGATGTGGGTGTGCTTTGGTCTGTGTCTGGTGTTTGTGTGGCAAGATTTTTTTTGATCCAATCAAGCTGTGCAATCATCGTCGTATTGATACCATTGAGTAGCTCACTCATATCATTGATTTTTTTATCTAGCTCTTCGATGGCTTGCTTGTTGCTCTCTACTTGCTCTTTGAGTCCATCAAGCAAATCAGCTTGCTGCTTGAGTGTGTTAGAGTGCAAATCTTGGAGTGCTTGCAGGGATTTCAGAGAATTTTCGTGGATAGCTGCAGTATCGAGCAAGCCCTTGATTTTAAGGCTCTGACCTTCAAAAAGACTTTTGACTCCATCTTGGGATTGTTCTAAAGACGCAACTCTATTTTGCAAATCCACAATCACAGATTCGAGATTTTTATTACTCAATTTGAGAGTCTTGAGCTCCTTTTTAGTCGCACCACTTTGGAGCTCAAAGGCTGAGGGCTCACTATAAGCCACCACACAAATCAGAAACAATAAAACAAACAAATGCGAGTTAAAGATTCTGATTTGCCCCATATACAATCACTATTTTACCAATTTAATATCTGCTCTTCTGTTTTTCTGATAGCAAGCTTTTGTTTGCTCGTGGCAAATCGGTTTGCTCTCACCAAAACTAACAACCTTAATCTTGTCCTTAGAAATCCCTTTGACAACCAAGGCACTCTTCACGCTCAATGCCCTCTTAGTCCCTAAAGCATAATTATATTCATCGCTACCAAACTCATCTGTATTCCCCTCAATCAAGACGTTCATATCAGTGTCTTTGATTTTTTGCGCACTTTCATCGACTGCGTTTTCCATATCTGGCTTGATATTGAATTTATCAAAATCAAAATACACGCTGCCTACGATTGTCCCGCTTGGAATCTCTTCTGGTGCTTGCTCAGCTTGCTCTGGCTCTTGGGGTGCGGGGGCAATATTATCTTGAATCTTTTCTTGCTCTGTGCTCCCTGCATTAGAAACACTCACTTCTTTTTGAGCACAACCTGCTACCAACAAAACCGCAAAAATAAAGCTTGTCGCTAAAATCTTATTCATAAAAACTCCTCAACCCTTGTTTTTTGGATTTCCATTATATCCAAATAATTAACCAAATCACCAATCAAAGGCTTGGATTTTGATATGATTCAACGGAAAGAGATAGCTGCGATTATAGTCCAAACGAATGATCCCTAGGGCACTTTGAGCCTGTGTGTGCTTCAAAAACATAATGCTCCCTCCATCGTTAGAAAATCGCGGCATTTGATTGGTGCCATTGGCTGTGAGCCTGCGGATATAATCACTTTTAGTAGAAATCAGATACAGATTGAAGGTATTCAGACCAAATTCATTAGCGCTCTCACGACTCGTATAGACAACATAATCTTGATAAGCAGAAGCAGAGCTATTGTTGCGTCCGTGATAGACAACCTGCTCGACAGGGGCATTGATATCTAGCTTTTTAGCAAAGACATTGGGATACCCTGCCCGATCTGAAATGAATATCATCGCTGTATCCCCATCGATAAAACTCCCTGAAACATCGATCCCTGGATACTTTGTGAGTTGTTTGCTTGTCTTGGTGGGGACATCATAGAGATAAATATCTGATTGGGCTTTGGGGGCTAGGGACAAAAGCAGTTTGCTGCCATCTTTACTCACGCTTGAAACAATAGCCATACCATCACTTGCTATGATATTTTGACTCAAGCCTGTGTAGATGTTATATTTGATAATCGTGGGCTTTTGGAGATATTTGGTGTAATAGATTTCAGTCTGATCGGCATTTGCCCATTTGGGAAATATATTGAGCCCGCCTTTGATGATAGTCTTTTGATAAGTAAGGGTATAGTCTGATATGATGATACTTGTTTCACCTGATTTGATATATTTCGACAAAACAACAAATCGATCCATCCAAGCAATCGAGGGGGCATTGATATAATCATTGATATCAATAGCCATTTTATGTGCAGCAAAGGGATAAAGGGCTTTGTCTGTAATCGCATAGATTTTATTGACTTTGAGTTCAGAGGTATTGATATCATACAAATACAACACTGCTTGCAATCCTTGGGCAGTGTCTTTGGCTTCTATATGGGCTAAAAGGTCGATTTTTTTTAGCTTATAAGTTGGGTAGTCGATAGACTCGCCTTTGTATTTATCGCCATCAGATACTTCAAAATGGCTACTGATTTTTAAATCAGTCATCAAGATTTTGTAGATCTTTTTTGCTTGCTCGCTATCTTTGGATTCAGAATAGCTCACTTCTATATTGGGGATTTTCTGGATAGTTTTGATCACATCTAAAGTCGCATCAAAGGCAAACAAACTCCCACAATACACAAAAATCAAAAATATAATTCTCATCATTTTTCCTCTGTTCTGAAATTGACTTCAATACTGACAAATTTGCCCTTGGGATAAGGGGGGAATTTTTTAGAGCTCAAAGCACTCAAGAGATTTTCCACGCTTTTGTTGTAGTCATCATAACGAGAATATCTCAATATTTTATAACTAAAATCTCCCGTATCTGTGATAGTGAGTAAGACGCTCACAGAAGCATTTTGATAAAAAGATATTTTCCATTGAGAATACAAAATCTCATAAACCTTGGCAAACCAAAGGTCATAAACACCATCAGAAGTATCTGGCTTGGGGGTTTGGGACTGGACATCGATAGCTTTATTTTTAATCATTTGGAGTTTAGAGTTGATCGCTTTTAAACTACTTTGGAGCTCTTCTAAAGCTTTCTGTTTTTGCTTGCGTCGTTCAAGATTTTTAGCGACTTGCTCGCGATTGTCTGCGACCTCTGGCTCTTCTTTTTGGGGGTTGATAGAAGAAAAAATATCTTTGATACCTGTCCCCTCTAAAGGAGTGCCTCCTTGCTGGGTTTGCTCACTCTCTGAAGAAGCATCAAGCAAAGCATCGATAGCAATCGACTGCTCAATTTTTGTATCTGCCTTAAATACATACCGCACGGGATCAGAAAACTCAAATCCAAAGATAAGAAAAAACAGAATAAAAAAATAAAAGAAAAAAGCAAAGACCCCTGAAAAAATAAACAACAATCGTGTATTCATCAGCCATTTGTAACCAAAGAAACTTTTGAAAAGCCCGCCTCTTTAATGCTTTTGAGCAAATAGACAATATTTTCATAAGTCAAATTCTTATCAGCCCGAATATGGACACTCGTATTTTTGTCATATTCTTTTGCCAAAAGATTGAAGCTATCAGGAAAAGAGTTGTAATCATAGACATTGTTTTTGATATAGATTTTCTTTTTAGCGTCCATACGCACTTCAAGAACCTTTTCTTGTGAGGCTTTGAGTGTTTTTGAGCCTTTGGGGAGTGTGATATTTTCTTGATAAGTGATCGTGGGTGTCGTGACCATCAAGATAGCCAAAAGCACAAGCATAATATCCACCAAAGGGGTGATATTGAGCTCTGGTTTTTCGTCCCAATCAAAATCATTTTCCATCGATTATTTTCCATTGCCAGTGTTTTTTGAGAGAATCATATCAATTTGCATCTGCACATACACAGACAAATCATAAGCCTTTCTCTTTAAAATCAAGAAGAAGGAATATGCAGGTATAGCTGTCAAAATCCCTGCTGCTGTGGCTATGAGTGCCTTAGAAATGATAGGGGCTATCACATCAAAAGAAACTTGACCACTCATTCCTAGTTTCCCAAAAGCGTCCAATATCTCTACAACCGTGCCAAACAGACCGATAAAAGGGGCTGTTGATGAAACAATACTCAAGACCACCAACCCCGTGCTTGCTTGTTTGAGCACTTGAGTCTTCCAGATGTGGAGCATTTCTTTTGAAGTACTTATCTCTCTGTCTTTGCTTGAGTGAAATATCGGATAATCGGGCAATTTTTGCTCATCTTTGATGATTTTATCCAAAGAGTTTTTTTCTCGCGAAGTTTGAGATCTTATAGATATAAACTTATAAACAAAAATCCATAAAGTCAAAATAAAATACAAAGACAACCAAAATAGCACAAAAATCGTAATCAAGCCACTTTCATAAAAAAAATTTTGTATCACTGCCATATTTATAATTTACCTTTTGCTGAAGTTTCTATTTTTGAGACGACATTAGAGATGGCAACCCTATCTGAGGTCGCTTCTTCCAAGAGTTTCTTGGCATCAGCGATAGCTTGCGAGATTTCATTAGCGTCTTTGCCACCGATGGCTACAGCCCCATCTGCTAAGATATCTACTTGCATTGCACTCACCTCAGCATAGCCCCAATTGATGGCAATCAAATCGCGTTCATTGCCAGATCTCTCAATCTCAATCACGCCGCTTTTGAGCAATGAAAGTATGTTGCTATGTCCTTTTAAGACACCAAACTCACCCTCTACACCGGGTAAGGTGACACTTTTAACTCCACCTGAAAATATCTCCCCATAAGGCGTGACTATATTGACAACTAATTCTTCCATTGCTGATTCCTTATGCATTTTTCATTTTCTCTGCTTTTTCTATTGCCTCTTGTATATTGCCAACCATATAAAATGCATTTTCTGGGATATGGTCATATTTGCCCTCTAATATGCCCTTAAAGCCCTCAAGGGTTTCTTCTAATGTGACATATTTGCCAGGACTTCCTGTAAAGACTTCTGCGACAAAAAATGGCTGGGATAAGAATTTTTCGATTTTTCTTGCTCTTTCGACCACTTTTTTATCCTCTTCAGATAGCTCGTCCATTCCCAAAATTGCAATGATATCTTGGAGATCTTTGTATTTTTGTAGGATTTGCTGGATACCTGTAGCGATTTTATAATGTTCTTCACCAACAATCTGAGGGTCTAAGATCCTAGAGGTCGAATCCAGAGGATCCACAGCAGGGTAGATTCCTTTTTCAGCGATTTTTCTATTTAAAACCGTGGTTGCATCAAGATGAGAAAAAACTGACGCAGGAGCGGGGTCTGTCAAGTCATCTGCAGGCACATACACTGCTTGAACAGAGGTGATAGAGCCCTTTTTAGTAGAAGCAATCCTCTCTTGGAGCTTACCCATCTCGCTAGCTAATGTCGGCTGATAGCCCACAGCAGATGGAATCCGACCGAGCAAAGCAGACATTTCAGCACCCGATTGGGCATATCTGAAAATATTATCAATAAACATCAAAACATCAAGACCTTTTTCATCTCTGAAATACTCAGCCATCGTAAGACCTGTAAAGGCAATCCTGTTTCTAGCCCCTGGAGGCTCGTTCATCTGTCCATAGCAGAGGGCAACTTTATCCAAAACGCCCCCCTCTTTCATCTCATGATACAAGTCATTCCCCTCGCGTGTCCTCTCACCCACACCAGCAAATACAGAATAACCGCTATGTTTGTAAGCGACATTATGGATTAGCTCCATAATCACCACGGTTTTACCCACGCCCGCACCACCAAACAAGCCTACCTTACCTCCCTTAGAATAAGGAGCGAGCAAATCGACAACTTTAATCCCTGTTTCAAACATTTCAGTTTTTGTGCTTTGATTCTCAAAAGTCGGTGCACTGCGATGGATCGGCCAAGTAGGAGCATTTTTGATGGGCTCACCCTCATCAATCACTTCACCGATCACATTAAAAATCCTCCCTAGCACCTCTTCGCCCACAGGAACTTCTATCATCTTACCTCTAGCGCTCACAGCTTGATTCCTAGTGAGCCCCTCAGTCATATCCATTGCGATAGTTCTCACGCGATTATCACCCAAATGGGCAGCAACCTCTAAAACTAGCTTTTTCTCTACACCCTCAAAATTGTATTTGACATCTAAAGCCTCATTGATTGCAGGCAGATAGGACTCAAAATCCACATCAACCACTGGCCCCATAACTTGAATAATTTTTCCTTCCATATATATTCTCCTCAATTTATTTCATAGCTTCGACGCCAGCATTGATCTCTACTAATTCGGTAGTGATGGCCTCTTGTCGTGCTTTATTATAAGAAACTGTCAAGCTTTTCACAAGCTCGCCAGCATTGTTGGTTGCTGTATCCATTGCTTGCATCCTTGAGCTATGCTCAGCAGCTAAGGAGTCAATCAATGCATAATACACATTGTATTCGATATATTTTTTTGCCAATTCATCTAATACAATATCTTCATCTTCATCAGGCTCAATACTCACAGCACTAGAACTTGCATCAACATCAGCAATATCAAACCCCAAAGGCAAGATGGTTTTTGTCTTCAATTCTTGGGAAATCATATTTTTAAAGCCATTATGAACAATCAAAACCTGATCGGTCAAGCCATCAAGATAATCTTGCACAACTTTGAGGGCAAAATCAGAAGCGCGATCATAATCAGGGAACGAACTCAAATCTGTGATTTTATCAAGCACTTCAATGTCATTGAATACAAAATAAGCAATGCCTTTTTTGCCAATACCTCTGAGTCTGACTTTGATACCTTGGCTTTTATAGACCCCCATCAAGCGGATCACTTCTTTGATAGTCGTGGCGTTGAATCCCCCGCACAGCCCCTTATCAGCAGTCACAAATACAATATCGACCTTTTTGATCTCTCTGTCTTTTGTATTCAAAAAATACTTACTATTGATATTTTCCAATCCTCTGGTTTTGATCTTTGATAAAATATTGCCAAAAACTTCATTGAGCTTGTTGGCAAATATCTTAGAACGTTTTGCCATCTCCTCGGCTTTTTTCAGCTTAGAAGTAGAAACCAATTTCATCGCACGGGTCGTCTTTTGAGTGTTTTTGACACTGCCGATTTGCTTTCTGATTTCTTTTAAGTTATTTCCCATTGCTTGTCCCTGCTTTAAGCTGTAAAGCTTATTTTGAACTCATCTAAAGCCTTTGTCAAGACACCTTCTAGGTCTTTATCCAATGCCCTTTTGTTTCTGATGTCTTCAAAAATCTTAGGATATTTTGCTTCCAAAAACGGATAAAGCTCGCTTTCAAACTTCACAACACGATGGGTAGGGATATCATCTAAAAAGCCCTTTGCCCCTGCGTAGATAATCACTACTTGTTTTTCAATAGGCAATGGCGAATACGGTGGCTGTTTGAGAACTTCTACCATTCTCTGGCCTCTATCAAGCTGCTTCCTGCTTGATTCATCTAAATCAGAGGCAAACTGCGCGAAAGCTTGCAATTCACGATATTGTGCCAAATCCAATCGCAGTGTCCCTGAAACTTGCTTGGTTGCCTTGATTTGCGCAGCCCCACCAACCCTAGAAACTGAAAGCCCGACATTGATAGCAGGGCGAATACCTGAGAAAAACAAATCAGTTTCCAAAAATATCTGCCCATCAGTGATGGATATGACATTAGTGGGAATATAAGCTGAAACATCTCCTGCTTGTGTTTCTATAATCGGTAGAGCAGTCAAAGATCCCGCACCTTTCTCATCGCTAACTTTTGCAGCACGTTCTAAAAGTCTTGAATGGATATAAAACACATCTCCGGGAAATGCCTCTCTGCCCGGAGGTCTTCTCAAAATCAAAGACATTTCTCTATAAGCCACTGCGTGCTTGCTCAAATCATCATAAACAATCAAGGCATGGCGCGCATTATCTCTGAAATATTCTCCAATTGTCACACCCGTATAAGGTGCTAGAAACTGCATTGCTGCAGAGTCTGAAGCTGATGCATTGACAATCACGGTATATTCCATCGCACCATATTCTTCAAGTTTTCTGACTACTTGTGCGACCGTGGATTCTTTCTGACCGATAGCAACATAAATACAAATGACATCTTGACCTTTTTGGTTGATGATCGTATCGATAGCAACGGTTGTCTTGCCTGTCTGTCTATCGCCAATGATGAGCTCTCTTTGACCCCGACCGATAGGGACTAGTGCATCGATTGCCTTGATACCTGTCTGCAAAGGCTCATGGACAGATTTTCTATCCATAATCCCTGGCGCTTTTTGCTCAACAAATCGATATTCTGTAGCTTCTATTGCTCCTTTTCCATCGATAGCCTCACCCAAAGTATTGATAACTCTCCCAACAACTGCATCGCCAACAGGGACTTTCATGAGTTTGCCCAATCTCTTTACAGAAGTGCCTTCTTTGATGTTTTTGCCATCACCAAGAATCACCACACCCACACTGCTTTCTTCGAGATTTGAAGCCAAACCTTTATCACCAGTATCAAACTCAACCATTTCATAAGACATAACATTTTTGAGTCCATAAACTCTAGCAACCCCATCAGCATAAGCGATAACTTTACCCGTTTCGGCTATGTCGATATTGATGTCAAAACTTTCTATCCTTTCCTTAATAATCGAACTGATCTCTTCTGGCTTTAATTTTGCTACCACACTTTCTCCTTTTAAAGTTAAATTGCTTTTAAAATATATGATTTCAATTCATTGAGAAAATTATCCCTTGAGAAGGAAACCTCAATGCCCAATCCATTGATAACCAACTTGATACCCTCTATCTCTGTGATGATCTTTTGGATCTCAAGACCGACCCCAAGACGACCTGCTAAAGATCTTGTGATTGCATCAATAGTGCTTGCGTCAATATCTTCATTGAGATACAACAAACCTATGTAGGATTGATTTGTTTCATTGATGTGGAGTTGGAGTGCTCCATACACAAATGGGATCATATCAAGCCGATTGTTTTCTGCTAAAAGCTTGATAAAGTTGGTAATTTTTTCATTTTTTGACTCCATCAATGTCAGCAAAAACTCACATTTCTGAGCTCTGGGGACATAAGGAGAATTGATAATATCTAAAAATTTATCCACACTAAATGCACCGACTACTCCCTTAAAATCCTCCAACACAAGGCTCAGATCGGCACCATCAAGACTCTCTATCAAGGCTTTTGTATATTTTTTTGCTACGACTTCAAGCATCACGCCACCTTTTTATTGAGTATATGGATATAATCAGAAGTTTCAAAAGTCCCTACCTTGGTCTTAAAGAGCTCTGTAAGTATTTCTTCGACAACTTCTCTCTCCATCTTTTTTTGCTCAAAATCCATCAAAATCTCGTTATTTTTGATGATATTTTCTATATCAACTCGGGATTGCTCTTCAATCTTTTGCATCACCAAATAAGCTTCTTTTTTGGCAGTAGCGACCATATCTGTGGCTTTACTTTTAGACTCTTCGAGCTTTCTTAGGGCTTGCTCCTTAGCTTTTTTGGCAGTTTTTAGCTTGTCTTGGACTTCTTCGAGTTTTTTAGCGATATTTTCCCTGCGGGTAGCAAAAAGCTCTTTGAGTTTATCAGCAGCCAAATACCATAAAATCGCTATAAAAATGACAAAATTGACAATACGTTCTACGATATCTGTATCGGAAATATCGACTTCAGACCCCAACAAGGCAGACATAAAAGCTAATGACAAAAGAATATATTTCACACAATCCCCCCTATATTTGAGATATTTTTATTTTCAAAGACTCTTCAAAAACTGGCATTTGCTCCAAAAGCCGACCTTTAAGCTCGCTCCTTTGTGATTGCAATCCCTCTAAAAATTCTTCAAACTTCGCTGCTGTTTCTGCTTTATTTTTTGAAATTTTAGCTTCATAGGCAGTCTTGGCTTCATTGTTGGCTTGTTCGACAATCTGCACAGACTCCAAACGGGCATTTTCTAGGATCTGCTTGATTTCTCTGTCGATTTCAATGATTTCTTGTTCGTTATTATGTATAGATTCCACATCTTGAGTGATAGAGGAATTTCGATTGTCCATAAAAGAAAAAATAGGTTTATACAGCCAAGTATTGAGCAGATAAAGAGTGATCAAAAACACAACAAAAACTAGAAGCATCAGGTAGGGATTCACGGTTATGGTCATCAAAACTCCTCTTACATCAAGATAATAAACTACAAATAAGGCATTTTATCAAAAATTATCTTAAATGAAGCAGTCAATGTGGAGATAATTTTTCCATCAAGGCTTCAATCTTTGAATCATCGGATATATCAAGCACTAGCCGTCCCTTTTTTATCGCACAAGAGATACCATAATCTTCAAGGGCGCTTTTGAGCCAAGTTAGCCTTTTATCGGTCTTTGGTGGAGTCAAAGAGCTTTTGGGTTGGGGGCTGGAGGGGGAGCTTGGGTGTGTCTTGAGCTTTTTGACAAGCAACTCTGTATCGTGCACAGAGAGTTTTTGCCCCAAGATAGAATCCAATGCGATATGTTGTTCTGCTTCTGATAGGGTGATGAGGATTTTTGCATGGCCTTGCGTGAGTTTTTCAGCAACCAATGCCTCTTGCACCGCAGAAGAAAGCCCCAATAAACGCAAGGTATTCGTGATTTGCGTTCTTGATTTTTTGATTTTTTTAGCCAGTTCATCGTGGGTGATCTGATAGTCTTCAATCAGTTCTTTATAAGAATGGGCCAAATCAATGGGATTGAGCTCCTCGCGTTGGATATTTTCAATCAGAGCAATCTCTCGCAGCTTGGTAATATCCACATCAACAATGATTGCTTTGATTGTCTTGAGTCCTGCTAGTTTTGAAGCCCGAAGCCTCCTTTCACCAGCTATCAACACATAATCTCCATCGTGGTTTTCATACACAAGCACAGGCTGCAGCAACCCGTGTTCAGCAATCGACTCTGAAAGCTCGCTCACAGAATCAGCAGAAAAATGCCTTCGGGGCTGGTAGGGGTTTGGCTTGATGATATCAACATCGAGTTCAACAACCAACTCAGAATTATCCGAAAGATTGTTTTCATAAGCCTGACTCACCTCGCTGAGCAAAGCCCCCAAGCCTCTCCCTAAAGCCAAATTCTTTTTTGCCAAATCACACTCCTTGTAAAATTGTTTGTGCTAGCATTTGATAGGCTATGCTGCCATTTGATTTGACATCATAAAGCAAGACAGGCTTCCCAAAACTAGGTGATTCTGCTAGTTTGACACTGCGAGGGACGATGATATAAGAATCGTTGGTTTTGTTTTTAAAAAGCTTTGCGTCAAAATGTTGGGACAAATCAGCAAAAACTTGCTTGGAGAGGTTGTTTTGAGAAGAATACATTGTGGGTAAAAAGCCTTTGATTTCTAAATGAGGGCTTGTGGTATCGCGGAGGATTTTTATCGTGCTCAAAAGCTGTGCTAGCCCCTCTAGGGCAAAAAATTCACATTGGATAGGGATAATGACTGAATCAGCTGCTGAGAGGGCGTTGATCGTGAGAGGCCCTAGGGCTGGGGGAGAGTCGATGATGATAAAATCATACAGATGTAAGATTTCTTGGATTTTTTTTCTGAGTATCAAGTCTTTGTTGGAATTTTTTTTGCCATAAAATTCTTTTTCGATACCGACTAGACCGATATTAGAAGGTGCTAAGTGCATAAAGGGCATTTCAGTTTTTTGGATAATTTGTGAAAGCTTTTTGCTCCCCATCAGCACATGATAAATATCAAATTCAATATCATTTCTCCGAAACCCCAAACTCGTAGTGGCATTGGATTGTGGGTCAAAATCAATCAACAAGACATTTTTTTCTGCCAATGCCAAAGAAGCAGCTAGGTTTACTGCTGTGGTCGTTTTCCCTACCCCGCCTTTTTGATTTGCAACTGCTATCACTTCACACATTTTTTACTCTCATTATCTGATATTATAAATTTTTTCACCATTTAAATAAATCCCCCCATCAGGCAATAAAATTGCCCCCTCTAGGTCTAACACACCATCTTGATGATGGAACGAAAAACCAAAATTTTTATAAAATTCTAACTCATACTTACTAAAAATATGCTTCCATCTGGAAGTATTTTTGATTTTTGCAAAAAACTTTTCTAAAACTTCTTCTCGAGAGATTGCAGCACCCAAATATGCGAATCTCCCGCCATAAATATTCAATCCAATCCCACAAACTATATCCTCCCTACAAACACTACTCATCACGCCCCCAGCTTTCTGTTTGCCTATATACAAGTCATTGGGCCATTTGAGCCATACATCAAAGCCCAAAGACACGAGCACTTCTTTGAATATAAATCCAAAAAATATCGAAGCACTCTGCAAAGGCAAATCTTGTGGCAGTTCAGATAGTTTGATGGCAAACGAAAAACTCAGTGCCTCTCTAGCCTGTTCCCAGACATTGCCCCGACTGCCAATTCCAGCTGTTTGTTTGTCTGCTACAACACAAATCGGAGAGATAAGCTTAGCTGCTTTTAGCTGCTCTGAAAGATAGGTTTGTGTTGAGGGTAATATATCAAAATATAAAATTTCCATCAAGATAATATATCTCCTATTTTGAGTCTTTGCCCTAAAAGATAAGTTCTTGCGTCAATTTTTTGTTTGCTTGGGGCTTGGAGGGAAGCTATCTTGAGCGCCCCACGCTCGCAGCCAACCACAACAGCACTGCCCTCAATCGCCAAAATCTCTCCCTCTTGATATGTCCCACTCAAAGCAACAATCTCCACACCAAAGAGTTTCAGACCACTTGCTAAAAAGATATGGGGCCAAAGCGAATACGCCAAAGACTTCAGATAAATATTCTTAGCATTTATAAAGTGCACGACTCCATCAGTTTTTTGAATCTTTTTGCAATAGCTCGCATCTGCGTGGATCTGCTTTAGGGGCTCAATATGCTCTTGGCGTATCAAGACTTCAAGGAGCAAATCCCCACCTAGCTGTGCTAAAAGGACTATCAAAGCCTCCATATCCATAGAATCTACACGCTCCAAAGCCCCCACACCTAAAATATCTCCACTATCTAGCCCCTCTTGCATTGCCATCACACTCACCCCATAAAGCTCTTCGTGGTTGATAATCATCTCGTGTATGGGCGAAGCACCTCTGTATTTTGGAAGTATCGAAGCGTGCAGATTAAGACATAAGGCAAGAGAGAGGATTTGAGGGGGCAAGATCTTCCCATAAGCAACGACGACAATCACATCAGGTGCGAGTGTCTGGATATTTGCGATACTTTGTGTGTCTAAGCTTTCGGGCTGGAAAATAGGGATAGTAAGCCCTCTTTGTAAAAGCAATTCTTTTGTCTGGGGGCATTTGAGCTCCTTTGTCCTCCCAAAGGGTTTATCAGGCTGCGCAAACAATCCCACCACTTCAAAACGCACATCATTTAAAATCTGATCTAAAACCAAACGCGCAAAATAAGGAGTCCCCATAAACAAAACTCTCATCTTTGCCCTTGGTGCTTGTTTATTCATTTTAGTCCCTTCCCTTGCTCCAACCTCCCCATCAAGACTCAAGCCCCTCTTTTGTATGCGTATTCAGATACTCTAAAACATCTAAAAGCACAAAGCTCAAAGCCCGCGTATTGACTTGAGTGAGCGAAGAAATAGGGATTACAAACAAAGGTTTTTGCATATCTCTGCCCCCCTCTTGTATGGGGGTTTGATCGATATAATATTTCCAATCCTCAGACAGACCAAATGACCCAATATCCATAGCCTCTAAGCCCAAAAAAGCATAAAAATCATCTATATTTTTTTGAGAAAAATCCAAGCTGTCTGTTTTGTTTAAAACAACACCAAAAGGTCTTAAATACAGCTCTTCAGAAAAGTTCTTAAGTTCTATTCTGAGTTTTTGGTATTGCTTGATAGGGTCTTTATCCCCTGTGCCATCGAGCACAAAAAGCAAAAATTTAGTCCGTTCAATATGGCGCAAAAACTCTATCCCTAGCCCCTTGCCTGCAGACGCCCCATCGATGATACCTGGTATATCAGCAACCACATATGAAGAAAATGTATCAGGAGAAACCACACCAAGATTAGGCACTAATGTCGTAAATGCATAATCAGCAATCTCGGGCTTAGCATTTGAAATCACAGATATTAAGGTAGATTTCCCCACATTAGGGAACCCCACTAGCCCAACATCTGCAATCAGCTTGAGCTCTAGCCTGATATGCCTTTCTTCTCCAGCAAGACCACTTTGAGCGTATGTGGGGCGTTGGTTGATGGAATTTTTAAAGCGCATATTGCCCCAACCACCCTTCCCACCTTTGAGAACCTTGAGCTTGATACCATCACTTGTAAAATCATACAGCAATTTGTGGGTATCAAAGTCAAAAACTTGCGTGCCTGGAGGGATTTTGATGATAACATCTTCGCCCTTTTTGCCACTGCATTTCCTGCCCCCACCAGGCTGACCATTTTTAGCCCTATAGTGCTTAGTCCCACGAAATTTAGAGAGTGTGTCTGTGTTTTTATCCACTTCAAAATACACATCACCCCCATCACCCCCATCACCCCCATCAGGCCCCCCATTGAGGACAAATTTCTCGCGCCGAAAGCTCACAGCCCCCGCACCCCCTTTGCCCGAACTGATAAAAATATCTACATTGTCAATAAACATATGATTCCCAAATTTTCAGATTATTTCATGCAAAATATTTTAACCATTTCTTCCTTTAATTCTTCTAGCATTAAAAATCGTTTTTTATACATCGAGCGTTTGCTGCTAGGAATATCTTCAAGTTACTTGTGCTTGTGGTGCAGCTGATAATAACAATGCCTGCCGATACAAACAAGCTCTCCATATGCTTCTTGCCAAGTCTTGTCATAATCAGCATAATAGCCTTTGTGTAAGCCCCTATTGGAGCGGATTTGCAACTTTGAGGAGATACCTAAAGTTTGATTGCATTTCAAAACTTTTGTAAGGATTTTGAGTGCTTCAATCAGCAGTGCGCTAGGTCTTAGACCAAAGCATTTTTTTGTCAAAAGTCTGATTTCATCTTCCCTATGAGCACTAGCCCTACCCCCCCCCCCTTGTATCGAGGCAATCAGCAGGTTCTTTTCAGGCATGAAACAAAAAGTCGCTTGATAGATGGATTCTCCCGAGGGATTCCTGAGTGCTAATGCCCAAAACCCCTCTTCATTGGCGTTGGTGTTTTTTCCAAAATAGTCCATAGGGCTCTTTGGAATCAAGAGCAAATAAATGGATACTTTTTTCCCAAAAAAGGGGGGGGGCGCTATCTTGAGTGATTGCCAAAGCTGGGTGATAAAACGCAAATCAGAAACAATATATGCAAAACGTTCTTTGGGGCTAAACTTTTTATTACAAAAATACCTGATAAGGACATAAGCGCAAATCGGAGAATACTCAAAAAAATCCATCAAAAAGAGATATGTATTGATGAATACCTCAAATTGTTTGATGTATGGATAAAAGATTATTTTTCTTAAATAAAACGCACATACCGACGCAAAGTAATCTTAAAATCCGGATCTTTCAATAAACTTGCTTTTAAAAACTTATATCCCATAAACTCCCTCAATACTTGTTTTTTATCAGTTAGAAAAAAGGTTAATCTTATCTTGTAAAATCTTAAAATTTGCTATAGTATTGTGACTTTCTATCAACCATCAAGCAAAGTTATGGAGGCTTAGGATAGGTCTTACAAACAATGATTAAAAAATCAGACAACAAATATAAATTGATACAAAACTGACATAAAAAGACAAAATAACAAATGCAGTAGTGTGTTTATGGTGTATTCAATGCTATCTTGTGCTATCTTGTTCTATCTTGATATAAGGTCATCAAAACAAGAAACAAAAGCATTGTTTAAAAATATGATAAAAACTTAGAAGTGTTATTTGTTACAAGGGGTATAAGGGGCATCATACAAAGATAAAAGTGCAAAAATAAAAGTACAAAGATAGAAATATGAGAAAAATATAACAAAAGTGCCAAAAATATTAGCTATCAATTCAAGAGAGTCCAAAGGCTATTTTGAGCCTTAGACTCATCTCTCAATCGATTGACCTCTGCTTAAGCAGAAATGACTGAAACCTTTTTGCGATTCTTGTCTTTTTGCTGGAATTTGACAACACCATCAATCAGAG
Source organism: Helicobacter sp. 12S02634-8 (assembly GCF_002272865.1). Taxonomy (GTDB): domain Bacteria; phylum Campylobacterota; class Campylobacteria; order Campylobacterales; family Helicobacteraceae; genus Helicobacter_J. The sequence goes on along the minus strand of NZ_MLAP01000001.1, from coordinate 94,943 downwards.
CAAAAATCGTATGATCCTTGCCGATACCGACATTAGCTCCGGGGTGGATTTTTGTGCCCCTTTGTCGGACGATGATATTCCCTGCGCGAACAAACTGAGAACCAAACTTTTTGATCCCTAGCCTCCTACCTGCAGAGTCCCTATTATTTTGGGTGCTACCTTGACCTTTCTTGTGTGCCATCTGATACTCCTTATCCTGCTATCTTTAAGATTCTTACTCGAGTGAAATCGCGTCTAAAACCTCTTTTGGTTTTGCTGTCTTTCCTTCTTCTCTTTTTAAATGTAACGACTTTTTTTGCCCTGCCCTCATTGATGACTTCTGCTTGGATTTTTGCACCCTCCACAAAAGGGGCTCCCAGCTTAAGATTATCACCATCAGCAATGGCTAAAACTTCGTTCAATTCTAACTTTGACTTTGGCTCAAGGCTCATTTTATCAAGTAAGACGATATCGCCCTCTTGGACCTTGTATTGTTTGCCTCCATTCTTGAAAACTGCATACATTGTATCTGTCCTTGCGAAGTTTATTGTTTCAAACGCTTATCTTAAATGATGCGAACAAAACTACAAATTTTATAAAAAAAAACCTAATATTTACTTTAAATGACTTTAAACTTGAGCGATACACTCGATTTCTACCAAAGCATTTTTAGGCAATGTCTTCACAGCAACGGTGCTGCGAGCTGGCTTGTGTGTGCTGAAATATTCTCCATAGATCGCATTGAGTGGGGCAAAATGATCCATATCCGATAAAAATACCGTTGTTTTGATCACCTTAGCAAGAGAGCTACCCCCTGCTTCTAGGACTGCTTTGAGGTTTTTTAGCACTTGATGGGCTTGAGCGCTGATATCTCCTCCGATAAACTCTCCTTGTGCATTTAAGGCAATCTGCCCTGATGTATAAATCAATCCATTATGGACAATAGCCTGCGCATAAGGGCCAATCGCCGCGGGTGCGTGGGGACTTGAGATAATCTCCATCTAAAAACTCCTATTTTAATTTTTTTGCATTGTATTATACTATAATGTAAAAATACTTTTAGAAATTGAGGTGCTGATGCGATTGGTGCAGTTATATTTTTTGCGTTTTGTGCTCCCATTGGTTTTTCTAGGCACAAGGGGCTTTGCAGATACTTTTATCACCGATGGCATACAAGTGGCTATATCTCTGAAATCCAACCAAGTTTTGCTGATAGACCATCGCACCCAAAAGCCCATCGGCATTATGGAAATCACCCCTAATGGCAAGCTCATCAAACTCCCCTTGCCACGCTCTTTTCTCTACACACCTCAAGCAAAGCCCAAAGTAAATATCCAAACAAAGCCTAGCACCCCTCCTTCACACACAACCTCCAGCCCTGCCCCAAAGCCCCCTAAGCCCAAATCCACCACCAAACCCTTGATCGAAAAAAACAGACAATGGGACAAAAAGCAAATCCCGTTTTTGATCCAAGAAGAAACATTGCCCCTCAATCCGTGATTGAATATTTACCCAATACTGCCGATTTATAGGCAAAGAAGTGGAATTATTTTTGCTTGATTCCTCCAAATAGGTGCAAATAGTTCTAAACCAATCATAAAAGAGGTCTTTGTATGCGTATCACTTTTGGGACAAAATACAATCAAATGAATTATTACCAAAATGTCTTGCAAAACAAACTCAATGATATGAATACCAAAATCGCCTCAGGACTCAAAATCCAATATGGCTACCAAGATAGCAGTATCAATAACCAAAACCTAAAATTAGAATTTGAAAAAAACACGCTCGACCAAGGCATTGATGTCGCCCAAGACGCCCATACTTCTACTCTCAACACCGATAAATCCCTCAGCGAGCTCTCTGAAACAATGCGACAATTCAAAACAAAGCTCATACAAGCTGCCAACGATATCCACTCCCCCAACTCTCGAGAAGCAATTGCAAGCGATTTAGAAAAGCTCAAAGACCATATGATTAATATCGCTAATACCTCTATCGGTGGAGAATTTCTCTTTGGCGGGAGTAAGGTGGATAGACCCCCTTTTGATACTCAAGGCAACTACTTTGGCAATGATGAAAAGCTCAATGCCCTCATCAGCTCTAACAATCTCGTTCCCTACAATATTACAGGGCATGAATTGTTTTTTGGCAGGGATTCAGACAAGCAAAAAATCATCACTTCAAATATCAAAATGCTCAACCAAAGCAAACTGCACCCTGATGTGATGGACGCTATCAACAAGACCAACCCCTCGCAAGAAGTTTATATCAAGCCTGAAGATACCTTAAGAGATCTCATCGGAGATAATGACAACGATACCACCAATGACCCCAAAGAATATTTTTATCTCCAAGGTATCAGACCTGATGGCTCGAATTTCAAGGCAAAATTTGCTTTTGACAAGGCTTACAAAAATCCAGAAAACGCCACCAAAGTAGCTGATTTACTCACTCAAATTGGTAAAGAATTTGGCAACACGCCGCAAAATAAAGTAGTCGATGTATCTTTAAACACTTGGGGGCAGATCGAAATCAGAGATCTCAAGCCCGGCAATGCAACCATTGATTTCCACCTCATCTCCAGCGATACAGACGCAGATAATCTCGATGATTTAAGGGCGAGTGGAGCTAGGATCACATCTTTTAATAAAAGCCCCTTTCTCACCGACAAAGGGCTCTCTCATATCCAAGGTATCAGCGATAACTATGATTTCAGGTTTGTCAGAATCCCCACAGCCTTTATCGCACAAGACAACACCCCAGCAAACAAAAACACCAAGCTTTCTGAAATCTTTGACCCCAAAGCAACCACGCTCCAAATCGATGGCACACGCCCCAACCACGAAGATGGCACGATCAACACAGAGCCCATAGAGCCGCTCTTGATTGATATTGAGCACAGCACAATGGGCGATTTGATGGATCAAATCAAAGAGCATTTTGGCGGGGATCTTGAAGTGGAGCTTGCTAATGGTAGGATCAGCATTGTTGATAATCATGTGAAAAATCAAGCCCACGATAGCAAAACACCTCCCTTTGATGGCGAGCACGGCTTGAGTATCTCATTTGCGACCTTTGATGCAAATGGTCTCCAAACCGATGCGATCCCCACAGACTATGAAAATGAATATGAAAAAACATACTTCACCCAAAAAGGTGCTTCACTTTTTGGAAATATTTCACAGACCCTAGCCGATGGGAGTGGCTTTGCTACCCCTGAAACCAAGCTCTCAGAAGTCGCAGGAGGGAGCATGCAAGGGCAATCTTACACCCTCAAGCTCAAAGATCACAACGGACTCCCGCTAGAAGCACAGATTATTTTTGATACCAAAGGCAGCTACCTCAAGCTCCCTAGCAAAACCCCCAATCAAGCTGCATATATTATCCCTCTCTATAATCCCCACGATAAGCCCCCAGCCATCAGTATCACCCCAGCAGATGAGGTCACTTACCAGCAATTGATGGACGCTATGAGTATTGCGCTCAACTATAGCAATCAAGACCAAAAAGCCTACTTGCAAGCCCAAAATGCAAACAACACACCCACTCAAGCCAATAAAGACGCTTATGAAAAGCTGCTAGCAAGCGCTAAAGGGGTATTCTCGATACAGATGTCTGGAAATGGAAAAATACAAATCCAAGATAATATGCGCTCTTTGACCCAAATGCAATTCATGATGTATAACGACTCTAGCGATGATTTCTCAGCCCAAGCTATCAAAAATGACACTTCGGGGATTCGGCTTAATGCCAACAATGCCTTGAGTATCGATCAGCCTGATATTAATTTCTTTGAACAGATTGATGATATCATTGATTCAGTCAGACGAGGGATTTACCGACCTGATAATTTTGGCAATGTCTATACCAATGATATGAGAAGATTAGGCATACAAAATGGCTTGAGTGCCTTTGAGCATTTGAGTGATCATATCGAAAAAATGATCGCTCTCAATGGCGCACATAGCAAGACATTTGAAAATATCATCAGAAGAAATGAAGTCTTAAAAGTCCAAGTGGATTCTATCAAGGGCGAAGTGATTGGGACAGACTTGGCAGAAACCTATAACAAATTTTCCAACCTCACAACAAACTACAACGCCGTGCTCTCTTCTACAAGCCGTATCAATCAGATGTCTTTGGTTAATTATTTGTAACTTATTATAGTATTTGTTTGATTTTTAGAAAGCTACCCCACAAGGGGGATAGCCATAGATAGTATATTATAATTCTTCAATAACTTAACAAAACAAAAAAGGAGATCGATGCACAAAATCAATTACGAGTAGAGAAAGGAGGGGGAGGTGACTCTACTCTTATGTGCATCTGGCCAAACTAGTTTCAACTAAATTTGGTTGTTGGGATTCTATAAACGAAAAGTATATATTTAGTTAACAAGCATAGGAATTTATAAATTTTGTGCTTATCTGTTTAATTTAATCTAAAACTGTGCTATAATCTGACACTTTAAACATAATCTCTTAAGCTCAAGGATCGACAAGATGCGTATTTTAATCATAGAAGATGAGTCCCCTCTAGGCAAGCCTGTTTCTGAGGTTTTGACTAAGCATAGCTACCAGACTGATATAGCAGAAAATCTCAAAGATGGTGAATATTATATAAGCATCAGAAACTACGATCTCATTTTGATCAATTCACAGCTCCACGATGATGAAAGTATCAATATTATCTCCCAAGTCAAAGCAAAATATCCTTGTGTCCCTATCATTATGCTTGCCCATAAGCCCAAGCCCGAACAAGAAGTCCAAGCCTTCAAAGCTGGTGTTGATGATTTCATCGCTAAGCCTTTTGATATCAATGTTTTGCTTGCAAGAATCGAGGCAAGACTGCGTTTTTGGGGGTCAAGCATTATAGAAATCGAAGATCTTATCATCAACCCCGATGAAGAGAAAATCACCTATAAAGGCAAAGAAATTGAAGTCAAAGGCAAGCCCTTTGAAGTGCTCACACATCTAGCTAGACATCGCGATCAAATCGTATCTAAAGAACAGCTATTAGACGCTATCTGGGAAGAGCCTGAGCTTGTGACGCCTAATGTCATTGAAGTTGCTATCAATCAAATCCGACAAAAGATGGATAAACCACTCAATATTTCCACGGTCGAAACAGTGCGTCGCAGAGGTTATCGCTTCTGCTATCCCAAACAAGCACAGGAGTAGTCCTTATAACCCCTTTTTCCCGCCTTCAAACCCTATCAGATAAAATCTCTCGCCAAGCCCTGTAGGACTGATTAAAGTCTTGATTTTAGACACTTCTCTCAGATAGTGTTGGTAATCTGTGCTTGCAGCAAATTTTTCTAGCAACTCTCCCAAGCCCAAATCCACCAAAGCCCGCATTTGGGGTGCAAAGAATATGCGTTGTGCTCCATAAGATTCAAAAATATCTGCAATCAAAGCAAAATCCACATCATAAGTGATATCAGATTGTTGATAAAATCTCTTCAAGTCTTTTTTGATATCTGTAAAATTATAGACACAATGGTTTTGATAAGCTCGCAAATTAATATCTTCCCGAACTCCCCACTGCCCATAATCAAAAGCCAAAAATCTCCAAGCCTTAGCTGCTTGAAGCTTTGAAAGCAGCAAAGAAATGAAGCTCTCCAAATAGATAGGCAAAAGACCTTGTGCCATAGGATAGATATCAAGCAACGCACACGCCTCTTGAGAAAGCTCCCCCCAAGATAACTGATGGCAATGGGTATCTGTATGCACATAAGCCATCTTTTTATCCATAATCACCTCACAAGCAAAGGCATCAAACAACTCATTGCAAAAGACAAATGCACTTTCTGAATCCCTCAAATTGAGTGCGTGCAAATCTTTGAATACCTGAAGTTCTAAGCCTGTCTGCTTCAAAAAGTTTGCCTTTTGCACCAAGGCCTTTTCCTCAAGAGGTTCAATACTGATAAATTCACAATGAGGTATCACACCATCAGAAAGGGCGATCAAAAATTCTGCCACATCACCGATCAAATACCCCCTATCAGCACCTATTTCGATGATTTTCAAAGGCAAGCCCAGCTTTGCGCTCTCTAAAAGCCCTAGCAAGTGGTATGCAATACTCCCGCCAAAAAATTTACTCACAGAAACTGAAGTATAAAAATCCCCGCCCTTACCCACAACAGCATAGCGATAATACCCCTCCTTGCCATAAAGCCACTCTTGCATATAAGCACTAAAGGCAATCATAACTTGCGACACGCTTCTTTGAGTCGATAAAAGCCCTCTGTGATCTCCTCTTTTTGGATACTCAAAGGGGGCAAAAAGCGCACAACATTTTTGCCTGATTTTAAGATCAAAAGCCCCATATCAAAGGCTTTATCGATCACATTTGCTTGGATCTGGCTATCTTTTGCTACCAAACCACACATCAAGCCAATCCCAACTCTTTTTTCAAAAAGCCTAGGGAAAGCATTGAGTATGCCCTCTAGCTCTTGGTTGAAATGCTCAATTCTCTTTGTGAGTCTACCTGTTGTGTATTCTTCTTCTAAGATTTCTAGCACACAAAGCCCTGCTTGCGTAGAGAGGAAATTCCCCCCAAATGTGCTGCCGTGATCGCTGGGCTCAAACACATCTTTGAGGGCACTCAAAGTAGCTCCTATAGGCACTCCACCTCCCAAGCCCTTAGCTGTGGTGATGATATCAGGGCTAATCCCATAGACCCCAGAAGCAAAGATTTCACCACTCCGAAACACCCCACTTTGGACTTCATCGACCATCAAAAGGATATTTTGCTTTTTGAGAAACTCTGCAAGCTCTTGGATCTCTTGTTTATCCATAGGCAAGATCCCTCCCTCGCCTTGTATCAGTTCAATGAGCACCCCACAAGTCTTCTCATCAATCACACGATAAATATCAGCGATATTTTTAGCCCGCACAAATCCATCTAAAAGGGGTGCAAAATGTGTATGCATTTTATCTTGACCTGTGGCTGTGAGTGTGCTGATTGTCCTGCCGTGAAAGCTTGATTCTAAAGTCACGATTTTATACCGATCCATTTTGCCATCTTTTTCGCCAAACTTCCTAGCGATTTTGATCGCACATTCATTGGCCTCTGCCCCACTATTGCTAAAAAACACGCGCATATCATAGCCAGAGAGCTCAATGAGCTTTTTTGCCAAAAGGGCTTGTGGCTCTATGAGATAGAGGTTAGATAAATGGATAAGATCCCTAGCTTGCTTTGCGATCACATCTGCTAATCGCTCATTCCCATGCCCCACACTACAGACCCCAATCCCACTGCCAAAGTCTATAAACTCCCTAGAACAAGGCGTATAGAGCTTAGCATTTTTGCCATAGGCAAAACGGATCTTTTTGCGTGCATAAGTGTGCAAAACATACTGAGCGTCTATATCCATCAAGTCATCAATTTTATAGTTTTTATCAAACATCACAAACCTCCTATGCTGATACTGGGCGTATCTCTTAAAATTTTACTACTTTTATGCCCGATATTTATAAAATCCATACTAAATATGCGATAAAATTGTTTTATATTTTCTTTCAAATAAGGCTGATTGAGCGCAACGCAAATCGATTGCAAGGACACTGATGGAACTACTCATACAAGCATTTGGTCCCCCACAGACAAATTGCTACATACTCAAAACCCCCAGTGGTGAGCTAATCATCGACCCAGGTATTGGCGCGAGTCAATGGGTGCTTACTCATATCAAAACTCCTCTGGCTATCTTGGTCACCCACGGGCATTATGACCATATTTGGAGTCTTGCAGAGCTCAAATCCCACCTACCCCACACACCCATATACTCCCCCAAAGAAGATGCGTTTATGCTCTCTACAGACTGCTTTGAGATAGGATTGCCCCCTTGCGCGGCTGATCATCTCATCAAAGGACAAAAATCCTGCACTTCTTTTGAAATATCGGGCATACCCATCAAATATTGGCATTTTCCTGGTCATACACCTGGTTGTTCGATCATTGAAATTGATGATATGATTTTTAGTGGTGATTTTATCTTTTATCGCTCCATTGGACGCTATGATTTCCCTTATTCTAGCCCTGCTGATATGAAGGAATCACTTTTGCGCTTCCAAACTCTCCCCTCCCAAACAGACAAGACCATCTACCCAGGGCACGGGCAAAAGACCACATTATTTGCCGAGCAAGCCAACGCAGGTTTATGGCTGCAAAGACTTTAACACAAGGAGCTCATGATGACACTCACTCAAGACCAAAAAGAACGTTACCTCAGACACATTATGCTAGAAGATGTCGGGGAGTATGGACAGATAAAGCTACTCAATTCTAGCGTGCTTATCATCGGTGCTGGAGGGCTTGGATCGCCCAATGTGCTATATCTTGGGGCTGCGGGTATCGGCAGGATTGGTATCATTGATTTTGACCTTGTTGAAATCAGCAATCTCCAAAGACAAGTTATCCACACCACTCAAGAAATCAGCACCCCCAAAGTCCAATCTGCAAAAAACACTATCGCAGCCCTCAATCCTGATGTGAAAGTAGAAACTTATTTTGAAAAATTTAGCGCTGCTAATGCCCTAAAAATCATCAGTCAATATGACTTCATCATCGATGCTACAGATAATTTTGCAGGCAAATTCCTCATTAACGATGCTTGTATCCTAGCTAATAAGCCTTATTCACACGCTGGCGTGCTCAAATATCAAGGCCAGACCATGACAATCCTCCCCCATCAAACTTCCTGCTTTGCTTGTGCTTTTGATACCCCCCCACCCACAGAGCTCAATCCCATCTTTCGAGCAGGGCTTTTTGGGGTGATACCAGGGCTAATTGGCTGTATCCAAGCTGCTGAAACCATCAAATTTTTACTTGGTATTGGCGATTTGCTCACGAACAAACTTTTGAGTATTGACGCTAAAACAATGCAATTCAGAAAGATAAATGTTTCTAAAAACCCTCATTGCAGAGTTTGCGGACTCAATGGTATCCAAGAGCTCAAAGACTACCCCCAGTGATCTGCCTTTCTCAAAAGCTCTATGAAAATCTGCTAGATTATGCCATTGCTTGTGTGCCTTATGAGTGTTGTGGATATTTATTAGGTCAGCACGATAGCCTAAAATGCCTCAATCAAGTCACACAAATATGCAAAATCCCAAATATCCATACCGACCCCAAACATTTCTTTTGGCTCGCCCCTGATGGGCAGTTAGAAGCCCTCAAAGAAGCCAAGAGCCAAGGGCTTGAAATCATTGGTATCTTCCATTCCCACCCCACAAGCCCTGCTTATCCCTCACAAGAAGACCTCAAATATATCTATGACTCCAGACAAAGCTACTGCATTATATCACTAACCCCCAACCCCTATATGGCTTCATTCCGCATTGAAGGCAAGAAAATCTATAGGGAAAATATAAAGTTTTAAGTTTTCTGCTCGATTCTTGGGTATAATTTGAGCAAAATAAATCAAATACTGATGGAAAAAATATGGATCTTTCGACATTACTAGGTATGTTTTTAGCTCTCCTTGCTATCTCTGTTGGTGATATTTTGGAGGGTGGGAATCCACTGCATATTGTCCATCTGAGCTCTGTGATTATCATCGTCCCTACGACTTTGTTTTCTGCGATGACAGGGACACACGCACGTTTTGTCAAAGCAGGCTATAAAGAGCTCAAAGTGGTCTTTTTAAACTCTAAAGTCAATCTCAATAATGTCATCAGACAGCTTGTAGAGTTCGCTACTATGGCAAGAAAAGATGGTGTCTTGTCCTTGGAAGCAAAGGCTGCGCAAGTCGAAGATGATTTCACGCGCGAAGCCCTCTCAATGATTATCGATGGCAAAGACGCAAAGGCAGTGCGTGAAGATATGGAAGTTCAGATCGAAGAGCTCGAAGAATACTACCACGGAGCAGCCCATTATTGGATACTTGCAGGTGAATCTGCGCCTACTTTTGGTCTAGTCGGGGCTGTTATGGGTCTAATGCTCGCACTCCAAAAGCTAGACAACCCCGCTGAAATGGCAGCTGGGATTGCAGGGGCTTTCACAGCAACGGTGACAGGGATTATGTGCAGTTATGCGATATTTGGCCCTTGGGGCAATAAGCTCAAAGCCAAATCAAAAGACATCATCAAAGAAAAAATTGTCGTGCTCGAAGGGGTCGTGGGGATTGCCAATGGCGATAATCCCAGAAGCCTAGAAGCAAAACTCTTGAGCTTTTTAGGGCCTGATGAGCCAAAAATCTCTCAATTTGAATAGGACTTTTTGAAAATGGCAAAGAAAAAGAAAAATGCCGAATGCCCTGCTGGTGAGAAATGGGCAGTTCCTTATGCTGATTTCTTGTCTTTGCTTTTAGCACTTTTCATTGCTCTATATGCTATCTCTGCGACTAATAAAGCAAAAGTAGAAGCCTTAAAGACAGAATTTATCAAGATCTTTAGCTCAGTAACCAAGCCTGAAACCATACAGCCTGTAATCCCTATCCCACCTAATCCGGGCGAAAGAACTGAAGAAACTGATGGCAATAAACTCTCCCAATCCCAGCAAACCTCTTCTTCTGTAGCCATAGAAAATATCGCGCAGCTTGAAAATATGATCGAAGAGGGGGGCGTGCTCGAACAAGTCGAACAAGGCGTTGTGCTCCAACTCCCTGCGAATCTTCTTTTCAAGCCCGCAGAAGCTAATATCTCTAGCAGTGATATGATGATGTATATCAAACGCATTGCCCAAATCATCAAAAAGCTCCCCCCACAAGTCAATATTGATGTCAGGGGCTACACAGATAACACGCCTTTGCCTAAAACTTCAATGTTTAAAGACCATTATGAGCTAGCAGCCATGCGTGCTGCGAGCGTGATGAAGGAATTGATCCAAGATGGTATCTCACCTGATCGCATATCCTTTTCTTCTTATGGCAAATACAAGCCCTTAGCCCCTAATGATTCTGTAGAAAATAGACTCAAAAACAATCGTGTAGAAATATATCTCTCTACCGATCCCAACAACATCAAACAAATCCAATCTATCCTAGACAAGCACCCCCAATCCAAAGCTCCCTCCAACTAAACATCAATCCTGTTTTGATTCCATATCTGTATTGATGGGCTTTGTGGGAGGGCTTGCTTGCATAAAAGTGTGCTTTTTCTTGTGTATGAACTCGCATATTTATAGACCAAAAAGCCCGCTTTCTGCGCGCGTGCTAGAGTGGCTTGATGGGTAGAATAGGTCGTGATGATTACAGAGAGATGTGTGATCTTAAAAAGCTCCGAAAAATACTCCAAACTCCATAATTCAGGATTGGCCTTAGGGCTAAAGGCGTCTTGATAGATAATATCGATACTTTGGGGCTCAAAACTCTGCAGATACTCCCTCGCATCGCCCAAAAATAGCTCCAAGCTTATGTGAGGCGTGATTGTAGCTTGCCCTTTTGCGCTCAGCATAGCAATGATTTCTCTGATATTGACCCCACGCAACGCATAAGGATACTCCAAGCCCAAAATCTTCTCAAACACACTTCTATCTTTTTCGGGTGTAAAAATCTTTATCTGCCCTTGATAGCCCATTTTTATGTATTGTGCGATGGTGGTAAAAGTATTATATCCCAGACCAAAACAAATATCTAAAATATTTAGGCTGGGCTTATGCAGTGCGTTTGCAAATAAAATCGGAGGTAAAATGTGCTTATGGAGCGTTTCTGTATAAGCCCCATCTTTTAGGCTATGGTAGCATTGATTGAACTCTTGATTAAAAAGAGTCAAACTACCATCACAGCTTAAAATCCCCTCCATTATCCGTGGTAATTGGGAGCTTCTTTGGTGATATCTACATCATGGACATGGGATTCTCGAAGCCCTGCAGAAGTGATCTCAACAAACTCAGCATTTTCCCATAAAGATTGGATATTTTTGCTCCCCAAATAGCCCATTGAAGAGCGCAGTCCGCCTACGAGTTGATGGATCACATCTGCGATTTTCCCACGATAAGGCACCCTGCCCTCAATCCCCTCAGGGACAAGCTTTTCTTGTGCTGTGCCCTCTTGGAAATATCTATCTGAACTGCCCTTTGCCATCGCGCCGATACTCCCCATACCCCGATAGCTTTTATACTGCCTGCCTTGAAATATCATCGCATCTCCGGGCGATTCTTCAGTCCCAGCAAGCAAACTCCCAATCATCACCGAAGAAGCCCCTACAGCAAGCGCCTTAGCCACATCGCCTGAATACTTAATCCCCCCATCAGCAATAATAGGCACATCGTGTTTGAGCGCTACATCAGAACAACCATCAATAGCAGACACTTGGGGCATACCCACGCCCGCGACAATTCTTGTCGTGCAGATACTCCCTGGACCAATGCCGACTTTGACTCCATCAGCCCCAGCGCTGATGAGGTCTTGAGTGGCTTTGGGAGTAACGACATTGCCTACAATCATATCGATAGAAAATCGATTCTTGATATTTTCTAAAGTCCGAATCACATTGATAGAATGCCCGTGCGCACTATCTAAAACAAGCACATCTACCCCTGCTTGTATCAAGGCCTCAGCCCTATCTAACTGCCCCACACCAATCGCTGCGCCCACCCTAAGGCGCCCCAGCTCATCTTTATTGGCATTGGGATATTCGATACGTTTTTGGATATCTTTGATAGTAATCAGACCTTTCAAGATATTTTTGTCATTGACAATGGGGAGTTTTTCGATCCGATGGCAGTGCATGATTTCTCTGGCTTCTTCAAGGCTGATACCCACAGGAGCTGTGATTAAAGGGGCTTTTGTCATCACATCGCCCACCTTTTTACTCAAATCTGTTTCAAAGCGCACATCTCGATTGGTCAAAATCCCTATCAACAAACCATTTTCATCAACTACAGGCACGCCAGAAATTTTATAATTATCTGTGATGACTTTTGCATCAGCTAAGCTTCTGTTTGCTTGGATATAGATGGGATCTGTGATGATACCACTCTCACTTTTTTTAACCTTTTTGATTTCAGAAACTTGAGAGGCTATATCCATATTCTTATGGATAATGCCTATCCCCCCTAATCGCGCCATTGCAATGGCTGTCCTGTATTCAGTCACTGTATCCATCGCTGCACTGACAAAGGGAATATTTAAGGCTATGTTTCGGGTGAGTTTGGAGGTGATGGATACTTCTTTGGGTAATACCTCTGAATAGCCTGGGACCAACAAAATATCTTCAAATGTCAAAGCTTTTTGTATCAATTTCATCTTTTCTCCTGATCAAAGTTTATCTCCAAGACTTGCTCAAGTCCATAAGCTGCGTCTAAAATACTCTGTTCATCAAAATCTCTGCCTATGAGCTGCATTGCAATGGGTAAGCCCTCTTTGGATTTAGCCACAGGCAAAGAGATTGCAGGCAAGCCCGCTAGATTCACGCCAATTGTATAAATATCACTCAGATACATCGCCAAAGGTGAGTGCATACTGCCAAATTTAGGAGCGACACTAGGAGCGATGGGTGAGAGGATCATATCAGTATCTTTAAAAATCTCTGCATACTGCCCCTTGATGAGTTGCCTTATTTTTTGAGCCTTGAGATAATACGCATCATAATAGCCGCTGCTGAGGACAAAATTTCCTAGCATAATGCGCCTTTTGACCTCTTCGCCAAAGCCCTCACTCCTTGTTTTGATGTATAAATCTTTGAGATTTTCGGGGTGTTCTGCTCGATTGCCATAGCGAACACCATCAAAACGCGCGAGATTTGAGCTCGCTTCTGCTGTGCAGATGATGTAATAAGCTGAAATATGATAATGTGTATCGAGCATTGTTTTAGAGATGATTTGATGTCCCATTGATTCGATTGTTTTTATCGTATCTTGATAGGCTTTTTGGATCTCTAAATCAGCGTCTTTGAGATAATCCTCCAAAATCGCCACTTTAAAGCGCCTATCCCCATCGAGTTTAGAAAAAGTTTGTGCTGCCTTTAGGGGGCTTGAAGTAGAGTCTTTTTTGTCATGACCACTGATTGTATCAAACAATATCGCACAATCTTCGACATTTTGGGTGATAGGCCCTATCTGATCGAGGCTAGAGCTATAAGCAATCAATCCATAGCGGCTCACTCTGCCATATGTGGGCTTAAGCCCCACGCAACCACAAAACCCCGCGGGCTGCCTGATAGAACCTCCTGTATCACTCCCTAAAGCTGCGATCGCCAAGCCCCCCGCAACTGCAGCAGCACTCCCTCCAGAACTCCCCCCAGGCACTCTTGAAATATCTCGTGGATTTTTTGTCCGCCCATAGCAGCTCGATTCTGTCGTGCTCCCCATAGCAAACTCGTCCATATTCGCCCGCCCAAATGCGCACATACCATTTGCGTGCAAATGTTCGATCACACTCGCGTGATAAGGGGCTATATAACCTTTGAGGATTTTGCTCGCACAAGTGATTTCCCAATCTTTGACATTGATATTGTCTTTGACTAAAATCGGCACGCCCGTATGTGTGCTCTCTGTGGGCTCATCGATATAGGCGTTGAGTTCGATATTGGCTTTGACTTTTTCTTTGATTTGGGATTTGATCTCTTGGAGTGCTTCAGGGGGGAGGGAAAGGGCTTTTTTAAGGGTTATCATCAATATACTCCGTGATAGATGGATTTATTTGGATAATTATAAAACTTTATTGCTTATAAAAAGCATTTCAGCTGAGTGTATGCAGAAATTTTTCAACTTCTTTTTGCAGAGCTTTGAGATCTTGAGAATTGATGAGGATATAATCACTCTGGAGTTTTTTATGCTCGATATCCATCTGAGCAGCAAGCCTTTGGCTGGCTTCTTCCTTGCTGAGGGTATCTCTAGCCATAATCCGCATGCATTGTATCTCATAGGGAGCATAGACAAGCACGACCTTTTTGACCCCATATCGCTCCCTCCCCCCTGTTTCAAAAAACAAAGGAATATCCAAAAAATAATACTTTTGATGTCCCTCGAGCTCTTTGGCACAAGAGAGGATTTTTTGATGGATTTGCGGGTGTAAAAGCCCCTCAAGCTTCTTCCTAGCGTTTGTATCAGTAAAAATGAGTTTGCCTAATTTTTTTCTATCAATCTTGCCATCTGTATCTAAAATTGCCGTAGAAAAGTGCTCTATCAAAGCTGCTTGATTTGCCTCTAGCAAGGTGTGGGCAATTTTGTCTGCGTCAATAGTGGTATAGCCATAGAGTGCGAGCATACTTGAGACCGTGCTTTTCCCCGAGCCAATACCTCCTGTGAGTGCGATGGCATATTGCAAACTCATTTTAATTTTTCACAATACCCTTGAGTTTATTAGCCAAGGCTTGGGGCAGACTGAAAGCACTCTGATGGATATCAGCGTTATAATATTTAAGCCCCTCAAGCATATCAATTTTTTGCAGCAACATATCTGCTGTAGGGTGGTATCGCTTAGAAGCAAACACAAATCCCCTATCTGTTAGAATCGACAAAGGCGCAAAAAACGGCATGACAATATCAAAAAACGCACCCGTTTCTGCGATACTTGCTTCAAAACTCTCAAACTCCAACAAAGGGTGCTTGGTGAAAAATACTAATATCCCCTCTTTGCTCAACATTCTTTGTATGCCATCTATCTCGTGCTTATTGGGTCGATGTTGGCAAACAATCACATCATATTTTTTGACATCTAAATCTAGGGCTTTATGGTGTCTTTTGAACCGACAATGCGTGCTTACAGAGGAAAAATTAGGCAAAAAGCTAATGAGAGAATCAAGGACTTTATCATCATTTTGAACAAAATCCACACACAACCCCTCGTGCTTGAGGGCTTGTGCGGCAATCTCTAGGTCAAACCCACCTAATATCAGCATATTTTTAGGATCAGGGTGGGAGCAAAGAGATAAATGTGCATAGAGCTCACTTTCGATATAAAGATATTTTTTTAGCATGATAAAACTCTCATCAATCATCGCTATCTGGTCAAAATCATTGCTCTGGAAAATCTCAAGCACATGCTCGGGACTTCTGACATCAAGCAGTTTAGTGTCTATGGTGTATTCTTGGCGAAAGTTTGGGCTTATCTGTCTAGTGATCCACATAATTATCCTTCAATCTTTAAATTTATTGTATTGTATGATTTAAAATATTAGTTAAAAATATATAAAAACAAACTTTTATACTAGCAACTCCCATCGCTCTATCAACTATGGTATTTTATATGCCAACAATCTCTCTGACCCCTTTGGAATTGGGCTCTGAGAGAAAGCCTTGGTTTTGAAGCTCTTCAACAACAGAAGCGGCCTTGTTATAGCCCACGCCTAATCTTCTTTGCAAATAACTGATAGAAGTTTTTTTATCTTGGAGGATAATTTTTTTAGCTTCCATAATCAGATCACCCCCCTCAGATGTGATGACAGGTAGGGCAACCTCTGCTTCATCGAGCAAAAAATCCTTACTATAGATAACTTCTCTTTGTGCTTTGATGTATTCTACTATCTCTTCTATCTCTTCTTCAGAAGCCCAAGGAGCGTGCAAACGCACCACCCCGCCAATACCGGGGGGCGTAAAAAGCATATCCCCCCTGCCAAGCAGACTTTGAGCCCCCTCAACATCAAGCACCACTCGAGAATCTATCTTAGAGCCGACTTTGAAGCTGATCCTTGAGGGGAGATTGGTCTTAATGAGTCCTGTAACGACATCAACACTAGGGCGCTGCGTCGCTACAATCAAGTGCAAGCCCGCTGCCCTCCCCATCTGAGCAATCCTTGCAATCGGAAATTCTGCTTCCTTGCCCCCTGTCATCATCAAATCAGCCAGTTCATCAATAATAATCACCAAAAACGGAAAGACTTCAAGCCCCTCTGCCTTGGCCTTGGGGTTGTATTTATCGATATTTTTTGTCTTGCACGCACTCATCAATTTATAACGCCTTTCCATTTCATTGACCGCACTCACAAGGGCTGCGATCGCCTTTTTGGGATTGGTGATGATGGGTGTGAGTAGATGGGGTATATCAGCATACATACTGAACTCAACCATTTTAGGGTCGATCATAATGAGCTTGAGATTATCAGGAGAATTTCTAAAAAGCAGCGATAAAATCATCGCATTAACGCCCACACTCTTCCCGCTTCCTGTTGTCCCTGCAATGAGGAGATGGGGGAGCTTTTTGAGGTCAGTGATGAAGGGATTCCCCACGATGTCTTTTCCTAAGGCAAGTGTGAGGGGTGAAGCAGAGTTTTCAAACAATTCACTCTCTAAAATCTCTCGGAGATAAATCGTATCTGTCTTGGCATTAGGGATTTCAATCCCCACGACATCTTTTCCGGGAATAGGGGCTTGTATGCGGATTGACTGCGCACAAAGTGCCATCGCTAAATCATCGCCTAATGTCAGTATCCGACTCACTTTCACATTGGGCGCAGGGCGGAATTCAAAAGTTGTTACAATCGGCCCTGAATAAGTCCGCGCAATATCGCCATCGATTTTAAACATTTTGAGTTTTGAGAGCAGGTCTTGGATTTTCTTATCGATTTCATTTTCATCAACCTGCAAAGACTGGGGCTTGGGCTTTTGGAGCAGCTGTGTGCTAGGGAGTTGATAATCTTTGGGCTTCTCCACCTCGCCAAAATCAAGCTCCTCTAAAAGCTGCTTGTTTTCAGCAAGCTCTTTTACAATCAAAGGTCGGGGCTTAAACACTGCTCCATAGCCATTATCAGAAGCTAAAGGCTCAAAACAATATTGATGTGTTTGCTGAGAGGGGTTTTTATGCGCGCTAGGCTCTACTGCGCTTGGGGGCGTATCAAGATAAGAGCTGCTTGGTGAGAGAGAGATGTCAATTTCTTGAGAGTCTTGAGATTGGGACTTTGGCTCTTGAGAGTCCCGATAATGGGACTCTAGCTCTTGAGAATCCTGATATTGTGAGCTTCGGGCGATTTGTGATGTTTGAGAGATGGGGGACAAAGAAGTTTCAGAAAGAAAATCAGAGGTGTTGATACTCCGAGGATTGCTGTCATTTTTTTGTCGTTCAAGCACCCTGCCCTCTGCTGTTTTTAGAGTGATTTGGTCTTGAGGGCTTTGGGGCTGCTTGCTTTGGGTAGAAAAATCTATGCTAGTGTGAGGGGGCTTTTTATGACTGGGGGCTTTTTGGGGGTTGGGGTTTTCTTGGAAATGGCTTGCATTAAGTTCTTCAAAAAACTTCTTACTTCGCTCTAAAATACGCTCCACATTGACCTCTAGCACCTCTCCGACCTCGCTAGGATCAACCAAACGCACCATATCTGTGTATTTTTTTTCTTCATATTCTTTATTGGGTAAAGGCACGCAGCTCACTTTGACCTTGCTCTCATTAAAAGGGATTTCTGGAGGCGGGGTCTGTGGGGAGTTTTGGTGTGGTTTTTCTTGTAAGTTTGCTTGAGGGGCTGATTTTTGGAGGGCTTCTTGGGATAATGATTCTTGGAGCTCTAATTTTTGGCGTAATGACTCTTGGTGTAATGATTCTTTTGGCAGCTCTTGATGTGTTTGCTTGGAGGGATTCCACTCGGGGATTTCTTTTTGAGTAGAGGGCGTAAAGAACTTTTTGAGCTCTGTCAATGGAAGATTTTGCGCCATATTTTTTATACGCATTAATGTGTGGGTAATGCCCTTGTAGAGCGATTTAGAGAGAAATAAAAAATTACTAGGAAAAAGCATTGCATAAGAAGTGACTAAGCCGATTAAAATCAGCACACACACACCCAAAAGCCCAATAAATGGATATAAAAAATCCAAAATCACCCCACCTATTTTGCCCTTTTGCAAAATGAGTGCTTGGAATACTAGCAAAGACAATATACCCAAAATTCCGGCCAAAACAAGCTCTGTCTTACCCCAATCAGAGAGAGTTTCTCTATAGCAAAGATAAGCAGGATAGATCAAAAACAGCAGATAAAAATACGCCAAATAGCCAAAAAACTCCATATTGATACGCGCAAAGATAGCTCCAAAATTACCCACAAGACCCGTGCTGCCAAATATATTAGCGATAGATAGAAAAATAAGTATTGCAGAAAAAATCACAAATAGATATAATTTTTTAATAGTTCTGTCCTCACAAGGTGGCAATTTTATTTCAAATTATAGCATATGTAGAGCTATGGCAACAACCATAATTTAGGATTCAAAATGCACGGAAAGATTATCAGATACTCCATATCCATAGGATCAGGAGTTGTCACAAACGCATCAAAAAAAATATTTGAACTCCGCAAAGAAAGCTGGCACGATACGAGATTTTTGCCCGCTGTGGGTATGTATGTAGAGTTCAGATGCGATAGCAATGGATATTCTATCACCGACGCCAAAGCCTCCAACTACCAAGACTTCCCCCCTGAAGCGCTCATCAAAGAAATTGACTTTTGGAAAACTGATACCGATGAAGAGCTCAAGCAAAAAGAACAAGATTTGCAAAATCAAATCACCCAAAAAATATACAAAGAAACCAACTATGCCACACTCAGAGCCATTGCAGCGAGCTCTTCAGTCCAAGACTGCCTCAAAGAATATTTTGCAAGAGAGTTCAACACTATCAAATTTATCCTAGAAGATAATGACACCCAACACAGTTCAAAAATCAACTATCTCTCCACCAAACGTTTTTTACTCAAGGCAATGGATTATCTAGTTTTCACCGATAGAAATATCACAATGGATACCTTTGCAAGCGATTTACAAAAGCTCAATAAACTTGAATATTCCTATAAAAACTTTACTAAAAATAAAAATATTAATTTTGAAAAGATATATGAAAGTTGCTTTTTAGACTTGCAATATAACTATCGAGGGGCTATCAAGGCGATTTTAAGCACGAAAGAAAAAATCCTCCAGCTCAACAACAAAATCAAAGGGAGTATTTATGAAATCAAGCAGATAAAAACAAAGCTTGAAAATAAAAAAAATGATGAAAAAAATCTCCATACCAAGCTTGAGAGTATCAAACTCACCATCAAAAAGTCCGAAGAAGAAATCAGTGCCCTTAGGCAAACGCTCCAAAATCTCACGCATTTATCAGAAGAATTTAAACGCGAGCATTTTTTGACCTTTAAGGCTGTATTCAAGAGATTCTATGAACTGCTTATCAATAAAACGATTGAAGCGATGGATATTTGTGCGAGTAGTTTTGATGATAAGATTTGGAAGCTAGGTATGGGATCTATGGCTATCAAAAATATGTTTTTTAAGCACAATATCAATGAATCTTATTGTGCGATGACCTTTTTGGGGCAATATTTGCGGCGTTTGGATAAGAACAAGCTCAGTGAAAACGAAAAAGCGACCTATAATTACTATTACCAATACAAACAAACACACGAAAAAAAATTCTTGATTTTTACCACCAATCAAAAGCTTGAAATGGCGCTAAAAATCCAGATTATGTCGCTTTCTAAAAACTATAGCGTCATGATTGTCAAAAAGGACGGGGAGTTTTACACCCATATCAACCAGCAAAAATTCGAGCTAGGCTATATCGACCCGTATGTGGATGCTGATATCAAGCAGCTGATTGAAGAGGCAAAAAGCTCAAAATACAATACCGATACACGATTTGCCATCGTTTCAAAAGAGCAAATTGCCACGCTCAAAGACTAGATTTCCACACCGCAAATATCCTTAAATGGGCAATATCCGCAGGTTTTTTTATCTTCTGTCATCACAAAATCAATCTCGCTATTAAAAATCTTGAGCTTTTCTTGCAAAAGCTCTGTTTTTTGCTCCAAAGTTTCTTCTTCTCTGAGTTGATGTTTTTCATTTTTCAAATCATAAAAATACGCACGCACATCTTGAGAATACCCCAGAGCCTTTGCTCCATAAAAATACACAGGCATTTGAAAATCACAGCTATCGGCCAATTGTGCCTCTGTATCGACCTTAAAGCTTGATTTGTATTTATAATCAAGCAGGGCAATATGCCCATTATGCGCATCGATTCTATCGATCTTGCCCTTAAAAGTAAAACCTCCTATTTGGGTGATAAAACTCACTTCACAGCCCAAGACCTTCATGCCCTCATCTGCGCGATTTTTCTCAATACGCCAAAACCTCTCGAGGTCTTTGAGGGCTAGCTGGAGATTGAGTCTTTCTGTGGCTTTGAGTGTTTGATTTTGTTCAGATTTTTGCAAAATTTCTTGTTTGATAGACTCAACATCTGGAGTTTGATTGATATATTTTTTATAGCCATCACAAAGCAAAGTATGCAAAAGAGTGCCGATATTAGCATCAGGACTTTTGGGCTCTTTGAGCTTTTGGATAAATTTAAGATAAAACTTCCTTTTGCAGCTCAAAAAGTCGCTTAATTTTGATGCTGAAAATTCAAAGTCTTTAGGAATAGTCCCTAAAAATTGATCTTTTTGGTATGGCTTTTCTTGATTGAAAGGGAAAATTCTATAACACCCATCGCCATTTTTGATACCCTCTGCAATGCCTAATTCATCAAGCATTTTGCAATATGATGTGTCCTCAGAATTGACATAAGCAATGCTGATTTTTTGTGTGTTTTCAAAAAGCTGGAGATAATAGTGCTTCTGCAAGTCTTGCTTGTCTTTTAATGTGGGTATTTGGAGGGCTTTTCTGATACGCGTGTTTAAAAACATATCGCTGTCATTGAGATTGGGGACAAATTTATCATTAAAATCCACCACAACCACCTCTTCAAAACACAGCCCCCTAGACTCCAAAACCCCCATAACCTTGATTTTACCCCCACTGACATTATCAATCCTAAAAGCCCTCAAATCCAAAATATAAAGCTCCAAAATCTCTGCAGGCAAAAACTCTGAAAAACTTGGCGCAATCCTTTCATAATCAAGCAAAATTTTTGAGTGAAAATCCCAGAATAAGTCTTTTTCACCGCTAGTTTCAAGCAGCTCTTGCGTGTAGTGTGTGAGCCATTGGAGTGGGTTTTCTTCTTTGTGTATGGGGGCTTGCTTGAGTGCTTTGAGCCTTTCTTGAAGCAAGGCAAAATACGCACAATTCTCAATCCCCTCACCCATAGCAAAATTCAAATTACCATATCGATCCAAAAGCTTGAGATACTCAGAAAAATCCTCGCTGGGCGTGATGATAGCAAATCTTTCAGGTGGTGTGGGAGATGTTAGCCATTGATCAATGCGTTCAAAAACCAAAGAAGCTTGAGAAAGCCGAGAAGCAAAGCTAAATACCTCGATATTGAGGTCTTTTTTGATAGGGATTTGCTCTAAGATTTCAGAAGTCTTGAGATTGATTTTATAGCAAAACCCCTCTTGCAATGGGGCTTTGAGAAAGCCAAAATGCCCTTGATTATACCGATCGCACTCTATATGCAAAAACACATCTAAAGACTCTGAAACTTTGTCTAAAATTTTTTTCTCTTGTGCGTTCAAAAAGCCATCTAAATAGAATTCCACGCAAGAAAATCCATCAAAAAAGCCCTCTAAAATCTCATACTCCCCGCCTCTACCTAAAATATCAAAAAATCCATACTCTTGGAGCTTTTGAGTGTATTGTTTATAGATTGTAAGCAAGATATTTAGATACTCTTCATAATCCCCATAAGTGTCTTTGAGCGGGATTTCTTTGAGATTAATATCAAAAGCTGTGAGTTCATCAAAAAATTCAAACAAAAATGAGCTACTCTCCAAATAACCTAAAAAACTTTTTTCAAACACCAAGCGATATTCAAAATCATCTCTGGCTTCTGCCATCTTAGCAATAATCTCTAGCAAAAAAACCTTGCGAATATTTTTAGGGATTATCTGCTTTCCAGAAACACTCACCACATTTCTAAAAAACTCGCTCGCACTCAAAGCCACGGGCAAAAACCCCTCCCCACACTCCCGATAAAATCCATTGATCCTTCGCCTTGTAGCAAACACATACAAAGGTGTTTTTTGAGTAAAAAATCCTACCATCAGCACTCTCTTTTAGATTGATTGTTTTAAAGTCAATAGCTTTTTAGCTTCTTGCGCGATATTTTGAGGCTCAAAGCCATAATGTGCAAACAACTCTGAACCCACGCCCGAACTCCCAAAGCTATCCATACACACCACACCATCAGCCCATCGATACCACTCAAGCCCCCTAGCAGCCTCGATAGCAAGCACCTTGCTTTTAGCAAACAAGCTCGCTTGATATGCCTCCCCTGCTTGGGCTAAAAGCTCAAAACAAGGCACACTCACCACACGCACGCCAATCCCCTCATCTTCTAATATCACAGCACTCTTTAATGCCAAAGCCACCTCACTCCCGCTAGCTAGCAATGTGATTTGATGGGTTAGACCTGCGCGCACCTCTTGGAGCAAATACCCTCCCTTAGCGACTTTCTCATATGAGACAGGAGAGAGAATCGGGAGATTTTGACGCGAAAGCACAAACATACTTGGGGCTTGTGCCTTCAAGGCTACTTGCATGCAAGCGATATTTTCATACGCATCAGCAGGACGGAAGACCAAAAGATTAGGCATTGCTCTAAAATGGCTGAGCTGCTCGATGGGCTGGTGCGTCGCCCCATCTTCTCCCACACCGATACTATCGTGTGTGCATACATAAAATATCTTTGTGCGCATGATCGCACTCACTCGGATACTCGCGCTCATATAATCACTGAAAACAAAAAATGTCGCACAAAAGGGCAAAAACAAGCCATAGTTTGCAATCCCATTACTGATAGCCCCCATTGCATGCTCCCTGATACCAAAATGCAGATTTTTGCCATTAGGGAAATCGCCTGTGCCCTCTAGGTGCGTATTGTTTGATGGCGCTAAATCAGCACTCCCACCCATAAAGCCCAAAAGGGATTGTGAAAGGGCGTTTAAAATCTTGCCATTACTCACGCGCGTAGCCATCATCTCGCCTGTCTTAAAAGTCGGATACACGATCCCATCATAATCAGGACACTGCATTGCAGATATTTTTTGCTTCATTTCAGGATTGCAAGCGAGCTTTTGCTCCCAAAGTGTTTGTGCGAGCTCGCCTCTTTCTTTGAGTTGGCTAAAACGCAAAGCCACATCTTCGGGGATAAAAAAGCTCTGCGCTGCATCAAAGCCCAAAGCCTTCTTAGACTCAGCAATCACTGCTGCTCCTAGTGGAGCGCCATGGGTTTTATGGCTACCCTCTAGTGTGAGGGCATTTTTGCCGATAATGGTTTTTGCGATAATGAGCGTGGGTTTTGTAGAGTTCTTAGCTGCAAGCAAGGCTTGATGGATAGAGATAAAATCATGCCCATCACACTCTAAAACTCGCCATTGCTGTGCTTGAAACCTCTGCGCAATATCCTCACTCATCGCTAGCCCCACATCTCCTTCAATAGTAATCGCATTGCTATCATAGATGACAATGAGATTATCCAAGCAATGGTGCCCTGCGATTGAAGCACTCTCATAGCTGATCCCCTCTTGCAAATCCCCATCTCCACACAAACAATACACTTTATGGTCGATAATCTCAGAGCTTAAGATATTTTGAGCATATTTTGCCCCCATCGCAAAGCCCACAGCATTACCCAACCCCTGCCCAAGCGGGCCTGTAGTGATTTCTACTCCCTCAGTATGACCTAATTCTGGGTGACCAGGTGTTTTTGAGCCTAGTTTTCTGAAATTCTTAAGATCTTGCAAACTCACATCAAAGCCCCATAAATGCAGCAAACTATACACCAAAGCACTCACATGCCCCCCGCTAAAGACCAAGCGATCTCTATTGAGCCATTTAGGATCTTTGGGATTGATACGCAAATGCAGCCCTAGCACCACAGCAATATCAGCCAACCCCATGGGAGCGCCCGGATGCCCACTATGTGCATTTTCGACCATATCAGCACACAAAAATCTAATGGTATTGGACATTTTTTCTAACATAAAAAGATCATCGGGTTGGATTTCTTTGACGCACATAACTAGCCTTTTTTTGGTTTTAAAAGATTGATGATGTAATTTTGCCTTGTAAATTTTTAGCAACACATTAAATATAAGAGCTTTTTGAAATTATGCCCCCTCCCCTTATGTGTTTGGAGTAAAAAATTCTTTTAGAGTAGAAATCAAGCCTGCTATTTTATAAAATCAAGAATCATTTTTATTTATCAAAGGATTCTGATGTTATACAAAATAATAAAGTCCCTAAGCCTTGCTTCAAGCTTGGTGTTTGCCTCCAACGCAACACAAACACAAACAGACCAAACGCAAACCCAAGAGCAAAATTATTTGCTCCAAACACAGATTGTTTCTGCAAACAAATTTGACCAAAATCTCAGAGAGATTGATGGCTCCATCGCACTTGTTAATGGCAAAAAGCTTGGTGATCTGAAAATATTTTCCACACAAGATTTAAGCAAAATACTCCCCGGATTTGTCCTCAAAGCCACTGCAGGGCCGGGCTATGTGCTAGGCAGTATTCGGGGGATCTCTAGCACGGATTATTTCAACCCCTCTTTAGTTATCTATGTTGATGGAATCCCTCAAGACCCAGCATTTCTCACACAAGAGCTTTTAGATGTCAAGCGCGTTGAGCTCTTAAGGGGCCCTCAAGGCACAATCTGGGGACAGAACGCCCAAGCTGGCGTGCTCAATATCATCACCAACCCCATCACAAGCAATACCCCACATTTACACGCAAGCACTTCTGTAGGCACCCTCGCTCAAAATGCAATACTCACTGGCTCTGCTCCTTTACTCAAGGATTGGCTCTATGTGGGCGGGAATATCGCTTATCAAGGCTATAGCGGGCAGCTCAAGAGGGAGGGCAGCAACAAACGCCCTGATGATAGCCACGACATCTTAGGCAATCTCTCCATTGCCTTAACCCCCAAAGACTCTGGCTTCCAAGCACTCTTTAAATATTCTATCGACTCTCTACTCAAAGACCACCACGATGGATTTTTTCTCGATAGCAAGGCTTATAAAAGCCTTGAAGTCAGCAAAACTTATCAAATACCAAACTTTTTGCGTGATGTGCAAACTTATGCCTTAAAACTCCAATTTGATTTCAAAAACACTTCACTCACCAATGTCCTCTCCTATCAAGACAGATTTTATAAGCAAGAGCTGTATTATGGGGCGTGGGACGAAAGACGGGGGACTTGGACTGATGAGCTGCGGTTGGTGAGTCAGTATGCAAAAGGCGGGTATTCTATATTTGGATTGTATTTCCAAAATCTCCAAAACAATATCACTATCGCAGACCTAGCTGCACCAAGGCTGCATTTTAGCCCGATTGATGGCAAGACAAAGATTGACAAAAATGTCTTTGCGCTCTATGGTGAGGGCAAAACACCGCAATTTTGGGGCTTTGATTTTACTTTGGGATTGCGATATAGCTTCGATGCTTCCAGAGTGCATTTTAGTGGCAAGGGAGATCCTAGCTATATGCTTAAAAACAAAGATGGGCAAGTGCTAATGGTGGATTATCTCGCACCTTTTAAAAATAGCTATGATTCTAATATCCTCACTCCAAAAGTCGCCCTGGGCTATGATATCAACGCAAATATCCGACTCTATGCCCTCTATCAAAACGGCTATAAAGCAGGGGGCTTTTTCTTCTACACAAGCAAAGAGGGGGACAAAGATATCATCAAACCCGAATACACACAAAACGCTGAAATCGGTATCCATAGCGAATTTTGGGACAATAAAATCTCTCTCAACGCAGCTGCTTATTATATCTACACCACCAACAAGCAAGTCCTCATTGGTATCATCGGTAACCAAACACTCAAAAATATTGGCACAACCGATTCTAAAGGGCTTGAACTTCAAGTCAATCTCTCTCCCATAGAAAGCTTGCAAATATCACTTGGTGGGACTTTTGGGCATTCTAGATATATCAAAGCGATTGATTATATCACCCATACAAGCCTTAAAAACAATACCTTAAGCTATGCCCCTGATATCACGATCAATGCCAACATCGACTGGGCGTTTGTGCGTCTTGCAAAATACAAATTTTTCCTCAATCTCAATGGGAATTTTTACTCTAAAATGTATTTTGATGAGAGCAATACCCTAGCCCAAGACCCCTATGCCCTGCTCGATGCTTCCATTAGAGTGGAAATGAAAAATGGGCTCAATCTCAGTGTGTATGTGCAGAATATTTTCAACCAAAAATACGCAAACTATGGCTATGACGCAGGGAGTCTTGGAGGGGGCAAGCAGCTGATTTTAGGGGATTTGCGTAATATTGGTCTTGGGCTCTCTTATCGGCTATAACACCTCTAAAGTCTAGTGCATGCAATCTATATGGCCCTCAAGCCCTAAGGGCAAAAAATCAATCGCGATGATTCTTTATGCAAACTTTATTGCTACTTATTGTATCTCAGGGATTGCAGGTATGTTTGTCATCAAGACACTTCCGAGTATTTTCAGAGATTCTGGTATGAGTGCTGTGCAGATTGGCTGGTTTTTGCATATTGTGCTTTTGCCTTGGTGTCTTAAAATCCTCTATACCCCCTATATACAAAACTACCGAAAAACTCCCACAAAGACCCAAACACTGATGGTTGGCGCTAATCTCGGATTGATTGTGCTTGTAGCTTTGAGCGTTTTGCTTGATTATGGCTCTGATTTTGTGATGTTTTGTCTGCTTTGTTTTTTGATACAAGTGGCTTTGAGTATCAGTGATATCACACTGAGCGCTACAGGGATTGATACACACATCACACACTATGCATACATCACAGCGATTCGCGTGATCGCTGCAGCCATAGGGGCGATATTTGGCTCTGGTATGTTTTTGCTCCTTTATGGGCATTATGGCACTCAAGTTGCCACAAGCGCTTTAGTGGGTATGATTGCTATTTTTGTGCTGCCTAGCTTTTTTATCCATAAACTAGCTTTTATCAGCTCTTTTGAGCCCGCCTCTACCTCTGCCCTTACCTCTACCTCTGTGCCCCTCAAATCCCTCAAATCAACGCTCAAAACTGCCTTAAAAGAAAATTATCATAAAATCGCCCTGATTCTCTTAGCCAATCTAGGGGCTAGGCTGGGTATGTTTATGATTGGTGTGTTTTTGGTCGATCAAAAGATTTCTTTAGAAACTCTAGGGCTTGTCTTTGGGCTCTATAGCACCTTTGCTTCCATTACTGGAGGGGTCATCGGGGCTAGATGGGGGCGGCGTTTGGGGGATAAAAAGACCTTGATGGTTTGCTTGTTTTTAGAGTGCGTAGTTTTTATCGGCTTTATTTGGGCATATCTAGGCATATCAAGCCACGCCCAAGGGATTTTAATAGGTATTTTTATCCTTGCAGTCTGTGTGCTCAATATCAAATTTGTAGCGCTCTATGCTGTGATGATGCAGTATTCTTTTGGCAAAAATAGTGCGATGGATTGGAGTATCCTTGGAGGAACAGAGGCGTTTTTAGCCATTATCTGCCCGCCTATTGGAGGGTATTTGATTGCGTTTTATGGTTTTGGAGTTTTTTTTGTATGCTGCTTGGGGGCGTCATTTTTAGCATTATTGGTATGGGGATTTTTAGGTCTCAAGGGCAAACTTTAAGAAAAAATAGAAAATAGAGGTGGGGGGGCTAGCCCGAATACCCTAAAATATGGCTTGCTTGCAAGATGTCTGCTCCGATTTGGGCTTTGAGCTTTTGGAGAGAGTCAAAGTGCTTGTTATCTCGGATTTTTTGGACAAATTCAATACCAATGTATTTTTCCTCTAAGCTAATAGCCCCACCAAGCACATGGCTTTCAATAGAAAAATTCCTATCAGTGCTCAAACGATTCCCCACAAAAGATACAGAGGGAAAAACCCTCGATTGGATATGTGTCAAGCTAGCATACACGCCATTTCCGGGCAACACAAATGCGTGCGTTTTGATATTGATAGTCGGATACAGCTCCCTTGAACCAAGATTTTGCCCTGATATGACCCTACCATAGAGTTTATAATAACGTCCCAAAAGCTTGTTTGCTAATGTCATATCCCCAAAGCCAATGAGTTCTTTGATGATACTAGAATGCAAGGGGATTTCACCGATTTTAACCTCAGGGACAATCACAACCTCCCCATCAAAAAGATTTTTGAGATCATCAGCACCATAATTTTTGTTTTTACCAAAACGGAAGTCATAGCCCACAACAATACGGCGCAAATGGGGCAATTTCTCGCACAAAAATCTGACAAACTCCCCTCCCTCCCAAGTATAAATCTCTTCAAGTGGGAGCAGATATGAGGGGTGTGCGATGAGGTTTTGACGCACTTTAAAAGGCGTGATATACTCTCCTTTGCGCCTATCAATCACAAGCACGCAGCTATTTGTATCCAAAAATTCAAACAACTTCTGATGTGCTAAATGCACCCCATCAAATTTCCCCATCGCTATGCTAGTGATTTTAGTGTTTTTCGATATAGAAAAAAAACTCTTCATTTCCTGCCTTTCCTTTGAGTGATGATTTTTGCATATTTTTGAGTTGCAAGCCCTTAGCTTCTATCTCAGCCTCAAACTCCAAACACCGCTTCTTGATAGCTTCTGCATCGAGCACCACGCCTTTTTTGCTCCTTTTAGCGCAAAGCCCCACTTCAAATTGCGGCTTAAAAAGCAAGATAAAGCACGCACTCAAAGGGATAAGAAAATCCAAAATCTTACTCAAAGAGATAAAACTCACATCACACACAAGCAAATCAAAGCTCTCTTGAGTCTGAAACTCTCGGATATCACACTGCTCAAAAAGCCTAATCCGTGGATCTTCTCTCAGTGCAGTATCTAGCTGATGACTCCCCACATCAACACAAGTCACAGCCCTCGCCCCTCTATAAAGCAGTGCTTGCGCAAAGCCCCCTGTGCTAGAGCCCACATCAAGCACAGATTTCCCTCTAACTTCTAGCTTGCTTGTTTCTAAAAACGCCCAAAGCTTCTCCCCTGCCCTGCTAGGGAACACCCTTTTGACATCAACCACAACCTCTTCTGTCCCCTCTGGAGGTATCCAAAATGCAGGCTTGCATATTATCTTCCCTCCCACATACACCCTTGCTTGCGTGATGAGCTCTTTTGCCTTTTGGCGGCTCTTGCAATAGCCTTTTTCAAGCAGATACTGATCCAGACGCATGATTTAAAACTGCATGGGGATAGCTTGATAAGCAAAATTAAAAGTGATTTTGCCCACATCATAAATATCCATCACTAGCTTTGCCTTTCTTGAAGCAAGGGGATCGAGCACATCAAAAGCCACCAAAAAAGTCCTGCTCCATTTATTAGACGCAGATAAAATCTCATCATATTCATCTTTTTTGATCTCTCGCACCCAAATAGGCGGCTTGCCAAAAAGCGTAAAACTAATCATGCCGTGATAAAACACATCTTGACGCTCACTAAAAATCTCGACAAAAAAATACTCCCGACCACCATACACAACATTATCAACCTCATTGAGATGTGTGGCTACTGCCACTACAATGGGCTTTTCATCTTTGATGATTTCACCCTTTCTGCTTGCTTGTATCTTGCGTTCTACAATCACATCAGGCTTATACCCCCCTGAATAATAGCTCACGCAGCCAGACAACAAAACAAACATACAAACAAATAAAATATTTTTATCCATCAAGAACCTATTTTTATCCAGCACAAGAGTGTTTTATGATTACTTAGGTTAAAATCATATCTGAATTTTATCACAAAAGAAATGGAACCACTATGCGCCACCTCATACAAACAACTGACTTGAGCACAGATGAAATCGATAAGATTTTATCCCAAGCCAACACTCATCTCCAAGCCAACACTCATCTCGAAGAAGAACCCCACCACACACTCAAAGGCAAAATGGCTGTCACAATATTTTTTGAAAATTCTACACGCACGCTCAGTAGCTTTGAAATCGCCCTCAAAAGACTGGGGGCAACCGTGGTGCGCCTTGATGTGAGCAAAAGCTCCACAGCAAAAGGAGAGTCTATCTCTGATACAGCAGCCAATCTCAATGCAATGAAACCCCACGCCATCATCATCAGACACAAAAACGCAGGCGCAGGAGAGCATTTAGCCAAATATGTATCTTGCCCTATCATCAATGGTGGCGATGGCGCGCACGCACACCCCACGCAAGCCCTGCTAGATCTCTTGACAATCAAAAATCATTTCAAGACCTCTTTAGTGGGTAAAAAAATCGCAATCATCGGGGATATCAAAAATTCTCGAGTGGCCAATAGCAATATCGAGCTTTTGGGGCGCTATGGTATGGAGATTATTTTGGTCGCTCCCCCGCATTTCTTGCCCTCAACGCATTTACAAACAACAGCTGACCTGAAATCTGTGCTAGGAGAAGTTGATGTGTTGATGAGCTTACGCACCCAAACAGAAAGGCACGATACCCAGACATACGGCTCACTCAAAGACTATGCTCATCATTTTTGTATCACAAAAGATATGATCAAAGACAAAAATATCATTATCCTACACCCTGGCCCTGTGCATAGAAATGTAGATATTGAAGATGAAGTCCTCAAAGACCCTCGGTGCAAGGTGCTTGAGCAAGTCACTAATGGCGTGGCTGTCCGTATGGCTGTGATGGAGCATTTTTTATTATAATCGCCCAAAACCCCTCTCCCTTGCTCTCACGCTCCTTATATAAATAGTGATAAGTGGTGCAACACAGAGCAATACCCCCCCCCCAAAGTGCTATAAATTTTAAAATCTATAGCTAAAGCCCACGCCCAAAGGTGAAGCAAATACTTGCAGTGCGTTTTGGTTTTTCACACCAAAGAGTTTGCCCACGCCCAAATCCCGCACAAGAAAGCCTATAGGATCCATCAAAGCAATCATACCAAGCCCTAAGACCCTAGAGCCAAAGAGTCTCCCCTCATTGCCTTGGATATATCGAGTCAATTGATAAAAAACTTCGCCAAATATCGACCCCATCGCAGGTGTGAATATCAGATCCTGCCAACTGGGTATCTCGACAAAAGCTTCAATGCCATATTCCCAAAAAAACGCCGAAGTCACAAAAGAAAAAAGCACAGATTCTGCCCAACTATAGCCTGCCATACGAGGTTGCATATAATACACTGCGCCAAAATATGGGTGGGCAACACCATTGAGCCAAAAATTATCATCATCAACAGCTGGCCCAATCTGAATATCTTGCAACCAACTCCTAAAGCCAAATCGCTCCCTGTCCCAATGGGTCACGCTCTCTGGCATTAAATATAGCCCTGTAACTCCGACCAAAAGCCCCACGCCCAAAATCCCTATGCTCGTGCCAAGGTATCGCCCCTTGCTGTTGGGTAGGTAATAATAGGGATTATTTGTGCGGTGGTTTGAGGGCTTCAAACTAGATGGAGGCAAATAAGAGTGATGTGTCTGCCCCCCTCTGAGGGTATCTTCTAGTTGCGTGCCAAATAACATTGTAGCCATACAAATGGCAAACAAAAATCTAGCGATACTCAAATCCATTCTCCTAAACTATATACCATAACTGCATATCTTCCAAAATCTTGCTCTCATTTTATTGCATTAGTTTAAATGATTGCATATGCAAGTATTTAAACTAAACTGATACAATACAACACGAAATACAACAAGGGGGGACAAATGGCACTCATCGGGAAGCTCCAGACCTTCAATCACGCACTCCAAGCAAATCCAAACCTTAAAGCCTTGCAAACTTATCTCAACGCTGCAAGCTCTATAGATACTCCCATATATCGGCGCATACTAGACACTCCTTTGGGGCTTGAGCGTAAGTTTGACCTTGGTGGAGGGCTGCAAGCCATTGAGCAAAGCTATTCATGCAAAGACCCCAAAAATGCCTTTTATGAAAGCCATAAAATTTATGTCGATTTCCAGCTAGTCGTATCAGGAGAAGAGATTTTTGAAGTGGGCGACCCCTTAGATTTCAAAATCAAAACCCCCTATGATACCCAAAAAGACCTCATCATCTACCATCAAAGCCCTCAAACCTCTAAATTCCTCTTATCTAGTGGTATGCTCGCTATATTTTTTGACACTGACATACACGCTGGAGGGCTCAAAAAAGAGGGGCAAGAAGTGACATCTCCAATATTTAAAACCGTTATTAAAGTCCCTAAAAACCTCATTGACTTGCGATTTTAATCCCATGAAATCCCTTGTTTTTATGATATGTGTCAGTATTTTTGCCTATGCCCAAAAACTAGAGGGGCTGTATCAAACAGAGTCTTTTTTGTATATCCAAAGCTCTTTAGTGGAGTTTTTTAAATTTCAAGGCAAATACTATGCTTATGCCATCGCTAATACCAATGGCTCCCCTGCCCAAAAAGACACGCACAACCCCAACCCAGCCCTAAGGAATCGCACCGATAAGGGCGTGGTCTTTTTATATGACCTCAAGCAAACCTCGCCCTCCACCTATGAGCAAGGCAGAGTCTATAATTTCTATGATGGCAGAACTTATTATGTCCATATCCATCAAAAGAAAAATGGAGATTTGAGCTTTTTTGTCAGCTTGTATCAAGGCGGGATTATCGGGAAAAGCTTCTTATGGAAACATATCAATGAAGACTATCTGCAAAAACACCACATCACAAAGCCTGATTTTAACAATGTGCTCAAAAGCCTATCACAAATCAATCCTTAAACCCCCACGCCCTTTTAGCTCTTAATTTTTAGTTTTTGCCCCCTAGCTCCTAGCCTTTAGTTTTTTGACTTTTTGGCTCTTTTAAATGGGCTTTAAGAGTGCTTAGCGGTGGAGTTTTATCCATTTTTGTGCAATCCGCACAGCATTTGTCGCTGCGCCCACGCGAATCTGATCGGCCACGCACCATAAATGCAAGATTTTTTTGTCATAGAGGTCATTGCGGATTCTGCCTACATAAGTTGTATCTGTAGCTGTAGCTAGAGTGGGCATTGGATATAGCTTCTCTTGTGGATTATCGACTACGATAACATTAGGGGCTTTTTTGAGTAGCTCTCTGGCTTCTTTTGCCTCCACTTCTTTGCAGAAATGTATCGTGATTGCCTCACTATGGCTTCTCAGCACAGGGACACGCACACAAGTAGCACTCAAAGCAAAATCACTATGGAGGATTTTATTGCTCTCTTGGAGCATTTTCATCTCTTCTTTTGTGTAATCATTGGGCATGAATTGATCGATATGGGGGATCAAATTGAGCGCGATACGATGGGGAAAGGCTCTAGGTTCAGCGCTATCAAGACTAAAGGCAAAAAACTGCTGCATTTGCTCAACAAGCTCTTCCATTCCCTTTTTGCCCGCCCCACTGACAGCTTGATAAGTGCTCACATCAACCCGTTCAATACCAAAGACACGATGCAAGGGCGCTAAAACTTGCACCATTTGGATTGTCGAGCAATTAGGATTGGCGATAATCCCTCTTTGCTTCCATAGGGCTATATCCTCAGGATTGACCTCAGGGACGACTAAAGGGACATCTGCTTGCATGCGAAAATGGCTTGTATTATCGATCACCACAGCCCCAGCTTCCACAGCAGAGGGTGCAAACTCCGCACTCACGCTCCCCCCTGCTGAAAAAAACGCTATCTCAATGCCCTCTTTGGCAAACACATCATGTGTTGTTTCTAAAATCTTATACACACCACCACAAGCTTCTATCTCTTGCCCCATACTCCGAGCACTCGCTAGAGGGACAAGCTTTTTGATAGGGAAATCTTGCTCTTCTAAGACCTTAAAGAGCTCTTCACCCACTGCACCACTAGCCCCCACAACTCCCACAACATATTTTTTCATTTCTCGCCCCTTGATGGATTTAAATCTTGTGATTATACATTATTTAAAATTTCTATAAAATCTATTTTCTTCTCTTGTCAGTGCTAACATCTCTCTATCACCCTTGCTATCGCCATAAACATAGATTTCTGCATATTGTGTGAGATCAAATTTTTCTCTAATCCGCACAACCTTTTGCGCTCCATAGCAATTAAGCCCCTCAAACGCCCCACTCAAGAGACCATCTAAGACTTCTAGCCTTGTGCCAATACAGCCCACTCCCAAACGCGCACACAAAGGCAAAAGATAATTCTCAAAACTCGCAGATACCACCACAACCTCATCACCACGACTCTGATGATAGCGCAAAGCCATCAAAGCAGAATCCTTTAAAATCCCCTCCAAAAAGGGCAGAAATTCCTCACATTTTTGCGTGAATAGCTCCTGTGTATATCCTGCAAAAAAATATCGGCTCAATCGCTCCTTAGCATATGCATTACTCACAATCCCTAGCATATATCCGAGCAAAATCAGAAAATGCCTGCCTATGCCTTGATAAAACCTCTTCTTACCCACCAAAAATTTCACAAACAGCAACAAGCTGTCTTTTTGACTCATCGTCCCATCAAAATCAAAAAAAGCAATATTCATCGCCCGCTCTTTTGTGCCTTGTATTCTCTATAAGCCTCTATGAGCATATCTTTATCTGCATACACAGGGTTCCAACCCAGCATTGCTTGTGTGTGAGAAATATCAAGAATATATTCTCTATCAGCGATTTGATACTGCTCAGCATACATCAGCTCAAGACCTAGCTTGCCTAAAAAACCTAAGGTCTTTTTGAGTGTATATGCGTGCGTGGGGATTAGAATCGAGCGAGAATTAATGTCTTTTATCAGCTCTGCAAGCAAGGTCTTAATCGGAGGGGGGCAAGCACTCCCGAGATTGAACTCTGAATTAGGCAGTCCCTTTTGGATTGAGAGTAAAATCGCTTGGGCACAATCAAGCACACTCACCATCTGATAGCAATTCTCTCCTTTGCCAATCAATGGAACAGGGAGATTCTTATCCATCAAGGCAAATAGCTTACTCAAGATACCAAATCGCCCCCTCCCCACTATCATACGAGGTCTGAAGATACTAATCTGAAAGCCCTTTTCGCGATAACTCTGAGAGATTCTCTCACTCTCTAGCTTGCTTTTTCCATAAAAGCCAAAAGGATTTTTAGGGTGCATGAGATCAATCGGCAGATACATAGGTTTCCCATAGACCATATCCGTGCTTACATACACCATTTGATAGCAACCATGCCTTGCCATCACTTGCAAAAGCCGCTCTGTGCCTGTTACATTTAAAGTATCAAAATATTCCTTTCTCTTGTATCTAGGAGGTTTTTGGTGGTATTGTCTGGCTGCTAGATGGATGATAATATCTTTAGGAGTGAGGGCAAAATCAAAATCTTGAGTCAAATCGATTGGAAAAAACTTTGCTTGAGAGTTGGCCTTAGGGGGCGCAATATCAAGATTGAACACTTCAAAGCCTTCTTGAATCAGCAAATCAATCACATACCCGCCCAAAAACCCACTACCACCGACAACCACACAACGCATCACTACCCCCTTGCCATACTCAAAAACACAAGCCCTGCACCAATAAGAACAATCCCTATGATTTTATACACATCTAATGGCTCACCAAATATCCAATAAGCCAGCACCAAAGTCAAGACAAAGCCTAAGCCCAAAAATGGATATGCCACGCTCACATTGACCTTAGACAAAACCACCATCCAAGTCAGCACACTCACACCATAGCAAAAAAGCCCTGCCCACAGATACGCACTCCCTAGGGCTTTTAAAACAAATGCTATATCCAAATGCAGCTCCCCTAGCGTGAGCATTCCTTTTTTGATAAAAAGCTGCGCAAAGGCATTGAGTGCTACAGAAAGCACAATCAGTGGTATAAATGGAATCATCTCAAATCCTCCTTTGTCTTTTTCTATCTCGCAACACTGTGGTTTTTACACCCTCTATGGGCAAAAAGCAGACCAAAAGCCCCTATAATCAAGGTCATAGATACGATTGTAGTGAACGGGATACCCATATTCATAGACCAAAACAGCTCTTGGGGCATATGCAACAATGCCTTAAAATCAGCCCGCATAAACAGCCGATTGCCATACCAAAAAAACACGCTCAAGCCCACAAGATAGAGCAGCCAAAAGTTTTTTGCCCGCAAAACATCTTTTGCAATCAAAATAGCTATGAATAACATATAGTGGTCATATCCTAGATGGTATAGTGTCCCCAGCGACAAGAGCAGCGAAGAACTGACCCATAAGCTGTTGGGGGGGGGGGCATATAACACTCTGCTGATATAAACCACATAAAGCCCGATGATCGCCCATAAAAATGGATTAGAAATAAAAAATAAATTTTTACCAAATATCAGCCGCGATAGACTCATCAAATCAGCAGGCCCAATCGGAGTTGCTGATGTAGAAACTTGAGGCATTAATAGCAAAGTCTGCAGCACGCCCATATCAAAATGCCAAGCAAAAAGCAATACAAAAGCTAGATTGATACAACCTGCAAGGAGCACTTCTCGATAATACCCCGCAAGGAAAAACGCCAAAAACAAAGGGATACCAAAGGTATATTTGACAAAAATCACGCTCAAAGCAAGGGTCAAAATCCACGGATTCTTGCGATAACAATACGCCACAGAAATCAAAAAGCCCAAAATCATACCAATCTGACCATTTCTAAAAATATTCCCAAAGGGATAACCCCCTAAAAATACAATCGCCAAGGATAATACAAACGCTAAAGGGAGCTTGTGCTTATAAAACACCCATAAAGTCCCAAAAAAGCAAGCAAAATTAAGGATTGCAAAAGCCATCTTTGCGCCTTGAAAATCTAGCAAAGCCAAAGGATACATCAGCACATAAAGCATTGGGGCATAGTTAGGGCCTTGTGATAAAAATGTATCACCATTGAGATATGCTATGTAAGGATTGATCGACTCTACAAAACTCCCCAATCCCCAAAACTGCCTAGCAGGATACCACTGCATATCTTCACTACAGCCCATCGCTTCTTGATAGCCCAAATATCCATACCGCACAATAGCAATAGCAAAAATAATGAAAAACACCCATTTGTATTTTTCAAAAATATGCAAATAAAAATTCTTTAATGTTTCTAAAAATCCCACAGCTACTCCTTGATGGTTGATTTTGCCCCTTTTATAGGCAAGTCTTTGACATAAATAATAAAATGCTCGCTTTGAGCGACCTTTTTGAAGCCATAAGCACCTTTTTCTAGGGCTGCTATTGTCTGCAAGCTCAAAGCAAGGTCTTTAGAAATTTGTGTATGCTTGGCATAAAAGCCCCCTTGCCTTGAGAGGACAATCACATCAATGGGAGTAAAATAAGCAAGATTCTTTGAGTGCGATCGTTCAAGAAAGGCTTGGGGTGAAAGCATATCGGGTGAAATCCTGCCAAAAATCTGATGGATATTTTTATAGCTAAGCCCTAGCTCTTCATAGCCAAACGAGGGAAAATCGCTCAATATCGCAACGCCCCTACCCTCTGCATGCAGCTCTTGGACAATGGGTCTTAACATATGCAATAGCTCCGCACTTTGTGCATATAGCCCTGATAAATCTTGATTGTATTTTTTAAACACAGACACATAGCTATGATTTACCCCCCCCCCCCCGACCTGCAATAAAAGCAAAGGTATCAAGAGGTATCGGGATTTTTTTGAACCACACAGCCAAAAAACAAGAAGCAGCACGCCCAAATAAATCGTGCTCAAATAATAAATACTCCAAGCCTTATTGACAGCAAAAAGCAGATAAACCAAACTCACCAAAAACCCCACACTCACCACGACAAAAAACTCCATTTGCCCCAATCTCTGGTCTTTGCACGCTCTTTTTGGGTATTTTTGTGCCTGCAAATACACAAACTTCCCTAAAATAAATCCCCCCAAAACAATCACAAACAAAAAAACCACATTTTCAAAATAATAAAAATCGATCACACCAAAAATTTTCTCTCCCAAAGAAACAGAGGTATAAGCACCGTGATTGGTCGCATTTGAGCGCATATTGAGTATAAACATATCCCACCACGCAGCAAATCCACGAGGGTGGAACAGATATGGGTTTGTCAAAAGCCAAAGCAAAAGAGTGCTCGCAGTGATACCCAAACATTGCTTGAGTGCAAAGTGCAACGCTGCCTTATTTCTATAAACACAAAAAGGCATACAAGCATACATATAAAACAAAGGGAAAAACATCACTGCCTGAAATTTCGCTATGCCTACTGAGAGCCCAAAGACAAAAATCCCTCCATAATAGAATTTGCCAAAATCAAAACGATCCCTTGCTAAGAGATACACACTCACCAAAAGCAAAAGTGCTTGCAACACATCGGGTTTGAGCATATAGCCCATAGCCCAAAATCCCCCCATCAAGCCCACCATTAGCACAATCCCATACGCATAAACTGCACTCAAATAAAGCCTGCAAAATCGATACACCACCAACAAGCACAACACACTCAATAGCCCATTGAGTAATCTGGGCATATAAATAGCCATTTCTGTGTGATGGAGCATATGAAAAGGAGCGATGACTAAGAGATTGAGCACATACCACCCAAAGCCATAGTTATAAAATTCAAAGCGAAAAATCTTTTCAATATCAAGATGTAAAAAGCCCTCATACATATGCTGCCATTGATGGAACTGGGGCAATTCATCTCCACTTGTAGCGCCTAAAAATTGTATATCCAAATATCGATAATCCATATACGCAAACACGCCCAAACAAAGGAGCATGACAACATAAATCACCCTATCTTTCCACGCCATCTTCTCACACCTTACACATACATCAAAATCAGCAAAAAGACAAGCCAGCACAAAATCACCACTTGCAAAAACCTATCCTTTAAAACGATTTTACTCGGACTCCCACTTCTGTTTTCCACAAAAGTAATCTGCATATACCTAAATATCCCTGCAAGCACAAACACGCTGCTTAGATACAAATAATCACTATGCAATCGCTCTCTCACCTCCAAAGAAATGCTCCAAAAAATATACGCAAGCATTACAATAGAAGCACTGATAGCCATTGCAATATCTAAAAATTGCTTGTTGTAGCCATCGATGACTTTACGCATTTTAACCCCGCCTGATTCTTGCAAAATCACATCATCGCGCCTTTTAGCAAGGGCTAAAAAAAGTGCGAGCAAAAAAGTCATGATAATAATCCACTCTGAAAGCACAACACCCCCTGCAAATGCCCCAACAAACAAGCGCACATCAAAGCCCGCAGCGATGATAAAAATATCTAAAATAGGGATATGCTTGAGTTTGAGCGTATAGAGGATATTAAGGACGATATAAATCAATAAGCAAAGAATAATTGGGGGGGGGGGGAATCAAGACCCAAGCACCCACTAGCCCCAAACACAAAAGAATCAAGGCAACAAAAAGTGCCATACGCACAGATATTTTACCTGCAGCGATGGGGCGTTTGGCTTTAGTTGGGTGGATTTTATCCAGTGGTGCATCAATCACATCATTGAAGATATAAACAGCGCTCGCACACAAGCTAAAACACACAAATGCCACCAAAGTATCGAGCAAAATCGGCAAATCAAAAATCTTAAAACTAAAAAATACAGGCAAGAAAATAAAAAGATTTTTTACATATTGGTGGATACGCATTAAATGAAAGATATGTATGAGCTGCAATCAAACTCCATTAAATAATTGGATAATTGGATAATTTTTCAAAAGCAATCATATCCAATCCAAACTTAATCTTTCACCCCACTATTTAAAGTCCCCTCTCTCTATCACCAAAAAGCCAAGAGAGCGCATATCTAGCCAAGAGAGCTTGGGATTTGAAAAAATTTGAAAAAATCAGAGGATATTTTTAATATTATTGATATTTGTTTTCAGCATATCTTCGACATCTCCTGCCCTCCCTGCTAACAAGGCTTTAGCAGAATACAAAGAAAAATGTGCCACTTCGCTCAGATTGACCCTAGGGGGCATGATTAATTCTTTAGAATTGACAACAACATCTAAAAGTGCGGGCTTATTGGAGTGCATGAGTTTCTCCACGCACCCCTCAAGCTCTGCAGAACTCTCCACGCGCCACGCATCAAAGCCCATCATCGCAGCGACTTTAGCAAAAGAGGGATTTTTCAAATCCGTATAATTATCCAAAAGCCCCTCAACTTTCTGCTCTAACTCCACAAAATTCAAAGATGAATTATTAAAAACCACCACCTTGATAGCGAGATTTTCTTGAATAGCTGTCAAAAGATCGCCCAAAAGCATTGCCAACCCACCATCTCCAGAAAAAGAAATGACCTCTCTTGATGGGCAAGCCTTTTTAAGCCCTAAAGCCATAGGCATTGCATTTGCCATTGTCCCGTGCAAAAGAGAGGTAAAAAATCTCCGTCCCTTTTTCCCCTTTAAATAGCGCAGTGCCCAAAGCATTGGCGAACCACCATCAGCACTGAAAAGCGCATCATCGGCTGCATATTTATCAATCATCGCACTCAAGGCTTGCGGGTGTATCAAATCCCCTGATATTTCTATGTCTTTGAGTAGCTTTTTTTCTACTTGAGCTTTAGTCTGCAAACAAGTATCCAAAAACTCCCTATCCTCCCTCTCTTCGATAGCTGCAAGGAGTTTTTCTAAAGTATGCTTCACGCGCCCTAGCACACCAAGCTCCACATCGCAGCGACGCCCTAGATGGCTTGGGTCTTCATCGACTTGGATAATCCTAGCTTTTTGGGGATAAAATTGCCGCCAAGCCATATCTGAGCCCAACACCAATAAAGTATCGCATTCGTTCATCATATCAAAGCCCGATTTCAAGCCCACCAAACCTGTCATACCCATATTATAGGGATTGTCATATTCGACAAAGTCCTTAGAGCGCGCACTATGGGCAATGGGAGCTTTGAGCTTTTGTGCTAAGGCAACTAGCTCATCGTGGGCATCTTCTACCCCTGCTCCTGCATAGATAGCGACCTTTTTGCCTGCTTTTAAAATCTCTGCCATTTGTGCGATTTCATCTCCATTGGGATAAAAAATCGGCTTGGGCGTATGCACCTTCATATTGGGGTCATAGGTAGCAGTCTGCACACTCATATTCACAGGCATAATCACAACAGCCACGCCTTTTTTATTGATCGCATTTTGCAAGGCCATTGTAACAATCTGCTGGGCTTGTGAGGGTGCGAGAATCTGCTCACAATACACACAAAAGCTGCCATAAATTGCTTTAAAATCCACTTCTTGGGGGAAGTTAGTCCCTAGATGTGGCGTTTCTAGCTGGCTCGCTATTAAAACCACAGGTGCACGATTACGTCCTGCGTCCATCAATGAATTGATAAAATGCAGACTGCCTGGACCACAAGAGCCCGCACAAGCTACAGGTCTTTGGGTAATCAACGCATCAGCCCCTGCTGCAAAGCCGCCTGCTTCTTCGTGGCGCATATGCACCCATTGAATATTTTGATTGTGATAAATCGCGTCAGTAAAATGATTGAGCGTATCCCCAACAATCCCATAACATCTCTGCACGCCTGCTTGCACCAAAGTTTCTACAATGATTTCTGCTACCTTCATATATTCTCCTTTTTCCATCAATTTATTTAAATATATTTTATTCTAATGAAATAATATTAATAAATATAAACTTTTTAATATATAAAAATTATCATAAAATAAATTTTTTATTTTATACCATTTCTGTGGTGGCGTGATAGTGTGATGGTTGAGTGTGTTGAGTATGATAGTAGTGCAAAATCCCCCTCCCTTTTTTTCTTTTTGACCCCCTCCCTCCTTTTTTACTTGCTTGCTTGCGTTGATAAAAGAAAAAAGAGAGGGGAAGAGAGAGCAATTCAAAAGGCTAGCAAGAAAAGCTAGCCCAAAAGAAAATAAAAGAGAGAGTAAGAGAGCAAAAATGGGAGCTTATGCGAGCTTGCCACCATTTTTATGGTATTTGATGATACCCTCAGCACATCGATAAGCCAGCGCCCCAACAGTGGCAGTTGGATTATAACCACTATTGTGTGCGAAATTCCCCGCACCAACAACAAAAAGATTTGCGACATCCCAATGCTGCAAATAATTATTGACCACACTGATTGCGGGGTCATCGCCCATTGTTGTCCCACCAACATTGTGCGTTGATTGATAAGGCACGATACTATAATCAGTGATTTGAGGCACTGAAAGAATAGATTTGGGATTGAGCTCTTTAGCAATGGCCTGTGTTTTTTGCGTGATGAATTTATATAAGGCTCGGTCTTGGTCAGTAAAGTTATAAGTCATACGCAATAAGGGCAGTCCATAGGCGTCTTTATAAACAGGGTCTAAGTCGAGATAATTTTGGAAATGTGGCATACTCGCCCCTTGCCCGCCGATCTCAAATGTCCGTGTGTAGTAATAAAGTGAAGCTTTTTTGAAGGCACTCCCCCAAGATGGCGTCCCACTCGGCACAGGATTGCTAGCAATCGGTCTTGCACCACTTTGCACGGTATAAATAAGCCCTCCGTGGATAAAATCTAGCCCTGAGTGGTCAAAATTATCACCATTGAAATCATCGATATTTGTCCCCAAAGCCCCTGCGCCCATAAAAACATTGAACTGCTTATCAAAAAACGCCATTGTCCCAGGGTTGAGCTGATAGCAGTAGTTTTTACCCAAAGTTCCCTTTCTGCTTACGGGGTCATATTGTGTGCCAATCTTTGATACCATCAATAACTTCGCATTATTGAGCACAAAGCTAGAGAGCACGACAACATCAGCAGGCTGGATATACTCTTCAAGTGTGCGTGTATCGACATACTTCACACCTGTAACCTTATCGCCTTTTTTGAGAATCTCAACAACATTAGCGTGGTTTCTGATCTCATAGCGCCCTGTTTTGAGTGCTGTGGGAATGACTGTAACAATTGGGCTTGCCTTTGCTCCATATTCGCAGCCAAATCGCTCACAAAACGCACAATATTGGCAAGGGTTGAGCGTTTCACCATCGGGATTGGTGTAGCTTTGAGAGCTATTGGCTGCAGGCATGCGATATGGGTGGTATTTCATTTTTTTAGTGACTTCTTCAAACATATGCAACACAGGTGTATCGCTCAAAGGAGGATTGGGATAAGGACTGCTTCTTTTGCCCTCAAAAGGGTTTTTAGCCTCTCCAGAAATCCCCGCAGTCTTTTCAAATCGATCAAAATACGGCTCCATCTCATCATAAGTGATACCCCAATCTTGGAGGAGATAGTCTTTTGAAAGTTTATTTTTGCCATAACGTTTTTCTGTCATTGTCTTGATTTCAAAATCATAAGGGAAAAACCGATATGTCCAGCCGTTCCAATGCACGCCCGCACCACCAAGCCCATTACCTAGCAAAAACGAGCCCATTTTTCTCATCGGTAGCGCTGTTTGTTTGGGGTTGTTTCTGAAAGTTACACTTTCTTTAGAAAGGTCTTGCATCAAGCCATAATTGATAGCATAGCGGTATTCATCGTGGATTTCAGCAAAATCCTCAGTCCCCCTCGCTCCTCCTCGCTCCAATCCCACTACATGCAGCCCAGCTTTCGTGCATTCTGCAGCGACGATACCACCAGTCCAGCCCGCACCCACGGTCACCACATCAACTTTTTTCAATACCTTTGCCATCACATACCTCCTTCCATATCTGATAGGGACATTGGGGGAATCTTTTGAAATTTCTCATCAGTGATAAATGCCAGATAAGACATCTGTGCACCGGGAAATTCCTTCATTTTCCAGCCCTTCATACCATCATTGCCGCTATAAATAGGATCTGCATAGACCCCACATAAAGTCATCTCACGCAAAAGCGAAAAGAAATAACTCGCCTCCACTCCCTCCATAGCGACCTTATCTGCTTCAAAGTCATGCAAAATTTTATCTTGCTCTTTTGGGTTAAGATCAGGGAAATTTTTCTTAAATCTTTTCTTGGACTC
The DNA here is from genome assembly GCF_002272865.1 of Helicobacter sp. 12S02634-8. Lineage (GTDB taxonomy): Bacteria > Campylobacterota > Campylobacteria > Campylobacterales > Helicobacteraceae > Helicobacter_J. The sequence continues at coordinate 50,348 of NZ_MLAP01000001.1, read as the reverse complement.
TCTTTGGATACAATGCACACCCTCCAAAAAAATCTCCTGACGGATCATCGGTGTTTGGTAGCCTTGTGTGGGTTCGCCCTTTGAAAAAGGCCCTTGCATATACTCTCTGATATTATTCCCATATGCCCCAGCAAGCTGATTATCGATAAAATAAGGCACACCCAGTGCAATACTCCCCTCCCCTAACTCATCAGCAGGAAAAATCCGTTCTGTCGCTGCTGAGAGCACTTGAAAATCTTCATCTTTGGTAAAAAACATACGCCCTCTGGCTTGTCTGTATTTTTCTGTATTTGTGCTATCCTTAGATTTTGGGGTGGGATTTGTGCTGTGCTTGTGCTCTGCAGCATTGCCCATCACACCACTCCCTAGCACAGCGGTGGCTACAAATGTAGAAGTTTTTAAAAAACTCCTACGAGTTATTTTGTTTTCGTGTTCCATTATTTTTATTCCTTTAATAGTTTGATACAAAGTAATGCAATCAATTCTACTTTTTATAAAATAAATATTAAATAAAAATAAAATTATCTAAAATCAAATTTGTTTCAAAAATAAACAAAAAAGCAAATAGAAAACAAAAGACAAAATGGTTTTAGGGGATCAGCGAGATTTAATAAAAATATAAAAATATAAGGTTATAAAGTTGCGAGAGTTATAGAGATATGAGAGATAAAAGTAAGGAGAAATACAAGGACAAAGTGAGAAAAAAGTGAGAAAAAAATTGAAACCCCTTCCCAGATGACTAAGGCACACCACAAGCTAAGCTGCTCTGCTGTGTTCCCACCCTGAAGCATTGTCCTAGCCTATGATTGCATAGGTCTGAAAAGGAGCGAGGGTATTTTATATCGATTGGACTTAAAGTTTTGTAAAATCTCAGGCCTTTTTGGATTCTAAGGCGTATAAAATCAAAGCCCCCAAGCGATAAAACCCGTGGATAAACTTCCCATAAGGCATCATCACAAACAACGCAAGCACTACGCTCAAATGGAAGACCACTAAAAGCGCTAAAGCTTGTGAATCCCTTAAAAGCATCAATACAAGCCCACTGAGTGCAGCGATAAACAGACCAAAAATAAAAGCATAATCCATTCCGAGCGTTTTGAGCGATTTGGGAGTTTTATCCGCGATTATCTTCAAGACAAAAAGCCCCAAAGTCCCCACACACAGAGATATTCCCCCAAAAGTCCCAAATAATTTAGGCAGACTCAAAAAATCATAAGGCGCACGCAAATGCAAACAATGCGCATAAAAAGCCCCCAATGATGTAGCAACAAAACAAGCCAAAAAGCCATAAAAAGTAAAATGATGGAATATTTTTCGGATATTTGAGCGTCTATCTTTGGGATAGGTGCAGCCATCATTATCGTGCCCGCCTAGATATTTGAGCGAAAAAGCATCAAAAAGCCCTTGAGTGAGCGCGGGAAAAGTGATGGACTCATTAGGTGTGATGTATATCAAAAAGCGCACAAACCCCACCCCCAAAGCACACAGCACAAAAATCCCCACGACACTAAACACTCCTACCATCAGCCCATATGGGATCACTTGATAAAAATCACCTGCAAAATCTAAAGAAAAAAGCTCCCCTTGATGGAGGGCAGAAGCTAGCAAAAATAGAACAAAAATAGAAACAATCAATGCAATAAAAGCAAAAAAGCCATTTTTTTCAAACACTCTGCTAGCCCAAGTGGGATAAGCAAATTTCTGATAACTCAAAGCGCGTATATCACCGAGCTGTGCGGGGATATTGACATCAAATGTATGCGGGGGTGCGTATTGACAAGCATAAAAGCACTCCCCACACTGATGGCATAAATTAGCCAGATAATCAATATCGCGCACATCAAAATCCCTCCTTTGCTCCATAGCAGGGAAAACAGCACAAAATCCCTCGCAATAACGGCACGAATTACACACAACACAAGATTGTTTTGCTATGGTATATAAACGATTGATTTCTTGAGTTTTCTCCATCTTATCCATCTTAAAAGCTCCTTTGAAGTGATTTTGCTGCATTGGTGCCTGCTATCCTGCCAAACACCGAACCTATCGACATTCCAAACCCCGCTACATAGCCTTGAGTGAGGATATTCCCCGCCATAATCTCCCCTGCTGCAAAAAGATTAGCACACACGCCTCCATCTGCTTGGACAACTTGCGCATCTTTAGTGACTTTCACTCCCAAATAAGTAAAAGTCACTCCGGGGGCTAGGGGATAGCAATAAAAAGGTGGTGTATCGATGGCTTGCGCCCAATGGCTTTTGGGTATCTCTAGCCCTTGTGTTCTGCAGTCATCTAAAATCGTATGGTCAAACCGACCTGACACTAAAGCATTGTTAAAATCTCTTATGGTTTTTTCTAAGATTATGGGAGGAAGCCCTAATATTTTAGCAAGCTCTTTGATACTTGGGGCAATGATGGGAGGGAATAAAGAGGGCATATATTTGTCTAGGACTTTTTTATCTGTGATCGAATAAGCTATTTGCTCGGGCTGATTGGCTACTAATCGCCCCCAAATCGCATATCTCTTGGGCCAAAAATCCTCACCTTCATCATAAAATCTCACGCCATTTTTATTGACCACAATACCCAAAGACACGCAATCCACTCGAGAAACAATCCCTCCATCATATTTTGGTGCACGCGCATCAACAGCCACCATATGCCCTTGCGTGGGATCTCCGATAATCATAGCTCTAGCTTTTTGCAAGGCTTGGAGCATTTGCCCTTGGTTGTATCGCGTCCCACGAATCAAAAAATTATCTGCCTTCTCGCCCCACGCTTCCTTGAGCCATTTTAGATTGGATTCAAAGCCCCCAGAAGCGATCACATAAGCCTTGGCTTTGATTTTCTTATTCTGGAGGGTTTTTTTATCTTTGGCTAAAACATACAGACAATATCGGTCTTGTATGCATAAATCTAGCGCTTCATATTCATAGGCTATCTGGATACCCAGCTCCTCGGCTTTATGGTAATAGGCATTGAGTAAAGCCTTGCCCCCACCTAAGAAAAAGGCATTTGTCCGCCCCAACTGCAAAGTCCCGCCCAAACTAGGCTGGAATCGCACGCCATAAGATTTTGCCCACGCAATCACTTCAGGGGTTTGCGCGATCACAAAACGTGCGTATTCTTCATTGGTCTGCCCACCTGTCACCTTATAAACATCTTCATAAAATTCATCTTCACTATAGCACCCACTCAAAACATCAGTAGGCTCTGTATGCATTGAGCGCAAGTTTCTAGTGTGCTGCGAATTCCCCCCGCGCCAAAGCTTGGGCGCACTCTCTAAAACAAGCACACTTTTGCCCTGCTCTCTTGCTGATAGGGCTGCACAAAGGGCTGCGTTCCCACCTCCTATAACCAAAACATCACAATCAAAATTCTCCATAACTCCTACCTCTGTCCTTTAAAAATCAATCACTCCACTCACACACTCAAAGATTAATATTTTTTAGCTTAATGTATTCTTTTGTATTCAATATAAAAATATAAAAATTTCAGTATCCATAAAAGCACCACAACCACCACCCATCAAATCAGACAAAACAACACTCAAAGCAAGAGAAAAAATAGAGAGCAAAAGGGAGAATCAAGAAAAAACAGAATTCAAGGGGGCGAAAAAAAGGGGGGGGGGCAAGCGAGCAAAGAGGGCGAGGGGCAAATCATCAAATCATCAAATCCAAATCAAGACAGACCCCCTGCCCCCATCATCTCAATCCAAATGACAAAGGCAAATAGCTAAAGACTTGCTTTCTCCCCTTGAGTTCGCCTATGGTGTATGCCACCTTTTTTGAAAAGAGCCAAGGCAGCCAGCAAGCTACATAAGGCTGCTATACTCAGCCACACTCCGGGCATTGCATTATTACCACTCTCATGGATAAGATAGGTAGAAATAGCAGGAGTGAATCCACCAAAAATCGCTACAGCAATCGAATAAGACAGTGAAAATCCTAATGCACGCACCTCTCTAGGCATAATCTCAGAAAGCCCCACCACCATCGCACCATTATAGCTCCCAAAGATAAAACTAAACCATAGCTCTACAATCACAAGATTAGCAAAACTGATATGATGGGTCAGAAAATACATCGCAGGATAGGCTGTGATGAGGTTTAAAATCGTTATCGCAATCAAAATAGGCTTTCGCCCAATCCTATCGCTCAAAGCCCCTGCTACAGGGAGCCAAAAGAGATTACTCAGCCCGACAATCGCTGTAACAATAAAACTATCTAGGCGCGAAAGATGTAAGACTTTATTGGCAAAAGTAGGGGTATAGGCTGTGATAAAATAAAAAGTTACCGTAGTCATCATCACAAACAAACTACCTAAAATCATCACTTGCCAGTTTTGGACAATATTTACAAGCATTGCACTGAGCTTTTTGGGGGCTTGGTGGGCTCTGGCTCTAAACTCAGGGGTTTCTTCTAAAGTCCGCCTGATGATAAACAAAAAAGGCACCACCAAACAACCAAAAATAAAAGGCACCCTCCAGCCCCACACACTCACAATCTCATCTCCCAACCAATAATGCAAAGCAACTCCAAAAACTCCCGCTACAATCGTAGCCACCTGCTGGGAAGCACTCTGCCAACTGACATAAAAGCCCTTTTTGTCTGCGGGGGCAATCTCAGCCAAATAAACACTCGCCCCACCAAGCTCTGCCCCTGCACTAAAGCCTTGCAAAAGCCTCCCAATCACAACAATAATCGGTGCGAAAACTCCAATCTGTTCATATCCTGGGCAAACAGCTATTGTCAATGTGCCGATAGCCATCAGCGCAAGGGTCACTAAAAGCCCTTTGCGTCTGCCGTGCTTATCCATATACGCCCCAAGCACAATCGCCCCAATCGGACGCATCAAAAACCCCACTCCAAACGCCATAAAGCTCATCATAATCGAAGCAAATTGATTATCGGAGGGGAAAAATATCTGCGCGATAAAACTAGCATAAAATCCATACACAGCAAAATCATACATTTCCAAAAAATTGCCACTCGCAACCCTGAAAATCGACTTTGCGTCTTTCATAGCCCTGCTTTGAGTCTGACCCATAACGCTCTCCTAGTTTGTTTTGATAAATCTTTGATAAAACAATTTAAACTTTGATATGTTTTTACTTAAAGACTTCTAAAATGTAAACAAAAAAATACTTACTTTTACTAAATGCCACATTTCTATACAGACCTTAAGGGCTTGCTCTAGCTGGGTTTGAAGCGATAAATCCCCCCCCCCTCTTATCTTTTTAAAATCCAAAGACAAAAGGCACTCATCTAGTGCAAACTCCGCACAAAGAGCCAAAAACTAAAAGAACATAGACCCATCAAGCCAAGGGCTTAGCAAACTGTTGGAGAGGGGCTTGATGGAGGCAGATTTGATGGAGAGGGGGCAAAATAAATCTTATAAAAATAAAACAACCCCACCAATAACGCAATCCCCACGCCATAGCCCACCAAAAGCGAATCACTCAAACTCGCCACTCCAAAACTCACAAACGCACACAAAGCCGCAGTGGTCGCATAGGGGAGTTGCGTGATGAAATGACTCTGCACAGAGCACCCTGCCCCTGTAGCTGATAAAATCGTTGTATCCGAAATTGGCGAAGCGTGATCACCATACACAGCCCCAGCAAGCACAGCTGAAATCGAAAGGATCATATCTCCCCCTGAAGCGCCCACCACACTCACGCCAATAGGCAGCATGATAGCAAATGTCCCCCAGCTAGTCCCTGTGGCAAATGCGATAAATCCAGAAATCAAAAACAAAATCATCGGCATTGCCACCACAGCACCTTGGGATAAAAACTCCTTACTCAAGTGGGCTAGATACACCCCTGTTTGCATATCATCTCGTATCACAGGACCTATCGCCCAAGCCAAAATTAAAATCAAAATTGCTGGAAGCATACTTTTGATACCTTGGGTGATCATAGGTAAAAGCGAGCTAGGGGGCAAATATTTCCACGAAATCAAAACACTCAACACCAACGCAAACAACCCGCCATAAAAAAGCGAAAATGCTGTATCGGTGTTTTTGAGTATCACAAAAAGTGTGGCTTCCTTGCTTGCGTGATAACCTGTCCATAGAATCATTGAGCCAATAGAAACCATCAAAACTAGCACAGGAATAATGAGCAGCCATACCGAACTTGAGGGCTTCTTGAAATCTCCATCACGCAACAAATCGCTCACGCCCATATTGCGATATTTAGACATTGCAGGGAGATTGACCTGCCAATAGATTGTCAAAAACACCGCTAAAAGGGCAAACCACGCATAATAATTGCTCCATACACTCCCCATCAGCACAAACAGACCATCGCCCACAGAGGGCGGCACACTTGTCTGCATGATTCCTATGATATAAGCCCCCCAGCTTGAAATAGGCATTAAAATACACACAGGCGCTGAAGTCGAATCAATCACATAAGCAAGCCGCTCCCTTGTAGAGTGGTTAGCGTCATTGAGGGATTTGGAGATCTGACCCACGGTGAGGGCATTGAAATAATCATCAATAAAAATCACTATTCCAGCTAAAAAGGCTATGAATTCTGATCCTTGCGGGGTCTTGATTCGATGTCTTGCCCACTGCACAAAAGCATTGACTGCCCCAGAGTGCGAAATCACTTGAGTCAAAATCCCTAGTAAAATCAAAAATCCAAATACATAAACACTCCACCAGCTGATTGCAATATCCCAAGTGCCTGTATCGGTGGTTTTTAGGCTAAAAATAACCGAGGAAATTCTCTCATAAATATAAGCAAAAATCCCCCAAAAATGGTCATAATGCATCATCACCCCACCCAAGACGATACCAAAAAACAAAGAAAGCACTACTCTTTTGGTGATAAATACCAAAGCAATCACGCAAATAGGCACCAAAAGACTCAAAACAGAATTGGCATAATCCATACAATCCCTCTCATTATCAAAAAATTATACAATCATACCAAAATTTAAATCATCTACTTAAGGCTTAGGGCTTACTTTGTTGCCACTTGATAGATCTTGCTTTTCTTGATAATCCTTGCGATAAAATTCTAGTTCAGTTTGGAGCATTTTAAGCTTCATTTCTTGCTCTCTGACTTTATCTGTCTTGCCCTTGGCCTTGAGTGCTGTAATCTTGTCTTTGACTTCAGAGATTTTATGCTCTGTTTGGCTTATTTTTTCTTTACTTTTTGCAAGCATTTTTTGATCATCACAATGGTCTTGCACCTCTTTGAGTGCGTGTGAAAGCTCAGAGACTCTGTGCTTTTGTCCGTTTTTATTGGCGTGATCGATTTGGTTTTGGAGATCTTTAGCCTTAAAATCACAAATCGGACCTGCTAGCAACACACCTCCCAAAACACTCCCTAGCACAAAACCACAAGATAATATCTTTTTCATCAAAACTCCTAGTTGTAAAATATGATTACTAAAATATTAAAAAACCCTCGCATTGTAGGGAAAAAATCTTAAAAACAAGATTAAGTTTAAGGATTTTTGAGCAAATCTTTCATACGCAATAATTCTTGTTGTGCAGCGACAAACTGCATATTAGCGATCTTGACTTCGATTTGGGCTTGTCTGATTGCGTGGGGATCGCCTTGAGATTGGGCTTGAGAGAGATGGGCTTTTGCTTGTTTGTATTGATTTTGGGTGACTTCTATGTTGTGATGGATATCAGCTAAAATATCAGAATCCTTGCAATCTTTCTTAAAAGCTTCAAGCTTCTTGATGAGCTCTGCTGCCCTTTGTGTGTGTGCTTTGTTTTGTGCGTCTTGGATTTGGGTTTGCAAGTCTTTTATCTTAAAATCACAAATAGCCCCACCATACACAAAAGCCGCAAAAATCATCGGCACTATTAAAATTTTTTGCATTTTTCCTCCTTGTTTCCTCGCTCCCTCCCCAAAGCCCTCTTGTCCTCATAGCATACATAGCTTGGGCGATTGCTATAGGGGGTTTTGATAGGAGATTTTGACAAATTTTGATAAACAACAAATCATTAAGACAAGACAAAATAAGGCAAGATAAGATAAGACAAAGAGCGGGGGATAAAAGATAAAATATTCACAAAGCAATCAAAGAGGATAAAAAAGTGAGGGGGCATGGGAAAAATGGAGTATAGAAAAATAGAGTATGAAAGAAATGATTTTAAGGGATTGAAAAAAATAAATCATATGATTTGAGATTGGTTCAAGAGCTTGATTTAAGAGTTTGAAATTTAAGGGCTTGATTCAAGAAAAATAAGCTGGCCGGGAGAGAGGGATTCGAACCCCCGGAGGTGTGACCCTCAACGGTTTTCAAGACCGCCGCTTTCAACCACTCAGCCATCTCCCGAAATATCTCATTGGATTGTAGTGAATAAAATCTGGAGGCGACACTCGGATTCGAACCGAGGAATCAAGGCTTTGCAGGCCCATGCCTTACCACTTGGCTATGTCGCCCTCTTTAATGGGGGTCTATGATCCATGGTGCCCGGAGCCGGACTTGAACCGGCACGGAAGTAATATCCGAGGGATTTTAAGTCCCTTGTGTCTACCGGTTCCACCATCCGGGCATTGTATCACAAAGACATACATCAATCATTGACTCATTAAGTATTTCAAAAATAAAAATATTCTAAGAGAATTATTTATCTCAAAAAGAAAGTCAAAAGTATGGAGCGGGAAACGGGGGTCGAACCCGCGGCCCCAACCTTGGCAAGGTTGTGCTCTACCACTGAGCTATTCCCGCAAATATTTCAATCATCTAAGGGCGTAATTCTAGCAATCCTTTAGGAAAAAATCAAGACCCAAAGCAAAAATTCACAAAAATTTCTATACAATTACAAATAACATTATCCAAAGACAGCCTTGAGTCTAACTTAAAAAAAGAGAATTAAAGAGAGCAAAAAAGTGAATTTTCAGCCCTATCCATTTGAAAGACTAAAAAACCTCATTGCCCCCATCACCCCCAAAAAAGAGGGTTTGACCCTCACGATCGGTGAGCCACAATTCCCAACGCCCGCCACAATCCAAGACGCCCTCAAAAGCCACACAGATGAATTGCGCTATTACCCCAAAAGTATCGGTGAAGATTATCTTAAAAACGCTCAGATTGGCTTTGTCCAAAGCCGTTTTGGTATCAAGCTAGCTCCCAACGAACTACTCCCGACCTTTGGCACAAGAGAAGTGCTTTTCAACTTCCCGCAATTTTTGCTTTTTGATACCCCTAATCCCACTATCGCCCATCCCAATCCGTTTTATCAAATCTATGAGGGAGCTGCCAAGGCCTCTAGGGCTAAAAGCATTTATATGCACTTAGAAAAATCCAACGATTTCAAGCCAACTCTAAGCTTAGAACAAAGAAAGCAAGTGGATTTAGTCATCTTGAATTCGCCCAATAACCCAACAGGCGCTACTCTCACGCTAGAAGAGCTGCAAATTTGGGTGCGTTGGGCGCTTGAATATGACTTTGTCTTGCTCAATGATGAATGCTATAGTGATATCTACCAGACAACCCCACCCCACTCTATTTTAGAAGCTTCTTATGGGATTGGCAATCAAGATTTTAAAAACATCTTAGCCCTCAACTCCATCTCCAAGCGCTCCTCAGCCCCTGGCCTTAGAAGCGGCTTTATTGCAGGAGATTCTAAAATTTTAAAGAGCTATCAACAATACCGCACCTACCTTGGCTGTGCAATCCCTAATCCTATCCAAAGAGCGAGTGCGACTGCTTGGGAAGATCGCATTGAAAGTGAAAATATCCGAAAAAAATATGCTGCTAATCTCAAAATAGCCCAAGAAATATTCCCCGACACGCCCATTGCCCCATATACATTTTATCTATGGCTTTTTGTGGGTAAAGATATTGAGTTTACACAAAAACTCTATGAGCAAGAGGGGATTTTGGTGCTGCCAGGGAGTTTTTTAGGCAGAGATGGGGGAGGAGAGGGCTATGTCAGGATCGCACTTGTATATGAAGAGAGTGTCTTGAAGGAGGCTTTAAAATGCATTGCAAGTTTTCTTAATTCTTACCTAAAAGGCAAATAATGATTCTCAAAAAAGATATCGGCAAACTCAAAATCCATTTCATTGGTATCGGTGGGATCGGCATCTCAGGACTTGCCAAATATCTCAAAGCCCAAGGGGCTAAAATCAGTGGCTCTGATATCGCCCACAGCAACGCGACAAAGTATCTTAGCTCCATAGGTATCCCCATCAGCATTCCCCATACTCCAGCAGCAATCACTGACCAAGACCTCATCATACACTCTGCAATCATCAAGCCCGATAATATCGAGATCCAAGAGGGCAAAAAAAAAGAAATTTTAATTCTCTCCAGAAAAGAAGCATTGGAATTTATTTTATGCAACAAACGCGTTTTTAGTATCTGTGGCGCACACGGCAAAAGCACGACAAGCGCGATGTTGAGCGCTATTTTCCCACATTTTGGGGCAATCATTGGAGCAGATACCAAAGAATATGGCTCTAATGTCAGAGAAATCCAAAGTCAAAGCATTATTTTTGAAGCCGATGAATCAGATAAAAGCTTTTTGAATTCCAACCCCTATTATGCTGTGATCACCAACGCAGAGCCTGAACATATGGAAAGCTATGGGCATAATCTGGAAAATTTCTATGGTGCTTATCGTGAGTTTCTCCATATGGCCTCTAGGCGCTGTATCAATATCGAAGACCCATTTTTAGGCACATTTGAGCAAGAATCTTGCCGACTCAGCCCCTCTAAAGACATCAGCAATATCTCTTTTTACCTCAAAGATGATGAGCCTTATACACGTTTTAGCTTGAAAGATTTGGGTGAGTTTGAGGTATGGGGCTTTGGAGGGCATACAGCTATCAACGCTTCTTTAGCGATTTTAACAGCAATGAGTGAGCTCAGTATAGAAGAGATCAGAGAAAATTTGCTACACTTTAAAGGTATCAAAAAACGTTTTGATATCATACAAAAAGGTGATTTGACGATTATCGATGATTATGCCCATCACCCCACTGAAGTCAAAGCCACGCTCGAATCAGTCAAAATCTATGCCCAAGCCAAACAAAACCATAAAATCATTGCGATTTGGCAGCCACATAAATATTCAAGACTGCTCGATAATCTTGAGGGTTTCCAGCAATGCTTTACACAAGGCTATGATGAGCTGATTATCTTGCCTGTATGGAGGGCGGGGGAAGCTGAGATGGTGCTGGATATGGAAAAACTCTTTGGGCATTACCGCCCCATCTTTGCCCAAAGAATCCGAAAAAATGGCAATACCTTAGAATTGATCCATCAAGACAGAGTGATCCAAACAATTCAAAATGGTATCGCTATCGGACTTGGAGCAGGGGATATTACTTATCAATTAAGAGGAGAAAAATAATGCCCGCACTTTTAGCTATCTTTTTGGTGCTTGCCCTCACGCTCATACTTTTGTATTTTGTCTTGAGAGATTTTGGTATTATCACCACCAAGCAAAAAATTATCGCCCTTGTGGTTTTAATCGCATTTGGGGTCTTTGCCACTATCTATAGCTATTTTCAGAGCAAATCAGATAAAAACGATATGTTGCTCCAAACTGCCTTTTTGAGAGGGGAGTCATTGGAGTGTGGAGGGGTCATCATCAATAGAGAAAATTTCAACCTCGTAACAGGCACTTTGAGTCTTATAGGCAAAAAAAATGGTCCGATGAATAATATCATCATTTCCCTAGACACATGCAAAATCACGACCCAAGAAGTCGCACCCGAAGAGAGTTCTAGAAATCTCCAAGAAGAGCTGCAAAGAGATTAATGCAAGACAATCCCTCCTATCAAAGTCTTATTGACAAGCTCGATTTGAGTGCGTTTATCAGCTCTTTTGAGGGGTTTTTTGCACGCAAAAAACCGATTTGCCTAGAGGGCGATAGAGTGAGTTTAGGAGCGTTTATCAAAGAGCTAGACACATTAGTATTCACGCCCCCGCCCAAGCTCAAGGCCCTAGACACAGAGATATTACATCTCAAAAAATTTGGCGTCCTCAAACTCACAGAAATCTTTGAATTCATCAAACTAATCCGCTATTTTCTCTATCTAAAATCTCTCCAGCAAATCCCTGAAAACACACATCTCTACAAATATCTCCAAAATATCCAAATCCCCCAAGAGCTCAAAGATTTGAGTAAAAATTTTGAAAATGACGCGCAGATCAAAGCAGGGATTTATGAAGACTTTGACAGCTTACAACAATCCATATCAAGACAAAAAAGCCAGATTGCAAGGACAATGAGCGAGCTATTAAACGCCCCCAAGCTCGCTACATATCTCATCGATAAACAAATCCATTATATCAATGGCAATGAAGCATTATTGCTAAAAGCTGGGTTCAACCACGTCATCAAAGGGATTATTATCGCGCGCTCCCAAGGGGGCTTTTTCTATCTTTTACCCAATGAAATACATAGTATCCATCAAAAAATTGCTGCACTTGATGACAAACTGCAAGCTTGCGTTTATGAAATCTGCAAAAATATCTCCAAACTCTTAGGCAAGCATATTTTATTTTTAAAATATATCAATAAAGAATTTGATCGATTCGACCATCTCCAAGCAAGAGTCAAGTTTGCCCAGACTTATAACCTTGAATTCATCACCAACAAAGCCACAGACAAAGTCATCATACTCAAAGACTTCTCCCACCCCGCACTCTCACACCCAAAGCCCATCAGCATTGACTTTTCTTCTGCGCTATTGATGATCACAGGGGTCAATGCAGGGGGCAAAACAATGTTACTTAAATCGATTTTAAGCAGTGTCTTTCTCCATAAATACTTGCTCCCGATGAAAATCAATGCTGCTGCCTCTAAAATCCCGAACTTCAAAAACATATCCACCATCATTGCAGACCCCCAAAATAGCAAAAATGATATTTCAACCTTTGCAGGCAGAATGCTCCATTTTAGCCAAATCCTCAATCTCCCTGATTTACTCATTGGCATAGATGAAATCGAACTTGGCACAGATGCTGATGAAGCTAGCAGCCTTTATAAGGTGCTTTTAGAGGTCTTGCTAGATAAAGAAGCTAAAATCATCGTGACCACCCACCACAAACGTCTATCAAGCTTGATGGCACAAGACTCAAGGATTCAAATGTGCGCAGCTATCTTTGATGCAGACAGACAAATGCCTACTTATGAATTCCTCCAAGGCAGTATCGGCAAAAGCTATGCGTTTGAAACTGCTAAACGATATGGAATCCCTGAAAATCTCATCGCAAAAGCCAAGCTAGTTTATGGACAAGATAAAGAAAAACTCAATACCTTGATAGAAAAATCTGCACAACTTGAAATTTCTCTGAAGCAAAAAGCCCACGAACTAGAAACACAAATCGCCCAATATGAACGAAAAAAAATCGAACAACAAGAGCTCATCACAGCACTCAAAGCCGATTACACAAAAGAAAAATCACAACTCCAAAATACCTACCAAAAAGCCCTCGATGCACTCAAAGCTGTTATCAAAGACAAAGAAATCAGCAGCTTGCATAAAGGTATCAATAACGCCAATAAAATCCTATCTTCTCTCAAAAAACAAAGCGAACTCCAAGCACACGCCCAAAAGACCCAAAAAGAAATCAACATTGGCAATCGGGTCAAATACGGCTCTGCAAAGGGCGTAGTCATCGGTAAAAATGGAGATTCATGCCTTTTAGAGCTCGATGGAGGTATCAAACTCAAAATCAATGCAAAAGAACTCAAAGTCATCGCAAACACCAAGCTCCAAGCCCCAACAAAACTCCACTACTCTCCCCCCACAAAAGCTAACATCAGCCTAGACCTACACGGATTACGCGCACAAGAAGCCATCGAACAATTGGATAAATTCCTCTCAGATGCACTCATAGCAGGCTTTGATGAAGTGATTGTCTATCACGGAATCGGCACAGGCAAGCTTTCTTTTGCAATCAAAGAATTCCTCTCCACACACCCAAAAGTCCTCTCATTTTGCGACGCACCCCCGCAAATGGGAGGTTTTGGCACTAAAATCATCAAGCTTTGATGGATTGATGGCTTGATAAATTGATAGACCAATAAACTGATGGGTTGTTTGCTAGGATTTGCTGGGATTATTTGTCTAAAATTGCGTGGGCAACTTTTGAAGAGCTTTCTCTGATTTTTTCCATAAAATCCTTAGCTTCATTAGCAAGCGCTACACTGCTATCTACTTCATCAAGACTAATGCGTATGCCCTCGACAACTTGCGAGGTCGTATCCCGCATTGAATTGATTGTCGTAGTGATCTCAGTGATAGAGTGTGCTGTCCTCTCTGCGAGCTTACGCACTTCATCAGCCACGACCGCAAAGCCCCTGCCGTGCTCCCCTGCCCTAGCTGCTTCAATGGCTGCATTGAGCGCTAAAAGATTTGTCTGATCGGCAATATCTTTGATAGTCTGAATCACTGAAGTGATCTCGCCTGATTGCACATCTAATGAAGCAATGAGATTGGAGCTTGCTTGCATTGCTTCTGAAATATGCCTGATATTGTTTGCTGTCTTTTCGATAATCCCTGCCCCACTTTTAGTGAGTGTGTCATTTTCTAGCACCAACCCAGAAGCTAGCTGTTCATTGGCCTTATCCCGATCGACTTGAGCGGTAATATCAATGGCAAATTTAACGATTTTATAGACCTTGCCCTCAAGGTCAAAAATTGGATTGTAGTTTGCGTGCAAATAAATCTGCTTGCCACTTTTTGAAAGACGCACAAACTCCCCAGATTGAAACGCCCCTGCTCGAAGCTGCTCCCAAAATCTCGTATATTCTAAAGAATCTGTAAAGGACTTTTCACACAGCATACTATGGTTTTTGCCCACCAACTCATCTAAGCTATAGCCCACTACTTTTAAAAACATATCATTAGCGTGCAAAATCTTGCCACTGGGATCAAACTCAATCGTAGCCATAGAGCGATTGGCTGCCTTCAAAACACTCTCTAAGTCATTTTTAAACTGCACATCTTTTGTCACATCTGCAACAAACTTCATCAAACAATAAGGCTTGCCATCACAATCAGTGACTAAATTATAGCTTGCCTCCAGCCATACTTCCTGACCTGATTTGGTGTATCTTTTGCAAACACCTGATTTGTGCGTGCCATCTTTGAGCTTCTCCCAGAAGTGTTTATAATCGACAGAGCCCACAAACTTAGGGTCACAAAATATACTATGGTGTTTGCCTACAATCTCATCTAAGCTATAGCCCATCAAATGCAAAAAGTTTTCATTTGCAGTGATGATATTCCCATCAAGATTCAATTCAATACTTGCCCTGCAACGATTTAGAGCCCTTAAAATGTCGTCCATTTTTTGCATTTTTTCTCTGAGCTCTGAGATTTCAAGTGTATTTTTTTGCGTAAAAAACATTATCCCTCCTTGAGATTGAATTTTCAAATCATTTCAGATCACCAAACAACGCGCATAAATGCACGGATTCTATCAAAAAATGGATAAAATACATTTAAAAATAAGGGCTGTTATGATAAATATCGTGCTGATACAACCACGAATCCCCCAAAACACTGGCAATATCGGTAGGCTTTGTGTGGGCGCAAAGGCAAGACTCCATCTGATCTATCCCCTAGGCTTTTGTGTCGATGATAAATCTCTCAAACGCGCAGGGCTAGATTATTGGCAACATCTTGATTGGTATCAGTGGGAGAATATTGAGCATTTTTGGAGCGCACACCCCATCAACTCGCAGCACTTTTTCTTCAGCACCAAAGCAAGCAAGCTCTATTATGACGCCCATTTTGCTGATGAGTGTTTTTTATATTTTGGCAGAGAAGACGCAGGGATTGCTCCAGAGATTCTAGCACAGCACAGCGCACAAACCTTTAAAATCCCTATGACACAAGGCACACGGAGTATCAACCTCGCTACAGCCGTAGGAGCAGTGCTCTATGAAGCCATCAGACAGACCAAAATCTACCTAGACTTTTAATTGCGATTTTTATAGTCGCTATAATCAAAGCTTTTTAAAAGCTTGAATTTTTTATCTGCAATCACACCCAAACTCGGCAGAGGAACGCCATTGAAGGTATTATTTTTGACAATCGTATAATGCATCATATCTTCAAACAAAATCCTATCGCCCACATTTAAAGGACTCTCAAAGCTATAATCCCCAATCACATCACCTGCTAAGCAAGTAGGCCCTCCAAAGCGATAGCGATATTTCCCCACTCCTATGCCCTCATCTGATTGGATTTGTATGCCCTCAGCATTGAGTGAGAGCTTTTTGACTTGAGGGCGATAGGGCATTTCAAGGCAATCGGGCATATGTGCACTCGCACTGACATCTAAAATAGCAATAGGGATTTCGTTCCAGATAATATCAAGCACTTCCCCAATCAAAAAGCCACACTGCCAGCCCACTGCCTCACCGGGCTCTAAAAAAACCTCTGCCCCTTGATACCTTGCCCTAAACTCTTTGATAATCCCCACCAATCTCTCCACATCATAATCAGCCCTTGTGATGTGATGTCCCCCACCGAAGTTGAACCACTCCATCGCAGACATATACGGGGCAAAATGCTTTTGGAAATGCACCAAAGTCCGCTCGAGTGCATCAGAATTTTGCTCACAATGTGTATGGAAGTGCAGCCCTGTAATCCCCTCTAAACCAAACTCTCTCACCCCTTTTTCAAACTCTGAGGGCACAATCCCCAAACGACTCCCTGATATGCAAGGATTATAAATCGGAGGCTGCACCTCGCTATAAAGTGGATTTACGCGCAATCCCACTTTGATTGGTGATAGCCCTAGGGATTGGAGCTGTTTGTTTTTAGCCATGATTTTAGGCTTGAATTTCTGCCATTGCCCAAAGGAATTGAAAATAATATGCGTAGCCACAGGCAAAATCTGCTCCATTTCAGCACTCTTGTATGCGGGGCTGAATACACAAATCTCCTTATCACTCTCTCGCCCACCGAGTTCTTCAAAAGCAAGCACAGCCTCATACACACCACTCGCACAGCTCCCTGCTAGATATTCTCTAATCAGCTCAAAACTTCTCCAAAACGCATACCCTTTGAGTGCGAGCAAAATCTTTGCCCCACTTTGGACTTGCACTTGGCGCATGATTTCTAAATTAGCCTTTAGCTTATCTTCTTCAAGGACATAGCAAGGTGAGGGGATTTCAAATAACATCATATGACTCTTTAATCGTGGATAATGAATTGCTTGATGGCTCTTTCTATCTCAATGGGATTGGACTTAGAGATAAAATCATCAGCGTGCAACGATCGCGCCATACTTTCATTGCTACTCCCGCTCATAGAAGAATTGACTACAATAGGGATATGCGCAGTAACAGGATTATTTTTGACTTGCTTGATGACTTCAAATCCACTTGCTTCGGGCATTTCTAAATCTGTGATAATCATTCCGATATTTTCAATCTCTGTGCTAGGGGCAAATAAATATTCTAAAAGCCTTTGTCCATTGATAAAATCGTGGTGTGTTACTCCAAGTTTATCTAAAATAATCTGCATTGTTTTGAGCACGCTTGGGCTATCATCAGCGAGCAAAATACTTTTATTTGTCTTGACTTGCTTGACTTCTTTGAGCTCTGCTTGCTTTTCTTCTTCTATCCAAGGGAAAACATCTACAAGCATTTTTTCAATATCTACCACCTGCACAAGCCTCCCATCAAAATATCGCGTGCGGCTCACAAGCTTGCTATTCCCACCACTCCCGCCAATCCCTGCACTCTGCTCCATCTCTGTCCATTTTTTGTTTAAAATCCTATCGGCCTCATAAATCCTCACACCAATTGTCCAACGCGAAAATTCACAAATCATAATAATATCATCTTCATCTGCTTGGCGCTGGATTCTATAAGGTCTTAAATCTTTATCTTTGTTTTTGCCATCATAATAAAACCATTTTTTCATATCAATCAAAGGGATCGTAAGCTCCCTGATGGTAATAAGCCCCTCAATCAAAGAGCTATTTTCGTGGCTGATAATAGTCAGTGCGCCTTGATATTTGACCACTTCTCGGATTTTGAATACATTGACAGCATACAAATCTTTATCTTTCTCAAGGCGAAAACACAGCAACTGCAACTCATTGTTTTTATGCAAACTTGTGATTTGATCTACTTGGGTGAGATTTGACATTTTCTAAGCCCTTTTATTTTCTAGCCCCTTTTATAAGAGCAATCAAGCTATTGTGTGTATCATAGCATAGTTTTATTTCAAAAGTCTTTAGCCCAAGCCTTTAGCCCCCCCTCCCATCAGCCTACTCATCTGTATCCCCCCCCCTTTTTTTCTATGAGCCCCTTTTAGCTGGATAAAGGCAATGGCGACAAAGCTCCTCGCAAGCCTCCCCGCGCATAAACCCCTCTTGAATCCTTAATGCCCTCGGACTTTCTAGGACTTCTGTGAGTGCTTGTGTGTATAGATTGCCAAGTGCAAGCTTGCCCTCTGCGTCCATACAACAAGGCACAATTGTCCCATCAGCAAGAATTGCTACTTGAGAAATCAGCCCGTGGCAGTATTTTTCTGTCTTTATAGCACTTTGGGGAGAGATTTTGGGCCATTGAAAAGTCTGCGTGATATTCAAAAAGACCTTTTTGCCTAAGCGAAAACGCCCCTTGCTCCCATCACCACTCCCATCACCACTTCCATCACTATCATTCCCACTATCTTTGACCCCAAAATATTCAAGGATAGATTTTTTCACACCAGAAAGCCTTGCCATCGTGCTATCTTGGATTCTAAGATTGATAAAATTTGCTGTATCTTTAGCCAACTTATAGCGGCAAAATTCAAAAATAGTTTCTAGGTAGTTTTCCAAAGGAGGATTGGCTGGATCAAACCCTGCGTTTAAAGAGATAGAAATCTGTGCGATAGGGGGAGAGAGCAATCGATCAAAAGAGTGGGATAAGAGATAAAACCCGCTAGTCACCAAATCAACTTTTAAGCCATAGTGTTGCGCGATATCTAAATAATCACTGAGATTTTTTGCCCTACACGGATCGCCCAAGACATGCAAAGCAATGCGATCACACAATCTCTTACTTTGCACACAAGCCTTTTCAAACAAAGCTAAAGGCATACTTTTACGGACATTTTTTGCACTCGGACAAAAGCTACAAGCAAGACCACAGACATCACTGATTTCGATATAAATCTTTTTGAACCTAGACATTGAATCTAAAATGCATCACATCGCCATCTTGCACCACATAATCCCTGCCCTCCACTCTTAGGGCTCCTGCTTCTTTTGCCTTGGCTTCTCCACCATATTGGATAAAATCATCATAAGAAATCGTTTCTGCACGGATAAAGCCTTTTTCAAAGTCTTTATGGATCACACCAGCAGCTACAGGGGCTTTATCCCCTTGATGGATCGTCCAAGAGCGCACCTCTTTGACCCCTGCGGTAAAATAACTAATCAAACCGAGTTTGGCAAAGCCCGTGCGGATAATCTGCTCCAAGCCACTCTCCTCACAACCCAAGCTTTTTAAAAACTCTTTGCGTTCTGCCTCGTCCATATCCACCATTTCTTCTTCGAGTTTTGAACAAATCACGATCGCTTCAGCTCCATGGCTATGCGCATACTCAAACACCTGCTTGGAATATGCGTTTCCATTGATTGCATTTTCTTCGACATTAGCACCAAAAATCACTGCTTTATTACTCAAAAATCGCAATTCTTTATTCAAAACCTCAAATGCCTCACTATCCTTGCCCCCAAAGCTCCTTACTGGCAAAAGATTCTCTAAATGTGCCAACAAGGCATGTGCGCACTCTAGGGAATTTTTAGCTTCTTTGTCTGTTTTGGCTTGTTTTTGGAGTCTTTCAATGCGTTTATTGAGCGTTTGGATATCAGCAAGCAAAAGTTCAAGCTCGATAATCTCAATATCACCAATCGGGTCAATCCTCCCCTCAACATGCGTGATATTGCCATCTTCAAAACACCGCACCATATGCAAAATCGCATCACATTCTTTGATATTTGCCAAAAACTGATTCCCCAGCCCCTCGCCCTTGCTCGCACCCCGCACAAGCCCAGCAATATCAACAAACTCAACAACAGAGTGCAAGACTCTCTCTGGATTGACAATCTTAGCCAACGCTAAAAGTCGCTTGTCAGGGACATTGACCACAGCTCTATTGGGCTCAATGGTGCAAAAGGGATAGTTAGCTGATTGCGCGTTTTGGGCTTTTGTGAGTGCGTTGAAAGTGCTAGATTTTCCCACATTTGGCAGCCCTATAATCCCAATAGAAAGCCCCATATCAGCCCCTTTTTGCTACATCAAGGACAAACTCCACGCCTGCACGCACGCCTGCTCCTGAAGCCCCAAAGGCATTGATATCCCACTCTTTTTCTACATACGCAGGGCCAGCAATATCAATATGCAGCCACTTGTCTTTGTATTGCGGGCGGATAAATTCGCTCAAAAACATTCCCGCAGTGATTGCCCCTCCATATCGAGAAGAAGCCACATTGCAAACATCGGCAATTTTAGACTCAATCAATTTAGCCAAATGGCGATTGAAAGGTAATCGCGCCATCAATTCACCCGATTGCAAAGCTAGGGCTTCAAACCTGCTTTTGAGCGCTTCATTATGCCCCATGATACCACTAGTATATTCACCCAAGCCAAGCACACACGCCCCTGTGAGCGTAGCAAAGTCAATCAAATAATCAGGCTCCAAATCTTGCGCATAGCTCAAGCAATCAGCCAATACCAATCGCCCCTCTGCGTCGGTGTTGCGGACTTCAATGCTCTTGCCCTCGCGTGCAAAAAGCACATCATCAGGTTTATAAGCATTCCCTCCAATCATATTTTCAGTAGCCCCTATAATGGCGTGGATCTCAGCTTCAACTCCGATTTTTGCGCAAATATCTATAATCGCCAAAACAGCACAACCTCCACTTTTATCAGCCTTCATCGTAACCATATAATCAGCTGGCTTCAAGCTCAAGCCCCCGCTATCATAAGTAAGCCCCTTGCCTACAAGCACGATTTTTGCCTTTGATTTTTGGGGCTTATAGCTCAAATGGATCAGTCGTGGTGGGTGGCTTGAAGCGCGATTGACAGCCAAAAAGGCAAGCATTTTTTCTTTTTTGAGGAATTTTTCATCACCGATTTTGCACTCTAAATGATTATTTGTAGCGATTTTTTGAGCCAAATCAGCCAAAAATACCGGCGTGGCGTATTCTGGGGGTGTGTTGATAGTATCGCGTGCTAAATTTACCCCACTAGCAATCACTTCAACCATATCCAATATCTTACCCAAAGGTGCAATCGGTGCTTTATCAAAGCTTTCATGGGCAATAAAAATCTCGTTGAGTGCTGCAGGATTGGGCTTGGTCTTGTATTGATAGAATTCATAATCCCCCAACAATAGACCTAAAAACATTGCCTTATTCATCTCTCCATCGCCATAGATACCGATTTTAGCATTTTTAAAAGGTGTTTTTTTGATATAACGCACCACTTGCGCACTCACTTCACGCATCATATCGGCATTATAAGGACTGATACCTGCATAAAGTGTTTTATTCTGCTGGTCTAAAAACAGCCCCTCGCCTTTGTAGTCAAATTCTTTGAGTGTCTTGAGCTCTATCCAAGGGTGTTTGAGATTTTTGTCTATGACAAACACAATGGATAATTCTGCCTTGGTCTGTGCAAAATCTGTCTTTTTCAAACTAATTTTTAACATCGTTTTTTCCTTCCTTCACTTCTAATTGAGATTGTATTTTTTGAATTTTTTTATCAATTTTTTTTGTATGGGACTTGAAATACCAAACCACAAACCCCAAAAAGCCCACTAATAAAATCACAAAAATATAAGGGTGGTGTTTGAGCCAGCCCAAAAGATGTAAAATCTGATCGCCCAAAAACCACGCCAAAAGAATTGTAATCGCTGCCCAAACCCAAGCACTGATGAGATTGATGATAGCAAATTTGAGCGCACTATAGCGCGTGAGCCCTATGCTAATGGGAATAATCGTGCGCATTCCATACATATATCTTTGGATAAAAATAATGGGCCAGCCGTATTTTTGCAGCAATAAATGCGCTAAAGCAAGCTTGCGCCTTTGCTTGCTTAAATGCCTTTGGATATAGCCTTTGTTGAACCTACCGATATAAAAATAAATCTGATCGCCCACAAACCCCCCTAAGCCCGCTACAAACACAGCCAAAAACACATTCATATGCCCCGTATGCGCTGCGATACCAGCAAATATCAAACCCAGCTCGCCCTCTAAAATACTCCAACAAAACAAAATCAAATAGCCCCAATCAGCTACATAAGTATCCCAAAGATTGATAATATACCCCTCAATGCCCATTGCCAACCCCTACATCTAATATCGTAAAGACTCCAACAAATTCTCTCAATCTCTCTGCCCCGCCAGCTTGAGGGATATCAAGCAAAAAGCAAGCCTCTACGCAACGCCCTCCCACGCGTTCAATCAACTTCAAAGCCGCTTGAGCCGTCCCTCCAGTAGCAATCAGATCATCAATGAGTATCACTTGAGCATTAGGGATCTCTCTAAAAGCGTCTGTGTGTATCTCGATTGTATCAAAACCATATTCAAGGCTGTAAGATTCTTTTGCAGTGCTAAAAGGTAGCTTGCCTTTTTTTCTGATAGGGACAAAGCCCACGCCAAGCGCATACGCAAGTGCTGCTCCAAAGATAAACCCTCGGGATTCAATCCCAACGATAAAATCGATTTGCATACGATTGTATCGCTCCTTGAGTGCCTCTATCAAGGCAGCAAACAACGCCCCATCATTGATCAATGTTGTGATGTCTTTGAATAAAATCCCCGATTTAGGATAATCAGGTATCTCTCGAATCGCAGAATTCAAATCTTTTTTGAGTTTTTCAGAAATTGAGTGCATATTTTTCCTTATAGCAGAGCTTCGATTTTTTGTTCTAAGTCTTTGATTCTGCTTTTGTATTTGTCTGTTTCAATGCGATATTGTGAATTTCTTTGCTTGAGCGTTTTGACCTCATTTTTGAGTGCGTTCATCTCTTGGGTGAGAATATCGATATTCCCCAAAGCCCTCTGGAGCTGTAGCTGGTGCTTTTGGATCAAAATCTCGGCTTCTTGGAGAGTGAGTTTCATTGAAGCTGCGTTGCGCTCTTCTTTTTCAGCAATGGATTTGTAAAAAAATGTTTTGATAATCATATAAAGCACAAATAGCACAAAAACCGTTGCTAAAAACCACTCTATCGCCGCATTGACCATCATACAACTCCCATCAATCAAAGGCTTCTATTTTTGAGATCCTGCCCATATGCCTGCCCCCTTCAAAATCTGTCTGGACAAATGCCTCCAAAATCGATTCCACCTCACCAAGCCCACTGATCCGTTCTGCTAAACAAAGCACATTAGCATTATTATGCAAACGAGCCATTTTTGCCATATATGCATCCAAGCATAAAGCAGCCCGAATCCCAACAAAACGATTGGCCGCAATACTCATACCAATCCCTGAACCACAGATAAGCACACCTCTAGTATCTTGTGTATTCAAGATTTCTCGGCAGACCTTTTGGGCAAAATCAGGATAATCCACCCTTTGGGGAGTCTTTGGCGCGAGGTCAAGCACTGCAAACCCCCTAGAGTGCAAATATTCCTTTACAAAATCTCTTAAAACAAGCCCTGCGTGATCAGTCCCTAAAACATAACGCATTGATTTTCCTTTTTAAGTCAATAAAAATTGCAACAAAAGCTGCGTAGGGTAAAAAAATACTTGTGATAAAGGCGTCGCTAAAATAATCAAAACAATAATCATACCATAAGGACTGATTTGATACATCATTTTTGGGATTCTATAACTCCCTAAAGCAATGCAAGCAAAGCCCAACGCTCGCCCACCATCTAAAGGTGGAATCGGCCAGAGATTAAACATTCCTAGCACGACATTATAGACAATAAGCTGCACTAAAAATAACACCAAAATCTGACCCACTTCCCCAGAGATACCCCCAAATACACCACTAAAGAGCAATCCACTGATGATGAGGGCTAAGATGAGATTATAAGCAATGCCTGCTAAACTCACAACAATCCCCGCTCCATAGCCCCATTTTTCGATGATATATTCCATATTGATCGGCACAGGCTTTGCCCAGCCAAACAAAAAAGGCGCGTTAGCAAAAAACAACACCAAAGGAACGATAATCGAACCAACAAGATCAATGTGCTTGAGTGGATTGATACTCAAGCGACCTAGATTTTTAGCTGTGTCATCTCCATACCGAAAGGCCACATATCCGTGCATGATTTCATGCCCAATCACAGCGATCAAAAATGCCAACACCATTATGAGCGTTTTCAAGATATTTTGCGCAGAAAACAATTCATAAAATTCCATTATCAATGCTTCCTTTTTGTATGTTTGAAGTCTTTATCTGCTTTTCTAGGTATTCTACACTCTTAAACATACGTTTCCATCGGATTGTAAAAAGAGCTTTAGGATTTTTGTCTGCACCAGCTTCATAGCTATTTTTGAGATTGACACTAAAATAAATAAACCAAGGCTTGCCAATGATATTTTTATAAGGCACACTCCCCCAAAATCTTGAGTCATTGCTATCATCGCGATTATCACCAATCATAAAAAACTCATCGGGCGCGATTTTTTTATAAAACACCACTTCCCCATCAAGATTTAAAGGCATCATTGCAATCCCGCGCCCATTGGGATTGTCATTGAGGGCTAAAAAGCCACTGGAGAGGTCTTGTTGGGCGATAGAAGCCATCACAAAATACGATGAATTGCCATTGCTATAGTGGATACCTGGGTGGTCTTGCGCATAAGGCTCAAAGACAAATTGCTTGCCCATCATCATGACAATTCTGGAGGAGTCATAATGGGCTTGGATATACGCATCTCCCTCGTGTGGACGGAGATAAAAACCATTTGGAGTAAACAGCACCTCATCACCACCTACAGCAAAATTTCTCTTGACATAATAAGTCTTGGGCTCATTGGGTGGGATAAAGACAACGACATCACCTCTTTGGGGGTATGCCCCATCAATAATATGCCCATCACCTTTAAAATCAGGCAACACAGGGATTTCCAACCAAGGGATTTTAGGCACAGGGATACCATAAGAAAATTTTTTCACAAACAGCATATCCCCCTCATATAAAGTCCCTACCATCGAGCGAGTCGGGATTACAAAGGCTTGCGCTACAAAAAAAATCACAAACAAAACAATGATAATTGTGCCTGTCCAGCTCGCACAAAAGTTATACACAGATTTTAAAAACTTCATCAACTTCCTTAATATTTTTGATTTTTTGACTTTCTCTTGCGGGCTGATATGAGCGTATTTTGCAGCAAAGAAATAATTGTCATGGGTCCCACGCCCCCAGGCACAGGTGTGATAAAACTTGCCTTTTTGCTCACACTCTCAAAGTCTACATCTCCGACTAAACGCCCATCTTGGAGGCGATTGATTCCAATATCAACCACTATAGCACCCTCTTGGATCATCTCTGCACCAATCAAGCCCGCCTTACCCACGCCGACACACACAATATCTGCGTGTTGGGTAAAGGTCTTGATGTCTTTTGTCAAGATATGGCACACACTGATAGTTGCCCCTGCATTGAGCATCAAGGAAGCCAATGGCTTGCCAACGATATTACTCGCACCAATTATAGCAACATTTTTGCCTGCTACATCAATGCCATAATGCTCCAAAAGACTCATCACGCCCAAAGGTGTAGCTGGCACAAAGGCTTCAATCCCAGCAAGTGTACGGCCTGCGTTAAATGGGTGGAAACCATCGACATCTTTTTGAGGATCGATGGCCTCTAAGATAGATTTGGTATCGATATGCGCACTCAAAGGGAGCTGCACTAAAATCCCATCAATCTCTGGGTCAGCATTGAGTTCTTCAATCATAGGTATGAGCTCTATTTGTGTGATCTCTTCTTTGAGTTTTTTAGCAACACAAGCAACCCCGCAACGCTCGCAAGCCTTGATTTTCATATTGACATACGCACAGCTTGCAGGATCTGTTCCGACCAAAATCACTGCGAGTGTGGGGATAATGCCTTCTTTTTGCAGCAAATCTGTTTGTATGATAATCTCTTTTTCGATACTTTGTGCTAGAGATCTGCCATCAAGAAGTGTCATTTTATCCCCTTTAAAATTGAAGTGGTGTATTATAATAAAAACTCTATTCTAAAATCTTTAAAGGATATTTGCGATAATGACAAATAAATTTTTAATGCTATTTTTGCTTTTGCTCTCTCCCCTCCCCTTGCTCACAGCAGATTCTCCTAAAGATGATAGTTTCATCACGCCCCAAGAATATGGCAAAAAGCTCTATGAAAACCCTCGCAATATCGGCTGTATCAAATGCCACGGCAAGAGTGGAGAAAGCGAAACCATCGCACATTACAAAGCCAAGGGCAAAAACAAAACAATCCAAACTCCCCAAATCAACCATATGGATTTTGAAACCTTCAAAAAAGCACTCAATAAAGACAAAGGAATCATGCCAAAATACGACTTGACAGAGGAAGAAATCAAAGCAATTTATTTTTATATCACTAGCAAAAAATCTTCCAACCCCACCACGACAAAAACCCCCTAAAACGCCCAAACACAAGGACTTTTAAGATTATTAAAAACGCCCAAACACACAAACAAGCCAAAGACTCTACCCAGCAAGGGGCAGCAAAATATAGTAAAATAAGGCGTTTGTATCTCTACAGATCAAACGCGTTTTTTAAATCATACCTAACTAAGGAGGAGAGATGGGTAACAAATATTCCAAACAAATAACTAGCAAGATTTTATTGCTGACTTGCTGGGGTCTTGCGCCTCTTTTTGGCTTTGACTTCCAAGTCAGCGGACAAGCAAGCAGCTTTTCAAAAATCGGCTTTGATACTCGAAAATACAATCCCCAAAAAGGCGTCTATCCTACTGAAAGCTATGCTACGATGTTAGGAGAGCTTGATTTACATCTCAATCTCGCTAATCATCTCAATATCACTTTAGGCGGTATGATCAATACAATTGTGTATGACTCTACAATCTATCAAAGTGGAGAGCCATTAGCCAGTGCATATATTGGCTATTGGGCGACCCATAGCGGTCAAGACCTCAAAGACCCTCGCTTTGCGATGGTGCATAATGCTTATATCAGCTATGAATACAATGATATGTTTGGCTTCAAAGCAGGGCGATATGAAACACAAGGCTATGATTGGTTCAGTGCGTTCAATCAAGGCGGGGAGGCTTATGTCAAGCTCTATGATACCAAAGCTTGGATACTCTTTTCTGATGCCCGTGCTTCAGCTTACAACGACTGGTTTTGGCCCTATGGCAGATACTATACAAGTGGGGCACCACTGATTGCAGAGGGGATTATATACACCAAAAATGGCTGGAGTATTTCACCTTATATCTACCATATCCTTGAAAATATGAACGCCCCTGGCTTTAATATCAGCTTTGATAGCAATCCTGATTTTGCTTCTGAGGGCTTTCGCTCATCAACCACTTTAGTGGCGTTGTTTCCGTTTTATCAAGGCGTGAGTGCGAGCTCAAGAGATACGATCGTATTCAACCAACCACTCGGGAAAAGTGCACAAACACTTTTTATCAAACAGCATTTTGATATCAATAACTATCATTTTGGGGCTATCATTTATAAAAACTTTGGCAATGCCAATGGCAAGATAGGTATCTATGGCGATCCCATCACTTACAATATCTGGACAGGCAGTATCTATGACCTAGGGACTTCGCTCTCTAATATGGTCGGCAAAGACGCTTTGAGCGGGTTTTTGTATGTAGGAGCACATTACCAAAGCTTCAAATGGCAGCTACTTGGCAGACTCACTACAAGCCCTAGGGCTGATGAGCAAAGCTTAGCGCTTTATTTGAGCTATGTTTTTGACAAACACATCAGCACAGGGCTTAAAATCGAGTATTTTAAAGATACAACCCATAAAGGCTATACCATCGGCACAGGCCCTATACTGCAAAACAACAACACTTCTGATAGAAGCCATATGATGATGCATATCACTTATGCATTTTGATGATAAGGCTAGGGTTAGATAGTGCCTTTAAAGATGGGGTTTATTATTTTGAATACTATAAAATGCGATTAGAATCATTATAATCTCAAATCTAAGGAAAACAAAATCAATGAAACAGCTGAATATTCTTCTTTTAGGTGCGGGCTATGGGGTCTTGAGCGTCTTAAAAAATCTCGATTCTAAGACCTTGCAACAAGCCAAATTCACCCTCATCAACAACAACCCCTACCACTACCATACGATTTTGCTCCACGAAGTGAGTGCTGGAGTCAAGGATAAAAGTGTCTGCTACCCCCTCAAAGACATCTTGCCTCAAGAAATAGAAATCATCACAGACACAGTCCTCTCCATAAAACACAATCAAGTCATTACAAAAAATGCTACCTATGCTTATGACTATCTCATCATCGGTTTGGGCTTTCGCTCAGATTCTTTTGGGATAAAAGGCATTGAAGAATACGCCTTAAATATCACCTCTTATGCAAGTGCGCTCCATATCAGAGAACATATCCAAAAAAAGCTTGAGATGTATTTGCAAGACAAAAACCCCCAACACCTCCAATTTGCCATCTGTGGAGGGGGCTTTACGGGGATTGAATTGAGTGCGTCTTTAGCCCAAGAATTACACAAAAAAGCAAAACATTATGGGATCGATCCTGCTCTTTTTGACATCGCTTGCATTGAGGCAATGCCCCATATTTTGCCAATGTTTGATACCAATGCCAGTCAGATCGCACGCCAAAGGCTTGAGTCTTTGGGCGTGAAGGTATGGGAAAGCTCTAAGATTTTGGAATGCTTGAGTGATGGAGTCTTGATCCAAAATGGAAATGAAAACAAAAAAATCCCTGCTAGCACTATCGTCTGGAGTGCTGGAGTCAAGGGCTCTGCAGTGATAGAAAACTCACCTTTTTTCCAAAGCGAGCGCAGCAAGATAAAAATCGATTCTTTTTTACACCCCATACAAGACCTGCCCAACAGAGATAAAATCTTTGTTGTAGGGGATTGTGGGGCTTTGAGCGATCCCATATCGCAACGCTTCTACCCCCCTACTGCTCAGCTTGCCACTCGCGAGGGGGCATACCTAGCCCAAGCCCTCAAGGCTATTCTTGATGGCAAAGCCCCCACCCAAGGCTTTAGCTTTAGCTTGGGCGATAGCATTTGCTCTTTAGGCAAGGGCTATGCCATAGGCACACTCAAGGGCAAAACCATCCATGGCCTTAAGGCTTACATACTCAAAAGACTTGTAGAAAACATCTGGAATCTCAAAATCCAAGGACTCACAAGCCTTTTCAAAAAAGACTAAAAGCCCTTAAAAACAAAAATGAGAGAGGAGGGGCAATCAGCCTTGTGGGGATTTTTGCAAAACAATGCCATAATGTTCAAAATCTAAAATATTTTCATCTAAATAATAAATATTCTCTAACCCCGCTAAAGTCAGCTCACTGCCATAAACAGAAGCTGTATGCCCGCTATAGCAGTGCAAGAGGATTTTTTTATCGGGATTTTCTTGTGCGATTTTAGCTATTTTGCCCAATTCAACGATATTCAAAGCCCCATTGATATGCCCTTGTGCGTGGTCATAAGGGTGACGGATATCGATGATGAGATAATCTCTCATATCCAAGCCCTCTAGATACACAGGATAAGCATAGCTTTTATTGTGCTTGCCTAGAAGCTGCTTGTTGCGTCTTATTTCTTCACTCATTTTCAAACCTTAAAATTTTTTCGGTATTCTATAATGTTTTGTTAAGAACTTCCCCCAGATTTGCTAAAATAATAAAATTTTTCATACGAGGTGAGTTTGAGCACACAAAATAGCATACCAGATTATGTGTCATTTCAGCAAGAAGCCGAGCAATTTTTAGGCGATCGGGTCTATAGTGATTATTTGCGACGATTTGTTTATGGCACAGACGCCTCTTGCTATCGCTATATCCCAAAGCTTGTTATCAAAGCCCATTGCGAATCAGAAATCATCAAACTCTATGCCCTCGCACACAAATACAACACCCCCATCACATTTAGAGCAGCAGGCAGCTCACTCTCTGGGCAAGCCTGCTCTGATAGTATTCTCATCATCACCACGCACCATTGGCAAGATATCCATATCGGAGCAAACGCAGATTCTATCAGGCTCTCTTGTGGGGTCATAGGCTTGAGTGCAAATGAAGCCCTCAAACCCTATGGCAAAAAAATCGGCCCTGATCCTGCGACACTCGCGACTGCGATGATAGGAGGGATTCTCTCAAACAACTCCAGTGGTATGTGTTGTGGGGTCAAGCAAAATAGCTATCAGACTCTAAAATCCTTGCGCGTGATCTTATCTGATGGCACCTTGCTCGATACAGCAGACCCACAAAGCGTGCAAAATTTCACACGCACACACGCCCATCTCATCAATGGACTCCTAGCACTCAAAAAAGAAGTATTGGCCGATCCAATGCTCTCAGAGCTCATCACAAAAAAATACAAAATCAAAAACACCACTGGCTATAGCCTCAATGCCCTGCTTGACTTCACAGACCCCATCGACATACTCACACATCTTTTTATCGGCTCAGAGGGGACTTTGGGCTTTATATCTGCGTGTGAATATTTCTGCGTGCAAGACCTACCTTATAAAACTTGTGCCTTGCTGTTTTATTCTGATATGCATACAGCCTCAGAAGCGATCAAAATCTTAGCCAGTCTTGATTCTATCATCACAGCAGCTGAAGTGATGGACTATGCTGCACTCAAAAGCACGCAACACTCCAAAGATATGCCCAGTTTTATCACACAAATTCAGCCCAACAATGCGTGTATCCTCCTCCAAATCGAAAGCACACAAAAAGACCTCCTAGAAACAAACACGCAAAAAGTTCTCAATGCACTCAAGCATATCCCCTTGGTTTTGCCTTTATTGAAAAGCGATGATGAAAAAGTCTATGCCTCTTGGTGGAAAATACGCAAAGGACTGCTCCCGATTGCTGCAAGCACTCGCAGAAAGGGAAGTTGTGTCATCACAGAAGATATTTGCTTTGAAATCAAAGATTTTGGTGCGGGCGTAGCAATGATTGAGGGATTATTCAAACAATATGGCTTCCAAGATAATGGCATTATATTTGGACACGCCCTGAGTGGGAATATCCATTTTATCATCACCCCGATTTTGGACGATCCTGTTGAATACAAAAATTTTGAGGGCTTGATTGAAGCGATGGCAAAAAATGTCGCAAGCTTTGGTGGGTCTATCAAAGCCGAACACGGAACAGGCAGAATGGTCGCACCATTTGTAGAGATTGAGTGGGGTCAAAAGGCCTATGCACTCCATCAAAAAATCAAAAAACTCTTTGACCCCAAAAAGCTCCTCAATCCCGATGTAATCATCTCTGATGACCCCAAAATCCATACCAAAAATCTCAAAAGTATCACAGAAATACAAGACTATCTTGATGGCTGTATGGAATGTGGCTTTTGTGAAAAAATTTGCCCAAGCAAAAATCTCACACTCACTCCAAGACAGCGCATCACACTCCAAAGAGAAATCAAACGACTTGAAATCAGCGTATCAAAGGGCAATCTCGCCGACCAAAAACTCTTAAAAGAACTCCAAAAAGGCTATGCTTATCTCAGTGATACTACTTGCGCAGTGTGTCATATGTGCGCGACACTCTGTCCGCTTGAAATCTCTGCGGGCAATATCAGTGCAAACTCCAGAAAAAAGAGCACACAAGGCTTGAAGACAAAAATAGCACAACAAATCGCCCACCACATGCCAGCAAGCACTTCTATCGCAAAATGGAGCTTGGGGCTAGCAAATAAAAGTGGGAAGATTTTAGGAGAGCAGTCTTTAGAAAATCTAAGCACCACCTTAAGAAAGCTCACCCCCCTCTTCCCCCATATCAAAAAGCACCTCCCCCAAAAAAATACCTTCAAGCTCACCAACAAGCAAGCTAGCAATGCCTCATCTTGTGTTATCTATTTCACCACTTGTATCAATCGCACTTTCGCCCCCTCCAAACACATGCCCGATACAAGAAGTATCCAAGAAGTGTTTGAATCCCTATGCCATAAGACCCATACCACGCTTATCTATCCCAAAGAAATCCACTCCATGTGCTGCGGGAAAGCCTTTAGTGATTATGAACAACTCACAAAAGAAAATACCAAAAAAAACTACGCCCTACTCAAAGAACTCTCTTGTGATGGCAAAATCCCCATCGTGCTAGACCACACTGCCTGCAGCGCCTATCTCCTCCAAACTCTCAAAGACACGGGGCTAAAGGTCTATGATATGAGTGCTTATATCCATACATTTTTGCTCCCTGCTTTGAAATTCAATCCTATCAATGAAAATATCGGACTTTACACGATGTGCGCAGGCAAAAAGCTAGGATTAGAGAGCTCAATGCTTGCATTAGCAAAGCAATGCACAAAAGGTGCAATCATTATCCATAAAGACACAGGCTGCTGTGGGTTTGCTGGAAATAAAGGCTTTTTCACCCCTGAGCTCAATCAAAGTGCCCTAGAAGACTTCGCAAAATTCTATGCAGACAAGAATATCCAAAGAGGTTTTGGAAGCTCTAGCACTTGTGAAATTGGCTTGAGCGATGCAAGTGGCTTTGCTTGGCAACATATCGCTTATCTCATCGATAGTCTGACCTCACCAAGGGAACTGCCTTGAGCGCACTCAAACATCTAGCCATCATTATGGACGGCAATGGCAGATGGGCTAAGCAACGTGGGAAAATGCGCACCCAAGGCCATAGAGAGGGGATCAAGACCTTAAGAGAAATCACAAAATGGTGCGCTAAAAATCATATTGCCTATCTCACACTCTATGCCTTTTCTACTGAAAACTGGAATCGCCCCCAGACTGAAGTGGATTTTTTGATGAAATTACTAGAAAAATACCTCATCAAAGAAAGGCAAACCTATCTGCAAAATGATATTCGTTTTAAGACTATCGGGGATATGCGAGCTTTCAACGATCCCCTCAAACAGACCATACAAGCCCTCCAAGCCGACACAGCCCACAACACAACACTCACTCAAATTCTAGCACTCAACTATGGCTCTAAAGATGAAATCAAACGCGCGTGTGAAAAGATTATCCAAACCCAAGCATACAAACACACAAGCGACACACTCAAGCTGATTGAATCCCATCTTGATACCCAAGGTATCCCTGATGTAGATCTGCTAATCCGCACAGGCGGGGAAATACGGCTCTCAAATTTCTTGCTCTGGCAAGCGAGCTATGCAGAGCTTTTTTTCACACCCACGCTATGGCCAGACTTCGCCCCTAGCGAACTTGCAGAGATTATTGCGCATTTCAAGCAGCGGGATAGGAGATTTGGCGGGCTATAGGCTTGATTAAAATATTTTAGATAAAATCCCACCACCCTCCCTAATCCCCCCCCCCAAAAAAAAGAGGAGGGGGGCGAGTGATTGGGGATTGAATAGTCGGAGTAATGGGAGCAGATGATGGAAACCTCTTTAGTGCCTTTGATCTCTATCAAACACCTCAGCAAAAGCTATGCAGGCACAAAAGTCCTTGATGGTATCAACCTCACGATTTGGCCCAAACAAATCATCGGCTTGCTCGGTCCAAATGGCGCGGGCAAAACAACTTTATTAAAAATCCTAGCCCACCTCCTCACGCAATTCCAAGGCTCAGTATCTGTCAATGGACAAGCCCTTGGTCTGCAAAGTAAAAAAATCATTGCCTATCTGCCTGATATTGATTTTTTAGACCCCAATGTGAGCACAAAAGATATGCTGGGCTTTTATCAAGATTTTTTTGAAGATTTCCAAATGCAAAAAGCCCTAAAACTCCTAGAACAATTCTCTATCCCCCCACTCAAAAGGCTCAAAACCCTCTCCAAAGGCACTAAAGAAAAAATTCGGCTGATTCTAACCCTCTCACGCAAAGCAAAGCTATATCTTCTTGATGAACCCATCGCTGGGGTCGATCCTTTAGCGCGTCAAGAGATTTTTGATTTGATTTTGCAAAATCGCAGTGCAGATTCTAGCGTCATCATTTCTACGCACTTAGTCGCTGATGTGGAGCGCTATCTTAATCAGTGTATTTTCATCAAAGAAGGCAAGATCATTGCCTTTGCCCCTACAGAGAATATCACAAATGGCTTTGCCAATCTCCAAGAGAGCTTTAAGGAATATTTCCGATGAAAAACCTACTCAAACACGATTTTTTAGAAAACTACATCGGCATAGCCCTCATCAATGCTTTGATATTTTTCTCTCTCATTGGTTCTGGCCTTTTATCGAAGTTTGACTTTGATGACATGCCCTATTTTTTAATGCTTTTGGTGGTTTTGTATGGGGTGATGGTTGTGAGTGGATTTTTTTGGATTGCCTTGATTGTGCTTGCGATTTTAAATTCTATCAACAAAAAGCTCTTCTCCCCCCAAGGCTATCTGACATTTTGCTTGCCCGTGAGTATTGATACGATTTTGATAGCAAAAATCCTCATCAATCTATTTTGGATTTTTGTGAGTTTTTTGTCTTTTTATATCGCGCTGTGTATTAGAGAGTGGATCTACCCCTCATTATTCCAAACCATCTTTGTCAATTTTTATCGCTCCATATCCAACGCCCCGCTCCATTTATTTGCCCTCTATCTTGATATTTTTATCTCCATTGTCTTGCTTTTAGTGAAATTTATTTTTATCCTCAGCCTACTCAATATCGGTAAGATCAAAAAACATCGTTTGCTTGCAGGGATTTTTATATTTTTAGGCTTACAGATTCTTTTAGGTATGTTAGAAGCTATCCCATCAGCCCTATTTCCAGAAATTTATGCCAATCATCTCGCCCCAATGACCCTCTATCATTTCGCACAGATTTTCACAGACCAAAGCCCCACGCTTTTGCCCTATCTCCTCAAAATCTCTGCAAACCTGATACAAATCATCATTTTCTACCTACTCGCTCGCTATCTCATCGCAAACAAACTCGAACTCGAATCATCTTAACCCATCATTATTTTTCATCAACCCCTGCATAGACCTTTTTGCAAGCATATGTATCACCATACAAGCAAGCTTTCTGCAAGGCTTCAAAGGCTTCCACTCTTGATTTTTCCCTCTGTTTGCTCTGATATTTATCCACACCATAAAAAGCCACGCACACAATCACTATCAAAACAAGGTCAAATTTTCTTATCTTAGGGCAGAATTTACAAGCCATTGCCAATCCTCAATTTCTAAATATCACCCACAATCATAACCCAATTCCTCTAAAAACCATATTTATCAAACAAAACTAAGCAACCCTTGAATATAATGGCAAATTTTAATGCCCCCCATCAAAACGATAGAACACTCAATGCACTCTATCGGCTATCACAGCACACATGGGGTATCTATAAAAGAGGACTTTTAATGTTTAAAAAATTTTTTCAGCTCTTGATTTTACCCTTAGATTTTATCACCAAATATTTTAAAGCCCTTGTGCTGCTTTTGATTCTCATATTTATCTGTATCGCCCTTATCCCCCAAGACACAGAGCTCAAAGCCCCCAATCTAGCAAAGATATATCTGCAAGGCCCCATTTTAGACAGCCATAGTATCTATGAACAAATTGAAAAAATTTCAAAAACCCCTAGCATACAAGGCGTGCTCCTCCTCATCGATTCTCCAGGCGGGGCGATGGGTGCTAGTGTAGAAATCAGTGATATGATTAGCGAACTCAAAAAGAAAATGCCCGTTGTTGTCTATGTCCAAGGGGCTATGGCAAGTGGTAGCTATTATGCAGGAATGTATGCTGATAAAATCTATGCGAATCGTGCCGCACTCATTGGCTCAATCGGCGTGGTCTTTAGCAGCTTTGATATTCAAGATCTTATCCATAAACTAGGTATCAAAGCCCAAGGCATTGCTGCAGGAGAATACAAAGAAGTTGGCACTTTTATGCGCCAATGGACGCCCAAAGAAAGGGCTTTCCTCCAAGACCTTATCCAAGAAGAATACCAGATGTTTGTTTCTGATGTCGCTGATGCTAGAGGGCTTGAAGTCAAAAATAGCACCCAATACGCCCAAGGCAAGGTATTCACAGCTGCCAAAGCCCTCAAATTAGGACTGATAGATGTGATAGGCACACAAAATGATGCGATAGAAACACTCAAAAATCTCTCTCAAGTCACAGACCCCATTTGGCTCAAAAAAGATAAATTTGAAGCCTTTGTAGATAAAATCATCAAAACAACCACGCAAATCAGCCTGCAAGCCCTCACCCAACAACTCCACTAATCAAGGGACACTATGAAACATACCGTGCTGATTGCCTGCCCTGATATGGCTGGGCTTGTTTATAAAATCTCTTCTGTGTTTTTGAGCTTCCATCTCAATATCGAACGCAATGATGAATTTGTCGAGAAGCAAAGCGGGCAATTTTTCATGCGCACACTCATCAAAGGCACATGCAACCCCATAGAGCTAGAAGCTGCCTTGAGCGCACAACTCCCCCAAGAAGCACAGATCAAAGTAGTTTCTGAGAAAAAAAAGTCTATCATCATTTTATGCACCAAAGAAAACCACTGCTTAGGGGATTTGCTCCTGCGCTATGATAGTGGGGAGCTTGATGGAGAAATCAAAGCAGTCATTAGCAACCACACAAACCTCAAAGATCTTGTGAAAAAATTTGGCATTGATTTTTTCCATATACCTGCTGAAAATATCCTGCGCCAAGAGCACGAAAAGCTCATTGCAGAAGTCTGCGATCAATATGCAGTGGATTTTTTGGCCTTAGCAAAATATATGCGTATCCTCTCGCCCTCTTTTGTAGCAAAATACACAAACAAAATCATCAATATCCACCACAGCTTCCTACCGGCTTTTATCGGTGCTAATCCCTATAAACAAGCTTATGAACGGGGCGTGAAAATCATAGGCGCTACAGCCCATTTTGTCAATAACCACCTCGATGAAGGTCCCATCATCGCGCAAGATATTATCAAAATCGACCACACCTACACTTGGCAAGATATGCAGCAAGCTGGTAGAGATGTAGAAAAAGTCGTATTTGCTAAGGCTTTAAGTCTGGCTTTAAACGATCGCATATTTATCTATGGCAACAAAACCGTGGTTTTTTAAGCCATCCCCTCTTTTTTAGCCTTATTAAAGGGGGATTTTGACTTCTATTTCTTGAGAGTCTATTTCTAGTTTTTTGGCCTTTAAAAGCCTATCTTCGAGTAATTTATTATAAATTCTATCGTTTTTAAGCCCCAAAATCTGTAATGCCATATAAGCTGCATTGATCGCCCCTGCTTTGCCAATAGCAAGCGTCCCTACGGGCATACCTGCGGGCATTTGCACCGTGGAAAGTAAAGCATCCAAGCCATCTAATGCTCCCCCACTCAAAGGCACCCCAATCACAGGCCGGCAAGTCTGAGAGGCAATCGCGCCCGCAAGATGAGCGGCCATTCCTGCAGCTGCGATGAAAACTTGAGCGCCCTTTGCTTGGGCTTGTTCGACATAGTTTTTTGTGCGCTCAGGGCTTCTGTGAGCTGAGCTGATGATGACTTCATAAGGTGCTTCAAAATGCTTGAAAATCTCCACACATTCACGCACAACCACCCAATCACTCTTGCTACCCATAATGATTGAAACAAAATCCATCAGTTCTCCTTTGAGTTGGTTTGGATACGCAAAAAGCTATAAGCAGGCAGTTTATGGGGCAATCGCACAGGATTGATATTGCCGCTATGGATTTCGCTGAGCTCTTGATTGTTTTGCAAGATGATTTTATACAAGCACAGATAGTGCCTATCGTTATAAGTATAGATTTTACCCATATCATTGACAACAGATTCGATTTTGCTCCCTAAAGGGGCGATAATCTCATAAGTCTGCCCGATTTTGGTTGTGTATTTACACAAAAAATACTCCCCACTCTCATCAACTTCACCACTGACTTGATAATCCCCCTCAGAGATAGCACTCTGATGGTTTTGAGTATCAAGGCGCTCAAAAGGTCGCCTGATGATATAACCATCAGTGAAACCTCGATTTTTGAGTGTATGCAGCTCGCTTTGATACAACATAGGATTTTGCTCGTTGTTATAATAATCATCAATCGCCATTCGATAAGTCCTAGCTGTCAAGCCCGCATAATAAGTCGATTTGGTGCGCCCCTCAATTTTAAGGGCATCGATAGCCCCTGAATCTAAAATCTCAACGATATGGCTTGCGAGGTTGAGATCTTTGGCATTGAAAATATGTGTCCCCACACCCTCTTCTTCTTCAAGGCGCATCATCACGCCATTATCGGGGTTTTTGACATAGTATTCATAATCAAACCTACAATCATTGGCACAACTCCCACGATTAGGCACGCGACCATTTTGCAGCGATGATATCAGACATCTACCCGAAAAAGCAAAGCACATACTGCCGTGTATGAATATCTCAAGCTCTAAATCAGGCAAATGCTTTTTGATTTCTACTGCATCACTCAAGCTCAGCTCCCTAGCGGCCACAATGCGCTTGACTCCCATTTCATAAAAAACCTCAGCGTCTAAAACACTCAGCACATTAGCTTGCGTGGAGAGGTGTATGGGGATATGGGGGGCGAGCGATTTGGCTAGCTTGATGACACCTGGTGCTGCGACAATAAAGGCATCGGGCTTGAGCTGGGCCATTTTGATGATATGGTCTTCTAGGAGCTTGATTTGGGAATTAAACGGGAAGCCATTGATTGTGACAAAGACTTTTTTACCCAGATGGTGTGCGTATTCAATCCCCTCTTGAAAACTTTCTAAATCAAAGTCCTTGCCCGCTCGATTCCTCAAAGAAAAATGACTGACCCCACCATAAACAGCATCAGCGCCATAACTCAAGGCAATTTTTAGCTTCAAAAGATTGCCTGCTGGGGAGAGGAGCTCAACTTTTTTAACGTGTTTGGGCATTATTTTTTACCCAATGCTGCAATCAATGCTTCAATATCATCTTCGCTAGCAAGATCGCCCTTTGTGTCCCCTGCGATATAGGCTGCAGAACTCACGCGTTTAGAATCTTCGATCTTGCCCTCAAAGAGTGAATTCATATATTTTGCCAACGCCCGCATAACATGGATCACGCGTTCGATTTTTTGGCGGTGGATATCTTGGAACTGCATGATATCAATAGCTTGCATGCACGCGTCATTGCATTTGTTGGTGTCTTGGGTGATATGCTCTAAGGTTTCAAAGATCGATACGCTCTCTTGCAATGAAGTCTTAAATATCTCGATATTAGGGAAACTCTCTGCAAGCTTGGCAAAGACTTGATGCTGCCTTTGGAGCTGGGCTTGCAGGATGTTGATAGATATAATGATTTGGCTAGCGCTAGCACTGATGTGTTCGAGCTGGTCAAATACCTCTGTTGCCTTGGCTTCAGAATCTTTTGTCACATCATCAAGCTGATGGACAACTTTATGCTCATTGGTCGGAGGAGGTGGGGGCCATTTTTTATTCGTATCAATCTTATAATTTTTAGGATCGATAAAGCCTGCTTGCATGCTTTCATCTTGCAATTCTTCTTTGCCCTCTAAATCCTGTGTCAAATCTTGCGAGTCATCTTTTGTAGGGGCTTGCTCGGACATACTCTCATCTATAGAGAGTTCTAAATCCCCCGAATTGATGAGTGCATCTAATTCTTCTTGCGTCATTGTTTTCTCCTTACCAATCAAGCAAATCAACCAAATAGGCTAATTATAGAGTTTTTTTATCCATTTTTTCTTAATCCCAAAAGCTTTTAAGCCCTAGAAACCAAAACCCCCTCAATGATCCCATCAATATCCCCATCAAGAATCGCTTCTACATTGCTATAGGCAATATTGCTTCTGGAGTCTTTGACTTGCTGATAAGGGGCTAAAACATAGCTTCTGATCTGATGTCCCCAACCAATCTCGCTTTTTTCCTCGCTCGCACTCGAAGAATTTTGTTTGGCAAGCTCTAGTTCATAGAGCTTTGATTTGAGCATTTTTAAGGCTGTGGCTTTGTTTTTATGCTGGCTTCTGTCATTTTGGCATTGCACGACAATGCCCGTGGGGAGGTGGGTGATACGAATAGCTGATTCAGTTTTATTGACATGCTGCCCCCCTGCCCCGCTCGCCCGATAAGTATCAATCCGCAGATCCTTCTCTTCAATCACAATATCAATATCATCATCAAGCTCTGGACTCACTTGCACGCTAGCAAAGCTAGTATGGCGCTTGGCATTAGCGTCAAAAGGAGAAATACGCACCAAACGATGCACGCCATTTTCGCTCTTCATATAGCCATAGGCATTTTCGCCCTTGATGAGAAATGCAACCCCCTTGATCCCTGCCTCTTCGCCATCTTGATAGTCTAAAATCTCTGTCTTAAACCCCCGACGCTCTGCCCACCGCAGATACATACGATACAAAATACTCCCCCAATCTTGGCTTTCAGTCCCCCCTGCACCAGGCTGGATTGTTACAATCGCATTGGTATTGTCATTTTCACCACTAAGCATGACAGCGATTTCTACTCTCTGTATCTGCTTTTGGAGTTGGGGGGCTTCAGCAAAAAGCAGTTCCAAAGTCGCCTCATCGCCATCACTTGAGAGTCCAAAAAGCTCTGAAGCGTCATCTATAGCTAGCTTTGCGTCATTGTAGCTTTGCAACAAACGCTCGATCTTGGCTTTTTCTTTATTGGTTTCACCTGCCCTTTTAGCATCATTCCAAAACTCTGGATCTTGCTGCGTCTGCAAAATCATATCCAATCGCGCCTGCAAGTCTTGAGGTTTGATGATTTTGGCGATATTTTCACATTTATTTGCCAGCTCTTTGAGCAACTCGCCATATTCGTATGCGTCCATTTTTGTCAGCCTTTAGTGATTCTAGAATTTGCTTTGTTTATTTTACAAAAATAATGTATAGTTCAAGATAAAACTTAAAACAATGGATAGAAATGCGTATCAAAATCAAGAAAAAATATGAAATTTCTGAAAACCTCACCACCCCGCAAACCATCTACAAACACCGCAGGCAAATCCTTAAAACTATGGGAATTTTAGGACTTGGAGGGGCTTTAGACCTATTCAATCCACTCAATGCTAAAGACATTAACAAACAAGTCCATACACAAACCATAGACATCAAAAACACTCCCTATCCCTATACCACCAACCCAAACTACTCACAAACCCCCATCACCCCATATGCAAAAGCTAGCACTTATAATAACTTCTATGAATTTGGTCTGCAAAAAGACGATCCCTACCATCGAGCCAAAGTCTTGCAAACAAGCCCTTGGAGCGTGGTGATAGATGGAGAGGTGCATCAAGAAATCACAATTTCTTTAGAAGATATACTCAAAAAATTCCCTCTTCAAGAGAGGATCTATCACCTCCGTTGCGTGGAGGCTTGGAGTATGAATATCCCTTGGATTGGCTTTGAGCTAGGGAGCTTGCTTGCATTATCTCGCCCTAAAGGAAATGCAAAATTTGTCTTATTCCAAACAGCTGTGCAAGAGCAAATGCCTGCTGTCAAAAACCCTGCCTTAGGGGGTTATATCAAGTTCCCTTATCAAGAGGGATTGCGGCTTGATGAAGCGATGTGTCCCCTGACTCTGCTGGCTGTGGGTATGTATGGCAAGGAGCTGCCCCCACAAAATGGCGCGCCCTTGCGGCTTGTAGTGCCTTGGAAATATGGTTTCAAAAGTATCAAATCAATTGTGCGTATCACATTGGTTGAAACAATGCCTACTTCCACTTGGATGCGCCTAGACCCTTCTGAATATGGCTTTTATGCTAATGTCAATCCCCAAGTCGCCCACCCACGATGGTCGCAAGCCAAAGAACGTTTTATGGGCGAGGGCTTTGGTTTCTCTTATATCCCCACTCAAATGTTTAATGGCTACAGCGAGGTCGTGGGGAGATTATATGCAAAAATGGATTTGAAGAAAAATTTTTAGTTTTTAAAATTAAAAAAAATGATAACCTATGATATTACACACATTTTCTTAAAATTATTGCGATAAAATAGCTCTGCAATCAAGAAACTAAACAAAAGGTTAACAAGATGTATGTAAATAGTATTATCGAAAAAATCAAAACCAAGTATCCTGCTCAAAAGGAATTCCATCAAGCCGTAGATGAAGTGCTCACTTCACTCACTCCAGCTATTGCAAAGGAAAAGAAATATCAAGAAAATGCTATTTTGGAACGTCTTACTATACCAGATAGGGAGATACATTTCCGTGTGACTTGGGTCGATGACAAAGGACAGATTCAGGTCAATCGGGGCTATCGCATTGAATTCAATTCTGCTATCGGCCCTTACAAAGGAGGACTCCGTTTCCACCCTAGCGTCAATGAGGGAATCATCAAGTTTTTGGGCTTTGAACAGATATTCAAAAACTCTCTGACTACCTTAGCCATGGGTGGGGGCAAAGGAGGCAGTGATTTTGATCCTAAGGGCAAAAGCGATGGTGAAGTCATGCGATTTTGTCAAGCCTTTATGAACGAACTCTATCGCCATATCGGCGCGCACACTGATGTCCCTGCGGGGGATATTGGCGTAGGAGGGCGAGAAATCGGCTTTTTGTTTGGTCAATACAGAAAGCTTACTAATCGCTTTGATGGCGTGCTGACAGGTAAGGGATTGGGCTGGGGCGGAAGCTTGGTACGGCCTGAGGCAACAGGATATGGCTGTGTGTATTTTGCTCAAGAAATGCTCAAAGAAAGAGGAGAGAGCCTTGAGGGGAAAATATGCACCATCTCAGGTAGCGGCAATGTGGCTATCTATACAGCCCAAAAACTCTACCACCTGGGCGCTAAACCTGTCACTGCGAGCGATTCAAAGGGTATGATCTATGATGAGAGTGGTATTGATGTCGCACTACTCAAAGAGCTCAAAGAAGTCAGAAGAGTGAGCCTAGAAGAATACACCAAGCACAAACCAAGTGCAAAATACACAAAAGTCAGTGATTATAAATCCGGAACTCACGGAGTTTGGAGCATACCTTGCTTTGCTGCATTCCCTAGCGCTACAGAAAATGAACTCAACGCCACAGACGCTAAGACCTTGCTAGAAAATGGCTGCAAATGCGTAGCTGAGGGAGCGAATATGCCCTCAACACTTGAGGCAACTGATTTGTTTTTGAAGGCAAAAATCTGCTATGGACCCGGCAAAGCTGCTAATGCTGGGGGCGTGGCAGTGAGCGGGCTAGAGATGGCACAAAATGCGAGTATGCATCGTTGGGAGTTTGATGTTGTCGATAAACATCTCCATAGCATTATGGAAAACATTTTTGCCAACGCTTCCCAAACAGCCAAAGAATTTGGCGATCCCACTAACTTAGTTTTAGGAGCGAATATCGCTGGATTTAGAAAAGTTGCTGATGCAATGATTGACCAAGGTGTCTTATAATTTGAGATTTTTATGCCGATCTTTTGAGGTTGGCAGAGTCTTGTGTTTTGTTGCGCTCTTTAAGAGTCATTAAAGCCATCAGCACAACACGTTCAAATCAACACTTCAAAGGTCGCTGATGTTGCAATGGCAATTCATGATTGATTCTATACCTGTGTATGCCAAGGGGCTGTATTTGACTCTTGGCATATCGTTTTTTGGGATTATTTTTTCTGTTTTGATTGGCTTTTTGGTCGCCTTGATTGTATTTTATCGTGTGCGATTCTTAGAAACACTCGCTAAAGCTTATATTGAAATCTCCCGCAATACACCTTTATTGATCCAATTATTTTTCCTTTATTATGGTTTAGCTGGCGTGGGTCTTGTCTTGAGTGCATATGCTTGTGCCATCATTGGTGTGGCGTTTTTAGGTGGGGGATATATGGCTGAGAGCTTCCGATTGGGGCTATGTGCTGTCCCAAAGACACAGATTGAAGCAGGGCTGAGTTTAGGGCTTAGCCGTTTGCAGATGGTCTATCATATCATTATCCCACAAAGTCTAGCTATCTCAATGCCCTCCATAGGGGCTAATGCGATTTTTCTACTCAAAGAAACTTCAGTGGTGAGTGCGATTGCTTTAGCTGATGTGATGTTTGTCGCAAAAGATTTGATTGGGACTTATTATAAAACAACAGAGAGTTTATTGATGTTAGTGATTGCGTATTTGATTGTTTTATTGCCGATGTCAGCACTCTTTGTGGGTCTTGAAAATTATTATAAAAAGAAATTATGATGGAGGGTTTATTTGTCTTTGCACCCAATAATTTAATGCGCTTGCTTGAGGGCTTGGGTATCACCTTATACATCGCTATAATCTCTATACTCATCGCGCTCATCGGTGGGGGAGTGATGGGCTTAATCATGGCTTTTGGCGCTTGGTGGGCGCGCTTGATATGCCGCTTTTATCTGGAGTGCATACGCATTATTCCTATTTTGGCGTGGCTTTTTATCGTTTATTTTGGTCTTTCATCTTTTTTGGGTATCCATATGAGCGGGCAAGTCGCTAGCATTGTGGTATTTAGCCTTTGGGGTATTGCTGAAATGGGAGATTTGGTGCGGGGGGCACTGAGCTCTGTGAGCACACATCAAATCCAAAGTGCTAAAGCCCTAGGACTCAATGGACTTTTTATTGCAATTTTTATTATTTTCCCTCAAGCAATCCCCCGATTATTGCCTGCTAGTATCAATCTATTCACAAGGATCATCAAAACCACATCTTTAGTCGCACTCATCGGCGTAGTCGATCTACTCAAAGTCGGTCAGCAGATCATCGAACTCAATATCCTCTCAATCCCGCAAGCAAGCTTTTGGGTGTATGG
Organism: Helicobacter sp. 12S02634-8; assembly: GCF_002272865.1. Classification (GTDB taxonomy): domain Bacteria; phylum Campylobacterota; class Campylobacteria; order Campylobacterales; family Helicobacteraceae; genus Helicobacter_J. The sequence goes on along the minus strand of NZ_MLAP01000001.1, from coordinate 5,569 downwards.
AGTTATTTTTATCATCTATTTTTTGCTATGCTATCCACTTTCTGTTTTGAGTGCTAAGCTGGAATTAAAATATCACGATTAATACTAAAAAGAGGAGTGATGGAAACACTTTTAGAAGTCAAAAATTTAAAAAAATTTTATAACCACCAGCATATGGTGCTCAATGGCATAAATTTTAAGATACAAAAAAGCGAAGTTGTCGTGATACTAGGGCCTAGCGGCTGTGGCAAAAGCACATTTTTGCGCTGTCTGAACGGGCTTGAAAATATACAAGATGGAGAGATTATATTCAATGGACAAACCATCAGCTCGCCCAAGACTAACTGGAATCAGATCCGTCAAAAAATCGGTATGGTATTTCAGAGCTATGATCTTTTCCCCCATATGGATGTGATGGAAAATATCTTGCTAGGGCCTTTGAGAGTCCAAAAGCGCCAAAAAGCAGAGGTCAGCAAACAAGCTTTGAGCCTGCTTAGGCGCGTAGGACTAGAGAGCAAGCAGCACGCCTATCCTAGGGAGCTTAGCGGCGGGCAAAAGCAGCGAGTGGCTATCGTGCGGGCTTTGTGTATGCAACCTGAAATCATACTTTTTGATGAAGTCACAGCTTCTTTAGATCCTGAAATGGTCAAAGAAGTCTTGGAGGTGATTTTAGAGCTTGCCAAAGAGGGCATGAGTATGATTATTGTCACCCACGAAATGAAATTTGCCCAAGCTGTGGCTGATAGGATTGTGTTTTTTGATGGTGGTGTGATCATCGAAGAAAACAATGCCAAAGATTTTTTTGCCACGCCACGCTCGCAGAGAGCAAAAAAGTTTTTGGATATTTTCAAATTTTTGGGTGGTTTTTAAAGTTTTTGTGTTAATGTATGCCTTTTAAATTTATCACTTAAGGATTTGTTATGCGATTTTCTAAAACATTTTTACTCTCTGGGATATTTTTAGCAATGGCTTTGATGGTGAGTGCTTGCTCAAAGACTTCAGAAAACTCACAAGACTCTATCGCTGCGATCAAAGACAGGGGCGTGCTAGTGGTTGGGGTTTTTAGCGATAAACCTCCCTTTGGCTTCATCAATGCACAAGGGCAATACGATGGCTTTGATGTTTATATCTCTAAAAGATTAGCCAAAGATCTCCTTGGTGATGCAAGCAAGGTGAAATTTATCCCCGTAGAAGCCGCAGCTCGGGTCGAATTTCTCAAATCTGGCAAGGTCGATATCATCATGGCAAATTTCACAAAAACCAAAGAAAGAGAAGAAGTGGTAGATTTTGCCACACCTTATATGAAAGTCGCATTGGGCGTTGTTTCTAAAAATGGCACAATCAAAAATATTGACGCACTCAAAGGCAAGCAACTCATCGTCAATAAGGGAACTACAGCTGATTTTTATTTTTCTAAAAACTATCCTGATATCAACTTACTCAAATACGATCAAAATACAGAGGCATTTTTAGCCCTCAAAAATGGTCGAGCAGACGCACTTGCGCACGATAATACACTGCTTTTTGCTTGGGCAAAGGAAAATCCAGGGTTTGTTGTGGCTATCCCATCTTTAGGGGATCAAGATGTCATCGCCCCAGCAGTCAAAAAGGGCAATCAAGAGCTTTTAGAGTGGCTTGATAACGAAATCAAAACACTCACACAAGAGGGCTTTATGCAGCAAGCCTATGAGGCCACGCTCGCACCTATCTATGGCGATACAATCGCTCCTTCTTCAGTGATATTCCAATAACACTAATAACGCGATCCTCCCCCTCCCCCTTTTTTTATGCAAAGGGATTTTGGAGGGGAATAGCTTGTATCCATCGATGTTGTACAATAATTTGCAATAGTTTGTAATAGTTTATGCAATGGCTTGCAATAGCTTAATTTTTCCTGCTTTTCTAGCACTAAAATCCCACTAAAAAGTCTAGCCATATTTATATTTATTTTATCAGTCTAAATGGCAACAAAAAAATTTAGAGCCCCATAAGTATGTGAAATAGGGAGTTATAAAGGATTTACGCCATGGCGTAAATCAAAAGAGTGGGGGAGGAAAATATAGAAAAATCACAAAAGTAAAATCAAGCAAAATAGCTTGAATATTTTTCTTAAATTTTTATATGCAAAAACTATCTTTCACTCTGCGCATATGCAATGAGGGGGTCAATGATGGCATCTAAATTGCCTGCTAGCATGATTTCCTCTAGGCTATAAAGCGTTGTGTTGATACGATGGTCAGTGAGTCTGTTTTGTGGATAGTTATAAGTCCTGATCCGCTCGCTCCTATCCCCGCTACCCACTTGGGATTTTCTTGCTTGGGAGTTTTGAGCTTTTTGCTCCTCTAGTTGGGCTTCATAAATCCTTGCTTTGAGAATCTTCATCGCTTTGTCTTTGTTTTTATGTTGGGATTTTTCATCTTGCATAGAAACGCTAATCCCTGTGGGTAAGTGCGTGATACGCACAGCTGAGTCTGTAGTATTCACGCATTGCCCGCCATGCCCCCCTGCTCGGAAAACTTCGATTTTAAGGTCATTGGGATTGATCGTGATGGATACATCATCGACTTCAGGCATGATCGCTACGGTGATAGCTGAAGTGTGGATTCTGCCTTGAGATTCTGTTTCTGGGACTCTTTGGACTCTGTGTGTGCCTGCTTCATATTTGAGCCGAGAATACGCCCCCTCGCCTTTGATGAGCGCGATAATTTCTTTATACCCCCCAAAGTTATTTTCACTCGAACTGATAATTTCAACTTTCCATTTTTTCAAATCTGCATACCGACAATAAGCCCGAAACAAATCCCCCACAAAAATCCCCGCTTCATCGCCGCCTGTCCCTGCACGCAATTCAAGATAAATATTTTTATTATCATTAGGATCTTTGGGAATTAGCAGTGTTTTTATCTGCGTTTCTAGTGTGGTTTTTTGAATTTCTAGTATTTTTAGCTCTTCTTTAGCAAGCTCACTGAGCTCTTTGTCCTCTAGCAAGATTTTATTTTCTTTGATGGAATTGAGGGTATTAGCATATGCCTTTGCAGCTTGGGCTAGCTCTTGGATATCGCTTTGTTCTTTGGCTAAAGAAGTGAGTTTTTTGATATCGTTGAGATTTTCTGGCTGGATCAGTAAAGCAGAGATTTCATCATAACGTTCAATGATGGGAGTGAGTTTTTGGACGAGCATATAAATTCTAAGGTCAGAGTGATGGTTGGAGCAAGCTTAAGGGCTTAAGCTGCTTGGGCAATCTTTTTGACAGAGGCATTGAGTCGAGATACTCTTCTAGCCGCAGTATTTTTCTTGATAATGCCTTTAGAAACAAATTTATGCAATTCTTTGTTGGCAATTTTCAAGCTCTCTTGAGCTTTTGCAACATCATTACCACTCACAGCCTCTCTGACTGCCTTGATGATGTTTTTGATACGCGTTCTGTAATATCTGTTTCTCTCGGTTTTCTTATGTGTCTGTCTGATTCGTTTTTCTGCAGATTTATGATTCGCCATTGCCTTGGTTAATCCTTTTATAATTTTATTTAGGGCAAAATTATGCCTAAGTTTTGATTAAATGCAGTTTAAATTTGGAGATTGAGCGATGAAAATTTTTGGGACTGATGGCGTGAGGGGCAAGGCAGGCGTAGATATCACGCCAATGCTAGTGATGAAGCTAGGGGCAGCAGCGGGGTTGTATTTCCGCAAGCATTCAATCACCAACAAAATCTTAGTGGGCAAAGACACACGCAAAAGTGGCTATATGATTGAAAATGCTTTGGTGAGTGCTCTGACTTCTGTGGGCTATGATGTGATCCAAGTAGGGCCAATGCCTACCCCTGCAGTGGCGTTTTTGACCGAAGATATGCGCTGTGATGCTGGAATCATGATTAGTGCGAGCCATAATCCTTATGAAGACAATGGGATCAAATTCTTTGATCGCTTTGGCTATAAGCTCGATGAGGGGGCTGAGGGGGAGATTGAGCGATTGTTTTATGATGATGCACTGATTGCTCGCAGCTATAAATCAGGCTGTGAGATAGGCAGCTCTAAACGCATTGATGATGTCGTCGGGCGCTATATCGTGCATCTCAAAAACTCCTTTCCTAAAGATCTCAATCTCCAAGGGATTCGTGTCGTTATCGATACAGCCAATGGCGCAGGATACAAGGTCGCACCCACGGTGTTTAGCGAGTTAGGTGCTGATGTGGTTGTGATCAATGATGAACCCAATGGCTATAATATCAACGCCCAATGTGGGGCAATGTATCCCTTAGCACTCAGTGATGAAGTCAGGCGCTATCGTGCTGATGTGGGCTTTGCGCTAGATGGTGATGCTGATAGGCTTGTAGTCATCGATAACAAGGGCAATGTAATCGATGGGGACAAGCTCATAGGGGCTTTGGGCGTTTATCAAAAATCTTCTGGCAATCTCAATAATGACAAAATCATTGCCACAGTGATGAGTAACTTGGCCTTAGAAGAGTATTTCAAAACGCACCATATCGACCTAATCCGCTGCAATGTCGGGGATAAATATGTATGCGATACGATGGTGAAAAATAATGCTAATTTTGGAGGGGAGCAAAGTGGGCATATTATCTTTGGGGATTATGCAAAAACAGGTGATGGGCTAGTGAGTGCCTTGCAAGTGATGGCTTTGATGGTGCAGAGTAAGAAAAAAAGCGCAGAAATTCTCAATCCCTTTGAGCTCTATCCACACAAAATGCTCAATCTCCCCATCGAACAAAAAACTCCCCTAGAAGATCTCGCTGGCTTTCAAGCACAGATTGAAAAAATCGAAAAACTAGGAATCAGGCATTTGATACGATATTCTGGCACTGAAAACAAACTCCGCATATTGCTTGAGGGCAAGGAAAAAGCCGTGCTTGAAAAAGTGATGGAAGATATCAGTGGATTTTTGAGGGAAAAGCTTTGTTGAATATTAAAATCAGAAAATCTTTTGTGATTTTTGCCATAGGCTTTGGGCTGGTCTTTGGGCTAGATCAGTGGATCAAACACCTGATATTAGGCGGCTTGCGATGGGAGAGCGAGGTGCTTTCTATTATTCTTGTGTATAATCGTGGCGTGGCTTTTTCGATGTTGAGTTTTTTGGGAGATTGGCTCAAGTATTTGCAGGTTATTTTGGTCTTAGCAGTGTGGCTTGTTATCATATCTCAAAGGCAGTTTTTTGATCGCAATAGTGGCGTTTTTGGGGTGATATTTGGCGGGGGGTGTTCAAATATCTTGGATCGGTTCATGCACGGAGGGGTGGTCGATTATGTCTATTGGCATTATGGTTTTGAATTTGCCGTATTTAACTTTGCTGATGCAATGATTGATGTGGGTGTGGGGGTATTTATCCTCAAAGCATTTTTTTTAAGTAAAACCAAATAAATGATATATTATAATGCTCTCTTTTAATTTTGGGGTGTTAGCTCAGTTGGGAGAGCGCGACGCTGGCAGCGTCGAGGTCAGGGGTTCGAACCCCCTACACTCCACCATCTCTATTTTCTTTTGCATACAATATTCTAAACATTGATACATTATTTTCCTCTAAAACCACCTATTTTGCGAGCTTTTGTGTAGATTTTTTTGATAGATTTTCT
>NZ_MLAP01000019.1 GCF_002272865.1 Helicobacter sp. 12S02634-8 | reverse complement strand
CTTACATCTTGCAAGACAATTACTCACTGATGATGGAGTGATCTTTTGCAGTATCGATGATAAAAACCAAGCCTATGTCAAATGTTTATTTGATGATGTGTTTGGTGAGGGGAATTTTGTGGGGGATTTTATCCGTAAGACAAAAAGCACCACAAATGATGCAAAAACGGGCGTTAATTATCAACACGAATTTTTGCTGTGTTATGCCAAAAATAAAGAAAATGTAAATTTACTTGGTGGTCAAAAAGATTTAGATAAATATAAAAATCCTGATAATGATCCAAATGGCGAGTGGGTATTAAGTGATCCGAGTGCCAAGAGTGGAACTATGGAAAATGGTTATTTTGCAGTCAAAAATCCTTATACTGGAAAAGTAGATTATCCCCCAGAAGGGCGTTTTTGGCTTTTTTCACAAAATACAATCCAAAAACATATCGATGAAGGTCGGATTTGCTTTAAAAAAGAGCATAATGAAAATGAGCGTGGATTTATTTATAAACGCTATTTAAAGGATTTGAAAACGACTTTAACCACATTTGATTCTCTGAAATTTACACAAAATGAATTCATGAATCAAAATGCCACAAAAGAGCTTTTAGAATTGGGTATAGGTGAATATTTTACATATCCAAAGGGCGTTAATTTTATGCGTGAAATCATTAATCACGCTACAAACAAAGAAGACACTGATATTATCCTAGACTTCTACGCAGGGAGTGGCACAACAGGACATGCTGTTTTAGAGCTTAATAGAACTGATGGAGGGAATAGACAATTCATACTCGTAACAAACAATGAAGAAACAGAGATCAATCCTAATGGTATTGCCTATGATGTTACAGCCAAAAGACTCAAGCGTATCATGACAGGAGAATGCTACGAAGGGGGGGGGGCGATAAAATGGTTGGAGAAAAACAAACCCTATGGAGATAGTCTAGAGGTTTATGACATAGAACACCTACCTGCTGATAGTGATAAAATATTTGAAAGTATTGATGAGAGTTTATATGATCAACCCAGAATGGAGATTAATGAGAAGATCGATTGGGTATGTGAGAACTTTGAGAAGACTTGTAAGAGAGAGGAGGAGAAATGACCCAAAAGGGTCATTTAGTGAAAGGTAAGTAAATGCCGAAAAATAATGCTTATGGTGATTTTTCATCACCAAGAAAATTATACCAAAAAATTATAAATTTTTCCATCAAATTTAAATAGCATAGTGTCTTCTCCTTGATTTTATTTTTATTTAATTTATTTCACGGGTGTGTTATCGTTGTAGTGGTAAGGGTTATTATCTTCTCCCACTACTTCATCCCATGCATCTGAAATTACTTTAGCTTCTGCGTTAGCTTGTCCTGTTATCGGGTCTAAAATACCTTTTAATGATTCTGCTACTCCAAGCACGCTGTCATTGTCTCTATATGTAGCCCTTGCTAATTGCTCCAATAAAGCCCTATCGGGTCGTGGCGCGTTTTCTTCCTTGATTAGGCTCTTGATAAAATTAGCAAGTTTTGATACATTTAAACTCGTTTGCCTTAGTTCAGCCTGTGTCTTAGCAATCTGTGTTAAATCTCTGCGTAGCTGTTTTCTGTCGTAGTTCATATCAGGGGTCTCCATATGTTTATCCTTTGTTCTCGTTTGAGAATTTATGTTATGTTTAGCTTTATGTAAAGCAACTTTGGCTCTTGCCTTAACAGATTTTTGTGTGAAAAGTGGCAGAGAGCTAGATAGTCAAAGCGTTTAGGAACAAAGGTCCCTAAACTTATCTCAATAAGCGATTGACATTAATAGAATTAATGCTATAATCACCCTTGAGATAGCTTTGACTATCTTTATCAGTAGCATTTCTACCACCTCATTTCGAGGTCATAAATTTGCCACCGAGAGGTGTGACTCTCTGTGGCACAACCTCAAGCATAATTATAGCCAAAAATTTATATCATCAAACTCCACAAGTTGGCACAAATCCCCTATTTGGACTCTACTACTTTATCTAAATTATCTTTTCTGTTAGAGAGCTTTGAGTTCTGTTGCATATAAAAAATATTTCTGTAGAATTTGATTGTGAAGCTTACAACTCCTCTATGAAGTTCGCAGCTTCACAGAGGGAATTTGAGCTTCCGAAAGGAGGATTCAAATTATGATACTTAAAACGATCATAATTATAGCATTAATTTGCTTAATAGCAACAAAACTTTATTGATTTGTTGTTTAGGGTAGGTTTTGCAAACAGACCTGCCCCTAATATGATCGTTTTCCCTTGTTTGCAGACCTAAGTTCTCACAGAAAAATAATATGGTATAATGCTTCCAAATAGATATAAAACTACAATCCATCTAGTTTCCTTTGAGCCTAGATAATTTTACATTAAGGTACACAAATGCCAAAATTAATGCTTATGCTGTCAATCCTGCTCCCTAGTTTCCTCTTTGGAAAAGATGATACGCTCTTTATGACTTATTTCCCTATTAAAGTTTGGGGTGATGTGGAATTGTATCGATATGTTTTCAATGCTGCTGCAATGTTTTTTGAAAGCCATGCTTATAGTTCGTTCCTTTCTATTGCGTTCTTATTTGTAATTGGAAGAACAGGTGCACAAATTGCAGGGCTTATTTCAACACCAGGAATTGGTGCTTCAGCGATTGAAACAGGCTTGAAAGGTCTGCTCTTCATTGTTGCAGTATATTTTCTTTCAGCAAATACAGCAATGAAAGTGCCTGTAACCATCGAGGATCAACGCACCTATTTTGGGACAAAAGCACCTGATGGAACCTCTAAAGCAATAGTAGATCATATACCTTGGATTGTAGCCCTACCTGCATCTGTGGCATCAACTGCTGGAGCAATACTTTTAGATGTCGTAGATACTGTGGCTAATCCAATCAATGGTGTTCGTTATACCGATGTGGGCTTTTTAAAAAACTTTGATATGCTCAGGAAAGAAAGATTTATAAGGATAGACTCCTCTCCTAGGGGAATAGAGTTCAAATCAAAGTTCAAACATTATGTCAAAGATTGTGTGTTTAAAGCAATGTATACCATAGGAGAACCCTATGATCTCAAAATTGGAGATGGAATCGTTACATTAGCAGGGCTTGCTCCTGATAAATTTACGCCCTTAACAGATGGGTCTAATGTCATGGATGTCCTAGCCGATGGGAGAAATGTCCCTTGTAGAGAAGTTTGGGATGATTTGATGCAATACTATGATGCTCAAAACATCACATCAGAATATTCTGATAGGGTATCAAAATCCCTTGGGTTTAAAAATATGGCAGAAGCTTCTGGGTTGTTTGATTCTATGGCTGATAATATGTATGCAGGCGTTGATGATATGGCTAAAGGTATGAGTCCATATGTAGGCTTACAACTCCAAGCTTCCCTCTCCTCTGCAGTCGCTGAAGCAAAATATGCAGACAGCCTAGGTTTAACGGGTATTCAAGCCAATGCCCTCAATCAAAATCTCAACTCTGCTGTTACAAAATCTCAAACCGATGGGGTGCAACAAGCTAATTTTGCCTACCTCCTTGTGTCTATGCCCTTTTTAATCAACTTTATCACTGCCCTCACCTATTTCCTATTCCCTCTTATCTTGCTTGTGATTTGCTTTAGGGGACTTGAAGCAGGTAAAAAAGTATTCTATACATATTTGATTTCCCTTGGGGCTTTTGAGCTATATCGTATTTCTTTAGCAATTGTCCATGGCTTGGTAACAACACAGACCTCAAAGAATGCTGCAGCAGCCTTAATGGGAACGCTGGATAAAGGACATATGTATCACACCCAAGCTTACTATGAATATATGGCAATGCAAGCTAATTCAGCAGCAACGCTAGGGAATAATCTCGTGTGGATCGTGCCGATTATTATTATAACAGGGGGAGCATACATGGCATTTTTTGCTGGTAGAAGTGCAACCTCTGCTCAAATGACAGATGTCGCAGGAGCACAATCACAGATTTTAGGCAGTGATCTAAAAGAACGCACCCATCAAATTTCAGACAATCTAACAGGCAAGAAAACAGGCTTAGATGAATACTATTACTCCGAACAATTCATGAAAGACCTCACAGCCAACAATCAAGCACTCCTAGAAGCCCAAAGATATGCTAGAGGTCTTGAATACACAACCAGAAGTCAGATCGGTAGAGGACTACAAGATATTGAAAAAGATGTCGGCTTTGCTTCAGAAATCAAATCAACAGATGACCTCAAGCAGATAGCTGCTAGTGGAGGGTATCAAGGCGTATCCCAAGCAAGTCAAGCAATGGCTATGGGTAGTGTGATGCAAAATGGTGTGGATATTTCTGGAACAGGCAAACATGTTTCAGGGGATTCTTTAGCTAGGGCAAGTGGAGATTATGGAGCACAGCAACAAATTGGAGCAGCCAAAGGTCTGATTGCTTCTCAAGCCTATAACGATGCTGGAATGCTTGCAGGGACCAACTCAAGTAATAACCTCATTAGGGGTATGGAAAATCAAGCACGCATTGGCTTGAACCAAACAATGGGAGTGGGTAAAGAAGACTTGAGTGGTCAAGCAGGTGTGGATAAGATGAATGCGATCGAATATGGAGCACACGCAGGACTCAAAGGAAATATCGCAAAAGGAAAAGCCCTCAGAGAGGTTTATGGTAAAGATCTAGAAGGAGGAGGAACAGCTGGAAAAAGCTATGATGATATTGCAAGTGCCAATGCAAGAGTAGCTACTGCACAAGAAGCAGGACAAGGGCTTGCCAATGAAAAGAGAATCAAAGAAACGGGCATGTCTGGTATCACAAAAAATACAGCCACACTCACTGATGCCCAAAATATAGAAACAGATAATAAGGCAGATGTGTTACAAAGAAGATATAAGGATCTACTCAACTCAGGCAAAGGAAAAGATGCCACACACTCTTTTAAAGAAGTTTCTGGAGCTAATATAGAAGCCAAAGAAGTTGCTACAATCGGAGCAGGAGAAGAGAATGCAAAACTCTTTAAAAAAGGGGTTGAACTCAAAGATAGCGAAGGAAATGTTACCTCTACTACGCCTTATGATCAAGTTCTCCAAAATTCGGCAGCACACGATGTTGCAAGCAGAGCAAAAGGGTTTGCAAGTAAATTCAACACAGAAGGGGCTACACAATTAAGCAAAAAGCGTGAGAGTGATGAATACAAAGAAAGATTAAAGGAGGTTACAAAAGATCAAATAGCTTCCATCGACAAAGACAGTGCCAGTGCTATGCATCATAGAAGCCAAGCTATAGATGAAGCAATAGCAAGATCAGAGGAAGGAGAAAAACATGCGCGGCTAATGAGGGCACATAGGGAGGGCGCTGCATATTTAATAGCAGAGAAACTAGAAGCAAGAAGGAATCAACTATATGAAAAAAACAAAGCAGTAGTAGATGAAAGAGCCAATAATCTAAAAGAGCAGGTCAATCAAAGAGGAATGGAGCAAATTGATAAAGAGTTTAAGCCCTCTGCAGAAAGGATTTTAGATGGCATGTCAGATACAGTTGCCACTTCTCAAGGAATGCAATATGCCCAAATGAGTGCTGATATTACACAAGCACAAGGCATGGGGTATATTTCCAATGGAGGGCTTAATGCAACAGGAATGCAAGCCTATAATGTGATGGCTGCTAACAAATTTGGCTCAATAGAAGCAGATAGAAGAGCCTTTGGAAACACCAATACACAAAATGAAATCATCAAACAGCTTGAGTCTAGTGGTATGAGTGCAGCCGATATTGCAGCGATCAGACAAGGTGGATCACTTGGAGGAGCAGCAGGATTTCGTAGAGAGTTCTTAGCAAGGACTAGGGGAGTAGAGTTTGATACGATGATCAATGGAAAACGCACCAAAGCCACAATGGGACAAGATGGAGCATTCCAAGGTCGCACAATGGAGGGTATGAGCTATGCGTATGATGAGAGCAGAAGCTTCCAATTTGGAACAAGAGCAGATGCAGGCAACCTTTATTATAAAGGAGCAGATGCAATGAGTGGAGGAAATATTAATGCTATGAGAGGTGTTGCCTATACAGGAGCTGCCATTAATGCAGTTACAGATACAGCAGGCGTTATTAACAGTGTTGTTCCAGGGGGAGCTGTATTTAAAGGTGTCATCAATACTGGTAAAATATCTCAAACTGCAGCACACGCATTAAGAAGGGATATGGGGGGAATAAAGAAAACTTGGGAACCCAAGACCTCACCAAATTCAAACGCTTCCTCCAATCTTAAAGGTGGGGGGTAAATAAGATTTTGATACCTTACAGGTAATCAAAATCATTCGGACCTCCCACCTCCAAGATTGGAGTCAAGTCCATGACCCCATATTGCTGCTTCATATTTACTATATAGATCAATTATATTAGGGACAAAAAGCTTCACTCTTTGGGCATTAAGCTTAAAATCTTTTTGTTTTAAATATTTCTCTGTTGATGTATCAAAAAGTAAAAACTTGCTATCTCCATTTCTTTTTTCATATTCTTGACAATAATAATCAATAAAGATCTTAGGAACATCATTGAGCCATCGACCATATCCCTTGTGTTTCTTATTCCCTCCACCAAACTCTTTCCAGTCTTTCACCCTCACAGCCCCAAGTTTCATTTGTAAAAGCTTGTCATAGTATTCTGGGTTAATGAAGCTATAAATATAATCAGGTTCAAAATCTTCAAATATTAATAATCCGATTTCCCCCATCCTCTTAAAATGAGTATTTAATTTAATGGGCTTTATAATTGTTTCAAGTATTTTCTCTCTTGCATATTCGATTCCCTCTGTAGTCAGCAAGTATTCATTATTATCCATCTTCTCCCTAAGAAGTTCTTTACCCTTTTCTATATCACCATTACCGAGCATAGAAATAAATTCATTATATGAATGATGGAGGTTGCCTAAGATATGTTTTTCATAAAAGGCATCATCGTGCAAGGAAATATGCTTTGCCTTATCAAAAGGACCTTCTATTGGAGCTAAAAACCCCTTAATGGCACTATCATCTTCTTTCCTTAAAACCTTGCCATTTTCATCACGATACACCCCAACATAAAATCTGTCCCTATAAGCTTGAATACGGCAGAGAAAAGCCCATTGTATATGGGTCTTATTAAATTTGTATTTTACTTTAGAATAAATATCTCTTCGTGTATCTTGAGCAAGAAAAAACAAAACCCTATTTTTATCTTCTCCCCAAAGAGGGGTAGAAAAAGCACCAATATCATCAAAATTCATCATCTGTTATCCTTTCAATTAAAATAAACTAAATATTAACATAGATGAGGGGGAAATGCAACTAGGATATAAGAGCTGCTAATTTATAAATTTACAGCTAGTATAAAAGCTGTTTTACATATTTTCATCTTGTTTAAATCTCTCAATTTTTATAGGCAGTCTTGATGATACACTTCGACTATCTTGAGAGTTTATAATAATCTCATTTACATCACTATCTTTCAACTTATCAAGAATATATTGAGCCTCTTGTTCGCCGATGTATTCTAATTTTCCATCACGCTCTACTTCACTAATATAACTTATATGGTTCTCAAAAATTATCCAATATGGAGTATGGCAATAATATACAGAAAGCTTGGAGCAATGTGGGTTTAGCCATTTACAAGGCAATCGAAAATGAAGAAAAATATCACAAAACAACCTCTAAACCTTGCTGACACTACTCAAAAAAGATAAATGCGTTCCTCAAAGCCCTATGTAAGCAAATCAGAGTGATCTCTAAAGATCCTTGTTTATAAAAAAGCAATATAATCTCTCTTGAAGTAACAGTTAAGTCTGGTATCCCCCTATTGAACAGGGGGTATTTACTCCATCAATTAGAACATTCTATTCCTCATTTAAGGTTTTATTTATAAAAAAGTAATATAATCTCTCTTGAAGTTCCGATTCAGTTCGGGTCGCCCCTATTGAAAGGGGATCTTATTCTTTTGATCAATTAAGCTCGTTATCAATATTATTCAAGACATCTTTTAAGAATACTTCTATTTTATCAGCATATATACCGTTCGAAAAGCCCCTAAACGCAGTGTAAATATTTGGAATCTTAATTATTTTGTAATTATTGAGTATTCTCTCTTTGTTTTTCAATAAATTCTCCCAATGAAAAGCTCGATTGCGAATTTTTTGAACCAGAGCCAAAATAATTAATAACTTCAAATTATTGTCTTTTAGTTTTTCATTGAATTTTGAATACTTTTTTAAATCAATATTAGAAACATCTATTAAATCACAGGAATTGCAATATCGATGTTGCAGGATATAAAAAGCAACCTCAATCCAAAAACCAAACATCATCCTAGAAATCAAATGATTGTGACTGGCTAAAGAATTTTCTTTTTTCTGGAACTCTTGGTCTATTTTATAAAAGATTGCTTTTTCTCTGGGGTTCTTTAGATTGCCATTTTCTTTTTGGATCAACAATTCAGCGTGCCAAACCCTAATCCAATCCTGCCTTCTGTTAAGCATAATCTGATCTATCCTATTTCTAAAAACCAACTCAATAATGGCTAAATCTTTTGTGATTGAAGCAATCAAATCAAGATTTCTATCGTGTTCCTCAATACTCTCATAGCTTGAGATCCTATCTTCTGAAAAAAGTTGGGCGTATTTCTTATGTTCCAAATGTTCCCCCATACCAATGGGATTTTGGTTATATTAACACAGATGGAGAAGATTTGCAATGGGAGAGGTAATAAAACCCACCAAAGGTGATGAGGCTCTGGTGGGAATTAAGATAGGCGACAATCATCTAGGCTTGAGATTAAAGAATTCTCGAATCTCTTCTCTAAATACTGCGACCAAAATCGCAATGATTGTAAAAATGATACTTGAGTCCATCTTTTTGGTCTCCTTTTTGCAAAATCCCACCCCTGTCCCAAAAGACCAAAAAAAAACCCAATCCCTTGTGAGGATCGGGCATTTTGCAAAAAAGGCTACCTTAATTTTTAAGACTCCCAGCTCTCATCAAAAGTTGGGTGCATAAATTATAGATAATTTGATAAAACAAGTCAATAGATTTATAATTTTGATTTTGTGGTTGATGTGAAGAGATACGGGATTATATATTCTATATAAAACAATAGAATCCAGAGTGTCTTCTCTAAAGAGCACCCACCATTCATGGTGGTAAGACCTCTGAATTGGAAATATTATAGTATGATTTTATAAATAAAGACCTTAAACATTGAGTGCCTTTGGTAATCTTATAGCTAGAGAATTGCCACTTTTGAATATTTTGCTTTCATAGGCTCCTCCTTCTTGATTGTTCTTTTTGTTCATTATGATCAATCAATCATTATATGGCTATACAAGTCATAGATTTCATAGTATTCCCTTTCGACTTCTCTAATATCTTTAACCTTTGCCTTCAGTGTTTCTAGGTCGTTTTTAGAATAGAATCCTCCTATCTTGATGGATGGTGAGCAAAAGAGATTTTGGATTGAAACTCTGATGATGGGATTTTGTAAAAAGTCGTTGTCAAAAATATCTCTCAAACCAATGTATAAACGCCTATCTACAGCCTTTTGTATTACCTTGCAAGATGCTCTTTGCACATAAGTGAGTGCCAAAACATCTTTTAAATAATTCAATCTACCTTGCATTTTGTCATTATATTTAGCCAAAATAGGTCGGATCATAATAGAGTGATTACCACTTACAAAACAATAAAAACCTAAGGAACTAGTATTCTTGGTTTCAGATTTTTCCCAAAGCTCCTCATTAGAATGCAATATTTCTATTTCTATCAATCTTCGATAAAGATTATATAGCCTTCTATCCTCTTGGATTCGTTTTTCCTTTGGACTTAATTTCATTTTAGCTCCTTATGGGTGGGTATGGTTGCCTATGAAAGAGAAATTATCTTTGCAAGATACTGGCTTCCATCAAGCGATGATTCCTTTCTCTTGAAATTGATTAAAAGCTCCAAAAAGCCCTTAATGAACCTCAATGAGGAAATCCCTAGAAGGGATTTTAATTGGCTATCCAATCCTTAAAACAGAGTATGGATCACCCTTAGTAGTAATTTCTGCAAGTAAATCTTGTGGGATTTTGCTTGTATCAATTTTATCTCTACCAGAATACCAAGTCAAGCTTACTTTATATTCACCTGCTTTGGCAAACTTGATATTCATAGCTTTGAGATGGTCTGTAATCTCTTGTTTCATACCTTTAGCAACTTTTTCAGATTCTTGGATCTTTTTGAGTTTTTCTATTTTCTCAATAAACTCTTTTGGTAGTTCCTCGCCATCTTTTGCTTGCTTGGGGCAAGTGTCTTTAAAGGGGCAGTAAGGGCATAAAAAGGAAGTTTCAGCCTGTGGTTCAACCCCTGATTGGAGAGAATCCCAAACTAAGCTTGCCTTTTTGATAGCCACTTCATAAAGGAGAGGATCAAAGTCATATTCAAAGGCAATGAGTCTGTCTTCTGCAATAAGCAAAACAGCTATAATACCTCGTTTGACTTCAATTCCATTCTCTCTCATTAACCCCATTTGTGTCTGTAGCTGTAATACCCAACTCTCATAAGGCGTATCAAGGGAGTTTTTAGTGTTTTTACATTCTATGACAACACTTTCTCCACCTGATTCTATCAAGAAGTCAAGATGAGCTTTGAGCCATGGTTGGTTCTTGCCTGCAACTTCAACCTGAGAGCGATATTTAATGTTTTGACCTTTTAGACCTTCCTCAAGAATCGATTCAGACAAATGACCTCGAGTTTGAGCGAGGATTCCTTTTGTGTCGGATTCTACTTTATGGATTTTGCCTAAATAGCATTTCCTTGGGCATTGTCCAACATCTGAAGCACCAATATATCTACTTCGATCACCAAGTGAAGTGTCTTGTGCTTGTTGTTTTTTAATTCCACTGATCATAAACTCTATAAATTTATCGTTGATTTTCATTATATATCTCCTACAATTTGTATATTTTGTCCTAGGCAGAATCATTAGCCAATGGCTAAAAATTTCTAGCCAACAGCCTTCTGATTATCTGGTTAGTCCAGTTTTCCTATAGAATCTTGGTCGAGAACTATTACAGGACCATCATATAAGTCTCCATAAATAACAATGGTCTTATTTTCTAGCTCGTATAAATCCATTGAGGGTCTATCAATATTGTTTTCAAAGAAACTCTGACATTCGTATGGATTATCAAAAACCAAGAAATCTGAAAAATCTATCCAATGACCTTCTGAATCCTTCAGATCATCGATTGATTCATTATAAAAATAATCAAACATTGCTCTTTTGAGGTGTGGGAGTGCATCAATTTCAGTAGTTGTTCTCACCTCCATAAACTCCTCTAAAAGCCTTAAATACTTCGCCCTATCCTCGTTAGCAGGTGCTACAAAATACATATTTGGAACTAAAGGAGCTAAAGCAAGATATTTAAATATGGGTGTTTGATCACCAGATCTCCTTGCAAAAAGCTTTTCACCCATTTCAATTATCAAGTCATAAGGAAAATGATCCACATTGACAGATAACCCTCTACGGCGATACTCTCTTTCAGATAGCTCCAAAAGTCCTTTAGCACTAATAGGATATGGGGTTTCCATTCTCAAAGAATCTAAAATATCAAATCTCAAATCAGGCTGATTGAATCTATTAACAAATGTTATCAAAACCCTATCGGCTGATTCAACGATCAAGAAATCATTGGCTTCACTAATAAGAGCATCGCCCCTAAAATCACCTGTAAAAACCTGTGCAGATATACCAGACACTAGAGTATTACCCCTAATGATTGCTGTGCCACCAACTATTCCTTGGTAAATCTTGGCTTCTTCTAAAATCTTAGCTTTCCCAAAAACTCTACCTTCAGGATAAACCCAAGCAGTATTGTCTTGAGATAAATTTTCTTCACTCTCAATAAAACCCCCTTGATCGCCTTCTTTGATTCCATCAAAATCTTTAAGTGCAATAATGCGATAAAGTGTTTTGTTAGAAAGCTGGATAGTTTCATCTGTAAGTCTGTATTTTTTCATCAGTTTTCCTTATGTATTAAAGCCATAGGCTTACTCCTAAACACAAAGCACATAGCTCTGGGTTCAACTATTGGTTCTATAAAGTAATGTAATTGGTTGTAGTGTAGATAAGGCAGTTTAGAGGTTAGTTTCCAAATAAGATGTTCCACTCTTTTAAAAAGGCGACTCTAGCTTCTTCCATACTCAATGGTTTTCGTATGTAATCTGCAAGTTTTGTATATTCTTTAAAGGGTGCAAAAGCCCTCAGGCGATGATGGTAAGGCATATATATAATTGCCTCATTTACCATTATTCTCTTATCTGCAATTTTCACCTCTTCTGGCATATCTAGACTAAGATTGAAAATTCTAGCTGCCTGTTTTAGAGCTTTTTCTTCAGCCATTCGATAATCAGACATACCTTCTCTATATTTAATGGGAGTAGGCACATCCATTCCTGTCAAGCCTTCAAAAACTTCATGGATTAAAGCCCATTTCTTTAACTCTTTGTCTTTAAAACATTTTGCAAGAGCTAAGCAGTGTTGGGCGACCGAATAAAATTCTCTGGTTTGTCCCCAAAATCTGCAAGTCCTTGATAAGGTCTGTGCAATAATCTCAGGATCAAAATCTTCATCTTCTAAATCAAAGGGATTAATAAGGAATCCAGAAGCATTTATTACTAAATGATCATAAAAATCATTACAATCCTCTTCAATATCTCTAATCTTATATCTGTGATTACCTTTTAAAAAAAAAGCTTCATCTTCATAAAGCTCAATACTATGGATAATCCGATATTTCTGTCCTTCTTCATCATAGTCAGAATCCTCACAACACTGATTTGAGTAGGAATAGCGTAGATTCTCTTCAAGAAGATCAGCAATATGTATGGGGTTCTCTCTAACAATGTCCTCAATAACACCCCTATCTTGCCAAAATAGTTTTCCACAATAGTATGGGCGTGAGGTATGTTTTAAAATATGTTCTTTTAGATACTTAACAAACATTTTGGCTTCTCTTTTATCTTCTACTTTGTAAGCTTTTTTTCCATAACATACATACATTTTCTTTTCTCCTAATAATGAATACTTCTATCCCAAGGGACAGAAATATCCCGTGTGGGCATAAAGCAACTCTAGGCTGTGTTTAAAGGGGAGGGTGAGGAAATCCTCTGGGGTTAAAAGGTAAGGCTTTAGTCTTTGCAGTGAGTATTGCCTGTTGTGTCATCTTTATTTGTTTTGACAAAGAGAGCACAAAGCAAAACAACAATTGCAAGTATTAGCATAAGAAGCTGACCGAAACTCATTTATTCCTCCTTATTCTATAGTTAGTAGCAATTATAGCTAAAACAGAAACAATGGTTATTATATATGAGAACATTTTACCATCATTAAATATGCCATAAAACCCATTAATAAGCAGTCCTAGTGCAATATCTCTTAGGGTTTCTAAATTACCAAAACCAATTCTCAAATAAATTAAAATCTTTTTAAAAATTTTAATTCTCATAAGTCTAAAGACTCTAAAAAACCTATTCATTTTATTCTTTCTTTTCTCCTAATAATGAATACTTCTATCCCAAGGGACAGAAATATCCCATGTGGGCATAAAGCAACTCTAGGCTGTGTTTAAAGGGGAGGGTGAGGAAATCCTCTGGGGTTAAAAAATACTTTTGAACTGTTTGAATAGCTCTATGGCTTGAGGGTTGGTGAGGAGAATGACTATCAAAATAATAGCTCCCATAAAAATGGTTCTACTGCCTTGCTTGTCTATTCTATTTTCCACTTTACCAAACCTTTTTTCCATTTCTACCCTCAACTCTGCAATATCTTGCTTGAGTTCAGTTCTTACTTCTGCAATTTCAGTTCTTATGTTTGCCATTTCTATTTTGATTTTAGAAATCTCATCCATAAGTTTTTGCTCGAGTTTAGCAACAGCTGCTTCTAGGTCGGACTTAGTAGCAAATTCTCCTATAAGTTCGCATCTCACTTCATAAATGATCTGCTTGATTTTTCTATTGACCGTATCAATCACCACTTGACTTTGGTGGCTCAAGATATGTTCAATTGTAAAGACAATGATCTCTGTATCTC
>NZ_MLAP01000018.1 GCF_002272865.1 Helicobacter sp. 12S02634-8 | reverse complement strand
AAAACTCATTTAAAGGCATTTTAAAAGGCTTTAATACAATGGGTGCTACATTGATACTCCAAAAAGTTTTTAAAGATTTTTCAAGGTGTTTTAAACGGCTTTTCAAAGGGGTTATAGATTGCACTCAATCTTGTATTTTTTTAACAAAATTAAACCAAAGGGTTTTTTGGAATATAAAATCTAAAAGTTTTTCTTTTCTTAGGAGGGGGAGGGTTCTATTTAGTCCAAGCTAGCCCCCCCCCCTTCCTAAAACCTACCCCCACCCACTGCACGCAAAGGTGAAAGGCAAAGACAAAAAACAAAGGCGAAAGGCAAGGAAGTTGCGAGCTTCCCCTCCTTGTTTGCCGAAAAAAAGAGTTTTTTCGGGGTTAAGGTTTTGACCCACCCACCCATTATGTTAGGGGTGGATAAACCCCTTTTTTGAGATTAAAAAAATAAAAGCCTTTAAAAGAGAAAAAGTCTTTTTTGAAAAAGAGAAATAAAAAACTCTTTTGGATTGCAAAATCCTTTTTGCTTACGCATTAAGGGGCTAAAGGGGGCTGAGCTTAAAGCTTTGTGCCCCTAAATCCCCCTAAAAACCACCTTACCTCTGCACGCAAAGGCAAATACAAAAGGCAAGGAGGGGTTAGGGGTGGATAAACCCCTTTTTTGAAAAGAAAAAAAGTATTTTAAAAAAACCTTGGAATCAATAAATTCACGCAAAAGCGAGCACTTCGCGCAAATCTTTAGTATCGATGATAATATTAGCGTGGGCTTTGAGGATTTCTTTAGCGCAAAAGGCCACTTTTTTCTTTGCGTGCGCAAACATACTCACATCATTAGCACCATCGCCGACTACAAGGGTCTTATCCGGCGGGATACACAGCAGGTCTTGGAGAGTGCGTAGTATCATACCTTTTGAGAAACTAAACATCATCTCGCCCCCGACTTCCCCCGTGAGCTGGCCATTTTTGCAGTGCAATATATTGCTAAACTCCCCATCAAGTCCGAGCACATTTTTGAAATGCATTGTAGCAAACTTAAACCCCCCACTCAAGCACACGACCTTATATCCCCTTTGCTTTAGGCCTGATACGACTTCCTTGGCGCCTTTGATGAGGGGGAGGTTTTGACAGATTTGGATTGCTTGGGCTTCTTGCATGCCTTGGAGCAATTTTACGCGCGCTTGCAAGCTTTCATAAAAATCTAGCTCACCTGCCATCGCTCGTTTCGTGATAGCGCTCACTGCTTCAAACACGCCTTGCTTGTGTGCTAAAAACTCGATAGTTTCTCCATCTATCAGTGTGGAGTCAAAGTCAAACACAGCTAATTGCATCATCACCTCCTTTGGGTTTCTTCGATGAAGTCTTGTATAATTCTACCTAAAATGGAGGCAAAATGCTGAGTTTAGAATATATCCCTCAAGGGCTTGAGGCAGACAAAAATTTGCTAACTTCTTGGCTTGCTTGCTTGTGGGCAGATTTTGTGATTATCCCTGATAGCCCTAAGGGCAAGCCCACGCCAGAAGCTTGTATGGCAGCTTTGGGGCTTAGAGATTCTTTTGATGTGCGTATGATCCCTAGTATCGCAGCTTCAGGCAGGAGAGTGGAGCGGGTGGAGAGCTTGCTTTTGGGCTTGAAATATGCGGGGTTTGATGCAGTGGCTGTGATCGGTGGGGATAGGCGCGCACAAGGGGATCTTGATGGTGGGGCGATGGCAAAGATAGCTAAAGAAATCTTGGGGAAAGAGAGCTTGGTGGTTTGTGGGAGTAGCTTGATTTTAGACACAGAGGCCAAAAAATCTTTAGAAAAAAAGATTGCCAATGGCGCTAGGATTATCATCAGTCAGCCCGCGTTTTGCCCCCAAGCAGCAGAGAGGTTTTTAGCAGAGTTTGAAGCAGTGGCTAAAGGGAGTGGGGCGATGGGTATGGTCGGGTTTTTCCCTATTTATGATGGCACATTGTGTGCAAAAATCCAAGCAGATTCTTTGGGCTTTGATATTCCTAGCAGCTATCAGAAAGCGATTGCATATGACGCACTCAAGGCAAATCATACACTTTTTACCCAGCTCTCCAAGCTCTGCCCCAACTTACATCTTTCAGGGGCTAAAAATACCTTTGTGAGTGATTTGATCCATAGCCTTGCCCCAAGATCTCTTTAGCGCCCATATCAAAAATCTTTTTTAAGCAGTGCATCGATTTTAAGGATTGTAACAAGTCTGTCTTCGCGTTTGCCTACGCCTTGCATGAGATTGTTTTGTTCGGCCAAGGTTTCGGGCACGGGGTCGATGTCAGATTGCTTGATACGAATAGCTTCGGTGAGTTTGTCGATGACAAAGCCTGCGATTTGGTCATTATGGCGCACGACAAGGTAGCGTGTGTCTTTGTCTTGTTTGGCAGGGGGGATTCCAAATTTTGCCCTGAGGTTGATGAGCGGGAATACATTGCCCCTGAGGTTGAATACGCCTAGCACATAGCTAGGTGTGCCAGGGACGCGTGTATGCTCAATGGGCTTGACAATCTCAATGACATTTAAAATCGGGACAGCAAACTCTTCATTACCCACGATAAAGCCGATCACTTGCAACACATCTTCGATTTCTTCTTCGCGATTGAAACGTTTGTTATTTTCTCTTTGCTTATCAAAAATATCTTTCAAAGTTTTATTGCTCATGATAGACTCCATCTGTGTTGAGTTTGATATTGCGCTTGACTACATTGGTGAGATATTCTTGTGTGTAGGGCTTGGTGATGTATTCTGTCATGCCTGATTCTACCCCGCGCATGCGGTCTGTTTTGCTCGTGCGGCTAGTGACTGCGATGAGTGGGAGGTTTTTAAATTTATTATATTTTCTGATTTCAGTCGCAAAGGTATAGCCGTCCATTTTAGGCATTTCAATATCTACAAGAATCGCATCAGGGATTTTATCGCTATTTTTAACTAAATCAAGCCCCTCTAGTCCATTGGATGCTTCTAAGACCGTGATACCTAGGGGTTTGAGACATTTTCTCATGATAGCCCTATCTGTGCTGCTATCATCAATAGCTAGCACGATATAATCACTGATGGAGTTCTTGACCCTAGAGGCTTCAGCTTCATCGATGAGTTTATTGATACTGACTTTGACATTTTTTGCCATTTCCATCATCGCACCCACATCGACAATCAAAGTGATCTTCCCATCTCCCCGCACCGTTGCCCCTGCGATACCTGTAGTGTTTTTGAGATAATAGCCCAAAGACTTGATAACAACCTCTTCTTGTCCGATGAGATAATCCACAATCACGCCGATTTTCTGATCGGCTAAGCCGATGATGACTACATACACTTCACGCGTTGCTTCTAAGATCGAATCGACCTTGAAAATATCAGCAAGCCGCACCAAAGACAAGACTTCATCACGTAGCCTTAAAACGCTTTTGCCATCAACGGTATAAATTTCATCTTGACTCACGCGCACTGTTTCAAGCACAGATGAAAGCGGGATTGCATAATATTCTTCTTGCACGCCCACAAGCAAGGCTTGGATAATAGCGAGTGTGAGGGGGATTTTGAGTTTTTGGGTTGTGCCGACATTTTTTTCAGATTCTATTTCGATAATGCCATTGAGTTTTTCGATATTGGTTTTCACCACATCCATTCCCACGCCCCTGCCCGATACATTGGAGATATTTTTGGCTGTAGAAAATCCGGGTTTGAATATGATCCCAAAGGCCTCTTTATCGCTCATACTATCAGCTTCTCTCTCGGTGATAACGCCCTTTTCGATAGCTTTTGCTTTGAGCATATCAGGGTCTAATCCCTTGCCATCATCAGCGATTTCGATCACGATATGATTCCCTTCGTTATAAGCCTTGAGCTCAACCTTACCTACATCGCTCTTGCCTATGGCCTCTCTTTCTTGGGGCGTTTCAATCCCGTGATCGCAAGAATTTCTGATGATATGGATCAAAGGATCGCCGATTTCTTCTACGATGGATTTATCAAGTTCGGTTTCTTCGCCTGTGATGACTAGGTCGATGTTTTTATTGAGTTCTCTAGAGAGATCACGGACCATGCGAGGGAATTTATTGAATACCTTGCCTACAGGCTGCATTCTCGTTTTCATCACAGCGAGCTGGAGGTCTGTTGTGACCGTGGAGATTGAAGACACGACTTGATTGAGCTCTTCAAGGAATTTTTCACCATCATAGCGCTCTTCAACATCGCCATAGATACGAATCAATCGATTTTTGCCTAAAACAAGCTCCCCGATGAGGTTCATCAAATGGTCAAGCCTACGCACATCAACACGCACGGTTTGTTCTAACCCGATAGAGGGGGATTTGCCATCATCAGCCTTGGGTTTGGTGGTTTCAGAGCTTTTGGCTTGATGGGTGGAGTTTGTCGCTTCTTGAGGTGGGAGATTTTTAGATACAGGCTCTTGCGCTTGGTTGGCTTGTGTAGTGTTGGCTTGTGTGGAGGTATCAGTATGGCTAGGCGCGGGGGTGTTTGAGAGTTTTTGTGCACGTTTTAATCTGTCAGCTTCTTGACGCTCTTTGAGTAGTCTTTGGATTTCATCTTCGATTTCTTGTGCGCTCATTTGGGAATAATCGACCTCTTTTTCAGCAGTGCCATCATCAGCACTATTAGCCCCATCAGCTAAAGGGGCTTGCGTGGTGTTTGCTTGCGTGGGGGTATCAGTATGGCTAGGGGCAGTCGTGGCTTGGGTGGTGGCTTGGGTCGTTGGCGGGGTTTGTCCCTCAGAGATAGCTTGCAGCCTTGAAACAGCGCCAGAAATATCAACACCACTATTGCTATCAGTGCCTAAATCACGGATTTTAATCAGCAATGCCTTCATCAAATCCACAGATTGCAAGACCACATCCATGATATCAGATGTGATTTTGAGTTCGCCTTTTCTTGCTTTGTTGAGCACATCTTCCATATTGTGCGTGAGATGGGTCAAGGTATCAAAGTTCAAAAAAGAGCTAGAACCTTTGATGGTATGGGCTACTCTAAAGATACGATTGAGTAGCTCTAGGTCTTGTGGGCTGTTTTCTAGCTCGACTAAGTCTTGGTCTAGCTGTTCGATCATCTCAAATGCTTCGATTAAAAAATCTTCCATTATTTCTTGCATATCGTCCATCTGATGTCCCTTTGCATTGAATTGAACTCCTTGCATTTTACAATTATTTTATTAAAAAGCTCTTTTTAAGGGCGCTAAAATATTTTAAGGCTATCTTTTAGAGCTTGGGCGTGGATTTTGGGCTTTATTTTTCAAGGGCTTTTATTTTAGGGCTTTCACTGCAAGACCTCTATTTTTTCAAAACTTCCATTTTTAGAACTTCCATCTTTAAAACCTCTTGCGTGCAAGCAAAGGAGGGCAGGGCGATATACTCTTGTGTCTTCTCCCCGATATGGAAATGCCCCTCAATGACCCCAACAACGACCCCAAAGGGCGCTGGCAAGTGATTTTTTTGCATAAAGGCTGCGTATTTTTGCAGTCTTTGGGTGCTGAAATCTTGGAGTTGTGCTGCGTTTAATTTTAGGCTTTTGATGGGCTTTTGGTTGATTTTTTTGGCGATGGCTTGATAGATTCTCCCAAAGCTCAGCCTGTCTATGCACTTCAAAAGGCTCAAAACCAAAGGATTACTGAGAGTGCAGATATAAGCCTCATAGGTGCGTGTGAGAAAAATATCGCCGTGGGCTAGGAGAAAATATCGCTCTTGATAGCTAAAAAGTGCGGGCTGGAGGGCTCTAGGATAGAGTTTGATAGATGGAAAAAGGGCAGTGTTGATACCAAAATCGTGATTGCCCTCAAAATAAAACACTTCAGTTTTTTGACTCAAAATATTGATAGTATCGATTAAGGGCTGATTTTGGGCTTGGCTTGATGGGATATGTCCGATCAAAAGATGGAAAATATCTCCCATCAAAAACACCTGACTCACAGGATTAGCAATCAGAGTGTTGAGATAGCCGATGAGTTGGTTACGCTCTTGTGTGTAATGCGCATCAGCGATAAAAACAGCGTCATCTCGGATATGTGGTATGGGTATCAAGCTAGATCGAACCTATCTTTGGGATTGCTAGCCCCTCATGGAGTCCATACATCAAATTAGCGCTCACAACAGCCTGAGAGCTTGCCCCTCGCAAGAGATTGTCTATAGCTGTGTTGATATAGAGATCTTTGCCCCTTTTGAGTGCAAAAATATCACAAAAATGACTCCCACAGACATTTTTAACCATCACAGGCTCATTTCTGATACGGATAAATGCTTCATTGCCATAGTGCACATTTAAGACCTCCATGGGGTCAATATCTTCTTTGAGTCGCCCAAAAATACTCACGAGCATTCCCCTTGTGAGTGGGAGCAGATGGGGGATAAAATTGACTTGCAAGGGCTGGTGTCCTAAAAGTTCGCATTTTTCTTCGATTTCGATTTGATGGCGATGGCTCAAGGGGGCATAACTAAAGGTATTTTCATTGATAGTGGGGTAATGGGAGGTTTGTGTGAGCTTTTTGCCCGCACCACTCACGCCTGATTTTGCATCCACAAAAACACTTGTTGGCTCCAAAAACGGCAAAAAAGGCAGCAAGCCCAATAATGTGGCTGTAGGGTAGCAACCCGGATTAGCGATCAAAGTCGCTGTTTGGATCGATTCTCTTGCGTATTCAATCAGCCCATAGACAGCGTGGGCGAGATTTTGGGGGTCTGTGTGGGGCGTGTGGTAGTTGTGTTCGTAGTTGTCTAGCTTGAGGCGATAGTCTGCAGAGAGGTCAATGACCTTTTTGCCATAGGAGAGGATTTCTTTGGCAAATCCCATCGCGCTTTTATGCGGGAGGGCTAAAAACACCAAATCACAGACCTCACAGACAGCTTGCGTATCAGACTTTGATACAGGCATATCCAGCACATCTGCTAAAGAGGGGTGTATTGCGCTCAAAGACTCATCGCCTGAAGAATTACTGATATATTTGAGCTCAAATATAGGGTGGGCTAGGAGGATTTTAATCAGCTCTAGCCCCGTATAACCACTACAGCCCAAGATACCTACAGGGATTTTTTCCATCATTGCCCCTTAAGGCTCGCACCTTTAGCACCCACGCCCTCAACACTTGCACCTTTGGCACCCACGCCCCTAGCACTCACGCCCTTAGAGCTCGCACACTTCACGCCCTCAGAGCCCATGATTTTGCTTGCCTCGCACGCCCCTCCACCCATAAACTGCAAAAACTCTAGCCTATCGTTATCTTTGGGGATAACCTCTCCCCATTGCTGCTTTTTGACGACCATTGTATTGAGCGCGACAGCTACGACTTTAGATTCGATATCGAGCGCACATAAAATTTCTTGTATATTCAGAGGTTTGCTAAAAGTCTTTTTTTCGCCATTGATGATGATTTCCATACTTTTCTCCATATTTTGATTTCAAATCACTCGCTTGCAACGCAAGTTTTTGAGATATTATCCAAAATTTTCCAAGAGTTGGTTGATACCTCTTTGCTATGAATCCTTAGCGATGTCTTTTTTAAAAAAATGCCAGAATCCTGCGCTTTTGTTTTCTTGGCGCACTCTTGAGAGGACAAGATCCCCCTCTTTAGCGTCTTTAGTCATCGTTGTCCCACTAGCAATCAAAACATTTGAAGCAATGTTTAAAGGCGCGACCAATTGCGTATCACTCCCGATAAACACATTTTTTCCAATGATGGTTTTATGTTTTGTTTTGCCATCATAATTACAAGTAATCACGCCCGCACCAACATTACTCCCCTCACTAATCTCACAATCCCCCAAATAGCTCAAATGCCCTGCTTTGACCCCATCAAGATGGCTCGCCTTGACTTCGACAAAATTCCCGATATGGCTTTTTGTGATCGCGCATTTAGGGCGTATATGGGCTAAAGGGCCGATATGGGAGTCTTTGATTGTGCTGTCTTCTATGATTGTATGGGCTTTGATATGTGAATCAATGATATGGCTCTTGCCCTTGATAGCCACGCCCATCTCAATCTCGCACGCCCCCTCAAAGCACACTTGCGCCTCTAAATAAATCGTATGGGGTAAATGCATCACCACGCCTTGATCCATCGCCTTTTTTCTCAAAGTATCTAACATCATATCTTGCACAGAAGCGAGCTCAGATTGCGTATTGACCCCCATAAAGTTCTTAGGATTGAGCGCTATGGGCTCTATGGAGATTTTATCACGCGCTGCTAGGGCGATGAGCTCTGTGAGATAGTATTCATTTTGGGCGTTATGACAAGATAGCTTTGGGAGATAGGTCGCTAGGATCGCTTGATCGAGTGCATACACCCCTGCATTGATAGTCTTGATGGCCTTGATGGCTTCTTGCGCGTCTTTTTCTTCGATGATTTGTGTGATCTGCCCTTCTTGTATGATCACGCGCCCATACCCCGTGGGATTTTCAAGCTCAAAGACCCCTAAGGCAATGGGACTTTGAGATTTTAAAAGAGGTTGGAGCGCTTCTTTTGTGATTAAGGGCATATCGCCATTGAGAATTAAGACCTTGTCATAGCGCATAGCAAAAGGGCTTTTTTCTTCCTTGTTATCGCCTATGTCGCCTTTCATAGTGCCTTGAATATCGCCCCCATTATCTTTATTATCCCCATTATCTTTATTATCCATCAAGGCCCCGCCTGTCCCCGGATATTTGCTATGGTTTTGGTAATGCAAAGTGATATGCGCGCTATGCTGGCTAAAGGTATCTGTGATATATTGCTGGATTTGGGCTGCTTGAAAAAACAGCACAATATGCACATCATCACTGATTTTAAGGGCTTCTTCGATCGAATAAGCCAACATCGCTTTGCCACAGATTTGATGTAGCACCTTAGGGCAAGCAGAGCGCATTCTGCTTCCTGCCCCAGCAGCTAAAATAATCACTGAAACAGACATAATTCCCTTTTCCCTCGCTTTTAGGTTTTATAAAATTTTAACACAATTCAGTCTATACTACTAAATGATTTTGCAAATGATTGCCTTGTTTTGATGGTAATACCCAAAATATGGATTCACAAAAAAATAGGGATTTATGAAAGAGGAGCGTTTTTGAGAGCAGGATTGATGTTATTGATGGTATTTGCTTTTGGGATAGCGATCGCCCTAGGTGCTGAGCCGACGATTCCGACTATCAATCTCTCTCTTTCAGCCCCCTCTAGCCCTAAACAGCTTGTCACCACGCTCAATATCGTTGTGATCTTGACCTTTTTAGTGCTCGCGCCCTCTTTGGTGCTTGTCATGACAAGTTTTACGCGCCTAATCATCGTTTTTTCATTTTTGCGCACAGCCCTAGGCACGCAGCAATCCCCGCCCACGCAAATCCTCATCTCCCTAGCTTTGGTGCTGACTTTTTTTATTATGGAGCCTGTAGCCAAGCAAGGCTATGAAGCAGGTATCAAGCCTTATATGGAAAATAAAATCGGCTATGACATCGCATTTCAAAGAGGTATCAAGCCCTTTAAAGACTTTATGATGAAAAACACGCGCGAAAAAGACCTCGCCCTCTTTTTTAGGATACGCAACCTCCCCAACCCCCAGAGTGTCGATGATGTGCCCTTGTCTGTGCTATTGCCTGCTTTTATGATCAGCGAGCTTAAAACTGCCTTTCAGATAGGCTTTTTGCTCTATCTGCCCTTTTTGGTGATCGATATGGTCGTGAGTTCTATCCTCATGGCAATGGGTATGATGATGCTCCCTCCTGTGATGATTTCATTGCCTTTTAAAATCTTGATTTTTGTGCTTGTCGATGGATTCAATCTGCTCATAGGCAACCTCGTGGCTAGCTTCAAATAGAACGAGTTTTGAATCATTTTTAAGGACAGAGCAAAGAACAGAGCAAAGGATACACAAATGTCGTGGCCCAAATGGTTTAAATGGTCTAAATGGCTCAAGTGGTCAAAATGGATAAAATTTTTGCGCACAAGTGCTGTTTTTGTAACAAAATACCTCGCTTTTATCATCATCATCGCTGCAGTCTCAGCGTGGCTATGGCCCAAGAGTTTTAGTGTGATCCGAGCAGATTTTATCCCGTTTTTGCTAGGGCTTGTGATGTTTGGTATGGGCGTGAGCTTGCGTATGAGCGATTTTAAGGAGCTTTTCTTACGCCCTAAAGCTGTGATTTTGGGCGTGCTAGCGCAGTTTAGTGTCATGCCCCTTTTGGCCTTTGGCCTTGTGCATATTTTTTCTCTGCCCTTAGAGCTGGCCTTAGGCGTGATACTCATCGGCGCTAGCCCCTCTGGCACGGCCTCTAATGTCATCACCTACCTAGCCAAGGGTGATGTGAGCCTATCTGTGAGTATCACAACGCTCACAACCCTCCTAGCCCCCATCATCACGCCCTTTCTGATATTCCTACTCACAAGCCAAAGTATCCAAGTCGATATGCTCGCTATGTTTATCTCTATCCTTGAAGTCATCTTGCTTCCCATTGCCTTAGGCGCACTGCTGCACAGATTTTTCCCGCGATTCTCGCACGACTTTGCAAGTATCCTGCCCTTGCTCTCAGCGATCGCTATCACAGCAATCATCGTTTCAATTGTCGCAGCACACGCCTCTAAACTCTTTGACTTTGGGGCGCTCATCTTGTGCGTTGTGATTTTGCATAATCTTTTGGGCTATGCCTTTGGCTATCTCATCGCACGTCTTTTTGCCCTCCCTCTCTCGCAAGCAAGTGCCTTTTGTATCGAAGTGGGTATGCAAAACTCAGGCCTAGCCACCACGCTCGCTGTGAGCCATTTTGCGCTTTACCCCCTAGCAGCAATCCCCGCTGTGATTTTTAGCATTTGGCATAATATCTCAGGCAGCTTGCTAGCGAACTATTTTTCTCACAAAGTCCAAAAAACCCAAAACTCCCAAAAAACCTAAAAGCCCCGCATGCCCCAAAATCACGAATAATCACAAGCCCAAAGCCTTTCTAGCGCCCCCTTTTTTTCAAAGACCTTGTTACAGCCTTGTTTTAACTCTTTTAAAGCTCTTGTTTCAAAGCCCTTTCACAGCCCCGATCGTTTCATATCGATCACATAGCGAAACCCCGCCTTGCCCGTAGTCAGATTTTCATAAGCCCTATCGATCTCACTAGCCAAAATCACCTCCGTTTCAGGATAAATATGATTTTTTAGCGAAAAATCAAGCATTTCTTGCGTTTCCTTGATCCCTCCGATCAAAGACCCATACACTCTGCGATTAGCCGCCCAGACAAGCGCAGAAGTATCAATCTTAGGCGCAAGCACTGCAGGAGGCAGCCCCACAATCGCTAGCTCCCCTCCATAACCTAGCAACTTAACATAATCCATCACATCATAAGGCGTGGGAATTGTTGAAATGATGAGGTCATATTTTTGCGCGACATTTTTTGTGGAAGTATAAAAATATTTTGCGCCCATCGCAAGTGCTGCTTGCTTTTTCTTGTCATTTCTAGCAAAAACCCCGACCTCTGCTCCCATCTGCACAGCATATTTCACAGCCATACTCCCCAGCCCTCCAAAGCCCGCGACCCCGACCTTAGAGCCCTTGCCTATTTGAGAAAATTTCAAAGGCGAATAAGTCGTAATCCCCGCACACAACAAAGGCGCGACTTTCTCCAATGGTGCATTTTTTGGCACGCAAATACCAAATTTCTCACTCACCACGATTTTATCGGAATACCCGCCATAATGGGGCTCATTATCGTGGAAATAATCCAAGCAATCATAAGTAAATACCGTTTTACCATTTTCACAAAACTGCTCCTGACTCTTCTTACACGCCGCGCACTCCCCGCAAGAATTCACCATACAGCCAATCCCCGCATAATCCCCCACTTTAAACTTCTCTACCCCCTCGCCCACGGCCACCACACGCCCTGCGATCTCATGACCGGGCACCATCGGATAAATCCCCTCATGCCACTCGCTCCTAGCGCTATGGATATCGCTATGACAAATCCCCGCATAGAGTATCTCGACTAAAATATCTTGCGCGCCCAAAGGGTGGCGACTGAAGGTAAAAGGCTCGAATTTTTTGTCCTTACCAAAGACTGCATAGCCCTTTGCAGGGATTCTTTGCGCGTTTTGTGTATTTTGTGTTTGCATACATTGTCCTTTGTTTTTTATTTCTCTTCAAATATTTTTATTTCTCTTTAAAAGTCCTTAAAATTCTTAAGAACCCTTAAATCCTTGAAAAATCTTTGAGATTTCTAGCACTGCTAGAGTGATTCTCATATTTTACTCCCTCTTGATGACAAAAGAGCAAATATCCCCAAAGCCCCCCAAAGCTCCATACCCTTAAAGTTCCCTAGCCCCCCCCCCCTTTTTTTTGAAAGCTCCAAGCCCACCCCAAAAAAAGCACCCAAAATTCCCCCCAAACTCCCCCAAACAAAAAACTCCCCGAAGTTTTTCAGCCCAAAGCCCTCAAACAGCTCATATCTGCTTGCATTTTAGCTATCTTTTTTATGTTTTTTTCACTTTTCTACACATATCTTTCCAAATATTTATAAACTTTAAGCTTATTTTAAATAAACTTTGTCTTTAATATCGAGTTTAAAAATCAAAGCTGAACAAAGGATTTGAAATGCATACTCCAAACGACAAAACTCCCCAAGCTAGCACACCCCTAGCTTCTGTGGTGGGGGGGGGCGAAATCCCTAAAAAGCCAATTTTCTAAAAATTTCTTATTCCCCATCTCTCTGATCCTCTCAAGTTTGCTTGCTTCGCAAGCTTACGGAGTCGTCCCAAACTCAGAAGGACCCGTAAAAGTCACTGAAACTTGTGACCCTAGCAACGGCAGTAGCCCTTGCGCTTCTGTCAGTGGCACGGGGCTAGATACCAACAACATCTTCATCGGCAAAGCTGCAAACGCTCCTACCAACAACGATGTTTTTACTTTTGATAGAAAATCTGCTCAAATCACTGCGAGCATACCTTTTGAAATGAAAGCTCTCAAAGCTGTTGTCAAAGATGGTATGGAACACCCCGTAGAAACACAATGGCTGCCTGCAAACCACGGCCCTGTGTATGACTACATTATGGGCGAGGGGCAAAACCTCTATTGGTATGGTGGTGAAAACAAATCTGCTAGCAATGGCGTGACCTTAGATTTCAAAAACTCTGTGTATCAAGGTATGATATTCAACGCTACCTCAGATACTTACGCTGACTCCAAAGGGACTTTTACTTTTGATGGCTCTTATACGGGCGATAGTGACAGCAAGCTCAAAGGCTATGCTTTAGTCGGAGATGTTGTCGTAGAAGCTAGCACGAATACTTTTACTTTCAAAAATGACGCAAACTTCAAAGGCAACGCTTATTTGACTAACAACTCCACAGGAGTTATGTCGGCCTTAAATATGAATTTCACCAACTCTTCTTTCACGGGCAATATTGGTCGTTATGGTATATTCAGAAATTCAAACAGTGCCACTAACCTCACCCAAACCTATACCTTTGATGGCAACTCTTCTAGTAAGGACTATGCACTCAAAGGCTTTGATGGCAACTCTTCTAGTAAGGACTATGCACTCAAAGGCTTTGATGGCAAGAACGCACAGATTTATTATAACTTCGGTCAAGGGAACTTTACCTTCAAAAATGGCGCTAAGGGTTATATCGACTTCAAGCAAGACTCCACGAGTATTGCTGATTTTCAATTTGCCGGTCAGCCAAAGACAACCTTTACTATCGAGGGCTCAAACACGCTCCTAGAGGGCACGATGATAGCAGCAGGAGGTAATGAACTCAAAATCAATATCAAAGATAATGCCAAAGCCAAGCTCGAAATCAGTGCATATGGCAACGATGACCACGGCAAGCGCAATATCTATCTTGATATGAATAAAGGCACGTTAGAGGGGAATATATCCAACAATGGAGGCTCTTGGATGCAGCTCAAGCTAGACCAAAGCACCATCACAGGCAATGTCAGCACCAAAGGCTGGGGCATACTGCCAAATAACCTCCACGGCAAGACTAATGAACTTACTGAGAACTCCCTCACAGCCATTGCCTCCACCATCAAGGGCAATATCACTGGTGACCAAAAGGCTGCGATCACTCTGATTAATTCTGATGTGGGCGATATTGATGAATCCCACACTGCCTCCACACTCACCTTTGCCACAAAACGCCCTACTACCGACTCTAGCAAAG
>NZ_MLAP01000017.1 GCF_002272865.1 Helicobacter sp. 12S02634-8 | reverse complement strand
CTTACATCTTGCAAGACAATTACTCACTGATGATGGAGTGATCTTTTGCAGTATCGATGATAAAAACCAAGCCTATGTCAAATGTTTATTTGATGATGTGTTTGGTGAGGGGAATTTTGTGGGGGATATTGTATGGCAAAAGAAAAACTCTGGAGGGCAGCACGCAAAATTTATATTGGATTTTCATGAATATATTTTATGCTACGCAAAAAATATAGAAGCCTTAGGTGCTTTTTTGACTTATCGCACAGAAAAACAGCGACAATCCTTTAAGCTAGAAGATGAGTTTATAGAAACAAAGGGTAGATATTTATTGAGTCCTCTAAAGTCTTGGCTTGACTATAGGGAAACGCTAATTTATGATATTGAATGCCCTGATGGCACTACCACAAAAACCCAATGGGTATGTGCAAAAGACACATTTCAGCGATTGAAAAATGAAAATAGAATTGTCTTTAAGAAGAACAAGAATGATGAATGGAGCATTTATAAAAAACAATATGAAAACGAGAATGAAGGATTAGTAAAGACTCCCAGCTTGTGGTTAGACTGCAGCAATAATGCAAATGCAACAAGAGAGCTTAGCACTATTTTTACAGATTCTGAATCTGGAATATTCTCAAACCCCAAACCCGTAGCCTTGCTTAAACGCATTATAGAGATCTCCTCTGCCCCAAATTCCATTATCCTAGACTTCTACGCAGGGAGTGGCACAACAGGACATGCTGTTTTAGAGCTTAATAGAACTGATGGAGGGAATAGACAATTCATACTCGTAACAAACAATGAAGAAACAGAGATCAATCCTAATGGTATTGCCTATGATGTTACAGCCAAAAGACTCAAGCGTATCATGACAGGAGAATGCTACGAAGGGGGGGGGGCGATAAAATGGTTGGAGAAAAACAAACCCTATGGAGATAGTCTAGAGGTTTATGACATAGAACACCTACCTGCTGATAGTGATAAAATATTTGAAAGTATTGATGAGAGTTTATATGATCAACCCAGAATGGAGATTAATGAGAAGATCGATTGGGTATGTGAGAACTTTGAGAAGACTTGTAAGAGAGAGGAGGAGAAATGACAACAGAGATTGAAGAACTCCAAAACAGAGTGGTGGGAGATATTCTCTCGCTCCTATATAATGGCAAGCAAACAATTGGCGTTAAAGCCCCTACAGGAAGTGGTAAAACCCATATGATGGCAATGCTTATGGACAAACTACTCCTAGAGAGCGATCGCTATATTTTTATTGTATCTAGTCTTTCAAAAGGTGATTTGGCTGAACAATGCTATAAGAGCTTTATGAAAAATAGCGAATACAGCTATATGAATCTACGACCTTATCTCATTACAACAGGCAAAGAAAACGAAAAGAACAAAGAATATAGTATCCAAATCCAATGGGGCTACAATGTATATATACTTCCCACAAATCAATATACCACATCATCTCGCATCAATAAAGAGCACTCCTTTTTGATATTCTTAGAAAACTGCAAAAGAGAAGGCAAGGAAATTATCCTCATAAGAGATGAGAGCCACATTGCCACAACAAATTTAGGCAAACTCAATGAGTATTTTAGCAAAACCATCAATTTTTCAGCCACTCCTAAAGACAATAAATTTGATGTTTTATTGAGTGAGCAAGAAGCAGTTGATGCCAAACTTATTAAGCATATTAAATATAGGGATAATGCCAATGATGAGTTGGAAGAAGGGCTTGATAAGGCTTTAAGAGAATACAAAAAAGACATCAGACAAAAATATTTAGACTATGATATTACCCCTGCTTTTATTATCCAGATCTCAAATACCCAAAAAGGAGAGCAAGAATTTGAGAGCATTATAAGAATTGTGGAAAAACATGGTCTGCAATGGGTAAGCTTTTTAGCTGATGATAAAAAATACGAAACCAATAATGCACTCATCAAAGCCAAAGACAAAAAGCTATGGCGTGAGCTAATCAAACAGCCAAACTATCCTGTTGAAGTGATTATATTCAAAATGGTCATTACAGAGGGCTTTGATATACCAAGGGCTTGCTGTCTTTATCAAGTCAGAGATACGCAATCTAGCCAGCTTGATGAGCAAGTAATTGGAAGAGTTAGGCGTAACCCCTATATACAGAAGTTTGAAAAGCTTCCAAATGATATACAAGAACATTTTAGCACTGCCCATATATGGGGGATCACCAAAGATCGCCCCAACAGAGTTAAAGAAGTGCAACTGCGTGGAGCTGAAATATTACATCAAGGGAATGAAATTATCAAAGAGTTTCTGCCGTTCAAGCAAGTTACTCTTAAAGAGGTAGTATTATCCGAAGTTGATATATCTGGTTGCTTTCCTCAAAAAGAAGACAAAAGAAAAAACATATTTACAGCCTATAGAGAGCTTCAAAAATGCGATGAAATCATTAAGAAAAAACGGCTCGAATATGTAAAAGACACTAAAACATACCATCAATTTACTGCCAATCTTGAAGCAATCAAAGAAAAGGTTAAAAGTGTTGTAGAAGACTATGAAAAATATGGATCAATGATAGAAGTCAAAGAAGGGATCAGAAACAGCATTTATGCGTTTATGGATCTCAATGGTAATTCTTATCGCTGTGAAAATGGTATGTGGAGCACAACTCAAAATACCGACAATCAAGACAACCCTGATGAGTTCCATCACGATAGTATCAGTGAGCTTGAGTGGTTTAAGATTCTTGATAATCTCAAAAAAGACTGCTGCAAGGTAGTTACAATCGATGATGATAAATTTTACTTATTTGGCAAAAACTATATAGACAACAACTCCAATATCAAGTTTGATTATTATGACAAAAAGAAACACACAAGTTATCCAGATTTTATATTCAAAGATAAAAACGATACAATCCATATTTTTGAGGTCAAAAGCGTTAATGGTGGTGGTAATGTAGATTTTGATACAGATCGTTATAAAGAAAAGATTGAAAAGCTCAAAAAAGCCTATATGTATGCTAGTAAAAAGACAGGGTATGTCTTTTATATTCCTGTGAAAAAAGATAATGATTGGCAAATCTGGCACTGCGAAAATGGTTGCATAGAAACCGAGAAAAATAAAGCTACTTTTTCAGACTATTTGAGGAATAGAACAAAACCCAGCAGGACTTGAGCTTGCCCTTGTTGGAAAAAAGAGGGGTTATTTGTGAGCGATGGAAAAATATTTTTCTCTGATCTTAGTAATCAGATCTTTAGTCAAAAAGGTCCAAGTAATAAGCCCTATTATATACGAACAATAAGCAATTAGCGACCATATCCCATTAATCTGACTCAAAATCCCAGAGCCTGCCAAAGTAGCAAAAAATATTATAAACACCCAAAATCCTCTGCTAAGGAGTCGCCCCCTATTAAAGTGGAATCCCAACTCTACTTTCGGATCTT
The DNA here is from genome assembly GCF_002272865.1 of Helicobacter sp. 12S02634-8. GTDB lineage: Bacteria > Campylobacterota > Campylobacteria > Campylobacterales > Helicobacteraceae > Helicobacter_J. Next base: position 11,529 of record NZ_MLAP01000017.1, on the reverse strand, counting down.
TGCTAGGAGTATCTGCTAGATGATTGAGAGTATCAGGTTTTTTTGTTGATTGTTTTGATTTTTCATAAAGCTCTATATACTGCTTCTGGTTGCACTGAAGATAAAAAGCGTTCTTGCCCCATTTTGTATATAATTTGCGATAAGAATAATAAAAAACCCCAAAAATAGCCCCTGAAACAAAAGATATGCTGATTAGGGTTGTGTAACTAAAAACATTGTAGATACCAAATGCTTTTCCTAAAAAGCTTGCTAAAAAATAAATGCCTGAAAATAGGCTGCAAATGAGAATTGTGCCTGAAATAAACAAGACAATGCTCTTGAACGCACTCCACACTAAATCCAATACTTTAAACACTAAGCTTTTCATTATTTTTTTCATCTTGGGCATTCCTTATTATACTTGAGATGTGAATTTTATGTTGTTAATACCTTGATTTTAGATATTTTATGATTATAGCAGAAGTAGTTTTTGAATAAAAGTGTCTTTGATGAGGGTATAGACAAATTCTGGAAGAGGATTTTGGGAATAGATACGCTTATTTCTAATATCTAAGATGCGTTTGGTAGTTTCATAGTTTTTGGAGTTGTCATAAATGGTGATATTATCAAACCAAGGAGCAACAAGCTTGAATGCTTGATTGAGCTTCACAAGATTGTTTTTTATCGTTTGGGTATCTACAAAGTGCAAGCCTTGTTTGACTCTGTATTCAATCCTCTCTTTGGAGATGTCAAGTGCATTACTTACCCCGATATAAAACAATGTTGTTATAAAGCCAGAATTTTTAGCATCTTCCAAAAGTTTCCTTATACTTTGGGGTGTTGTAATGATGCGTTCAAGCACAAAGCTTTGATTGTTTTGAAAATATCCCCTGTCGCAACGCTTCAAGCTCTTTGCTAGCTTGAGCAATCTCACTTTGGGTATATTGCCTATAAGAACCAAATTTGTTTTTATAGTATCTATCCACATCAATAAAAGGGATATGTAGCACTTCGGAAAGATTCTGCCCCATTGTGGATTTTCCCACGCCATTTGTGCCTGTGATGATGATAAAATTTGCCCTCAATAATCCCTACCCTTAATGACATCAAGTTTGGCATATTCTTCTTGGGTGAGCTCTCTTAGGATTTGACTTTTTTGGAGGGTATCTTCATATTTGATGAGATAACACTTCCCATCAGGCTGGAGCAAGAGATTATATTCCTTAGATATGTTTTCATCATAATAAATTGCACTGTGTCCTTCTTGGAGCAATTGCAAGCGAGGATTGACACGCTCTACTGCATCTAAAATCTCATCAAGAGTGCATTGGGGGGATTTTGATTGTGTCATAAGGGCTATTTCTTGTGCTTCCATAATATGATTTCCTTTACTCAAAGTATATCTTGGATTGTAGCACAATCTTAAAATATTTGTTAGACAATGCAAGTATTATGCCTACGCCTTTTGTTGATAAAATCAACTAGCATATTATCTCTTATGGGAAGTTTGACAGATTTGCAAAAGGTAGCTAAAATCATCTCGTGGTTCGAGATTTTTCTCGCTCGCCCTCCTAGTGAGGGAAACCATATAGCTACAATAACATCTGTTGGGGTCATTATGGACTCCTTGTTGGAAGTCCTTGTGTTTTAAGCATAAAAAGCCCCACTGATTGCAATCTTGGTGGGGCTACTTAATTTTTAAGACATTTTAATAAAATAAGTCAATCTTTCATAAGCCTATATTGTTGTGGCAGCATAATTCTACACACAAAACTCCAAATCAAAATGGTTTATCATCTACTGGACCCTGAATCACAATATATGGAGTTTCTACCCACTCATTTGCTATCTCAATGATTTCCAACAAAAAACTATTAGCATTGGGAATGACATTATGTTCAAGCAGTTCATAAGTGGGATACCCATAAGACTTCCAACGGGCATTTATTATAGTAATCACTTCTATCAAAATATCATCAAGATTTGGAATGATTATAGAGAACCTATTATCCATTATTGTGGCTTATTATTGCGTTTGATGATATAGATAGAGGTTGAACGCATCGGTTCTAACACAGGACTTAAAATACTAACCGAGTAAGTATCATCTGGAGTATAAAACATCTCCTCATACAAATTAAGCGTTTTCTTTTTGCTCGTATTGATTAAGTCCCATTTTTCGGCAATATAAAAACGCCCCTGCAAAGAATAATCTTTGATGATTTTGATCTCCTCTTTTTTATATCGATATAGCTCTTTCTTGCTATTCTTCTCATACCCTCTGGGAATTTGATCTCTATAAAGAGCAGTTGTTAAAATATTAATGACTCTCTCGTGTTCGTTGCTTTCAAGTTTCTTAATAGCTATTTTGGCTTGCTCATTATTTGCATCTAAAAATTTATAATAGGTGCTTCCATCATTTTTATTGATGTATAGGTTAATTACAACAGGAAAATCCCCTCCCCATACAACTAATTGGGCTTTCCCCCTGACACTAGAATTGATAACCAAGCGATTATCAGTCTGCTCTATTTTTATAGGCGAGTAATCTTTGCCTTTGATGGCTTCTAAGTCTGGTAACCCTACAGAATCTTGATTAGCACTCCCCTTAAACTCACCAAAATCTACACTCGTAATCAAAAAAGGAAAATCCAAAATGCTATATTTATCTTCGATGACCTTGACATTCACTGAAGCAGCAAGTGTTACCTTCTTTGCCCCTTTAGGTATAGGGGTATTGGCGTAATTAATACCCTTCTTTGATGAGGGCTTGGAAGTGCTTTTATTGCTACTGCGAGGACTGCTTTGGATACTCCTTGAAGTATTGGAGCTTTTATCTGTATCAAGATCTTGATTTTCTTCTTGAGATCCTTGAGCCATCTTTGTCATCATCTCCTGTATTGCTTGATCAGCATTTTTTTGAGCTTCTATAGCATCGGCCGCTTGTGCAAAAACTAAAGGCAATAAAACCACAGCAGTGGATATGATAATCTTATTGAGCTTCATAAGTCCCCTTCTCATCTTCGTTGATATTTATTTTTGGTGTTTCTTTCTCTTTTGATGGATTAGCTTCTGTCCCCACCTCTTTGGCTAAAGAAGCAGGTTGTGTATTCTTATTGCCCTGCCCTTTTAATCCTGAAAGTATATAGTCTTTATCGACTCTAATCTTATAATCTTTCTCCAAAGTTCCTTGAATCATCACCTCCTTGGGTGATGGAGCTTTGTTAGCAGGCTTCTTTTCTGTCCCATCCATCATTCCAAAATCATCAAGCCCACTATTGGCAAGATCCTCCTCATCAATCAACTCCCCTTTTTTCTGTGGCACTTCATCAGCACCTTTAGGGACAATTGTATTGTCATCTAGGCAATCTGTCTTGATGGCATCTTGATAGATTTTAAAGTTATTAATAAAAAAGTGCATTTCATAAAAACAAACCTTTCGCCTTGTAGCTAAATTGGCTATCTTTTGAAAAGCAACTCCATTGTATTTCACAGTAGCTTCAGAGCCACTTTTTTCAAGCTTAACTGATACCCCTGTAGCATCAAATTGAAATCGTTGTGTGATTTGATTTGTTTTTATCGACTGATAATAAGCATCAAATTCAGGTTTTTTAGCCACAAAAACATCGTGGTCAAAAACCTGTGTAGCTTCTTTGATGTTTCCATCAATGTTTGTAGGAGTAAAATTACTCATATAATTCAAAACAAAATCTGCCCATACCCGATAATAAAGAGGATCAGCTTCCATACGAGCAATATCAAAAGTGCCATATGGTGGGAGATTCACTTGAGTAGTGAGAGATTTTGATAATGAGAAATATGCTGAAGTTAGCAATATGAGGATAAAAACCAGCACAGCAATGATTAGCTGAAAAATGCGATTATTGAGAATCAATTTGACCGATCGGTCAAGTGCTTCCTTTCCATAAAACCCATAATCTCCATCATCGTGGCGTTTAGTCGTTGAACTCATGAACCCAACCTTCTGTAAGAAAATATTTAGGCAAACCTTCAACCCCTTTATATTTAGGTCGGTAAATGCCCCTAGAATAAAGCCAATGTATTAAAAACCCACGCTTGTTTTTCTCTTTAAAGTAAATATACAAATAAGTAATCCCCCCTGCAATGCCTAAGCCCATAATAAAAGATGAGCCTGGCTGGGAGGTAACAAAAAAAAGCAAAGTTACAAATCCGATCGCTGAAAATGCAGCTATCATAAAAATATCTGCTTCAATATTAGAGATCAACCTGTATCGGTTGATCCTGTCTGGAAACTCTACAACAATATCACTTCTATTCATAATTTCTCCAAAATATTAGTCTGCCCTTGCACTCACTTAAGGAGTAGCATTAGTTGGGGTATAGCTTTGAGCCCATTCTTTGATTTTATCAATTTGCCCTGGCAAATAGAAGAGTGCTGCAATCAATCCTAAGGCTACGATAGTAACTGAGAGCCACTCTGCACCTCTGAAAATTGCTATGATCGCTGTAGCAAGAATCAAGAAAGCAAGGATCCAAAACACCCAATTCACCCCCAAATCATACATGGCATTTTTGACAGCTTGCATTGGATTGAGTCCTGCTGCAAACGAGATACCAATAAACCCAAGAAGCATTAAAAACAAGATTTTTGATATAAAACATTTTTTCATTTGTTATCCTTTAAAATTTTACAAAATACTCATCATTAAAGATGAACGCCCTACACGAATAGATCCAAACAGAAGCCACAATTAAATTTCAAAATCTAGCTTCTTATCAACAGCTGAATGCAAGTCATACTGGTGATATATAGCCAACATATTTTTCTGCTGCATTTTTCGAAACCTCCTTCTTGTGAAATAAACAAAGACCACATAAATTGCATTGACCATAAAAGAGAGATACATCAAGTGATCGATTGAATCCGAAACATCTTGTGGCGTAAAAAAGAACTTTATCTTTTCTAATAAGAAAGTCAAGTTGCCAATCCAAATGGGTTCAGTGAAATGGATACCGATAAAAACAAACATCAAAATAAACATAGAAACTTCAATGAATCGCCAAGATGAAAGCACAATCTTAAACACTTGTTTTGTTTTCGGCTGCTCCTCATTCTCGATTACAAATTGCTGCATGCCATAAACGACCCACGCATAAAAAAGCAAAGAGAAGAAAAAGATACTTATCGGAATTGGATATGACAAGCCGAACGAAAGTTTGAACTTCGCACACAATATCGTAATCAGAAAACTTGAGATATAAATTAAAAATATATAAAAAAACAACTTGCCTACAATTTTTGCCATCTCGATAGGGAGCATTCGATACTCACTCTCTGTCATATCGATTGTTTTTTGTTTTGAGAAAGAGCTCCCAGAAGCATAAATAGATTGTAGAATATCTGCAACCTCCTGAATATCACTATGGAAAGCATATCGCCCTTTCTTTTTAGGCTCTTCTTGCTCTTTTTCTTTACGCATATTTGCAAATGTATTCCCGTGGTCGCCCCCAAAGCCATAATTTCTTCGGTTATCAAACCCCCTCTTCTCTTGCCCAACAGCAGTCTTATCACCCATACCAAACATTTTTAACACCTTTCATTGCGTACTTCTATTTCAAGTACTTTCTTTTTTGTATCTTCATAAAGCCTTTCAGCTTCAATCATAAACCTCTCATACTCATCAGGATTACGCTTCCTTTGCTTTTTAAGAGAGATTTTCTCTATTTCAAACGCAAGAAGCTGGAATTTGAGTGCAACCAAGTTTTTCACTATGTTTTTCATAACCCTATCCCCTTATAAAACTGACTAAAAGAACTAGGAGTAAGTCCCCACGATTGGCTATATGACAAATAAAACAGCAAGAGCATTGTTGGGAGTAAAATCAGAACCAACAACAGCCATTCTGCAATACTCCCTGTATAAAATCTCAAAAACTTAGGTAACAATACTCCTGAAGCCTTAAATGGGTAGAAATATTTTGGAATCCCACTCTTGGTCAGCATATCACCCAATTGGTGCATCAACATACCAAAACAAACTGCATACACAAAAAATCGTGAGGCATCTAAAAGAATACCACCAATAATAGCTAAAAGCAACGGACACAAAAGAAAATGCGTAAAGCCACGATGCCCAAGTCCAAAATTAATCATATGAGAAATGCCAGGGAGTTTTCTACCGATGAAACTTTTTGGCTCATCAATATCAGGCAGAATTGATCCCAGGGCGATCAAGGGCAAATATTGAATATAATAAGCAGGACTTTGAACAATCAAAGGAGTTTGAGCCAATGCCAAACCCCCTACAATACCCAATGCGATATGGCTTCTGAAAGTCATTGTGCAATCCCTGTGTTTATAAATTTTCTTTTCATCACCTCTTTTTCTTCTTGCTTGCGAGCTAAAAAATCACACTCATTTAGGGCTTCAATATGAAAGTCCTTGGGAGGAGATTCTTTTTCTGAACCATGGTGGTCAAAAAGTGTCTTATAGAAAAGATTGATAAAATTATTAGAGTATCCCCTCTGCTCCATAATCAAAGAAACATACTTGGCACTGACATGATTATGGGGATCATCAGCTCTGGAGAAAGTTAAATCCCTGATTCTGGGGCATTTACCAAAATCATGAGTGAGTGCGAGCAGAGCTACCTCTTCAGCCACGCCATCAGGAATATCACGATTTTTCTCACACGCAATGAGAAACACTCTAAGCGTATGTCTAAGCAAATCTACTTTTTCTAACTCATCAAACATACTATCATAAGCCCTATGCTGGGTTCTATACTTTTTGGGAACAGAAGTCAGCTTACAAAACTCAAAATCCTCTGTATTCTTAAGAAAAAATACTACTAATTCGTTCAGCATTGGGGTCTTAAATCGTTTTTGATAGACTTGGTAAGCTCTACCCACCATTTCATCTCTAAAGTCATTTTTTGACCCCATTCTGTCAATTTTTTGCAATATTTTATTTCTTTCCCGACCTCTCTTTAACTCAAAGAGGAACAACATACTCCGATTGAGTTTCATGGCAATATGTTCAGCTTTATGTTTCAAATTATTCCTGCTTCTCCAAAAATTTGTTGTAAGACACTATGCTCTAGTTTTTCCATTGGCATCACTCCTCTGCAGAAACACCAAGCAAAGACTCAATCTTTGCCTGCACCTCTTTGGGTATTGCCAAAAGTGTGAATCGCTCATTTTTAAAACTATGGACACTTTTGTTGATTTGAAATGAAATTTGATATTTTTTTTCAAACTTACCCAAAATGATTTTCAGTGCATCAACACTGATTTCATCTTCAGGATTGGCAAATCTAAAATTATTGAAAAATCTTTGCCTAAAAATAATATTGTCTTCAATAATAAAAATCTGATCCACATAATTATAGCACAAGACTTCTGTTTTTATGAAAGTTAATACCCCACTCTCTTGTTTGCTTTCACTCCCCTGTGCTGTCTTTAACTTTTCCTTTGTTTCAAAAGACCTAGGATCTTGTTGAGCTACCTCTTCTTTTTTTTCATTCCTTGACTCTAGGGCTTGTGTATTTTCTGAAAGTATCTCATCAGTGATTTTTTGTAAATCAGAAATTTCAACAAAGGGCAGATCTCTAAGATTCTCTTTTTCATTTTTTTTCTGCTTGATCTTTTTCTTATACTCTACAGCATTCATTGGTTTTTTCTCTTTTGGTGTATGGTCTTGTGTCTTGGAAAAACTTGTAAAGAAATTTTCAGCAACTCTCTCAATCTCTTTTTCTTCTTGCTCTTTTTTTAAAAGCCCATCTTTTTCTTCTATTGTTTTTTTAGGCTCTGGTCCATCAAGAATTGAATCCAAATCCTCTCCTTTGATTTCAGAATCAAGTTGAGAAGCAATTTTTTTATTCTCAAGCTCTGGAGAAAAAACTTTTCTAATCAAGCTATTCTCATCAAGAGTTACCCTAACCCCATCTTCAAGCTCAATCTCTTTTTCCTTTTTTCTTTGAGGTCTTGTTAGTCTTTCCTCTGTTGAACTCAAAATAATTTCAGAAGCTTCTTTTGGCATTCTCTCAAACATAATCTTTTTATTTTCACTCAAGTAGAACAAAAACTTAGGATTAGAAAACATACTCATTGCTTGAGAGAAATCCACTTTAAACCCATCACCCTTTTCCATTTTCTTTTTCGTTCGAATAATGCCTATTGCTTCATAGACAAGTCTAACTGTGTAATCATACAGATTGAGTTTGATGTTATCTTCATGATAAGCCCCCATCTCTCTGCCCACACCCTTGTCTTTTTTACGAGGGGGCGATTTCTTAGATCTCTTTCTTTTCTTGAAGAATAAACGAACAAACAAAAACAATACGAGATAAAAGCACAGGAATAAAATCAAGACAACCAAATCAGGTTTTTTATGATAAAACTCTAAAAAAATCTGAAAATACCCTTGCTTTAGATTTGATACAAAATTCACAAATCCTTCTCCTCTTCTTTTGGCACATTAATGAAAACGGTTCTTGTATTTTTCTTACGAAAAATATCTTAATTTATTCAATTTACTAGAATTTAGTAGGATTTACTACAATTTACTAAGATTTACTAAAGTTACCTCTAGTTACTATGATTGAGTAGAATTTACTATAATAATATTATATATATAATGCAACTCTGAAACCCTAAATTTTTAGCATAACCACCTTGTGATTTTTTGTTCGCAGCCAATACTCTCGACATTTACTCGCACCAAAAGCAACTTGCTCAAAATCAATGTAGCGATTATAAAAATGCTCCATATTCTCTACCAAAGTCCCTGCTGTAGGTATATCACCAATAATATCAAACAACACATCAAGCTTGATAGTCAATGCTGCCATTTGCCTTGCTTCTTTACCATCAATACGCTCATACACAATGGGTCTATAGAAACTACTCAACACAAAAGCTTTGTTCTTGGGCATATAAGGCTTCCCTCCTGCGACTAGCCCCAAATAATCCTCAAGTAACTTGCATAAAAATAAAGGGGCTTTCATACGCTCTCTAATCCCCTCTCTGACTGCAAAATCAAGGATAAAATCTCGCTGTGTTTGGGGAGAGAAGTTCTTACTCAATGCCAAAATAAACAAGTTATATTCAATATTAATAGCATCATATCCAGCTACAGAAACCCTCAAAATCATAGGGAACGAATTGCCATCTTTTTGCTCATCTTTGATATTAAAATTAACAGCTTCAACAAACAAATTATAAAGAGTATGGGACAACATTGACTTACTAAATAGCGTAGCAACTTGTAGTGGATCTTTGTAATCAACTACCTCTCTTGGTAGATATTCCATAGTCTTAATCTCCATTTTTACCTTCCTTTTCAAGGGCAATTCCATCATTTTCCATCCTCTTTAACTCTACAACTAAGTCAGATATTGTCTTTTTGAGTCCAGAAAACTGCCTACTATTAACAAGTGGTGTCCAACCAATTCTGCTTATAACAAACTCCAAATCCTCATAAAACTTCAAATCCACAATCAACATTTTGCTAAAAACCTTGACTGCCTTTTGTATGTTTTTCTTGCTTTCTATCTCCTTCAAAATAGAATTAACACCATTGTTTTTGCGTATATTTCTACTGCGCTTTTCTAATTTTTCCATCATCAATCCTTTCTTTTTTAGTCCAAAATAAGCTAAAACCCACTCTCTTTTTAATGGCTTCTGCCACCTTTCCAAGAATAGAATCTGCATATTTTTCATAAACATTTAAAACAACTAAAGCTCTATTTAAATCAACTTTAGCAACATTAAAGTCTATCTTTTTACCACTTTTTTTCTCAATATAAGCAAACAAACTCTCAATTTCTTTCTCTACAATTACATCATTTTTTCTCACTCCTTTTAAGATAATTTGCCTATCCTTCTCAATCCTTATTGACTGAATAAACACATTAAAATTATGTCCAACTGCAATCAAATCAGTATCAAAAAAGTCATCAATAGACACAAACAATCGCACTTTTAATGCCAACATTTCTCTATCTTTGACAGCCATTTCTATATGCTTCTCACCCAAACTAACAATATGTGTTCTTACTATTTTATTGCAAAATCGTGAGTGATAAAGCCCTCTTAATAGCTTAAAGTTCTTCCTACTTAACACCTCTTTCCTATGCACTTTTAATGCATTAATAAGGCTCTTTTTAATAATACTAAACCTCTCTCTACTTGCTTTAAAGCATACACTTCTGCCATTTTTTTCAGCATAAATATACTGCTTTTCCATATCAAAATAAAGTATTTTATACTCAGGATAAGCATCTTTAATCGCAACAAAAATCATTTGTATCAACGCTCTTTCACTGCAAAAATACTCTTCAGCGAGTGCATTTAGATCAGCTCTTATGTTCAAAAGTATCCCCTAAGAATAGTTTTTGGGTATCAAAAATCAAGAAAAAATACCAAATTATATTCTACTTTTTGTTATTTTTCCACATTTTCCTCCACTCTTTTAGTTTGTACCATGGTACAAATCCCCTATAACTTCCTATTTTACATACTTCTATCGTTCTAAAAACTTCTTTTTACCGCCTTTTGGACTGATATTTGTGTCTAGACTTTTATTTATGTCCTTTAGACTGCTTTTATACTACTTTAGTAAGTTGCTCCATCTTAAGTCTGTCTATTTATGTCCTTTAGACTGAAAAATATGTCTAGACTTTTTTGGTGGTATTAAAGTAGTCTTTTGGAAGTCTTTCATACTACTTTTTATGGCTAAACTACTTTGGTAGGACTTTAGTGGTAGAAAAGGTGGAAAAAGTAGGAGAAAGGAAGTATATAAAATTACCAATCAGCAAATATAGCCAAGAAGACTCAATCTTTTCTCTTTCAAGGGCATACTCTCTTAATAAAAACAGCTAATCAGTTCAAAATATTTAGCAATCATCACTCAAATCTATCTCCAAATCCTCTGTCATATCATCTCCATATCTCATATACCTTTGGGATCTTATTTTTTCTAATCTATCAACCCATAGCCCAGATTGAATATCCCAACTTCCATAAAGTTCCCCTGCAAATTCAGCAACTCTCCTCAAATCCTCTTTATCTAAATCCATTTCCATACTCCTTTAAACAAACCTTGATTGCTGCAATATATAACTATATTATAGCAGCTTGCCACCATATCCCAACAATGCTTATCCCAATCAAGAAGTTGAGGGTATTTTACAGATTTGGTATAATAACTCACGCTTTTAGACTTAAGCCAAAAGCTTAGATCTTGAGCAATCTATTCAAGGAGTTTTGATGTATTGTTCAGAATGTGGCAAAGAAGTCAATCCCAAAGCCGTGATCTGCACCCATTGTGGTTGTAAGATCAAACAAGAGGGGCGTAGTTTTGTGGTAACTCTTTTGCTTTGGTTTTTCTTAGGCACTCTAGGGGCACATCGCTTCTATACAGGCAAGATAGGCACAGGGGTGGTGCAACTTCTTTTAACCATCACTATTTATGGTCTATTGATTAATATTGTTTGGCTTCTGATTGATCTCATAACAATCCTTACAGGTAGTTTCAAAGACAAAGAAGGCAGAGATTTAGCAAGGT
>NZ_MLAP01000059.1 GCF_002272865.1 Helicobacter sp. 12S02634-8 | reverse complement strand
TTTGTAACATCATAGACTATGAGGGGTATTTTTTCTTTTTGGTATGTGAAAAGATACACTGCCATAGATAGCGACATTTCAACTTCTTTATTCATCTCAAAATTAGGGAATTGCAGGATTTTAGGCGCACCCCCAAAGGTAGCGACTATTTGGGAGTGCTCTGCGATGAGTGCCCCTTGTGTGAGATTCTTTTTGATATAGATAGTTGCAGGCAAAAGGCTATTAAAAGCTGTGATTAAAATCTCATCAACTTCAGTGATGACAAACTTAGCTGTGAGGGGCTTGAGCGTGGGTATGACCTGCTCAAACTTACCAATACTCGTATTTTGTTCGATAACATCTCTCTCTAAAGTAGGGAGTTCGACAGATTTTAATACGCCAATTCTCCCTATACCATTGATAAAGACATTTCCCCCTGTGATGGCTTGTGCGTTGAGTCCTTGAAACATT
>NZ_MLAP01000016.1 GCF_002272865.1 Helicobacter sp. 12S02634-8 | reverse complement strand
TTCTAACCCTTAACTCATAGATTTCTTATAGAAACCCATCAACCAGAGATAAAAAGAAAAATTATCGGAGAGTTTTATATGCGGCTCACCTGAATGGGATTGGAATATTACAAGCTTATTGCTTAATGTATGCTTAATGGATTGAGAGGGGGGGGGGATAAAAAGAAAGAAGGAGAAAAGGGAGGGAGGTAAGATTGGGAGGTGGGGGGGAAGAGAAAGAGGGGGGGGGTTGAAGGAAAAAGGAGGTTGCCTCAAAGCCTGTTTATTGGGGGCAGGAAGGAAAAAGAGAGTGATTGAAGAATCCAGAGAAACTTGTGTTATCGCAGATAACCATCACTCCATCGCCCTATCAAATCACCTATCAAATCAAGAGCTAGGCAAACAAAGGCAATTTATTGCTTGAGAATATCTAGGTCTTTTTGATAATCTTGAGTATGGATATCAAGCAAGTCAAGCAAAGTGTGGAAAATATAGTCGTGGCTAAGATGTGCGTCTTTGCTTTTTGCCAACTCTTGATAGTGCTGTTTGAAGCCATTGCCTAGCCAAATCATTGAGGGGATATGCTTTTGTGTTTCTGGAGAGAGGGCATAGGGCAGCCCTCCGTGCATGTATTGCTTATATTCGCCCAAACTCTCGCCGTGATCGCTCACATACCACATCGCAGCAGCAATGCCTTTGTTTTCTTTGAGTGCGTGGATAATCTGATACAAAAAATAATCTGTATAGACAATCGAATTGTCATAAGCATTGACAATGCTTTCATGGGAGCATTTTTGGAGTTCTTTTTGCTCACACACAGGAGAAAAATATTCAAAATTCTTTGGGTATCGCTTAAAGTAGCTCGGGCCATGGCTGCCGTGGAGATTGATTACGATAAATGTATCTTGCTTTGTGTGTGCAATCAAATCTGTAATATACCCAAGCATTGCCCCATCAAAACTCCCATCATTGTAGTATTTGATATGCTCAATCCTCGCACACACCCCTCCCATACACCCACCCCCGTTGTTGCTGATCCAATAAGTCTGATAGCCCACTCTTTGTGCGATGTCTAAAATATTATCAACATACAAAGATTGGTTGCGGCTTTTATAGGTCTGGTGCGTGTAGTTTGTCAGCATACAAGGGATAGAAATAGCTGTGATCACCCCGCAAGCATAAAAATTTGTGAAATTCACCAAAGACTTGAGTTTTGATGTGTAGGGATTTGTGTCCCTTGCATAGCCATTGAGAGAAAAATTTGCTGCTCTAGCGCTCTCGCCAATCACCAAAACAAACACTGATGGGGCTTGATGGGAGCGCACAAGCTTAGCATCTGCTCCTATATGCACAAAATGCTTTGCTGGCCCTAATGTATCTAAAGCCACACGCACACCCGAGCGGATAGGGGCAAATGGATTGGTTGCATAAATGATAGGCTTAGAGCTTTTAAAGGCAAAAACAATATCAGCACCTTTCCAAAGATATAGACCACTCAAAGCGATGAGATACCCAACAATGAGGGCTAGCTTGAGGGCGCTAGAGCGCCAAAAAGACCTCAAAGACCCCAAAGGGCAAAAAAACAACAAACAAAGCGGGAGTGCCACATACAAGAGCAAAGCACCTACTAGCCCCCAGCTTAAAAAATCCTTAATCTCCCCTGTGTTGGTATGCAGCAAGCTTTCTATAACCATATCATTGATCGTGATGTCTAAAGTCTGCATGAAGTATTGACTCACCCCAGAAATCACGACCAAAGCCCCAATCACCCATTTAACAGACAATCGCACACTCAAAAGTTCAATACTCAAGGCAATCAGCAAGACATACGCAGCAAATAATGCAAATAAAAGAGATTTATCGCCCTCTTTTTCCATCGACACATAAGCAAAAATCTTTGTCCAAAAAGTGTCGTTATAAAGCCCTGCTAAAACCACTGCGGCGATAAATATCACCCAATGATAAGACAATGGGCGAAAAAAAGTGCTCTGCACACTCACTCTTCGATATAGTTTTTGAGTTTTCTGCCCACTTTGGGGTGTTTGAGCTTTTTGATTGCACTCGATTCTATCTGTCTGACGCGCTCTCTGGTGACATTGAGCTCTTTGCCGATTTCTTCTAGTGTCCGATCGCTCTCATCGTCCAAAAGACCAAATCGCATGCGAATCACAGCCTTTTCTCTGTCATTGAGCTGGTCTAAGACTTCATCGATTTGGACTTTTAAATCTTCCTTCATGATATAATCTATAGGTCCCATCGAATTTTTATCCTCGACAAAATCGCCAAATTTGCCATCATCATCATTGCCAATCGGGGCTTCTAGGCTGATGGGCTCTTTGGTGATTTTGATGACATTTTTTACTTTGTCTATCGGCAAGCCAACTTCTTGGGCGATCACATCAACATCAGGTTCTTTGCCACTTTCTTGGACGTGTTTGCGCATGATTTTATGGATACGATTGATGGTTTCTATCATATGGATAGGGATTCTAATCGTCCTAGCTTGATCAGCGATTGCCCGTGAAATCGCTTGTCTGATCCACCAAGTAGCATAGGTCGAAAATTTGAAGCCCTTTTTGTATTCAAATTTATCCACAGCCTTCATCAATCCGATATTCCCCTCTTGGATCAAGTCCAAAAACGGCAACCCTCTGTTGGTATATCTCTTAGCAATACTCACCACAAGCCGCAAGTTTGATTTTGCCATTTTATTTTTGGCCTTATCTGAGATAGATTTGCCCCTTTTGATCTGCTCTAAAATCTCTTTGAGCTTCTCTGGCTTGAGGTTGAAGCCATCTTCACTAGCCTCTTTGGTCTGAAAGAGCTTTTTAATCTCGATATAAATATTCACTGTCGTAGGCTCTAGCACGGCTGCAGCGATATCTTCTCGGGACATTGTTGTGATATTTTTAAGGATTCTCTCGTGATTTTCAATATGCATATCAGAGTATAGCGGGAGCTTGAATTCAAGGCTTTGGCGGGCTTTCTCAAAGCCACTGCCACTTTTTAGAGTATTTTCCATTGCCTTGACGAGTTCATTGATGAGCTTGCTCGTAGGCCCTAAATCAAGAAGTTTGTTTTTCAAAACTTGCTTTTTATGTGCAAGTGTCAAGATATGCACCAATTCATCTTCTTTAGCATCAGGAATTGTATCGATGGTCTTGAGCCAATCTCTTTTGGCCTTATCGAGTGCTTTGAAGCTTTCTAGGACTTTTTCAACGCGTTTTTGGTCTTTTTTAGAAACAGGCTTTTTGCTCTCCCCATCTTCTTCTTCTGTGTTTTCCTCTTCTTCTTCGCTCTCTTCATTGTCTTCGCTATCATCATCAAAGCTTTTAAAAAGCTCTTTGACGCGTCGCTCGCGATTGATTAGGGCGTCTTTATAATCATAAATAAAATCAATCAAATACGGGACAGAACAAATCGCATCCAAAATGGTATTTTCTCCCAATTCAATCTGCTTACTCAATTCGATCTCTTCTTCTTTAGTCAAAAGAGCAATCTGCCCCATCTCCCTCAGATACATTCTCACAGGGCTATCGCTCCTGCTCCATTCCAAGAGTTCTCGCTCTTTCATGAAGTCAAATTCATCTTCAAGCTCTTCATCTAAAACTTTTCTTTTTTCTTCAGCAAGCTTGATTTCATCTCTGGTATTGAGTTTTTTTGCTAGTTCTGATGAGCTCACTAATGTTCTTTTGTGCTTTTGTGTGAGTTCTTTGATTTTCTTGACTTGGGCTGGTGTGGGGACTTTTTGCAAGACTTGAGCTATCTTTTCATAAGAGATAAAATCACTCTCAGTTTCTTTGAATAAAATCTCTAATTCTTGATTGATGGTTTTTGCTGACATAATTTCCCTTACTTTGCAGAATATTAAGTAGAAGTGGTTGCAATGGCTTTGATTGATTGAACTTTTTGTATTATACCCAAATTTTTAAACGCCTTCAGACAAGGGGGCTTGATTTATTTGATTTTATCTGAATTTCCATTCCTTGACATACTCTTGGATCTGGGATTTTTCTACCTCAACACACAGCACTTCTTCTTTTGAGCCCAAATGATCTTCAATCGTGCCATTAGGCAAGGCAATAAAACTATCTCCATAAAACTGCCACTGCACCCCATCATAGTCATATTCGCCAATGCGATTGACCCTAACAACCATACACGAATTACAAAACGCTCGCACCTTACACAAATCCTGCCAACGCTGATGGGAATCAAAGGTGCAAGCTGTGCTTAAAAGCACGATATCCACGCCTGCATTTTTCATCTTCACCCATATTGCATCAAAATGCACTTCAAAGCCAAATAAAACTGCGATTTTCAAGCCATCTTTTTCAAACAAATAAGGGAGTTTGAAGCTTTTGGGCTTGGGGTTGGCAAAATAAGCTTCTTCATCCCAATGTGGATAGGCGATCAATCGCTGCTGGGTATAAAAATCTATCTGTTCGCCATTGATGATGGCAATTTTTTTATAAATTTTCTTTTCATCCCCGCACAATACAGGGGCAATCAGCGTCAGATGTAGCTTTTTTGTGAGTTTGGTGAGCTCTGTAAGCCTGCTTTGTGTGATGTTGTTGATAATTTCTTTAGACATACCACCAATCTCATGGAAAAAGGGATTTAAGACATACTCCCCCATCACAACAACAGAGCCCTTTTTGATTGCTTTTAAATAGGCTGTTAGCTTTTCTTCTTTGAGTGGGAGTGAGGGGAGCTGCAATATCGCTAAATTCATTGTTTGACCTCACTTTGAGTGGGGATAGATTTTAACTCTTGGTATTCTAGCTTGGCTTTTTCAAGCAAGCTTTGCGCTTCTTGGAGCTCTTGCATACCCTCTTTATAGAGATTCAAGCCCTCTTTGAGATTGAGGTTTTGGGTATTGAGTTTGCTAAGAATTTCCTTGGCTTTTTCAATCCTTGCTTCAAAACTCACTGCTTCCATCATCGCCCCCTTTTATCCATTATAGATTTTTTTATCTAATGTGCCCAATTCTTTATCAGCACACACAGCTGAAGTCATCGCTCCAGAAACATTACTCAAAGTGCGTGCCATATCTAAGATAGGATCGATCGCTAAAACAATCGCTAAAAGCCCAAAATGCTCGCCAAACCCAATACCAGCAAGCATAATAGAAGCTGCCATAGTCGCGACCCCAGGGATACCTGCTATCCCCAAAGAGCCCAAAATCGCTACAATCACAACCATCACCATAAAGCTAAAATCAATCTGCACGCCCAAAAGATTTGCGATAAAAACTGCTGTCATCGCAGGAAAATACCCCGCACAGCCATTGAGCCCAACGGTGCTGCCTAAAGAAGCTGTGAAGTTTGCTGTGCCTGCATTGACCCCGAGTTTGTTTGTCAGTGTTGAAATCGTCAAAGGAAGCATTGCCACTGAAGATCTGCTTGTAAAAGCAAGCAACCAAGTATCTATGGCCTTTTTGAGATAAGTCCAAGGATTGAGCCCGTGGAAAGCCACTAGCAATAAATGCACCACAAACATAACCACCATCGCCAAATAAACCAATCCCACAAAAAGCATTGCGTCTTTGATCGCCCCAAAGCCGTTGGATATGAGCGTATTTGCCATCAGACAGACCACAGCATAAGGCATAAAACGAATAATGAATAAAGTCATCACCATCACGATTTGATAGCCTGCTTCAATCACATCACTAAAAGTTGCAGAAGCCTTTTTGTATGCATCGATTTTAGCAACGCTCCTAGCCCCAAAGCCTATGAAAAATGTCAAAATCACCACACCGACGATATTATCCTGTCCCATCGCTGCTATTGGGTTGCTAGGGATAAGACCCAGCAAGACATCAGCAAAGGTTTTTACCTCTCTGATTGCCCTATCGCCTGTATAAGCGCTGAAATTTTCTCCCAGACCAAACCCCACTGCTAAAGCGATCCCCACGCTCGCAGCAATCGCTGTGGTAAAGAGCAACCAAAAAAGCGAGCGCCCCAAGAGTGCTTTGAGATTGATCCCACTATCGATATGCAAGATAATCCGAATCATTGAAAATATAATGATTGGTATCACTAGCATTTTGATAAAGCCCACAAACGCCTTGCCAAAAAGCCCAAACCAAATTTTTATCTCAGAAAGCCAGTAAATACTTTGCATTTGTTCTTGACTCGGATAGCCTGCGATACCTTGGAGCACTACACCAAAAGCAATACCCATAAACAACGCCACAAGCATTCGGATAGAAAAACTCAAATTTTTCTTTTGCAACACCCAAAGCACACAAAAGCATAATGCCAAGACAACTAATGCCCCCCAAGTCAGGGGCTCAGAAAGTGCTAAAAAATTTTTTAAAAAAGCTCCATCACTCATTTTATCGTTTCACTCCAATCAATAAGGTTGAAATACCCATACTATAATCTTTGGCAAATCTCACATCAAATCCCGATAATTCCAGTGCTTCCTTGAGCCCAGAGAGGCTCAAAAAATCCCCGATAGAATCAGGCAAATATTGATAAGCTTGATAATTTTTTGATATGAATCCACCAATAAAGGGTAATATTTTTTTGGTATAAATGCTAGTGATTTTATCCAAAAAACTCTCTTTTTCTTTTTTGGTAAATTCTAGCACGACGAGCACCCCCCCTTGCTTCAAAACCCGCCCAAACTCCCCTAAAGCCTCTTTGATATCAATCACATTACGCAATCCATAAGCGATTGAGAGAATATCAATGCTTTTAGATTCAATGGCTTGGAGGTCTTTTGCTTCTCCTGTGATCCATCGGATTTTTTGGGTATCGGGATAGTTTTTGAACTTTTCTTTAGCAACTTCTAGCATTCCCTTTGAGGGATCGACTCCGATGATTGTGTTAATATTTTTACCCAAAATGTGAGCGTTTTTGTCCCAATGGATCATCATATCGCCCGTCCCACAAGCAATATCTGCAATCACAAGCCCATCACGCTCCCTTGTGTATTCAAACGCCCTTTTGCACGCTTCTTTGCGCCAAGTGATGTCAATCCCTAGGCTCAAGACCCGATTGGCGCTATCATAAGTGGGTGCGATTTGGTCAAACATCGCAATGATTTGTTTTTGCTTATCCATTGTTTTGGTGCCCTTGGTTTTGAAGCCCTTGATACCTCTGTAGCCATTTTTGCAAGCTCTCTATTTGCTCAAGCACTCTCTTGCTCGCAGTCCCCCCAAGGCTATCTCTTGCTTCCATAGAATTTTTCAGATCCAAAACCCCCTTTATACCCGAAATATCCAAACAAGCAACTTGTAATATTTCTTTTTCTTCTAATTCGCTGATATCAACGCCCTTTTGGTCTGCATAAGCAACGATTTTGCCTGTGAGATGGTGGGCTTCTCTAAAGGGTAATTTAGCCTTTTGGACTAAAAAATCAGCTAAATCTGTCGCGGTCAAATGCCCTACTTTAGCCATTTTTAGCATATTTTGAGGAAAGATTTGCATTGTAGAGAGCACTTCTTTTAAAATATCCAGAGAAATCAAAGCTGTTTCTACACTATCAAACACGCCTTCTTTGTCTTCTTGCGTGTCTTTATTATAAGCCAAGGGCAAACCCTTCATCACGCTCAAAAGCGCCATCAAATTCCCAAAAGTCCTGCCACTTTTGCCCCGCAAAAGCTCTGGGACATCGGGATTTTTCTTTTGAGGCATGATAGAACTGCCCGTAGAATAGCCATCAGAGAGTGCGATAAATTTAAATTCATAGCTACTCCAAAGCACCAACTCTTCAGCAACCCTAGAGATATGCATCAAAAGCATAGAAATATCATACAGCAAATCCAGAGCAAAATCCCGCTCGCTCACTGTGTCCATTGCATTGAGTGTGGGGGCTTTGAATCCCAACTCCTTTGCCATCGCCTCTCTATCATTGCCATAAGGCGTCCCTGCCATCGCCCCTGCCCCTAATGGCAAGAAATTATTCCTCTCATAGCTATCATATAAGCGCTCACAATCCCTCTTAAAGCTCGCGCACCAAGCCACTAAATGGAAGCCAAAGCTAATGGGCTGGGCGTGCTGTAAATGCGTCATACCCGGCATAATCGTTTGTGTGTGGGCAAGGGCAAGCTCTAAAATCACATCAATGAGTGCAGCGATTTTTTGCTGTAAGATTTGATTGTGTTCTAAGACATAGAGTCTAAAATCAAGTGCGACTTGGTCATTGCGGCTTCTGGCAGTATGTAGCTTTTTCCCCGCATCGCCAATGCGCGCAGTGAGGGCAGTTTCAATCGACATATGGATATCTTCATCAGATATTTTAAACACAAACACATCTTCTTCTATCTCTTGAGCGATTTGATCAAGCCCTTTTAAGATCGCTTGGTATTCTTCCTCAGTGAGCACACCAATGTTCCAAAGCATTTTAGCGTGGATTTTAGAGCCCTTGATATCATATTTCCATAATTTTTGGTCAAAGCCTATGGAGGCATTGAATCTATCTAGCAAGCCGCTGCTCTCCTCACTGAATCTCCCACTCCATAATTTTGCCATTATCTCCCTTTCTTAGAATTGGACCACAGCGCAAAATGCGATCACAAACAAGCACAATGTAGGCACTTCATTAAAAAATCTAAAAAATTTCCCACTCCTTTTGGTTGTCCCCATAGCAAAAAGACGCACAAATCGCCCACACATAAAATGATAAATGAGCAAAATCAGCACAAAAAGTAATTTGATATGCAGCCACCCTCCTGATGTCAGCAAGGTAGGGTGCAGAGCCAACATCAACGCCCCTGTCAGCACGCATACAACCATCGCAGGCTGTCCGATAAAACTATACAGCTTCCTCTCTTGGATTCTTACGATCTTGACATACTCAAGCACTTGGGCATTTTCTGTATGATAGACAAACAAGCGGGGCAGATAAAAAAGCATCGCCATCCACGAAACAAAAGCAATCACATGCACTGCTTTAATCCACAGATAATATTGGTCCAAAAACTCCATTTTACCTCCTAAATTTTAGATTTCACTCAAAGACTAAATCTTGTTTGTATATTGCCAAAAAATCCTGAGTATTTTGCACATTTCCAAAAAGTTTGAGCCGCACAGATTTTTCTAAAAATCCCTCTTTCTCTAAGGCAAGCCCCATCTTTTTAGCCAAATATTCCACTCTCCCTAACAAGGCATAAGGGCATTCTAAAGAAATATTTTCACAAATCTCAAAAACACCCATTGCCCCTGCGTCTTTGGCTGTTTGTATGCTTAAAAGCACGCTTTTGCTATAAGCACGCACCAAACCACCAACCCCCAAGAGCACCCCGCCAAAATATCGCACCACCACAACCCCCACATCTACTAACTCTTCCCCGCGCAATACATTTAAAACAGGTCTGCCCGAACTCCCTCTGGGCTCGCCATCATCGCTAAACCCCTCACACACACGCACTCCATCAAAGAATCGATACGCATACACAAAATGCACAGCCTTAAGATGGGTCTTTTTCAAGTCTGCTAAACCTGTATCAAAGCACCGATAAGGCATTAAAAATGCTAAGAATTTTGAACCTTTACTCACAAACTCTCCACAAACAATCTCACTGATCGTATTCATTGGAGATATATCTGCATTTTACCATTATCTAGCACCATTGAAGTGCCATTTCTTTTCACGCTAAAAATTCCATTGAAATTACGCATCAAACGAAATTCAAAGCTCATCAATGTATCGGGCTCACAGAGCTTTCTTGTCATGCCTGTATTGCCCACTTCAAGATGATCGCTATCTTTCCAAGCATAGCTAGCAAAATAATTATTGCAGCCTGTAACTCCATAAATCCGATGTTCAGAGGGGTCAAAATTCATTGTGGCTATTTCTTTGAGGTCTAAGAGATGTTCTTTAGAGTCTTGAGTTTGCGTAGTTTGGGGTGTTTGGGTCGATTGGGGCAAGGCAGTGTTTTGTGCGGGTGTGGCCATAGTGCTTGGGGCAATGGGAGATTCTTGGCTCACAGACCCATTTTCTTGCGCGAGCGTGCCATCTGTATGGACTTCTCCTGTATGAGCTTCTCCATTTGGGCTATTTTCTTTTGTGGTATCTTGTGTGGTATCGGGGTTTTGAGGGGTGGTATGGGTGTTTTGAGAGATTTGTGCTTTGGTTTCCCCCTCTATATTATTTTGCAGAGCTTGATTCTGCAGAGCCTGATTTTGCAAAGTTTGATTTTGGAGAGCTTGAGCTCTTAAAAGCTGGGGTGAAAGGTATTCTTTGCCATCGACGACGATTTTTTGGATTTCCCAATTATTGTGTGCGATCTTGCCTTCAAAAATACCCCACAACGAACAAGCACTCAAAATCACAGCCCCTAAGGCTAAAAAAATAAATTTCATTGATAACAAAATCCCCTTAAGCAAATTATCGTGTGATTGGATGCAAAAATAATACCCAAACCTTGGATAACAAATCTTAGCTTTCAGCAAAAATATCCATCAAATAAAACGCAAACACTCGCACAACCATAGCCCTAAAGACCTATAATTTGTTACAAAAAGTAATAAAATTATAAATATTTTGCATTTTTGTATCCCTGCTCAATCATTTTCAATAAAAATATATAAAATTATATCCCTTAAATCGCACAAATCACTTCAAAAGGAAACTAAAATGAAAAAATCCATTGCACTCTATTCTGCAATGCTCTCAATGCTTTTTAGCGCAAGCTTTGGGACTCAAGCCCCTCAAACAAACACTCCCTTTGCAGACAAAGACCCAAAATCGGGCTTTTTTGCAGGGATTGATTTGAGTTTGGCTAATTTTTCTTATTCTGATAGTGGCAGCCCTATTTCCATCGATTCTGAGATACGCACATCCTTTAACTACGGGCTCAAAGGTGGCTATCAGCTTTATTTCAACCCCAGACACGGCGTTCGCATAGGCGCACACCTCAATATGGGTAGCTATAATGTTTACGACAAAGGCACAAATACCACTACTTATACTAGCACCCCTACCCTTGAATACGACAACAAGGCGAGTTATTATGGCTTGCGCTATGGGATTGATGTGGATTATTTATATGATTTTTATAACGCTCATCAAACAAGCATAGGTCTTTCTGCGGGCTTTGGCTATGAGCTAGCAAACTTCCTCGGAGGCAAAATCACAAGTGTCACAACCCCCATCACACCGACTGCCAAAACACCTGCGACTATTCGCACAACCAAAAACTCACTCTTTGGCACAGGGGCATATTTCAACCTAGGGACACATTATTATTTCTTGAACCATCAAGTCGAATTGGGCTTGCGTATCCCTTTGAATATCTTTTTTCCCATAAACTATGCAGCCAATGGAACGACTAAAAATGTGATTGCAGGCACACCTTACTATCAATACGGACTCATCGCCCCTCTGACCTCTGTGCATTTGAGCTATACCTATCGATTCTAGGGCGATTGCGGGGCGATACTAGGGCTAGTGTAAGGCTAGCGTTTGTAGAGCCAAGAATTGACATCGCCCTTGTAGGTAATATCCTTAGCGTCTTTGAGGTCGTTGATAGTCTGGGCAATCTCTAAAGAAGAAAGATTTTTAGCAAATTCTTCTTCAGAATAGCTCAAATGCATATTCGCAGCCAACACACCATCAATCTCTTCTATAGCCCTTAAGGCCGCGATCTCTTCTCCCACATCTTGTGCGCTGATGAGTGCGATAGCCATAGCACTTTTTGGATCACTCACAGGCACCTCCACTCCATCAAGCCCCTCCAAAGATTCTATCACTCTATCCCAATGCTCTGTGTTTATCTTGATGATAATACTTGAAATATTCATTATAATCCCTCTAGTTTCCAAAAAAGTATTTTTCGCCCATCACAACTAGCAATCAGCTCTTGATGATAGAACAAAATCGTATTGATGATACAGCCCCCACCGCTATAGACCTTTTTGATTTGATGGCTCAAGAGATCGACAAGTGCGACCCCTCCCTCTTCATCATACATCATCGCGCCATATTTCGCATCTGTATCAATACCCACAGCATAGACCAAAAACTTTGCCTCTATTCCCTCTCCTTGCACAGAAAAATCCCTATTGAGCCGATAAATCCCCATTTTTCTATCTTGCCCTGCGCTCAAAATGATATTTTTTGCCTTGACAAGCTGATAGACATTATCTTTATTGACCCCCTCAAGCTTCTTGAGTATCTTCCCGCTAGCAACTTCAATCACATCAATCACGCCAGATTCAGCCGTTGAATAGGCGATCTTTTTATCTTCAGAGATGATGAGATCTGAAAATGCAGCTTGCGAGGGCTGGATTTTATAGAGAAATTTTTGTGCCTTGAGGTCATAAAGGGCGATTTCATTACTCATCAAGCCCAGCAAGACCTTATGCGTATTAACCCATAAAGCCCTAGACACTTCAATCCCATCTCGCTCCCCTAGCACAACCTTATCCCCCAAAGGACTGATTATATGCAGCTCTCTGCTGCCATTGCTCCCTTGAGATACAATCAAAATATTTTTGCCATCGAGTGTATCGCTAAAATAGACCTGTGGCTTATGCTTATCGCCCAAAAAATCAACAATCAAAGGCAGTTCAAAACGATGTGTGAAATGCCGGCTTGATAAATCATAAACACGCACGCAGCCATTATCTTGAGAAAGATACAAGCTATGGTGGTAGCGCATCATCGATAAAATCCCTCCATCACTCTCCACCACATAGCTAGCACTCCCCTTTGCAGATAAAAGCACGCCCATAGCAAGCACCAAAAATATCTTTTTCATATCTATCCTTAGGGGTGGCCCTCTATCTTGCTTGGACTCTATTTGCTTGACCTCTATTTGCTTGGGCTTGGGTTTTGGCTTGCTTGGGCTCTATCTTGATAGCATTTTGTGGACATACACGCACGCACATACCACAGCCATTGCAAGCCTCCAACACCTCAGGATAAAACAAGCCAGAAAATGCGATCGCCCCATTGCAAACATCTTTGCAAGAAGCACAGACCACTTGATGATACGCCAAACAATTCAACACATCAATATGGGCATACGCTTGAATATCTCCTTGCAAACAAGGGTCTAAGACACTATCTTGACCATATTTTTCCCAACAAACCTCAGCACATTTTTTGCAAAACACACAGCCTGCAGAGCTAAAATCCAAATACGGCACCCCACCCTCTGTTTTTATCACAATTTCCATAGGGCAAGCTTCCACACAATCGCCCGCACAATCTTTACACAGCATATTTTGCCCCTTAGCATAGGGCAAAAATACAGCCTTGGGGGAAGGTGCGTGTAAAAACCTCTCAAAAAGCATTTAATGAACGCCCTCATTGATGACATCCATCAAATCAGAGCTAGACTTTGCACCCTCGTGTGTGAAATCTGGCTTGAAGTTATTAGGCACTAAAGGCTTGGCCTTAGCTTGGGGCACATGGCATTGGGTGCAATTATAGCGGCTATCTGATATGCCATCTTTGATAGCTTTATCGTGGCGCAAGTCAATTGTATGGGACTTAGGCACAGGGGTAGCCCCGACAGATTTAGCCACATCAGGAGCGTGGCAACTCAAGCAAGTATTGTTATCTTGTGTGATATCTGTCATCCCCTCAATATCGTGCGGGATAAGAGGCGGGGCGTTTTCATAGGAACGTTGGATCTTTTGACTCTCTCCTGCTGGGGAGGTTGTGTATTGATAATCATTTAAATGCACATCTTTTTCATCTTGCACAGGGATTTTACGCAACCCCAAAGCATTATCAGAAATCCCTCCAGCATCACTCGAACAAGCTACAAACAATCCAGTGATTGCTGCTAAAGCCAATAGTTTTAATTTCATTTTATCTCCTTTTTGATTGGGTTTGTTATTTTAAAAGTGAGTGCATCATCTGCACACACCTCAATACACCGACCACATTTAATGCACGCCATCGCATCGATGATCGTGCTTTTTTTGCCTACACTATGCAGGACTTGATTTTCAGGGCATATCTGCACACATCGCATGCATTTACTGCATTTGTCTGCATCATAGCCCACACGCCAAATACTATACTTCCCAATCAGTCCATACATTGCCCCCAAAGGGCAAAGATGGCCACAAAAGCCGTTTTTAACCCATAATAAATCAAACAAAAACACAAGCAAAATACCAAAAAACCCTGCCCCCATACCAAAGACCACGCCACGATGGAACATACCTATAGGGCTTATCATCTCAAAAGCTGCAATACCAAAGACAAAAGAAAGCACCAAACTCAAAAGCAAAACCCCATATTTAGCATTTCTGCTGATTTGTATCTGCTTATTGGGAGCATAAGAGCCGAGCCATCTACGCAAAAAGCTAGCAAAATCAGTCACTAGATTGATCGGGCAAACATAAGCACAATACGCCCTGCCTAAAAACACACCATAAAGCCCTAGCACAACAAGCAAGCCGATATAAACATTTAAACTCAATGCCCCACCAGCCAAAAACAACTGCGCTACCATCAAAGGATCGCTCATAGGGATCACTCCAAAGAGTTTTGAGTTACTCAAATTCCCTTGCAAGACATGTGCTAGGCTTGGGACATCTTTGCTCTGGCCAACAGCAAGATTTCTATGGTCTGCTACAAAGCTACTGATATCGCCCTGATAGACACCAAAAGATTGATTAGCAATCAAGATCCAAGAAAAATTTCCCACAAAAAATAAAGCCAAAATCCCTATTTGGATCACACGCCTTAAAATCAAAAATCGATACGACATCACAACCCCTCGCTATTGAGATAATCAGTGGGGCTGCGTTCAGATGGTTTTTTGAGCTTGCTAGAAACTCCTTGGAGGCGCTCTTCATCTTGGACTTCCCAACCTTTGATATAATTAGTCCCCATCTTGCCAAGCACCACATCACGGGGCAAAATCGTAATCGATGCCACTTCTGTAACACACACATGCTCGCATTTCCCACACCCCGTGCATATATCATTATCCACCATAGGGAGCAAAAAAGAATGCTTGCCTGTGCGCTCATTTCTTTTGTATTCAAGATACAAGGCCTTATCCATCAAAGGGCAAGCACGATAACACGCATCACACTGGATCCCTGCATATGCGATACAATTTTTTGTATCCACAATCGCTACACCCATACGAGATTTGTTGATATCAAGCTGCCCGTTGGTGCTCAAGGCTTGCTTATCAAGCACATCTGTAGGGCAAGCCTCCACACAAGGTATATCCTTGCACATATAGCAAGGGGTTTTTCTCGGGAGGAAATAAGGCATACCCAAAGGCGCGCTATCCAGAGGTGAGGCAAGCTTGAGTGTGTAATAAGGGCAAGCCTCCACACACAGACCACATCGGATACAATTTTTCAAAAACTGATCTTTGGGCTTAGCCCCAGGGGGTAAAAGCCAAAGCGGGGAGGCAGAGGCTTTTTGCACATAAGCCCCCCATACAAGCCCTCCAACAGCGACCATACCCATAGCTTGGAGGATTTTTATGAGATGTTTGCGTCTGTTTGCATCAAAATCCATCTGCTATCCCTCTTTTTAAGCCTTATAAACTTTCACAGCACACTTTTTGAAATCTGTCTGCTTAGACAAAGGACAAGTAGCGTCCAAACAAACTTTATTGATATAAACATTTTCATCAAACCAAGGGATATACACAAGCCCCCTAGGTGGTCTGTTTCTACCACGCGTATCGATTCTGGCTTTTACCTTGCCCCGCCTGCTTTCTACCCAAATCACCTCATCTTGCTTGAAGCCATTAGAAGCTGCGTCTTCTGGGTGCATATAGCACAGCGCTTCAGGGACAGCACGATAAAGCTCAGGGACACGCATTGTCATTGTCCCACTATGCCAATGCTCAAGCACACGTCCTGTCGCAAGCCACATTGGGTATTGCGTATCTGGCATTTCACAAGGATCCATATAAGGGCGAAAGAAAATCTTTGCTTTGTTGTGTATGGATACTTTTTTGTCTGTGGGCTTGAGTAAATCTCCTTGATTCAAAGACGCGTCTTTATTACCATAGAAAGCGAACTCTTTGCCATCACCAAATTTCCGTGCATAAGGGTCATATTTAGCATTGAAGCGCCATTGCGTTTCTTTCCCATCGACCACAGGCCAACGCAAACCTCTGACCTTATGATAAACATCAAACTCAGCCAAATCATGCCCGTGCCCAATACCAAACTTCCTGTATTCGTCCCAAAGATATTTTTGGATAAAAAATCCATACCCACCAAAAGGTTTGCCATCACTCCCTAGCACATTTCTTTCATCGCCAAAGACTTCAGAATTCAACACCCCACCTTTGAGTAGTTCTTCTTGCGTGGTGAATTTTTTTGCTTCTTTATTAGCAAAAAGCACATCAAACAAAGTATCATCAGGGCTATATCCCATCGCTTTAGCCGCATCTAGCACAGATTGCATACCCAAATGGGGATAATCCTTGCCCCAAACCTCACTGAGCTTGAAACGTTTAGCAAATTCAAAAATCTGCCAAGTATCACTCATCGCATTCCCTTGAGGCAAGACCTGCTGCTTCCAATGCTGCGTCCTGCGCTCTGCATTGCCATACGCACCCCATTTTTCATAAATCATCGCTGTAGGCAAAATCAAATCAGCCACTTTCGCACTAATCCCAGGATAACAATCACTCACGATAATGAAATTATCCATCTGACGTGCTGCTTTGATCCAATGATTAGCATTGGCTGTATTTTGCCACGGATTATTGACAGCCACCCAAAGCCATTTGATTTTGCCATCTTCTAAATCACGCATCATCGTCAGATAAGGCGAACCAGGCTTGGCGTTCAAAGTCCCCTTTGGCAAACTCCAAAAATTCTCAGCAATCGCTCTGTGCTTGGGATTGGTAACGACCATATCTGCGGGCAAGCGATGGGCAAAAGTCCCCACTTCCCTAGCTGTCCCACAAGCACTGGGCTGGCCTGTGAGAGAAAATGCGCCATTTCCGGGCTTGCTTTGCTTGCCTAAGAGCATATGGACCATATAGCTTTGCTCATTGACCCAAGACCCTCTTTGGTGTTGGTTGAAGCCCATTGTCCAAAAGCTCACGACCTTGCGATTTTTCTCAATATACAAATCTGCTAGGGCTTGAAGTTTTTTCTTAAAATCTTCAAGATTTTCATCTTTATTGCCCTTAGCTAGCTGCGCGACAAAATCCAAAGTATAAGGCTCTAAAGCCTTTTTAAACGCATCATACCCTATCTCCCAATGCGCCCCTGCTTTTGAAGCATTATCCATCTCCATCACATCGCCTGCCTTCATACCAAGATATTGCAATGCGATGGCTTCATTATCACTCAAAGGCTTAGAAACTTCCTTGACAACGATCTCCCTCTCAGCTGCACTGAATCCTTTATGATTGGGATCTCTGCGCATACCATAGCCGATATTGACCACTCCTGTGCTGAATACGCAATGTTCATTGACAAAGTTTTTATCGATGACTTCAGGGTGGTTATACACAATCTCGCGTGCGATATAGTTCCAAATAGCAAGATCTGTAGAAGGTCTGAATACAATTTCTATATCTGCAAGATCTGAAGTTCTGTTGGTAAATGTAGTGAGATTGACAATTTTGACCTTAGAGGCGTGGGTGAGCTTCCTATCAGTCACGCGACTCCAAAGGATTGGGTGCATTTCTGCCATATTCGCTCCCCAAGTGATCACAGTATCTGTAAGCTCAATATCATCATAGCAGCCTGCGGGCTCATCAATACCAAAAGTCTGCATGAACCCAATCACCGCACTTGCCATACAATGCCTAGCATTAGGATCGATATTATTACTCCTAAAGCCTGCCTTCATCAACTTGAGTGCAGCATAGCCCTCTGGAATCGTGTATTGCCCGCTTGCCATCAGCGCAACGCCATTGGGTCCCATTTGGTTATAGGTCTTTTTGAATTGCTTTTCCATTTCATCAAAAGCCCTCTGCCAGCTCACGGGGACAAACTTGCCCTTTTTATCAAACTCACCCTTGCTATTGACCCGCAAAAGTGGCTCACTCAAGCGATCTTCTCCATACATAATCTTGGCACAAAAATAGCCCTTGATACAATTGAGTCCCCGATTGACTGGTGCTTTAGGATCGCCCTTGACTGCGATGATTTTCTTATCCTTAGTAGCCACCATAATCCCACAACCTGTCCCACAAAACCTGCAAACAGCCTTATCCCATTTCCAATCCTTTTGCCCTTCTTTAGCGTCTGCTGCTAGTGTGCTCGGAAGAGTAATCCCCACACTAGAAGCCGCAGAAGCCACTGCCGCAGCTTTGATAAAATTTCTTCTGGATAAACCCTCTTGTTTTAAAGTCATACATACTCCTCATGAAAGATGTTTCGTATAGCAAATGTGCTCACGCAAATATTCTATTCCAAATACCATCAGCATAGCTTGATGTATATCAATCTCATTTTGATTCATCTCGTAGTAAAATTTGCCGATTTGTATCCTAGGACACCCACTCCAAAAAATCTTTGCTTGATGAGAATACATTTTGCTTGACTTCCTATATAATTAGGGTAAAACGGGTAAAGGTAGTTAAGATAAGGGGGTATATGCGTATTGCGTATCTTGATACTTGCATCTGTCATTTTAGGGGGCTTGCTCCATGCGACTACCTATGATGCAAATACCGATGTTATCTACACCAAACACGCTGCCAATGGTGCTATGCCCCCTAGAGAAAATGTATATATCAACAATCAAGCTATCGTCAATATCACACTCTCTTTAGACCGCATTCCAGATGGGTTTTTTACTGCGGGGCTTTTAAATGGCAGTATGCAAGATTATTTATTCAGTGGAGATGGGCAGCTAAATTTCCACCTAGACACAGCCAAAATCGGAGGGACTGCGTGGGGCGTGTTTATCTGGCGATGGGCGTATGGGAGGGAGGGGAAATTCACCTTTGATGTGGATACTTCTTTTTCTGCTGTAGATAACGCCTCAATTGGTAGAGGGCTATTTGTCGAAAATGGAGCGACAAACACAGACCCCAAGGGCTATTTTGCCTTCAATAAAAATCTTTCTATCGATCTCAACAACACTGCCCCGACTAAAATCGGCTTTGATGCCTTTGGCAAAAAGGTCTATGCACGACCGATATTTTTGATGGAATATAGCGGCAGAGCCTTTATCAATGCCGATCCCATTACGCACGTTATCATCAATCCCAATAACATAATCCAACTCAAAGGTGATATTTATTATGGAGATAGAACAGATCTCTATATCAATCTCACCAACGCACAAAGCTTCTTGATGGGCTCTATCTTTGGCACTGCGGGCACAAATGGCAATCTGAATTTAAGCAATGGAGGTAAATGGTATCTAACAGACACTTCACTCATCAACACACTCTCGATTTCAAACCCCAAACTCGACCCACACCACCCCATCGATGCCAATGATGAAGCAAATATTTCTATCGTCGATCTCACCAAATACACTTCTAGCAATGTTGCAGGTATCTACTGCCCCAACGATAATTGCCACCGTCTCACCTCCACCACCTTTGCACCACGCACACTCAAAGTCGATACAATCAATGGCGCTAATGGAGTCTTTCGCTTGATGGCAGATATGCAAAATGGTCAAACAGACAAGATAGAAGCAGGG
>NZ_MLAP01000015.1 GCF_002272865.1 Helicobacter sp. 12S02634-8 | reverse complement strand
GATTATTCGACTCTAACAATCAGTGGGACTATCAGACAAATAGGAATCTCGGATGCAAGCTTGACTGAAAGCTCTAAAGTCAAAGATGTCCATTACTCAATGGTTAGTATCTATCCTATAGTCGGAGCACATTGGTATCAAGGCAAGTGGCAAGTAGCAGCACTCTATCGGTTTGGTAATTTCATCAAAGCTCAAGTAGAAAGAGGGAGCTATAAAACCTCCTCTTATGGTGGTATCAATGCTGTGTATCGTTTTTAATGGGGGGGGGGGGGGGTAAAGTCCCCTCATCTGATTCAAGCTCTTTTTGGAGGGCTTGTTGATATTTCTTCAAAACCCCTTCAATCTCTTTCTCCATAGCAAAACGAGCTTGAGGGGAAACTTGTTTGAAAATCTCGCCCCGTATCTTCAAGCCCTGTTTATCATAAGCCATCTTGATCTGACCACCCATAATATTCTTCCCCTTGGGGAGTTTCGACTTTTTTCGAGCAAGCATATACTTAATTTCAGCAATCGCAGTATCCCTATCCACTTGACCTTTTTGAAATCTTTCAAACATCTTGACTTGCTCTACCTTATCTTTTATCCGAGAAAGATAATAAAGGAACTGATGATCTTTTTTTACTCCCTGATTACATAATTTTCTTAGTATAAGGTCTTCATCCAATTCATCCAAGATCAATAAAGTTCTAGAAATCCTATTGGAGCTAATATTCAGTTTCTTAGAAATCTTTTGAATAGTCATTGGGTTGCCCTCTTCATCCCTCTGAAAATAAAGCTCCTTATAAATCATACCCTCTTCGATAATGCTGAGATCTTCTCTCTGTAAATTCTCAATAGCATTTTTAATGTGAAGATCTTCTCCTTTAACATCATCAATAATGAAAGCATCAATCTCTTCAAGACCCAACCTTTTACACGCCAAAACCCTTCTGTGCCCATACACAACAATGTAAAGATCATCTAAGCCTTGATGGTCACCATTTTGAGCAATACCTATAGGCTGGAGTAGCCCATACTCTTTGATGGATTCTGCTAGCTCAATAATATCTGGCTTCTCTAAAAGCTCCGGATTTTCTAATGTATCGTATTGATACCGTGTTTGCCTATGGTTTGCGATAAGTCGTTTTATGGGGATTCTGATAGGTCGCATATTCTTCCTTTCACCAATTTTTGCGTATTGTAGCAAAAAAAAGCAAAATGAGAAATAGTTTTACTATATTTTGAAGATTATTCCCCTACAAGGAGGGGAGAATTTGAAAGGGGACTAACTATTGGTTGCCGACCCCAAAGGGTTTTGTAGAGTTTTTAGAAGCATTGTTTTTCTTGTCTTGTCCAAAAGCCCCATTTCCTCCAGAATCATTTTTCTTATCCTGTCCAAAGGGTTTATACTTATCTTGGGTCTTTCCCTTTTCTTTTGTTTTTTCAAACATCTTAACTCCTTATTTTTTATTTACTAATAGAAAACTTATAGGGAACGGCATCAACTCCTGACTCAATGACAAGCTTTGAGTTTTCTTTAGCCAAATTGCGATAAATATAACTATTTTGAGTCAGGTTGAGATTGGGTTTTTGATTACCAAAATAAACCTCTTTAATCATAGAAAGTATTTTAGCTTCTTGCTCTTTTTTGGGCAATTTCTCCTTAAGTATTCTGTCCTTGGCTTCTAGGATATTAGCACTCTTAATCTCTGAATCCTCATGTCCTATAATCCCTACAAGAATTAAAACTACATTACTTGTCTGCAAAACAGAATCAATCCTTCCCATTTCGTCTCGACAATAAGGACAATTGGGATCGGTTACGATATAAGTTGTTTGATTGGTTTTCTTCCCT
This sequence comes from Helicobacter sp. 12S02634-8, assembly GCF_002272865.1. Lineage (GTDB taxonomy): Bacteria > Campylobacterota > Campylobacteria > Campylobacterales > Helicobacteraceae > Helicobacter_J. The sequence goes on along the minus strand of NZ_MLAP01000015.1, from coordinate 24,564 downwards.
GTGCTAGTAAGAAAAACTTCATTATCCTTGCGATCTTTAAAGCTTTCCAATAACCGTTGTTGCTTGCCCCTAGAATTATAATTCTCAATATCTGCAATTGTCTTTTTGGCAGTATTCAAGACTTCTTCATTGTTCGATAGAAAAATTTCAGGCACTCCTAAAATGGTTTCTCCATCATTGGAAACAAGAATAGGGACTTGCTTCCCACTAATCTCAAGAACACCGATACTAAGCTTTTTAATCCCCATATCTTTGAGTTCAAGAACCTTAACTTGTGTGTTAGTTTTTTTCAAAATAGTTTGCTCGGCTTTTTTCTCTAAAGATTCTGCCCACAAAAGAGAAAAGAGGAGTAATAAAGAGATGGTTAGTTTTTTCATTGGTATTCCATTTTATGTGATGTCATTTGTTGTCCTTTTCATCATTATCTATAATAGTAGCATAAGAATCTGCACTCAGCCACCAATCATAAACAGCCTTATACACTGATTCAAGGTTATCATCTTTGGTGATTAAATCAACACATTTAAACCTTTCAAAACGATAAACCCAATCGCCCAATATCCTCCTAGGTAAGGAATAATCAGATGTTAGCCTTTCTATGAAATTTGGATATTCCATCATTTTCTGACCATCATTTGTATAAACCTCATACATATTTTCAATCCAATCAGAGGTATGAACAATATCGCATATATCGCTTCCTAGTTCTAAATACCTCTCTTTGAACCACTCCCACCACTCTGTGTAGCTCTCAAACTCACCTTCAAACTTCTTGCCCCTTATGAGGGCATTGAATTTGATTTTTTCTGTTTTCAATTATATCCTTTTTTCATTTTTTTTAGAATAATAGCTTGGTAGGCATTATATGCTTGGTCTTTATTGGGGTAGAAATTGGTTATAGATCCCGTAGGCTTATGCCCCACTGCACCATAAACCCTCTTTACCCCAAAATCATCGAACAATGTTTGAAAAAGTTCGACTTCATAATAGCGTTTCCTTAGAGCTTCTTTAGGAATCCTGAATAGAATCTTCTGCACCGATTGATTCTTCTCCTACAATACGATTGGAGGTATCTTTCTCAAGCACCCCACGCATATTTTTTAATTCCGTAAGAAGCTTTTTCTTGATCCCATCAAATTTTTCAATTTGTGCAATCGCTTCCTCCAAATCCTTGGCTTTTGCTCGAGCATTGATTCTCTGCCTTACCTCACTCTCAAGGCGAAGGATATTAGATAATTCCCTAGATACTTCTCTAGCAAAATCATCGCCAATAACAATATTGACATTGTTGATCTGATCTTTATTTCTAAAAATGAGATGACATCGATTGATAAAACTCATCTTCTCACCATTGATCACACTTTCACCATTTCTTCTTTTTTGATCCAAATAACCAACGATCTCCCTAAGTCTTCTTTCAGCATTTCTAAGATTTCGTTCCCATCGCTCGTTTCGATCATTCCTCTCATCTACTATATTTTCATTTTCTTCTTTTTTCTTAGCCATCATAGCTCCTTATTATTTTATATGATTACAAAAACCATCAATAGGCTTTTGTTTGATTGCTCCAACGATTAGTTATTGTCTGATACTCAAAATCTATCCAATAAAATCATTATCTGCCACTAGCAGGGATCTACCCTGCTCTGAAATTAATTGTATTCTTGCTTGTATGTTCTTATGATATTTTAGGTTACTATTTTGTTATGCCCTCCTTTGTTTTGATTTTCTTGGACTCCAAGAAGGCAAGAAGCTCATTAGAATCTATGAGGATTGTTTTTGTGGTTAGCTTAAATGCTGATAGATCTCCACGATCAACAAATTCCATTATTTTTTTCCTAGAAATTCTAAGCATTCTTGCTACTTCTGGCAATGCCAACATTTCTTTTTGCTCTTTGATTTCATAGGTAGCAACTTCAAACTTTAATAAGCAATTAAGAACAATGGCTTTGAGTTCAATAGCTTCTATATTATCCTCTGAAATTTTAAAGTTATCAACCGTTTCACGAAGCTCTATAATTTTATCTTGTAAATTTTTTATATTCATATCATATCCTTTTCTTTCACTTTAGCATCAATAAATTACCAATCGCATTGTAATACTCGCTGTCCTTAAAGGTCTGTATATGCTGTGCATATTGCCCATCAATAAAATACCCACCACCCCCTACAAAACAAATAGCATCCATCTTATCGAAGTCATTGCTATATTTCTGCTCTAAAAACTCCATTGTTTTAATCGTATATTGTGCCTTCATTGTTTTTACAACCTCACTGAGATTGTGGTTTTGCCCCCTAAGCTTATAAGACTCTCCCAAAAAGATAACCAAGGCTTCTTTGAGAGTGATTTCTTTTTGAAATTCATTTTTAATATATTTCTGCATCAATTCTGCAATTTGAATAATCCCCTTTTGCTCAAAAGAATTATCCTCATTGATTTTACCCTTCTGAATTTGCTTATCATATGTGATAATCACATCCATTGTATTGAATCCAATATCAACTGTAATATAGTCATTGGGTTCTTCTACTCCACCATTTTCCCAAAACTTCTTAATTGCATGCACTGCACCAACACCTTGTGGCGTGATGGAGATATTCTTGAATTTATACTCCTTCTCATCGACAGCAAAGCTTGAGATTCTCTTTTTAAAGGTTGCAGCATGTTCTTTATGAGCTGGCGACAAACCCAAACCCACACTTGAGACTTCTTGACTATTGAGATTTTCCAAACGCAACACTTCTGCTATCAGCAAAGGTGCAAAGCGTTCTAAAGTTTTATAGCTGATTAACTCTTTAATATCCTTTGGATCTTGTTTTAAAGCAATATCACTGACATAATATAGCTGATTCTCAAAGATCCGAACATGATCACTCCTGTCATTAAAATCATCATTAGCATTAGCAACCACACTAGGAAATTTCCCTAGTTTTAGCTTACCATCTGCATAGAGGGCATATTTTGTGTGCCCAAAACCTGTATCAATACCTATTTTCATATTGCTCCTTCTACCTAGTCATATCAAAATCACTAATAATCTTTGATTCAGATTCTTTGTATTTTTCTTTCACACCATCGATATTGACCTTATCAATATCTGTTTTTATATTATTTTTTGTTGGCTCACCTCCAAAGCTAAACTCATTCTCAAGTTCAAGCCTAATTTGTTCAATCTCTGCTCTTGAAAAATATTTGAGCAAGATGTTATAAATTCTACCACTCTCAAGAGCTTCAAGCAACAGGTCATTAATCACTGATGAGGAGTTATTTTGAACCCTAGAAAAAAAGAGTTTGGATAACCCTTTAAAACTAATAGTTTTTTTTAGACTAACCATAGCACTACCCTTTGTTTTGATACATACTTTATGCCAAGACATCTTTGGAGCTTTAAACCAATCTAAACTTTGGCATCAATATTTATTTTTGTTTGATGATATTTTATATCTGTGGGAATCTTTTTACTTCTTTTAGACATAAAATATTTCATAAAAAATTCTAGTCTTTTTTTGATGAATTGTCAAACAACTTGAATCCATCTTTTTCAGTCCTAAATCAGTCTAGCCATAAAAATCAGTCCAATATCAGTCTTTTGGACTTCTTTTTAGACTTCTCTTATGTTCTTTAACTTTTACAATTGAGTAGCTTAAGATGATTCCAATATTGTTAAGATCTTCAATCAACTCCACTTCACAGACCAAACGATCGCCCTTTCTAAGCTCTATTTCTTTGTTTTCTATGCCCTGTAAAAACTCTTCATCTTTAATGACAATATTAATACTACCCCTCCCATCAACAAGCACCCACTCATCATCTTTATCAAAAGAAACAGAAACAATGCCAAAGATCTGTGTATAAAATCTTGTTATCCACTCCATTTCTTTGCCTCCTTTTCTATCAGTTTTTTAGGGATCCTTACCCTTGCTCCTTCGCCATTTTTAAACACTGCAGCCCAAGCACCTTTAGGATTATGGCTTTTTTGCACAAGCTCCCAAGGCTTCAATTGCAAAGAGTTTCTAATCGTTGCATCAATGATTGATTGTTCATTTTGCGATAGATCCAACTGAGCATCTTTTTCAGGCATAAATAATTCACTGCTACCAAAAACTCTGTATTGGCTATAAACACTCCCTACAATAGGACCAAAGCTGCGTGCTTCAAAATCATCATCAATAAGCCCCTTACCTACTTGTTTCAAAAAATCTAATTGAACAAAATACATAATTTTTTGAAGCTGTAAATTACTGATAGGCTTCTCTAGCTCTATGGCTTTATTGATAATATATCTTGCGACTTTGAGGGCTTGCATTGTAACTCCTTATTGTGGTGCTTTCTAAATTATAAATCCAAAAAATAAAATTATCAACTTGATAACTGCCATCAACCCAACACCCTGCAAGGTTTAGAGTGAATTTTGCCATTATTATTGACATACAGCTTAAAATATTCCCTCAAACACTCCTTTGAAATTACATTATTTATACCCTCCTGATAAGCACTTTTCCAAAGGAATTCGGGTATCTTTTCTCGCAGTTTCCAATCCGAATATTGACCGATTAGATCAAAAACATCTCTGATTAATTCTCTTTTTCTAGGCTCTATGCTTTCCACTTCTTTTTTTGTCATTCTAAATTTTTCAGCTGGAATAAAAACTTCCTCTTTTTTAAATCTAGCAAAGACTTTATACACAACAAGCCCTTCTTTCCAAGCTTCTATCTCTTCTTCAAACAAGGGCTCACCATAAAGGGCTAAATAATACCCTTGTGCATAATAGAGAAGTTCTTGAACTTTAGACTTTGAAAGTTCTTCCTTGTATTCCATATCATTGAGCGTAACAAAATACCTTGCCACATCAATTGCTTCCATCACATTCTCCTTAAATCTAACATCTGTTTTAATAGGAGTATTTTAAGACATATGAAAGCCTATAGCAACAGCTCACTGACCCTTAATTCTATCAAGAAAATCACCCCACCACTGCATCAGCCCCCTGCCCTGCTCACTCCAATCAGCCCTATGGTTATAAGCGAGAGTTACTTCATTTCCCACAGAATGATCTAGCATGGCTTCTTTAACTTCAAATGGAGCATTATGTCTATCTTGATATGTATCCACTAGACTCCTAAAAGTCCCCCTGAATGAATGCACTACCTGTTTCCTGCCCCTTTTCTCATCATTAAACCCCATAATCCTCAAAGCCTTAGTCAGAGAATCCCCAACCATCGGTTTTTTATGATTGGAAGCTGAATGGAACACCCACTCTCCAAATCCTGTAAAGACTTTGATTTCCCTTAAGACACGAAGAGCTTGCAGTGATAAAGGAATTTTAAAATCAGGAAGGACTTGATTGTTTCTTTTCATTTCAGATCTTGGAATTGTGAGTATTCTTTTTTCAAGATCAATCTGTTCCCATCTGAGCTTGCATAAGTTAGCAGATCGCAATGGCACATACGCAACAAACAAAAGCGCAGAGCGAATCATAAAAGAATGGGGATAACTCTCAATGCATCGCATCAATTCTCCTAAAATTGCTTCATCAGTTATTTTAGGATAATGAACTTCTTGAGTAGGAGATAAAATTCTTGATATTTGCACCCCACTAAATACATTCTCTCTTGAAAGCCCTATTAAAAAAGCATACTCCCATAAGTTTTTTACAAAATGAGAAAACCTTTTGGCAAAATCAGACCCCCTATTCTTTTCACTCTCAAGAATAATCTCAATAATCTCTAGGTGTGAGATCTCATTAATATTTAATGAGGATAGGATTTTCTTATTGTCATTATACTCACAAAAATGTGGTAAAAGTGTATCATAAAAGAAAAAATTATATCTTTGATATGTTTTTTTACAAAAATTTTTAGATTTCTGCAGAGCAGACCACCTTTTATAAATCATATGTATTTGACTTTCAATGGATTGTTTCTTCTCTTGTCCTCCTAGGAGCTGGGGATCTTGCCTGTGCAATAAATACTGTCTATATTCAAGAGCTTTTTTTCTAGCCACTAAAAGAGATATATCTGGATACTCACCAAGGGTGATAACTTTTCTTTTCCCACCATACGAATATCGAAGTTCGAACATTTTTCTACCACTCACTCTCACCAACAATCTTAGACCTTCCAAATCGTAAATAAAATAGTTTTTCTCTCTGGGTTTGGCTTTTTTAATTTCCATTTCAGTCAAAATGAATCCTTTTGCTAATATTGTGGATTATGGTGTAATATTCCTAATATTGTATCTAAAAATATATTAAATTTTTATAGCTATTATCATATTTTCAGTCCAAAAGGTGGTAAAAAGAAGTTTTTAGAACGATAGAAGTATGTAAAATAGGATGTTTCATGGGATTTGTACCATGGTACAAACTAAAAGAGTGGGGGAAATCAACGGGAGGGGTGCTATTAACTAAAATAATGCTATAATTATTTTGGAGTTGTTAATAGCAACTCTAAAGTCCTTCTATTTCAAAACACTTTCATAACAGATTGCTCGTGTCAAGACTGCCCTCTTGGCACACTCTCACAAAAGATGCTCCAATCACTTTAACATTATAAAACTATTGAAAAGCTTGTATGCGTTTGATCCAATCTTTTTCAGATTGAGTCATTGGATAAGTCTTATCCCAAGCCATCATCAACTTTTTCTCCTGATCTGATAATGCAACACCGTAAGTTTTACTCATATAAAAGTAGGTTCTAGCAATCATGCCCTTGATTGCATCTCTAGGATAGGCTCTCTTGAGTTTAAAATCTACTTCAAACTTACATTTTCCATATTGGGTCATTGGAGCATTCTTAGTAGCCTGTGCATATCTAAAATTACTCCTATCAGCATTGACCTCTCCAATCGTGGGGACTAAATTCCGTAAATCTGCTTCCATTTTTCTAAATTTTTCAGAAACCTTTTTACAACAACTTCTCCCCTTAAAAGACTTGCCTTTTGAATCCACACACTGTGCATCTCCATCTCTCCAGCATGTGAGTCCTCTACCGAAATTCTCTGCTGGCATGATGTGTTCCCATTCGATCCTTTTTGCTCTCTCATTAACCTTGCCTGTTTTGGTGAAGGCATTTCTAGGGGTGTAGTCTGGGCAATCACCTACTAACAGCTTACCACCCTCTTTGTAATAGGGACAACCACAATAAAAAGTGGTTTGATGATTGGCAAAAATAGTAGGAAGAACCTTCTTAGCCTTCTCAAAACTATCAATAGCTTTAGCATTTAAAACTAGCCCACTTGTTCCCATAAACCCTAATAACAATACTAAAAAAAACTTTTTCATTCTCACTCCTCTAAATGTAGAAAACATATTACAGCACCAATACCGTGCATGCAACACTGAATCAAAAAGACAATTTATTGAGGTGAAATTATCTGCAGATAAAAAAATTACTATCCTATGGAGTGGATTTTACTTGAATAACTAAATCTCCTTATTTCCAAGCTTTCTAAATAAGTCTTTGTTGCTTCAATCCAACCCCACCCTCTCAATAGCTTGCACTCTTTTATGTCTAAAATGCTTGCTCCTACTTGTAAAAATTAATTATATACTTAAGATTTTCATTTACAATATTCAATGAATCATAAGCTCTCTTAACACACTTTACTAACTCATCACCCTCTGCCATATAAGAACTAATCTTGCTTTTATCCTCTGTGCCCTTAATCTTAGCACTAATTGCATGCAATGCCTTATCTGCGTTGTCATCAATTGCTTTTGCTAAAACTGCTAATTTCTCGGGCTTAAAATTAATATCTGCTTCCATGTGCTATATCCAATATTCTATTCATTTAAAATCCTCAATAAACTTTTTGAGCACAGCAACTTTCTTGAAATCACCGTAAAAATTCAGACAATCACCTCTATAAACGCTCAACCACATCAGACCCTTGCCTTTCTCTAAGCTATCGAGCATATCTACAAGCAGTTCTTTCTGGACCTCTCTAGCAACTTCTTTCCCATCAACCACAAGACTATAACGCATCATTCCATTACCCCCTAAGCCTCCCGATCTAAATAACGCAAATCTTTTAATCTTTGCTTCATTTTTTCAAAAGGGACTTGGAAGCGATCTGCCATTCTTTTGATAAAATCTTCTAAACTGATTTCTTCAAAATCAGGGCTCTCAACAATTTTTCGAGCTTCTATAGCCATAAACTTAGCAGGCATTAAAAATCGCATAGCAAAATCATTAGCCCTTATCTCTACGGAGCTTCTTGTGCAATTTCTGTAAAGTGTATCAAAATCATCTTCAAATTTCATTTCTATTCCCTTGTTGTGGTTTTTTCTTGCCCCTTAAGTCCCTATTGCTCTTATTATCCAACAAGTCTGGAAACACAGGCAAAGGAGCAATTTCTAAGGGGTTATAAACACTGCAAAAAGTATCTTCATCTACGCATTGTAGCATAAAATTATTTCGATTGATTTTTTTTAACTCAAAATAAGGGGTTGAAAGATCCTTGTATTCGATATAACAAGGCTCTCCACTCAAATCAAATACAAGCACTTTTTTCATACCACCTCGCTCATCAACCACCATCACACAATCACCTGCATAGATAATATTGCCCTTTCTGTCATAGCCTATAGGACTCTTTTGTATTGCTAGCTCAAAGGTATAATTTGTCTCCATACCCTAACCCCTCACAACTTCTCTCAAACTATCAACCAAGGGACTAAGAACCCCTTTCTCTCGCTTGCCATCAGGTGTTGCAATCTTCATTTTGATAAAGCCCCTGTCCTCAAAATAAAACCTAGAATCGTAGATATTTCCACTACTTCCAACAAAAACAAAGTGGCTGCCCTTACTGGTTTTTTTTATTTTCATAACCTCTCCTTTCACAAAGATGAGAGAATTTTATAAGAAAAATAACCAAGTAGCAACTGAAAAAGACATATAAAATTACTTCAAAAAAACTCAATAAAATTGATTCAAATCCACTCTGTAAAATTTAGTCTAAATGGCTCACCGTGTATTTGTTGTATGATTCCTGTGTAAAAGTTGTATGTTTTCTGTGTATTTGTTGTATGTTTTTTTTCGTAAAAAAAGCTCTGTAAGCTCACTAAACACGATGATAGAAGCATTATGGAATATTTTTTGCTCTTTGTATTTAGAGATATTTAGAGATATTTAAATACATTCCCACAAAAGATAAAAAACAAAACATATTCCATAACAGTGTACTAAATACCTTAGAAGTAATCCAAGATCTTCTAGAAGAATTATATATATAATTAGCAAAAAGTCAAATTAAAGATTTTACCATTCTGACATTACCAACCTTGAAACTCCCATAGTTTGCATCATCAGGATAGACAAAATCAAATTCAATAGATTCAATCTCTTTTGTTCTGGTTTTTTTAATACAAAAAGAAATTTTAGTTTTGAAATGATTATAAACCTGAAGACACAAGGCATTGAGATCTCTTGCAACAGTGAAGTTCTTTCTTTTAAGCTTAAGATACAAGATTTGTTCTAGTTCAATAGCTGTGAGCTTAAATCCTCTCTTTTCCTTTTCACGGGCAATCAATTCACAAAGCCTTAAAGCACCTGGAGTTTGAATCGTTTTAAGATCTGTGAGATTTAATTTTGAATACCCTACTCCGTTCTTTTCGATGAGAGTTTGTAGATGGGATAAAGAAACCAAAAAGGGATTGAGCGTAAATGAATAAGTCTTTTCCTCCACCCCATTCTTTCTTCCCCAAAATGAGAGAATCCCAAAGTTAGCAATGTCGTATTTATAAAATTTAATCAAGCCATTCTCTACCACAAGCTTCTCCTCTTTGATTTCTGGGAGAATAATATTTCGAATTGTGATTTGAGATTTAAAGAGCTTTTGAAACCAAGTGTCTAAAACAGTAATGTCTTCCCCCTTGTCATCTACACCCACAACTCTTGTAGCGTTGGTTCGATCAACACCCAATTTCTCAATCAGTTCTGTTTGGGTGATATGAACTCGCCTATCCATAGCAATAAACAGATTCTCCGTAGCTGCCCTTTGAAAAAAATATATCAGCATATTAAAAAGCCTATGTTCATTGATACCCAATGCAGAACAACTGCCATCAATTCCATCTTGAAAAAAGCCACTAATCAACCTTTGAGATTTATAAAGCACTAAATCATCCATAAAAGTCCTTTGAGTTCAATTGATATTTTTTATACACAACAGACTATAGATTCCCTCCACTGGAGGTATTTAGAATTTGTTGGTCTATGAGAAATAAAAAATATTCAAAATTTTACCATTTTACTCTTGCCTTTTCTAAAATCCTATGCTACAATGGTGGTTCAAAATTTAACTACTCATTATGAGATTTAGGTCTTCACTCAAGCACCTTTGGCGTTTGCCATAAATAGAACAAGCCTGCACTCCACTTGGAGAGTCTGAAGAAAACTTCAAAAGCAGTAGGAAGCTTTTAGCTTCATGAATCCTTCAAAGGGGATTAATCCAAATCTCCTTTAAGGAGAACTCTGCACTTTATTCTAAAAGTGCCTACCTACACTTATGACCAAAAATCCCCTTTGAAGAATCCATGAGATTCTAAGACTTATACCTTACAACACTCTACCCTATGGGTTTTCACTCTAAAAGTTCTCAGGAGCTAAGAAATATCATCAGCTCCTGTGGAGCTTTACGCATATGCTGTTCTTAGTTGCTCAGAGCTTTTAGCTCTAAAAATTTTAAACAAGGAGAAGACACTATGTCTATTCAAACAGAAAATACACCTAAAATCAAAAGGACTTTTGGTAACAAAAGAAATATTGGAGAGATCCTATACAACGCTGGGACTAAAGAAGTTTTCATGAATATCCAATTGGGTATTTTTGGCAAGCATACATTTAGTTTGAGAAAAGTATTTGATCCTACCAACGAAAATTTAGATGGAGGTTACGAGATTATCAAGACTCTTTGGGATAAAACAAATAGCTCTAGCAGAGATATTGTCCTAGGAAGATTGTTTCGAGTTAAAAACAAAGAAGGCAACATTGTTGAGGGTATCACATCAGGGACAATAGGGCTTTTAAGCACTTATGACCAAGATATTGAGAAAACCGTTACAAAAAGCAATGATTGCCTAAAAATCATCACACACAAGCTCAAAGATAAAATCAAATTGGGAGATTCTCAGTTTTACAAAATTGGTTATTTGACAGGGCAGTTTGCTATTGAAACTCAAGAGCAGGCTACACAAGAAGATAATCAAGTTGCTGAAGAAGTTCCTTTTGAAGAAATTGCTGATGAGGAAATTCCATTTTAATTACTTTCCACAGAGGAGTCTTGCTCCTTTGTGAGAAGACTTTTTGATGGAATGTTACATTCCAACATTTCAGTTTTAGTGGTGGATTCCAAATATTGGGATCTTGCAAAACTCTAGACCCACAAAGGAAAAGTTATGAAACTTTTTGGAGTAGAGCATTATTATGCAAACGATGATAGCCAGACTTACGAAGTCTTTTATTCCCTCAAAGAGGCAGAAAAGTTTTGTAAGAATGAGCAATGGAATGATGTGCATTATCCGTTATTTATTTTCACAGCTTCCTTCAACAAGGAGTGTGTTTATTGGGATAATGGGCATTTAAATTACGATGATTGCCAAGAAACAATTCTGGGCGATTATAAAATCATAAAATCCAATTTAAAGGAAAAATATGCTAGTATATAACACAAATTCGCAAGGAGTGCATATGTATGAACTCAGTAAAAAGGTCTATGAAGCTATTTATAATAACTTCAACAAAGACCAAGCTGATGCACTCATACTTCTTTTTAAGGAGATTCTAGCACAACAGACCCAAATTGTGAGGGATGCCATCAATGAAAAGATCGATGACATTATTTATCGCATCAAGGTCGAGTTGTCCAAAGAGTTTGCAACTAAAGCTGATTTATTGGCTGTTAAAGCTGATTTAGAAGCAAGTATTGCCAAGCTAGAACAAAAACTTATGGGAGAAATCTCTAAGATAAGACTTGAGATGTCAGAAATGAAATCTGAGTTGAAGCAAGATGTTGCAGAGTTAAACCATAAGTTTGAGAAGCAACACCAGATGATTATTTTTGGTGCTATCACCTTAGGCATTTTGACTATCTTGAATAATCCAAATCTTTGGAATTTATTCAAAGAAATTAAGAGTATTTTTTAACCCCAGAGGATTTTCCTCACCCTCCCTTTAAACACAGCCTAGAGTTGCTTTATGCCCACATGGGATATTTCTGTCCCTTGGGATAGAAGTATTCATAGGAGAAACACATGAAAACTAGAAACATAAAACGAGATACAGCAATTCTTGCCAACTTCAGAAGAGAGATTAATCTCCAAACCAAAGTTGTTAGGAGTGCTACCAGATATACAAGAAAAGTAAAACACAGACAGAGAGTTTGTGATTTTTAAGACAGCTTGAGTTTTTAGGGATACCTATCTCTAATCAATCACCCAATGGGGAATATTATTCCCTATAGGGGGTGGTATTTACCTATATGGGTCTTTACTTATGAGGTAAAACCACCATGATCAATGTCAATAATCTTATTCAATACGCTGTAGAAAAAATAGCAAAAACTTCTGCTTCTAAGGAAGCCAAAAAACAAAACCAAGCAAAAGAGTGGTTATACACACAACTCAAAAATCAAGTCAGCAGATGTCTTAAGACTTCTTCTCACTTTGAAGACAGAGTTTATCAACGCTTCACTCAAGAACAAGAAGAAATCCTAGCTGGAGCAATTTCACGCTCAATCAGGCAAACCAAACCCCTTGAAACCTCAAGAGGTGATCATATTGCTTGTGCTCAAAAATTTATTGATGAGATGAGTGGGATTGTTGTTGTTTTAGAGAGGATAGGAAAATACGGAGCAACCCTCATTACTAGTTACATACAAGGCAAAGAATCGCTTTTAAGCGATGAAGAACTCTATGAGTTAAAGCAAAAAGGAATCATATGTTAGAAACCATTGTCCTCATTATTGGATATATCACAATTTGTTACTTAGCACTCGGACTATTCATTTTGGGACTTATCTGGATTTATTGCAGAGAAGAACTCAAAAATTACAATGCCCGAAGCTACTTAGAACACTTCTTAACCTCCCCTGTATATTGGGTGAGTTCAATCATTAAAGGATTTGAAAAATGACAGCAATCATCAATAACACAAACACAAGTCTTTTCTCTTTTTGTAATATCCCAACCCCATTTAAAGAAGTTGAAAGAACTACAAAAGCCATTTTTAGAAAGGCAGTCGTAGAACTTAAAAGACATCCAAGAAAAGATGGAGTCTGGAGGGTATGCCAAATTGAAGAAGGTGAAGAAAACTACTATGTAGATCATAGATCTTATCAAGAAGCACTAGAGGATTTTGAGTTTTGGTCTAAGACCATAGAAAGCAAAGATGTCAATCTCAAGTTAATCTCTGAGTTTGAAATCAGATCCTAAATACCAAGCCTTACTCATTGAAAATTATACAAAAACAAAGGAAAAATTTATGAAAAATCAGAACTCACTTGAAATTGCCTTGAGTGGATTTGCAAAAAACGCAAATATGGGAGAAGTCGATACAGCAAAACTCAAAGAAACCCTTAAAGCCACAGTCTTGAAACAAACAGGAACATCCAACAAAGATGCACCCGTTATTTCTGATGAGGAATTTTTGGTATTTTTAACAGTTGCTAATAAGTATCAGCTCAACCCTTTTACGAGCGAAATTTATGCCTTTCCAAGCAAGAAAGGGATTATCCCAATTGTAGGAGTCGATGGGTGGTATAGCATCATCAACCGACAACCTACTTTTCAAGGCTTTGAATTTAATTATTCAGAAGAAAACATCACAATAGAAGGAGCTAAGATTTGCCCCACATGGTGTGAAGCAATTATCTATCGTTCTGATAGGACTGCTCCTATTAAAATCAGAGAATACCTCGATGAAGTCTATAGACCCAGCACTTATCAAGGACCATGGCAAACCCATACAAAAAGAATGTTGCGCCATAAAGCATTGATTCAATGTGGCAGAGCAGCTTTTGGGTTTAGTGGTCTTTATGATGAAGATGAAGGCTATAGAATTGTCGAATCCCAATCCAATGAAACAACCTCTTCAGAATCTCCCAAAAAGAATTTTGAAGATCTCAAAAAGAGCGTTCAAGCCCTAAATCTTAATTTAAGGCTGCACGAGGATGAAGCAATTGTAGTTGGGAACACATTCCAAAAAGACAGCCTGCTCAAACAGCTTGGCTTTAGCAAGAATTACAAAAATGAATATACAACCAAAGTATTGGTCGAAACAAAGGCAGTTGAAGCTCCAAAAGAGATTGCAACCCCTACACTAGACTTTGAAAATACCTCAAGCTCAAACATACCTGATATAAAAATTCCACCCATCAACAATCAAGATGAGTTCAAGGATTTCTTGGCTTCTCTAGGTCTTACAGTGGATATTAAAACATCAGTAGATGGTCAAACTTGGGCGAGATTAGCAGGCAATACAGAGGGATTACAAGCAGTGATCACACAGCTAGGTTTTGAGGAAAAAAAGGGGATGCTTGTTGCAAATATTTCCCATTTAGCTCTTAAAACCATTCCCCTATAAGCCAAATAAATAAGTATAGCTTTATATAACACCATCAGCCACCGTTTATCTCAAGTCATCACTAGACTTGGATTCACTACTTTTATTAAAACACAAAGGACAAACCATGACAGAGTTCAATACTATTTTAGCAAGTTTCAATAAGACAATTTCTCCAATCCAAGAATTAGATTTTAAATATGCAGTGAATTCCGTGGAAGCAAGCCAGATCCATCAATATACCAATACATATGATGATTGTGGCGAGATCGGAAGATACCTTGGCGATATTTACAACGCTAACATAGATGAATGGGAAGACTTTAATCGTAAAGCTCCATTTGACATCAATTTTTTTGTCTATTATGACATTTTCTTCATTTCTTGTGATTGGTTTAAGGAAAATACTGGAATAGACATTAATAATGCAATTGAAGTTTATGGTAACTACCTAGATACTCACTTTGATTGCGATTCAGAGACAATAGAAGAAATTAGAGAAGCAGTTGGAAAATGGCTCGATGAGCAATCCAAACTTGATGAAGAAGTTCGTAAAGAACTTCCCGAGTATGTGAAATTTTTTATCGATGAAATTGATGCAACACCAATGCAAAAAGCAGACTTTTAGTTTGCTTGAGTAGATGGGCTATTGCTCTAAAAAGGACAACTATGAAAACAGATAGAGAGTCTATGGCTTATGCCCTCACGTTGTTAGGGTATCAAGTGAAGGCTTGGAAATTGAGGTTGCGAGAGGAGAAAACTCCTTCTGCATTTATCAATAAAGATGGCTTTATACACGATTTTGGCAGTGGATTCCATGGTGATTTGGCTGATGTGTTGTGTCAATATCACAACTTTTCCAAAGGGGAAGCCCTAAAGAAAGCCAGAGAGCTATTGAGCCTGCCAATACAAGCAGACTTCTTAGAACAATTTGAAGAAAAGAAAGAGGAGAGCCGAAAAAATGGCTTTATCGATGAGAGTTATCTAGCACCCTTTATTGCAAATAGAAAAACGCATTTTGAGGAATACACTAGATACTTAAAAGCATTACTGCCCTCAGTAACAAGCCCACAAAAGAGAAAAGAAATTGCTTTAAAATATGAAATTGGCTTTTCTCCCAAAGGAACTTTTAGGGGCAAGGATTTTCCAGCAAGACTTTTGATGCCACTTCGTGATGAAGAAGGCAGGATTGTAACTTTTTGGAAATACAACCCCTTTAGTTCTGGAGCAAAATTACTCTATTCAGAAGGCAGAAGAAAATGTGCGTTCAATATCACAGACTTGATTGAATACAGAAACAAACCCAATGAGATAGTTTATATCTGTGAGGGAGAGAAAGATGTACTCAACGCAGTAGCATATGGACTCAGAGCAGTAACTTCAGGAAGTGCTGCTGATTTGTTTGAGGACAGCCAAATCCACCTTTTTGAAGGCTTGAGAGTGGTTGTTCTAGGGGACAATGATGAGTCTGGACAAAATTTTAACAACAAGATAGAGCAACAATTAAAACCTGTTGCCAAACATATCAGAAAGCTTAGCTGGAAAGAATTTTTAAAGTCTAAAGGTGAAGATTTCATCCCACCCAAGGGCTTTGATCTAACAGATTGGCTCACAATTAAAATACAAAAGGACTAACAATGGAAAACAATAAACAAGCAGAGATTGCTAACTTAGTTGCAAGTTTTAAAGAAGCATTTTTTGTATGCCCAATTGATGAAGGAGAGCTCCAGTATGCCTTTAGGGCAATTTCTGAAAGCCAGATCCATCAACATAGCATACAGTATGCTAGAAATGAACCCATACCCTACCTAATGTCTATATACACAAATATAGGAATGTCTAAAGATAGATATTGCGATATTGCTTGGTATGTTTATGAGGACATTATAGTTGCTGCTTCTAGATGGATCATAGCAAATACTGAAATCACCCAAGAGGATATTGATGAAAGTATTACCCTTGATGAAAATTGTAGCTACTACACATATGATGAGAGCCTAAAGACTGCTTTTGCTAAATGGCAAGAACAATCCAAGCTCACACCACCCAAGCATATTGCTTTTTTTATGGAGAATCTGATTATCTATAAGAAAGAATTAATCTTGGCTTGAGATACATACTCTGCTTGAAATAAAAGGCTTTATAGCCCACTACAAAAAAAATAAAGGAAAAAAATATGGGAAGATACATTACTGGAGATATTGAGCATAAATTTTGGGTAGGGATACAATCCTCAGGCGCAGCAACAGAATATGGAGCAGTTGCTGCTGATTGGACACCCTATGTCATTGACAAAGAAAGTTTTGATCTTGATTATCTAAAAGAACAAGTTGAAGAGATCAATAGAACAGCCCAGCACCTAGAACATGGACTCATTGACATCAACGGAGATCCCAAAGAAATGGAAGATCGATTGATGGATATTCGTGAAACGATGGATGGTGAAGATTGGTGGAAAATTATCAGTGGCGAAAAACAATGGAAAAATGTCGAGTATGCCAATGTTGCTTTGGGAATCAAGCTATACCATGCTCTCTTTATAGAAGGCAAGGATTATCTTGAATTTACAGCAGAAAATTAAAACAAGGAATAAATAAGAAGGAAAGAAAGTGAAAACATTAGTAGATAAAGAAAAAAGACTATCTTACAAAGAATCAATCAAAGAAGTTGATTTCAATGAAACACTCTTTATGTTCCAAATACTGGACTTAGAGAGAGATCTTGCTTGTAAGGTGATAGCAAGCTCTGGACTAATGGATAAATCCATTATGAAAGAAAAGTTTGAGAGTCCCTTGCAGTATCTTGATAGCATTCACACAGACCAAAGAGAAGAGCCAATAGTTTCTGTTTTGAGAAAAATCTGTTCTAAAACTATAGAATATCTAAAGGAGCTAGGCTTTAATTTTTCTGGTCCTGTGAAAATAGTCAAGGACAATGAAGCAGAAGATACAAAGTATCGCCAATGGATTATTGAATTGACTGAACAAGACAGACACGCTCTAAGCGTGTTTGAACAAACAACACCATTACCAACAGACCCCACTTTACATAAAATGCTCTCACATTTTATGTTTTATGCAAAAGCTAATGATGCAGATCTTTGTGTCATTTTACGCAATCAAAGAAAGGAAAAACAATGAGTACAGAAATTACAAGAATTAGAGTTAAAACAGAGTTTGGAGGACCAAAAAAAGATGATTTTCTAAAGCATGGTTACCCCATAGAAGTAGAAGAGTCATACACTGGCAAAACTCTTAAAGAGGCTTGGGCTAATTTTAGATATTTCTTCTCCGCTTATCGCAAGGCTATAGGACCAAGAGTCAATGTTGAAGTTTCAATCGATGGAACTACAAACACATATGATTATGAAGTCGAAGATTTTTGGGAGAGATTCTACGAGAGAAAAGACTTTGAATTTGCTCCACCAGAATACAAAAGAGAATTTTCTAAAATCCCTCCTAGGGATTTCCTCAAGGAGAATATATGCAAATAATGCTTCTTTCAAAAAATTTAAGTCCCGATTTGTTTTATGGCGAAACGCCAGTCGAAGCTTTTAAAGATTTCATACTTACCTTAGCTCGTGCTCGTGAATATTATCAAAAGATTGGACCTGTGGCGATTCTGATTTATAATGAAGATGCCGAGCATGATATAGATTTTGATGACTATTATTTATACGATGCTACCGAGTTTTGGAAAAGGTTCGATACAGGAGACTTTGAATTTACTCCACCAGAATACAAAAAGCAAATTTCATAAAATCCCTTCTAGGGATTTCCTCACTTGAGGTTTATTAAGGGCTTTTTGGAGCTTTTAATCAATTTCAAGAGGGCTATTGCTATAAAGTGAATTTCGTTCTTTTATTGACAGATTCACAAAATGTTTATACAATGCCTTATCTGCTTCTTAGTGGGTAGCAGATAGTTTATGATAATAGCAAGATGGCACTACACTCACGATGTTTTTCTCTACCTCCTGATACAATTTAGTTTCTCAATTAGGGTTTGTTAAAGCCCTTCGGATCTCTTAATCAATTTCAAGCCATTTGTTGATAAAGCTGTTAATGCTATAATAAACATCAGAATTATAGCTAAGGGAGCTTGATGGAAGTAAGTGTGATTGATCTGTTTTGTGGTATTGGTGGCAGAAAGTGAGTGAATCACCACCATTTTCTGTAACTCCACTAATACTAGATCTAGTGATTAAGATCTGTAAAAATATAGATCAATTAACGCTTTCTAATAGGGATATATTGACTCCCCATTTGCGTAAAAAAATCGCATCAGAACAATCAGGGCTAGTTTGGCTATTGAAAACAATACCTTGGATATAGAACATATTACAGCCATCATTATTGGAAAGAGAGTTCTTGGAAGCCCTAAAGAAATCAAAGAGGTAAAGAACGCCTATGAAGCCTATGAACAAATTATGGGGCTTAATGGGGCAAGCATAGAAGATTTGCTAGAGGCACATTCTTTGATGATGGAAAATTTGATTGATGATGCAGGGCGTTTTCGCAATAGTGATGTGGGTATTTTTGGTTCTGAAGGGTTAGTTCATTTAGCACCACCTTCAAGATTTGTGGAGAGCCAAATCAAGAAACTTTTTGAATGGTATCAACAGAGTCAATGGCATCCTCTCATCAAATCAAGTATTTTTCATTATGAATTTGAATTTATCCATCCTTTTAGTGATGGTAATGGCAGGCTTGGTCGTATGTGGCAGAGCAAGCTTTTGGGTGAGTGGAATGAACTTTTTTATTTCTTGCCTGTTGAAGAGCTAATCTGTGAAACTCAAACTCAATATTATCAAGCACTATCCCAAAGTGATGGGCTTGGTTCAAGTGTTGTATTTGTTGAGTATATTCTCAAATTGCTTGAACATATAACCAATCAACTATCTCTTGGCACATTAAATGGCACATTAAATCACAATGAACTTGCAGTAATCAACCTACTCAAGCTAGATTCAAAAATAACAAATCAGATTTTGGCAGATAAATTAAAATTGTCGCCACGAACCATACAAAGGACTCTAAAAGCACTTATACTCAAAGGATATATAGAGCGTGTGGGAGCAAAGAAAAATGGCTATTATAAGCTATTGTGAGTTTCAAGGAATATATCAATCCCAGCCTAAAATCCTTTTAGCTTCATCATAACTTATAGGCTTGCAGTCCCCTACTTTCATCTCATCAATTCTCTTATCGGCAACCATTTCATCAAGTTTGTCCTGATATGCTAGGACTGCTCTTTCTATAAGGGCAGTCCGATTCAGATTGACTTCTTTTGCTACATTATCAAGCATAGCGATAAGATCTTGTGGAAGCCTAATATTAATAACCTGTTTCATCATTAATCCTTATTGTGTTGTGGATACAATTATACATATAATTACTTGACTCTGGTTGATTTGTCTTTGTGGTAATCGAGCCAAGGAGTCAGAATAAAAAATAAAGAACAAATGGTATAATAAATCCAAGGTTCAAGGGCAAGAGAGGAGCACAATATGGTAATCACTATTCCCAACGCAGATGCTAGCTTGATTAAAATCATTGAAAGCCTTAATGAAAAACGATCCACCCCCTATGAAGTTTTAAATGAAGAAGAGCCCAATGCTAGGCTCACAGAAGCGATCAAAGAAGCCAAAGAACTCAAAGCAGACCTCATGAGTGGCAAGATCAAAGGTTTTAAAAATATAGAAGCCTTGAGGGCAGATTTGATGTAAATGGAATATCAAATCATCTATACCAAAGCCTTTAAAAAATCATTTAAAAAGCTCTCTATAGCCCTTCAAGGAGAGGTGCTTGATATTCTCTATAGACTCGCTTGTGGTGAAGCTTTAGAGCCTAAATACAAAGACCATTTACTAAAGGGAAAACTCAAGGGTTTTAGAGATTGTCATATAAGACCTGATTTGATATTGATCTATGAAAAGGATTATCCTATGTTGATTCTCACAGCAATCGATATAGGAAACCATGGGGATTTATTTAAATAGTTGATTATCACAAATAGGAGCAAAAATGAACAGACAACCCACCCATCCAGGCATTATTTTAAATGAAATGTATTAAAGGATTTAGGCATTTCACAGGAGGGATTTGCAAGAAAAATAGGTGTTAGCTTTCGCTCTGTCAATCAGCCCATCAATGCAAAAGGGGTATTAGCGTGGAGATGGCTTTACGCTTGAGCAAGGCTCTTGGGACAACACCCCAACTATGGCTAAACTTACAAAATCAATACGATTTATATAAAACACAATCCCTAAAAGCGAGTGCAATCAATCTGATTACTCCAATAAATTCAAACCCCACAACAAGACTTTAACGCTATGTCTAATAGCATTTATGAGGATTGTAGGGGTGATCTAAAATCCTTTTGGCTTCAGCATAACTTATAAGCCCACATTCCCTGCTATTATCTCTTGTCAGCGACTATGTATTATATTGTGATATGATTGTAAATGTTTATATACATTTACAACTTATGGAAATAAGTCCCCCTATGACTTTTGACTTTCTGTATTGATTGGGAATAATAGTGTAATATATTACATTATTTATATTGGAATTTATGTAACACATTACAGAAAGGATACATATGCTAGATACCCTATTTATTAAAAGCCAAGGGTTTATCAATACAAATAATCTCCCATATAAACGATATTTTATCTCTCAAAATGATTTTAAACACAGGCTCTCTATCCTTTTAGGGGCAAGGGGCATTGGTAAAAGCACAACACTTGCACAATACATAGCTATGAACTATCAAGCAAATGAAGCCCTATATGTAAGCTTAGATGATGTGCGTTTAAAGTATGGCATCATCAATATAGCAGAGGAATTGGTAAGTATGGGTGGCAAGCTACTCTGTCTTGATGAAATTCATAAATATGAGAATTGGGCAGCAGAACTTAAAAATATTTATGATTTTATACCCGATCTCAAGGTCATAGCTACAGGTAGTGCAGCAATTCAAATCCATAAGCAAAGTCATGATTTGAGTCGCAGAATGATTGTTTATAATATGTTTGGTATGAGTTTTAGAGAGTTTCTAGAACTAAGCTTAAAACAATCATTGAATACCTTAACGCTTGAATCTATTTTAGATAATCACACTCAATTAGCACAAGAAATCAATAGTCAAGTCAAGCCCATACTCAAATATTTTAAGGACTATCTGTCTTTTGGTTATTATCCCTACTATATCCAAATGCCACAGGATCTCTTTTCTATAACGCTCAATCAACAAATAAACGCTACGATCGAGAGTGATTTATTGAGTATATATCCAAAACTAAGTGGTGTAAGTATTAGAAAAATAAAACAGCTTTTAGGTGTGATTATGCAAAGTGTTCCATTTATTCCAAATATTACCAAACTAAAAGAAGCTATAAAGATTGCAGATGATAGGACACTAAAAGAATATTTATATATGCTTGATTCTGCTGGAATCATCACACTTTTAATGGCAGATCCATCAAAGCTTAAAAATATAGATAAGCCAGAAAAAATCTATATAGCAAATCCAAATCTTATGCAGACAAAGGAAGCAGATATAGGCAGTATAAGGGAATGTTTTTTTGTCAATCAACTGGGTAATTATTATGCAATACAGAATAAGGGCAATGGGATTTATGCTAGTAAAAATGGTGATTTTATATGTGAGGATAACTATACTTTTGAAATTGGTGGGAAGAATAAGGACTTCTCACAGATCCAAAATAAACAATACTCATTTCTAGCCCTTGATGATTTACCTATTGGATATGGGAACAAAATCCCTTTATGGCTTTTTGGTTTTCTGTATTGATTGGGTTCTTATTACTTATTTTGAATATGCTGCAATTGAAGTGCGAACTACACAAGCTTCTCCAAAGCATCTATCTTGTCTTTTTCTGCTACCCTAGAATAGAATCTTGCTGTAGTAGCAATGTTAGAATGCCCCAAGATGTCTTGAATAATCTGCATATTGGTATTTTTCTGGACCAAAAGTGTGGCTAAATTATGCCTAAATATATGATTACCCCTCTTGGTTTTATCAATAGAACATCTTTTTAAAAAGGCATTGGTATTTCTATAAAGAGTTTCATAGGCAATATTAAACACTCTATCTTCAGGAGAACAATACCTTGCTACCACCCTCAAGAGATCCTCGATAATTTCTTTTTTAATGGGGATAATTCTCTCTTTGCTCCCCTTGCCTACAACTTTGATATTATAAAACTCTCTTTTAGAAGCTTCTGTAATATCTTTGAGCTTAATCCCAAGAAGTTCAGAAGCCCTCAAACCACAATAATAAAGGATATGGAACGCAAGGGCATTCCTTAGTTTCCTAAGACTCTTACTCTTTTTTTCTCTTGCCAAGCCAGAAAGTATCCTCATGTTCTCTTCTGGAGTAAATCTCGGAACTTCTGTTTGAACACTCAAACGCTTTATCTTTCTAAAAAGTGGAATCAAATCAATCATCTCTTCATTGTTATCACTGATAAAGCCTAAAAATGCTCTTATTGTGGCTATATAAGAATTAATGGTCCAATTAGAAACATTTTTTGCATTTCTTGGTTTTCTCTTCAAAATAGATTCTTTAGTTTCCATAAGAAATAAATTCAAAAATATTCGGTTGAAATCACTGATTTTCTCTATCTCATCTTGACTTCTGCAAAATTCTATAAAATCATCAGTCATTTTCTTAAATGATCTCAAAGTATGGATACTTTTATTCTTGATTTTCAGATTATCTAAAAAAAGTTTTTGCCATTGCTCTAGGTCTTTTATAAAATTACCACTATCCACTTTCATTTTTACTCCTAAAATAACTGATACTTACAAGGTATCAGTTATTTTACCCCAAGGAAAGTATAGGGGCAACATTTTTAAAGGGCTTAAAATCGATGGTTAGTATCTGCTATTTTGGTGGATTTTCAAAAGAATATAATATTCCCATAAAAAAAGAGAGTTTCTCTTCGAAGTCTGATTGTTTTTGTGGTGTGAGTTGGTATTGATTGATGGAATGATGGAGAAAAGGAGTCTTATAAGAATAAAATATTCAAAGCAGCCCCCAAGGCTACTTTGGAGCAAAAGCTCCCCAAGAGAATACAATGCTAGTGCCATCTGATGTAGCAGATCTTCCAATTTTGGGAGTATAAGAAGCATAAGGAATAATTCCTGCTTTAAGATAATTGCTTTTATAAATTATTTTTGCTGAGATCTCCCAAGTTTTAAAATATCCACCAATATCAAACTCCGTGCCAAGGGCAACAGCAAAATTTTTATTGAACATATAAAAAGCATCGGCTGCTAAAGGAAATGTATAATTAAATGATGCCCCACTCATAGGGCGAAGTAGGAGTATTTCAAGACCTATCCCAGTCCTCACCCCTACTCCAAAATTTTTTGTAATATTATAGGTAGGTCCTAGAGATAAAATAAGATCAAGAGTTCCCAAGGGGAGTCCTTTAAAATCCATTATCTTGTATTCAACAACATCCATATTGATATACGCACTAAATCCTGGCTGAAGTGGTATTGTTTTTTGAGTGTTTGGAGCTTGGGGTTTATTTTGAGTATTTTGAACTGCTGCCCCTTCTGTTTTGTTGGGAGCTTGTAAATTGTTAGCAGATTCAGTTTTTTGCTCTACAGCCCCTTCTGTGCTCTCTTGAGCATTTGCCCCTATTCCAAAAGTTAATATTGCCAATGCAATCAAAGCTAATTTTTTCATCATATTCCTTATTGTGATTGATAAATATAAATCAGATCCCTTCCTTTGGATAAGAATCCACCTCCAACTGATGATTTAAAGATACTTAATTGAGGTTTCTTGCCCCAATCAAGTTAGAAGATCGCATAGATTTGATTGTCTATGTGGTATCTTGTCTTTCCTCACTAAAACTTAAAGCCAATACCAAGGTTGAACGCTAGGTTATTGAAAGCAATATTCCCCACTCTTGCAATATCATATAAATTGCGTGCTAAATCCCTGCGTTTATAGATTGCAT
>NZ_MLAP01000058.1 GCF_002272865.1 Helicobacter sp. 12S02634-8 | reverse complement strand
TAGATAAGATTTATTTAGAAAAAGCCAGAAGAATCATTGGAGTCAATGAACCTTCTAAATTACTAAAATCTTTAATCTTTAGTGATTATCAAAGCATTGTAGAGAATAGAAAGAGATGGAGGGAGATTAGGGGGTTGTATGTAAAAGCCTTGAGCCCTAAGGGCAAAGGAGAGGGAATATATGATAAAAACTTTGTTGTTGTAGGCAAGACTGATAAAAAGCTTCAAACTTTTTTGGATACAAAAGCAAATGACATCTATCTCTCAGGCTGGACAATTAGAACCCACACCCATCACGACAATATCGGTGCATTTGATTATTACTTAGTGCCCCATATGTTAAGTGGTGTATATAAAACCAAAGAGAGCAGGAAATACCATATTGTTTATTTTGCTAAGTTGGGGAATTATTACCGAGCTGTGTTTAAAAAGGCAATAAATGACGAGGGAGAAGAAGAAAT
>NZ_MLAP01000014.1 GCF_002272865.1 Helicobacter sp. 12S02634-8 | reverse complement strand
CGCCTAAAATCCTGCAATTCCCTAATTTTGAGATGAATAAAGAAGTTGAAATGTCGCTATCTATGGCAGTGTATCTTTTCACATACCAAAAAGAAAAAATACCCCTCATAGTCTATGATGTTACAAATTCTATTTTTGCCATCAATGGAATCGACCAATACTTCCCCATTAGAAAAAATATCACATAAAAGGAGGGGCAAGGGCAAGACAAGCGTTGAGAGAGATTTGGATCTCTTTGGAGTTAGGATTTGAAAAAATCCCAAAACCTATAAAAACGGGTTGATGAACGACATAGTCGGAATAACCCTAGCTTTAGGAACGAAAGAGGGTTTTACCCTCTGTAGTGGTCTTAAGGATTCTTTAGAATCCCAATTAAAATCAAATAAAGGACATACAATGAACGAAACAAGAACATTTACTCTTAAAAATGGCAAAGAAATCACACTCAAAGAACCCACAATATTACAACTAGAATCAGCACAAAAAAAGAGCAAAGAAGAACTCAATATTGCTAAAAATCTACTGATTGATATGAGTGATGGGGATTTGAGCTTAGAGGTTATCAATCAAATGAGTATCAGAGAGTTTAAAGCCTTGATAGAAACGATAAAAGATTTTCTAGGCTTTGACCCAAAGTAACTAGAGAGGGTATTGCTCTTATCGGGCATACCCTGCATTTTAGTTTAAAGGATATTAAAAATATGCAGTGGAGTGAGTTTGAAGACTACATAAAAATTTCTAAGAAGATATTGGAGGCAAAGAGTGGGATTATTTGAGTTTGATAAAAACCGAACCAATATCTATCTCAATATCAGAATCAAAGTAATAAAGAGTATTAATAATAGTATAAAGAATTCCACCAAAAATGAAGAATATCAGAGCGTAAATTATCGATATGGCAAACCCATAACCCACAATAGTTGCACCGAGTTCAAAATTAAAAGGCATTGTTGGAAATCCAATAATAAAAGATATGGCAGGGTTAGCCACCACCATACAAATAAGAAAATTATAAGTTCTAACAAGTGCTTTTTTCATCATCTTTTATACCTTGTTGATTTTTATTTCATTGTATATCACTTATTTAAAAAAGTCAAGATTGATAATAAGAACTTGACAAAAGGAACCATATGAACTCATCCATCACGCTAGATATTAAAGCCAATCTTGAAGACTTAAATAAAGCCATCAGCAGAGTTACTAAAGCTACAAAACTAGACTTAGGACTCAATCTCAAAAAATCCATTGAAGAAGCCACCAAGGGACTGAGGATAGGATTAAAAAACAATATGCCTACTGCAGAAATCAATATTCTGAAAAGTAAGATAAAGGAAGCCACTAAAATAGAGCTAGATTTAAAGCTAGATAAGGCAACCAATCAACTAAAAAACCTAATCCCACAAGCCCTAGGCACATATGCAACTTTCAAAGGACTCATATCAGCCCCCGTGCATACAGCCCTAGATTTTAACACTGCCATCAATGAAATCAATAAATTCTCTAACTTTTCACACAAGGAGCTAGAGGGCTTTAAAAAGGATATGTTTGATTTGGGTAAAAGCAATGGTATGGGCTTAGCTGATATTCTTAAAATCTCTGAACTCTCAGCACAACTAGGCACGCCTAAAGCGCAGTTAAAGGGTTTCACGCAAAATGTCATTGACTTTAAAATCGCCTTAGGGGTATCTCAAGATGAAGCAGTCGGCTTTACTGATGCGCTTGCTAAGGCTTTTAACCTTGATAATCAAGGGGTCAAAAAACTAGGTGATGATTTAGCTTTTATGGCTCAAAGCACAGGAGAGAGTGCTAAAGAGATTATGCAAGTTACAAATGCAACACTAGCAGGGGCTAGGGCTTTTGGTCTTAGCTCTAAAGAAGCCTTAGCTCTAAGCACAGCATTTTTAAACACAGGGCTAGAGGTTTCAGAGGCAAGTGGAGGGATTAATAAATTTTTCACAGAACTCAATAATATCGATAATGCTACAGATGGATTCAAGCAAGCCTTAGGCAAGCTAGGCATTGAAGCAGAGATACTCAAAGAAGATATGCAGGCAAGCCCACAAGAAGCTATCAAGCAACTTTTATATTCCATCAAAGACCTAGATTCAAGCGATCAGTTTGGAGTCATTTCTGAGCTATTTGGCAAGAAAATGGCAAATAATATCCACGCTGCAAAAGATGGCGTGCAAGCCTTTGAAAAAGCCCTAGACTCTACCAAAGACTCTGCAGGGGCATTGCAGAGAGCAGTGGATAGAGCTGCAGGTGATGGGTTTGGGGATAGTATTTTTATGCTCAATGCCTCTTGGACAGAACTCAAATCAACGATTGGAAATATATTTATCCCCGTGCTAAAATCTTTATTTGATATTTTGAGAGAGGGGTTATCGTGGGTTAGTGATTTTGTTAAAAATAGCAAGATAACTCAATGGGCAATTTTGGGGAGTGTGAGCTTTCTTGCTTTAGGCAAAACAATAGGAATAGTTTATACAAGTTGGAGAGCATTCGGTTTATTAGTATTTTATCCATTTCAGTTACTTTGGAAAGCCCTTGAAATCACTAGAGGGGGTTTTGCACTCACTACCTTATTTTCTAAAGCATTCGGCTTTTCTCTTAAGGCTCTAAAAATTATCAGCACTTCTCTTACTTTGAGTTTTAGGCTCCTTTCTTTGTCTTTAAAGGGCATTTATTCAGGCTTTAAAATAGCAGTATTGGGTATTTTTAGATTCAATTATGCCCTTGCCTTTCAAAATACCATCTCAAAGCTTACTATAGCGTGGAATTTTGCACTCAAGGCTTCAATGTTTGCTCTCAACTCAAGCTTTAAAATCGCCTCTTTGGGCGTGGGCTTGTTTGCTAATGTGTTTAAAATATCAATGTGGAGTATCAAGGGGGCTTTAATTTCTACAGGTATTGGGGCTTTAATCGTGGGGTTGGGGGTAGCCCTTAGCTATGTTGTGAGCCATTGGGAGGAGATTGAACCTAAGCTCATAGGGATATGGGAAAATATCAAAGAGAGCTTAAGCCCTATATTTGAGTGGTTTAAGGGTATTTTTGATTGGTTTTCAAATGGTTTTAATAGCATATTTGATTCTATCGGCAAGCTCACAGACTTTTTAGGACTCACAAGCCCACAACTCACAATCACGCCAAACACAAGCCCAAGCCCAACGCTCCAAGCAGGACTCATTGACTCCACGCTAGCTAATTACAACACAAACCAACAAAAGATACTCTCTCAAGTAGCCAATAACGACAACTCAAGGCAAATCAATGATTATAAAACCATCACTATCAACACCAACGCCCACCCTCAAGCTATAGCAAGTGCTATCAATGACTATAGCTATGATGATGATTTTTAGGAGGAATCAATGAAAAACATATTCACAGACCCGTATAAAGATGAAAAAGAGGAGTTAAAAAGGGAGCTAGAGAAGCAAAAACAAAAGCAAAAAGAACTAGAGAACGCCCCAAAAGAGGAGTTAAAAGACCCTTTAGATAAGATAATAAAATCAGAATATAGGGTGGTTAGAATTGCTCACCAAAATATGCAGCGATATCACTGCGGATAGTCTGTCTGAGCTGTATGCCAGCTAAAATATCATCTTGGAGGGCTTTTTGCAAAAGGCTCACTGCTCCATTGCGGAACTTTGTCAAATAAGGGTGGTCGATCTGTGCCCAATCGCCCAAAAACAGCACTCTGCTTTCCTCGCCAATCCGTGTGCCAATGAGTTTAACGGTCGCATTAGAGGCGTTTTGAACTTCATCAAAAATAACAAATTTTTTTCCGATAGTGATACCCCTAGCGTGGGCTATATCGACGATTTCAATATGGTGTTTTTGCAGAAAATATTCTGTGGCGTCCTTTTTTTCGATGGTATTGACCTCGCCACGATATTCGATTTTTTTAGCCAAAGACTGCTCTTGGAGCTTGTCAATGGTGAAATTAATCGCACTATAGAGTGGATACATAAAATAACTCAGTTTTTGCGCTTCATCTCCCTTGCGAAAGCCCAGCTCAGATTCTTTGTCTGTGGCAGTGACGGTATTGCGCATATAGATAATCCCATCGACAACGCCTTTTTTGACTAAATGCACCCCTGCTTGGAGCGCCATCAATGTTTTGCCACTGCCTGTAGAGCCTGTGGCAATGGTTACGCGGTTTTTGGGGTGGATCAGCATTGCATAGAGCATTTTTTGCTCAAGATTGATAGGCTTGATATAAGGATCGCTTTCTTCTAAAATCTCATCAAGTCTGAACTCTTCAAACTTCCCATCAAGTTTGATACCAAAGTGTTTTTTGCCCGTGAAATATAAAGAGCTTTCTGTATTGTCTTGCTCACTGATGGCAATCAAACTCCAATTTTTGAGCTTGCAGAAACGCTCATCAAGGCTCAATTTTTCTAAGGGGCTATCTTTGTGGAGGTTGAAATAATGCCAAAAGTCAATGTCGTTGGGGTTTTCGACACGATCCCTATAGAGGGATTGTGCGGGGATACCTTTGGCTAGGGAGCGGATTTTTAGCGAGATGTCATTACTCAACAAGATGAAGCCATAATCGTTGGCAATTTCTGCGATTTTAGCGTCATTGAGCCCGTGGTCAAGCCCAGCAGTTTTGTATTTTTGCCTATAGATGAGCGTGATGGGGATTTCATAAGGGCTTTTTGAAAACATCACTTCTTTGAAAAAATCCCCTTCGATTGTGCGGATTTTGTGGTGGGATTTGAGTGTTTTATCACTATTGATACAGCGAAAAAATTCACGCGCAAAATAGCCTGTTTCATTGGGGAGATCCTTTTTCTTATCGAGCTCTTCTAAGACAACATCGTTGATGAAAAGTTGGTTGCGCGCGTTTTGGTAGAGATGGGGGATATTTTGGATATCATCAAGGATAATAGAGGTATCAAGCAGGTATGATTTTTTTGTCATCAAGTGCCTTTGAAAAGTGAGTATATTCTACATTTTAGCAAGTTTTGCTAAAGTCTGCATAAAACCATATTTAATTATTTTGAATAAAATAGTGGCTCTCCTAAAGAGAATCTATAGTGATAAATTAAAATTTAAGGAAAATTGATGTCAGTAAAATTCAAAGGCAATGCAGTAAAACTGAGTGGGAAAGAGCTTCAAGTCGGTCAAAATGCCCCAGAAGTAGGGCTTGTCAATAAAGACTTGCAAATAGTCAAAATCGGGGGCGCACAAGGCAAATATCAGATCATCAATGTTGTGCCAAGCTTAGATACAGGCGTGTGTGCTGTGCAAACAAGGAAATTCAATGAAAAAGCTGCCACACTCCCTAATGCTAATGTGTATGTTGTTTCTATGGATCTTCCCTTTGCACAAGGCAGGTTTTGTGCGACTGAGGGGATAGGGAATTTGAGCACTTTGAGCGATTTTCGCAAAAAGGAATTTGGCTTGAATTATGGAGTTTTGCTAGCAGATGGTCCGCTTGAGGGCGTGCTAACGCGTGCAGTTTTTGTGGTAGATCCGAAGGGCAAGGTTGTTTATCGAGAGGTTTGCGAAGAGATCACAAACGAACCTGATTATCAAGCCCCACTCAAAGCAATCCAATAAGCTAGATTTTTGCCTGTCTTGATAGGCTCAATACAAGACCAATGGCGATGCAGTTAGCAATCAGCGAACTCCCGCCATAGCTCAAAAAAGGCACGGCAATCCCCTTGATTGGGGTGATACCGCTCACACCAAATGCATTGATGATAAAAGAAAAGCCCACCAAAAGTGCTACACCAATACAAAATAAAGAATAAGATTGATTTTGCAATCGATTGGCAATCTTGAATATGCGATAAAGGATCGCACAAAATAGCCCGATACACACAAGCAGCCCCATATAGCCGAGCTCTTCAGTGATACCTGCTAAGACCATATCTGTATGCACTTCGCTCAAAAACCCAAGCTTGATCAATCCCTCGCCCAGCCCCGTCCCCCAAAATCCTCCGTTGTAAATGGCATTGGTAGCGTGATGGATCTGATAGGGCTCAGGGAGATTATCGACGCGAATATAGTCGGCTATTTTGTGCGGGAGGATAGCTAGAATAGAATCTTGTGCATTTGCCCACCATAGTTTTACGCGCAAGATTCTGTGGCTGCTTGTGATAATCGTGAGTGTGCCAAGTCCAATGACACCAAAAAACAAAATACCAAAAAGCTGCAAACTCCCCCCTGCAAAAATCAACATCACACCAAGTGTGATAGCTAAAAGCACCACTTGTCCGAGGTCATTTTGCATCACAGCAATCAAAAAGACAACCACGATAAAGACTGCCAAATATGGGAGAATAATCAAAAATTCTTCTTTGATACTGCGTTTGTTTTCAAAGGCAAATTTCCTTGAAAAGCTCCAAGCAAGGAAAAATACAAACCCTAGCTTGAAAAACTCTGATGGGGCGAGCGAGAAGCCGGGCAATCTGATCCATCGTTTTGCCCCTCCAGCACTGCTAGAAATGCTTTCAGGCAGAAATGGCATTACCACCATCAGCCCTAAAGCGATGAAAAATAATGTAAAGCCAATCTGTTTAAAGCCCTTATCAGGATCGACTTGAGAGAGCATCCACATCAATAAAATCCCTATAATCGCTGAAAAGAGCTGGCGAGCTAGAAAATGGAACTCACCATAATTATAGATAATCACCACATATGCAGAAAGTGAATAGCTCATGATCACGCCGATTGTAATCAATACAGCTGTGTATAAAAATAATCGTGTATCAGCCATAAAACCTCATCTTGATACTTAAGTGGTGCAATTCTAGCTAAAACTTTCTGAAATTCTATCGTATTCCATCTTTGGAATAGAATTTGCTTTTGTAGGGTGTATAAACTTTATGGAAGCAAGCGATGACCCCAGCATATTTTGAATCTTCAAAAATCTATCCCCTTGTCTATCAAGCCCTAGACTATCGCTCTATCAGGCAGGATATGATTGCAAGCAATATTGCCAATGTCGATACGCCCTTTTATCGACCCAAAGATATTGATTTTGAATCATATCTCGCTCAAGAAAAAGACAAGATCCTCTACCATCGCCCCAATCAAGAGCTAGCAATGGCACAGACTGCACCAAAGCACCTCAAGGGAGAGGACTTCACTTCTATGCGACCGACAATGTTTTTTCGCGATGGGCATTTAGCTAGAAATGATGGCAATAGCGTTGATTTAGATGTGGAGAGTAGTGAAATGGGAAAAAATAGTGTGATGTATCAAGCACTCACCACAGCGCTCAAAAAGCATAAGGGTATCTTTGCTTATGCACTTGATGCGAGTAAGAATCTATGATTTTAGGAGTATCTGATGGCGTTTTTATCTAGTTTTGATATCAGTGGTTATGGGCTATCTGCCCAGAGATTTCGTGTCAATGTGATCTCTGCGAATATCGCTAATGCCAATACGACAAGAACAGATGAGGGAGGGCCTTATCGACGCGGGGAGGTGATATTTAAGGCCTTTGATTTCAATAAAGTCTTGAACGAAAAGCTCGCTAAAGACAACCATTTAGCCGAGTATGAAGACCCACTTGATGAGGGGGATTTTGGAAAATTGCCAAGACCTGCTATAATGAGCGTGTATGTTGATAAAATCGTGCGGGATGATTCTGTGCCTTTGATGAAATATGATCCCAGCCACCCTGATGCAAATGCAGAGGGCTATGTCGCTTATCCAAATATCAATCCCGTTGTAGAAATGGCCGATTTGATTGAGGCGACCCGAGCTTATCAGGCCAATGTCGCAGCGTTCCAAAGTGCGAAAAATATGGCAAATAATGCGATTGTGATGCTGCAGGCTTGATGGACTTTTCATACAGGCAATCAGGCGAATAAGGAGCTAAAATGGAAAATATCAAAAACGATATCGGATCGATCAAACCTCTCTCAAACTCCCTATCTTCAGGAACTTCCAAGGTAGGTGCTGATAGGGGCGAGTTTTCTGAACTTTTAAAAAAATCTATCGATGAACTCAATCTCGCTCAAGAAAACTCCGATAAAGCCCTAGCTGATATGGCAAG
The DNA here is from genome assembly GCF_002272865.1 of Helicobacter sp. 12S02634-8. Classification (GTDB taxonomy): domain Bacteria; phylum Campylobacterota; class Campylobacteria; order Campylobacterales; family Helicobacteraceae; genus Helicobacter_J. The sequence continues at coordinate 20,777 of NZ_MLAP01000014.1, read as the reverse complement.
TGGGCAGATCAAAGATCTTCATCAAGCTGCTATCGCAATTGGCAAGGCAGAAACGAGTATGAAACTCATGCTTGAAGTGCGTAACAAAGCCATCAGTGCTTATAAAGAAATCTTAAGAACTCAAATCTAGCAATCAATACAAAACTTTAATGGACGAAGCACCTAAAAAATCAGTAAAAATCCTTTTTATATTCTTGATCCTCTTTTTATGCTTTGCGATCTTTGCTTCTATCGTATATAGCAAGATTGTTATCTCTAGGAAAATCCCTACATTGGTGGTTTCTAAGACAGATGTTGCTGTGCGGGGGTCTATCTATAGTCAAGATGGCTTTGAGCTTGCTAGCAGCAAGAAACTCTATAAGGTCAGTGTCAATACTGAGTCTATAGACCCAGATAAAAAACAGCTTTTTATCAATCTTTTTTCTATTTATAGCAATATCCCTAAAGAAATCATCAGCGAAAAAATCGCCCAAAAGGGCTATATTGTCATCTCTTATAATATCAGCCCCAACACCGCAGCCAATCTCAGGCAGCTCAATTCCAAACTACTAGCTTATGATGTTTTTCGAGAATATGAGGACAAAAATGGCAGGATTGTGCAGAAAATGGGGATTGATATTGAAGTGAGTGGGGTGAGTCGGCTTTATGCTTATGGGACAATGCTTGAGCCAGTGATCGGCTATACCAAAAAGATCGAATCAGGAAAAATCACCATTGTTGAGGGCGTTAAGGGGGTTGAGAAATATCGAGATAAAATTCTCTCTCCCAAACAAGATGGCACAATCAAAGGCGAGCGAGATATTGGATTTAATATTATCCAAAACAAAGAGGCTAAGACCAAAGACAGGCAAGATGGCTTTGATGTCCAGCTCACTATCCCCCTAGGGCTGCAAAAAAAGGTCGAACAGATTTTAGATGACGCGAAGAAAAAATATAAATCAGATGAGATTGTTGTGGGTATTATGAATCCAAAAACTGGAGAAATCTTATCACTAGCTACGACCAATCGATTTGATCCCAAAAATATAAAAAAATCTGATTATTCTTATTTAAATGTCGATGCTATCGAGCTTTCTTATGAGCCAGGAAGCACTATCAAGCCGATTATTTATTCGATTTTGTTGGATAAAAATCTCATCAATCCCATGCAGAGCATTGACCTCAATCACGGGGTTTATAGACTCGGTAAATACATCATCAGAGATGACACAATCCCAGCAAAAAACCCCGTAGTTGAAGATGTGATTATCCGTTCAAGCAATGTAGGTATGATCAAGCTCACGCAGCGTTTGAGCGGGCAAGAATTTTATGATGGGCTCAAAAAGTTTGGATTTTCTGAAATCACAGGCATTGACTTGCCTTATGAAAAAAATGGACTGCTCCCTAGCGTGAAGCTTTTGAGTGGGGAAATTTATAAGGCAAGTGCTTCTTATGGCTATGGATTGCGCACGACTTTTATCCAGCTTTTGCGTGCTTATGGGGTTTTTTCAAATGGAGGCTATCTCATCACACCCCATCTCACTCAAAATCTCACTGCCCCCAATGGCGATATTTATATCCCTAAAATCCCTCCCAAACAGCGCGTGATCACTCCTGTAGTCGCCCAAAAAATGCAAGACACGCTCATTCGAGTTGTTACCATAGGGACAGGGCGTCCTGCGCGCGTTGATGGTGTGGTCGTTGGGGGCAAGACAGGCACTGCGCGTATTGCTAAAGAGGGGAAATATGGCAGCTTGTATAATGGCTCATTTTTTGGCTTTGCCCAAGATGGGCAAAATACCTATACAATCGGTGTGGTGGCTTTTGGATCGCACGGAAGCGAGGATTATTATGGCGGGCAGACAGCTGCTCCGATTTTTAAAAGAATCGTAGAATTACTCAAAGAAGAGGGCTATTTGCAGGTCAAAAATAATGACGCCCATCAAGGGAAATAACAGCTGCAATCCAATATCATATCCCATCAAAAGAAAGGTCAAAAATGAAAAAAATCTTATTTTTAAGTATCGTGTTTTTAGGTGCGTGCGTGCTGTGGGGCAATCAGAGTACCCTAGAGAAGCTCATCAAAGATAATGAGGGCATTGATGTGAAGGTAGTCGAGCTTGTCCCTACGGGTATCAAGGGTTTGCAAATCGTTGCCCTAGAGCAGTCTAATGGCTTGCGTGTGCCTGTTTTGGCTAGTGATGATGGTAAGACTATCATAGGTGTTTCAGAGCTTTTGATCTCAGATGACCCCCATTTCAAAGACGCATTGCAGAAAGTCTATGCTTCCACACAAAAGCACAATAAAACGATCACAGACCAGAAAGTTTTGAAGATTTTTAAAACTTATAACAAAAGCAATGTGCTCTCTCTTGCGGGCAAAAACTCTGCTAAAACCACTTATATGGTGCTCGATCCCAACTGCCCATATTGCCATCAAGAAGTCCAAAAATTGGATATGATTTTGCAAAATTCAAATGTAGAAATCTTGGTCGTAGGGGCGCTTGGAATGCAATCAGCAACAAAAGCAGCGAGCTTTTATGCAGCCCTTGGGAGTAAAAAATCTCAAAAAGACAAGATCGCCTTACTCAAATCTATCTTTGAAAAATCCTATCAGCCCGATGAAAAAATCGATATATCTAAAATCGTAGAAATTGGCAGAGAACTTGCCCAAGCAGGGGTAAATGGCGTCCCTTATATTATAGAAAAATAATCCCTCCCACCTCAAGGTTCAAAAAAACTTGAGGTATTTTCCATCATTTCTCCACAAATTCTATTTATTTTAATTTAGTTATAAGAATTGTTACCATAACATTGCGTGTTTTGTTCTCGTTCAAGGATTGCTTTAATGTTTAAAAGATTATGGCTCTTATTGCCACTACTACTAAGTGCCCAAGATGGGCAGCCCAACACATACACTTTAGAAAAATCTGTCGTTTCAGCCAGCGGTTTTGAGCAAAATCTACAAGATGCTCCAGCAAGTATTTCTGTGGTTACAGGTAAATGGCTCCGATCAAAAAATTTCTTTGACTTAGCAGGTGCGCTCAATGGAGTGCCCGGTGTGGATATTGGCACGGAAATGGGTAAAAATGGCGGACTCAATGTCAGTATTCGGGGTATGCCCAGTGATTATACTTTGATCATGATGGATGGGCACAGACAAGATGCAGGTGGAAATATCGCAACAGATAATGTTGGTTGGTCGCAGACTTTTTCTAGCTTCATGCCTCCTGTCACTTCTATTGAAAAAATAGAAGTGATCCGAGGGCCCATGAGCACACTTTATGGGAGTGATGCGATTGGTGGTATGGTGAATATTATTCTCAAAAAGCCCAATATGCAGCGCTTTGAGGGGGCTGCACAACTATCGACTATCCAAAATCAGCATATGAAAAAATTTGGTGCACAATACTCTCAAGATCTGTATTTGAGTCTGCCACTTATCCAAAACAAATTAGCCTTTTCGCTTCGCACCAGAGAGTATTTTCGCACTCCTTGGGATACAGCTGTCCCTTATGAAAAAAATGGCGTTACGCTCATACGCACGCCCGCTACTCCTGTGTATATCGGATTACCCACAAAGGCAAATATCTATGATATTGGTGGGCGATTGGCCTATAGGATCGATGATAAAAACTACACTTACATAGACGCGCAATATTTTTATGATGATTATGACAACTCACAAGGTCAGTTGGGCGGCCCTACGAGTGCAAAGAAAGATTATATCAACACAAGGGCGAATTTTATCCTCGCCCATCAAGGGAGATATGACTTTGGGCAATGGGACACTTCTATCCAATACAATGACACAGCCAACAAAGGTCGTGTGATCGGTCAGAGGGGGTCTAGTGATCCGATAGATTATGGCAACAGAGAGCTAGAGGGGCGTGATATTATTGTCGATACTAAGCTTGTAACACCTCTAGGCAAGGGGTGGTATAGCAATAATTTGAGTGTGGGAGGGAGGTATTGGTTCCAGTGGATGCGGGATATGCTTGTCAAAACGCCTACATTTTCGCAAAATACAGGTGCGTTGTTTGTCGAAGATGAGTGGGATCCTCTTTCATCAGTGTCAGTCACGCTCGGTCTGCGCTATGATTATAACCAAACCTATCACTCCAATCTCTCTCCAAGGATATATGTCGCTTATACACCTGTTGAGATTTTTACTCTCAAAGGAGGGATTTCCACAGGCTATAAAGCTCCTTATATCAATGAACTAGTCCCAGGGATCAATGGCTATGGCAACCAAGGCAAGTTCCCTTATATCGGCAATCCAGACCTAAAGCCTGAGCATAGTCTTAACTATGAATTATCAGCTATTTTAAACCTCCCAAACATCGGCACAGCAAGCGTAACTTACTTTTTCAATGATTTCAAAGACAAGATTGCCAAAGCCGTAGTCCATCACGCTGATACCCCAAGATGCGTGCCTTTCAGCTCTACAGGCACAGATGCGTATTGCAATATGTTTGTCAATCAAGACTCTGCTTATGTGCAAGGGATAGAGGTTTATTTAGCGACACAGAGTTTTTATGGATTTTCTTTGCAAGGCTCTTATACATTTTTGCATAGTCGCTATAACAAGGGCGAGTTCAAGGGCTTTCCTCTAGTGGATACCCCAGCCCATCAAGTGTATGGCAAGCTTGATTATGCTTATAAAGATTTTGATATTTATCTGATGGGGAATTACAAATCCCAGCGGGCAATCTTGCCTACAAGTGCGGTAATCAATGGCGCTAAGGGGAGCGAAATTGAAAAAGCCATAGGGCATTATAAAGCTTATGTGGTGTTTGATTTAGTCATCAGTCAGCAAATATCCAAGCACCTCCGTGGGAGTTTTGGTATCTATAATCTGCTCGATCAGAATTTTCAAGATTACACTTTTGTCAAATGTGCCAAAAAGCACGATGTCATCGTGAATCGTTACAATGTCGCGCAGGAAGGGAGGAGGTTTTGGATTAGCCTGAATATGGATTTTTGAGTCGACTCATTGAAGAGTTTTGTATGGATTTATAAAAATAATTATTTGAATTGATTATGAAAGGATTGAAAATGAAAATTAAGATAATGTCGGTGGCACTTGGCTTAGCTTGTTTGCTCAATGCTGAAGATGCTCAAGATTATACGCTCCAAAAAGTAGAGGCCTCTGCAAATAAAATGGATAATCAAGCCGAAAGCTGGCGTTCAGAAGAAATTCAGAATTACCAAGGCTCAAGAACAGTGATTTCTAACAAACAACTCAAAGAAACTGCTAACCAAACCATCGATGAAGCATTGCAAAATATCACAGGTGTGCAAGTGCGTGATTATAGCGGGACAGGGATTTTGCCAAAAATCAGCTTTAGGGGATTTGGTGGCGCAGGCAATGGGCATAGCAATACGGGTATGATTTTAGTCGATGGTATCCCTGTTTATGGTGGCCCTTACTCTAACCTTGAGCTAGCTATATTCCCCGTGACTTTCCAAGCAGTCGATCGTATCGATGTCATCAAAGGGGGTGCGAGCGTGCAGTATGGCCCTAACACCTTTGGAGGCGTTATCAATATTGTCACAAAAGAAATCCCCACACAATGGGAAAATCAAGTCGCTGAACGAGTGACTATATGGGGAAAAGACACAGGCAGCCCTTTCAGAAAAAATGGCGAGCCTGTAGCCAATAATATGCTGTTTGATACTTATCTCAAAACCGGAGGTATGGTCAATGAACATTTTGGCGTGCAAGCACAAGCTAACTATGTAGGCGGGCAGAGCTTCCGTGAAAACAGCGACACAAGCGTGCAAAACTATATGCTCGATGCGATCTATAAAATCAATGCGAGCAATAATGTCAAGATGTATTATCAATACTACACTTACAGAGCTAAAGACCCTGGATCTTTAAGCACTGCAGACTATCTCAAAGACCGATTCCAAAACAAACGCCCCAATAACCAAGATGATGGTGTTGCGAAACGTTTTGGCGTGGTGTATAACAACTACTTTGGGGACACAGATAAAGTCGGAGGGCATTTCTCATTTACTTATTTTACCCACGATATGACCCGAAATTTCACGATTGATAATAATTATAATAAAACTAACTATACCACAGCAGCTACTGATGTGACAGATAATGTGCGTCGTTTTGTTGTCAATGGTGTTGAACCCAAGCTCAATCTTGCCTTTGGGACACAGAGCGTGCGACAGACTCTGACTCTAGGAGGGCGATTCTTGACAGAAGATATCTATTTCCATGGCTATAAAGATACCCTAGCTACCCACGCTATCGCCGATAAACCACAAGTATATCATAATAACTATATTGCCCTTTATATCAGCGATGAATTGAGCTTTCTTGATGGGGCATTGACTGTGACTCCAGGGATTCGCAATGAAACACTCAACTATACTTATCACACCACTATGCCAAAAACTGTAACCAACCATCGTATCGACAATCAGTTCAATCCTGCCCTCAATATCGGCTATAAGCCCATCAAAGATTTGTTGCTCTATGCTAACTATAACAGGAGCTTTATCCCACCACAAGTGGGCGATATCAATGGCACTAGCACAAACTATGTCACAGGCTTTCAGACCACTGAAGCAGGTCTGCGCTATTTCTTCAACGAAAAATTCAGTGTCAATGCCAACTACTTTGCAATCTTTGCAGACAATTACCGAATCGGTAAGTTTGCTACCGATCCTGTATCTGCTATCTCTCAAGGTTTAGAGCTAGAGGCGTATTATTCACCGATTGAAGCCCTCACTTTGCACGCAGCCTATACCTTCACAGACGCAAGAGTATCCAATCATAAATACCACAGCGGCACAAATGGTGGCACCGTAGATGTGTATGGCAAAGAGATTCCATATGTATCCCCCCATCAGTTTGTGTTTGACGCACTCTATACATTAGGACAGACCACTATGGGTATCTCAAGCTATTACTATAGCCCTGCATACAGCGATATTCTCAATACCGTGAGTGAAAACTCAACTGAAACAGCGGGCAAATTGCCTTGGTATTGGGTATGGAACGCTCAAGTAAGCCGCACACTCTGGAAATCTGGACGCCAAAGTATCAGTGGCAGCTTGGCGATGAATAATATCTTTAATATGAAATATTATTTTCGCGGTATCGGCACAAGCCCTGCAGGCAGACAGCCCGCACCAGGAAGATCTGTCACTGCGTATGTGAGCTATAATTTCTAGTCTATCAAGATACCAAATCTATAGAGATATAAAAGAGATACAAAGGGAGGGGTGAGGTTTTAGAGTGGATCTGTGCTAAAATCTCACCTATCAATCAAGGGAGGTAAGCCGATGGCACCCCAAAAGTTAAAAGAACCTATCAAAGAGTCAAAAGAGCCCATCAAGCCAAGACTCAAATCCTCCCTTTTGCGTCGCTTGTTTGTCGCAGCTTCTATACGCAGATGGAACGATCAAGCTTGCCCTGTTGAGTTCGTCGAGCTTGACAAGCAAGCCCATAAAATGGTGATTGCTTATTTGTTTGCGCGTTATGAAGAGCTAGCAAGGGGTATCACAATCGATTGGGAAGAGCTCATCAAAAATTTTTGTTTTGAGTTTTTTGCGCGTGTGGTGCTCACTGATATCAAACCCCCTGTATTCCACGAACTCCAAAAACACCATCAAGCCGAATTAGCCCATTTTGTGATGTCAATGCTCAAAGATGAGTTGGGCGATTATGAATTTTTTGAAGCAATGGGTGCATACTTAAGCACGCCTCAAAATACTCTTGAAGCCCAGATATTGCGTGCAGCCCATTACTATGCCTCTAAATGGGAGTTTGATATTATCTATCATTTCAATCCTTATATGTATGATGTGGGTCATATCAAAAAAACGATTGACAACACACTTGAAGAGCATTACCATTTATACGGAGTGCAAAAAATCGTGATGTTTCAAAATGTGCGTGAGCTTGTTACGATGTTTGGGCAGTTGCGATTCCAAAAGCGCTGGAGTCAGACCCCAAGAGTGCCAGCTACAAGTGTCTTAGGGCATACTTTATGTGTGGCAATCAGTGCCTATCTTTTGAGCCTTGATATCGGGGCTTGCCGCCAAATGCGTATCAACCATTTTCTTGGAGGGCTTTTCCACGATCTCCCAGAGATTCTCACGCGCGATATTATCTCGCCTATCAAACGAAGCGTGGTCGGTCTTGATGAACATATCAAAGAGATTGAAGAAAGAGCAGTCAATACTAAAATCCTTTCCATTGTCCCCCCTAATATCGCTGATGATATTGTCTATTTCACGCAAAATGAATTCAGTAACCGCTATAAAGTGGAATGTTTCACGCAGATAGCCATCAGTGGGGCAGAGCTGATGAAAACATACAATGCAGATGTGTATAGCCCTGTGTATGGAGAGTTTTTGAAAGTTTGTGATCACTTGAGTGCGTTTTTAGAAGCGAGGATTTCTATCACGCACGGAATATCGAGCTCAGAGCTCATCAAGGGAGCTGAGGATATTTTTAATAAATGCAATTTAATTTCTATCAACGGCATTGATATTGGGGCAGTTTTTAGGGATTTTAGCTGATGGAATTTCTCAAATCCCTCACAGATGGCAATGTAGCAGCCTTTTTTCTTTTATTGCTACGTTTTGCAGGGATTTTTGCGTTTTTTCCATTTTTTGATAGTCAGTTGGTTCCTGTATCGGTGCGAGGAGCTTTGAGCTTTTTTATGGCTTTGTTGTTTTTCCCTTTGGTGTCTTATGTTTCTTTGGATATGACTTGGGAAAATCTCTTGATTGCTGGTGTGATGGAGGTGCTATTGGGCTTTAGTGCGTCGCTTGTTTTGCAGATTGTATTCAGTGCGATTGCTCTTGCTTCAGATAGTATCAGCTTTTCAATGGGGCTTACGATGGCAAGTGCTTATGACCCTATCTCAGGGGCGCAAAAGTCCATTGTGGGGCAAGTGATCGCACTCCTTGCAATTGTCTTGGCTCTGAGCTTGAATTTCCATCATTTCGTTTTTTTGTTTATCGCGCATACGCTTTCTACGATTCCTTTGGGGGGATTTGAGCTCAGTGGTGGTATCATCGCTTATCTCATCAAGGCATTTGCTCAGATGTTTTTAGTCGGCTTTGCGATGGCATTTCCTATTTTGGGATTGATTCTTTTGAGTGATGTGATTTTTGGTATGATTATGAAGACGCACCCGCAATTCAATCTCTTAGCCATTGGCTTCCCTGTCAAGATAGCGATTGCATTTGTGGTGATTATTCTCATTATCCCAGCAATCATGCTGCGTTTTAAAAATGAATTGCAAGCAGCTTTTTATGCTTTGAATCAACTATTTTAAAGGAATCAAATGGACTTAGTGTCATTTCAAGAAGCCCAAACTATCAACCATCGCCTTGATATCCCCGAGTTATCGTTGGTGGATAGAGATATTTATGCAGCTTATGGTGAGATTTTGGGCTCAGATATTATCTGCCATCGCCCTCTCCCTGCTTTTGATAACTCTGCGATGGACGGCTATGCGCTCAAAAGCACTGATTTAGGCAAAAAACTCAAGGTAACTTCCAGAATCCTAGCAGGAGAAGATACGCGCACCCAAGAGGTCTTGAGCGGGAGTTGTGTGAAAATCATGACAGGGGGTATGGTGCCTAAGGGTGCTGATGTTGTCGCTCCTTTTGAGGTGGTTGAGGTGGTGGATAAGGATATGATGATTGCTCCACATGATTTACAGATAGGGGCAAATATCCGTTTCAAAGGCGAAGAGCAAGCCATAGGGAGTGTGCTTGCTAAAAGGGGCGAAAAGCTCACGCACGGATTGATTGCATTGATTGCTTCTCAAGGGATATCCAAACTGCCGATTTTACGCAAGCTAAAAATTGGGGTCTATTCTACAGGCAATGAAATCATTGAGCCAGACCAAAAGGCCAAGGAACATCAAATCTATAATATCAACGCTGTAGGTATCATATCTTTACTGCAAGCCTATGGACATCAAGCCCAATACCTTGGCATACTCAAAGACTCTTCTGAAGCACTGATGGGAGCTATTGGGGATTTTGAATCTCATGATGTGGTGATTACAAGTGGAGGGGCAAGCACGGGTGAGGCTGATATTTTAGAGCAGTCTTTACGCCGATGTGAGGCGAAGATCCTCTATCACGGGATCAATCTCAAGCCTGGCCGGCCGATTATGCTTGCGACTTTAGGGAAATGCACCATATTTGCCCTCCCTGGCAATCCTTTGAGTGGATTGCTCAATCTCAATGCCATCGTGATCCCTACTTTAGAGCGGTTGCGTGGGGCGAGGAGCTTTTATCCTTGCGCGATGGGCGCTTATCTCAAAGACCCCCTCAAGCTCAAAGAGGGGCGTGTGCATATGATACTTGGCAGATATGATAATGGTGTGTTTGTGCCTTTTAAAAATGGCAAGCAAGGCTCTGGGGCAGTCAATGCGATCAGTAATAGCAATGCTATTGCCTTAGTGGGCGAGCAGAAATCCCTATTGCAAGGGCATATCAAGATATTACCTTATGTTATGGAATTTTCTGATACAATGGGTGCGTATATCAATGAATAGAGTGAGGAATTAAAATGACAAAGTTATTGTTTGGTGTGAGTGATACTGAGGAGTGCAGGAGGGCTATCAAAACCATTATCAGATTATTTGGACATCGCCAAGGTGTCGAACTCACTCTCTTGCATGTGACCCCTGAAGTGCTTGTCTATGCTGAGAGCGGGATTGTGGATTATGGCACGATTGAAAGTATGGAAAAAGAAAAGTCTAATGAAATCTTGGACGCATTTGAGAAGACATTTAAAGATGAGGGTATCACTTGTCAAAAAATCCTTAAAACAGGCAATCCCATTGATGTGGTCTTAGAGATTGCTGATCGGTATGATTTGCTCGTGATTGGGGCGAGTGAATCATCTTTGTTGCATCGGATTTTTAATTCACATCAAAATAGTTTCATCAATTCCTCTCCTATCCCTGTTTTGGTCGCAAAATAGCCGATTTTAAGAGTCTTTTGCAGGAGGTGCAAGATAAAAAAGCTTTTTTTCTTCACCAGTATTTTCTCTCTCTTGAGTATGGAGGCTCTGGATTTTGGCGGGATTGGCAATGTGTCTGCGGGTATGGGTGGCGCAGGAGTCGCACTCAAAGCCTCGCCTTATGGGTTGTATTATAATCCAGCTCTTTTGAGTGCAGACAATCGAACAAAATTTGGCTATAGCCTTGGTATCGAATATCGTCAAAATAATATCGATAAGCTTGTCAGGCTAAACCTTAAAGATATCGCTACTTCTCCATCAGATATGCAAACTCTCCAAGAGGTGCTCAAGCAAAATAATTTGAGTCTTGTGAGTCAAAATGGCATTGTTCTGCAGCTTTCTTCATCGACGATTCGAGAAGAATTTGGCGTAGTGGCTTTGGGAGTTTTTGGCTCTTTGTATGCAAATATTTCTTTGAAGGCCGATCCCAATCGTTTGGGACTGATTGTGCAAAATGGAAGTAAATATTATAAACTCATTGCCAATGCTTCAGGGGGCTACACTCCCCAAGACACCACGCAAGCAGATTATGAACAGCATTCTATTATTTACTCTCTCCAACAAGGCAATGCCCATAAAATCATCACGACATCGTTTTTCTTATCTGAGATCCCCATCGGCTATGCTAGAACCTTTTATTTCAGAAATTCTAATCTCAACCTCGGTGCAGCTTTCAAATATATGAACGGTATCAGTGCGCATAGAGATATTTTTTTGAGCGATCATATGGATTTGCAAAATGAACTCAAAAAGTTTAGCACCAATAGTGGCTATGAATCTTCTAGCACTTTTGGAGTTGATTTGGGAATGATGTATGAGATTGACCTCCCTAAGTTTCGCTATCTGACCTTTGGTGTGGTGGCAAAAAATATCAACACGCCCACATTTAAATACACCTCGGGAAATATTATCGTAAAACCCCAATATCGCGTGGGTGTAGCATACAATGAAAGCCTTTTCACTCTGGCTTTTGACGCAGATATTTTGCCCAATGAATTGCTGAACTTTAGCTATGAAAAACAAAAAAGTCAGATGATTGGAGGCGGGGTGAAGTTTGATTTGAAAGTTTTTGACTTGCGTGCTGGTGCGATGGTGGATATCCATCAAAATAATGGGCTGATCCTCACAGGTGGTGTCAATGTGTTGGGGTTATTTGATGTGGCGTTGCAGAGTGGGACAAAGCTAGGCGAGAGCAAGGGGTATCGATTCCCTAAATATCTCAATTTAAAAATTGGTGGGAGTTTTTCGTTTTAAATGATTTAACGATTTAAACAATTTCAACGGATTTAAGCGATTCCATTGTCCCAAAATCCCCAAAAATGCATATCAAAACGCATAGCCCCTATCTTAAGTAGGGCTTAATCCCTATAGAATTTAATTTCTATAAATTTTAATCCCTATAAATTTTAAATTCTGCGGGGGGGGGATTCAGGCAATGTGCCTTTAGGGATATTTGGAGTGGTTATTTTCTCAATTCTTTGATACGAGCAGATTTACCTTTTCTATCGCGGAGATAATAGAGCTTAGCTCTTCTGACCCTACCGATTCTCAAGACATCTATACTCTCAAGACTTTCGCTATAAATGGGGAAAGTCTTTTCCACGCCGATATTATTAGCTCCCATCTTGCGGATAGTGAAAGTCTTATCGACACCATTTCCTCGAATCGAGATACAGATCCCCTCAAAATTTTGGATACGGCTTTTTTCACCTTCTTTGATTTTAATCCCTAGTTTGATGGTATCGCCTGCTTTGAAATTTGGGACTTTTTTATCGCCGATTTGATTCTTTTCAAAACTCTCAATGTATCTATTTTTCATTATGCACCCTTTTTGTTGCTTTCCATTTTTGGTATAAATCTGGTCTAAAATATTTTGTTTTCAAAATCGACAGATTATATTTCAAGTTGGCAATTTTACTATGATTTCCCTTTGAATACTCTGAAGGTGGGATAAAATTTTCAAAAGTTTTATCAATTTGTATGGTTCTTGAGAAATTTGGGGCTTCTAGCAAGTAAGATTCAAAGCTCTCACCAAGCAAAGAATCAGGATTACCCAAAACGCCCTCTATCTGCCTAGCAATGCTATCACACAAGCACAATGCTGCCAACTCCCCGCCTGTGAGGATAAAATCACCTATAGAAAAGACTTCATCAGCACAGAGCTCAATGGAACGTTCATCAAAGCCCTCATAACGCCCACAGACAAAAACAATATGCTCTTTTTTCGCTAGCCTAATAGCGTCAGCTTGCACAAAGGGCTTGCCAGCAGGCGAGAGGAATATGGTGTGTTTGGGGTTGGGTATGGCGTTGAGGGCATCTCTGATGAGGTCAGGGCGTAGCACTTGCCCTGCTCCACCTCCGATTTGTGGGTAGTCAGCCTTTTGGTATTTGTCTGTAGCGTAATCTCTGATATTGATAAAATGTGTTGTGATGAGGTGTTTTTTGCAAGCGTTTTTGAGGATCGAGTCTTCAAAATAATGCATAATCAAGTTAGGGAATAGACTCAAAAAGCTAAATTGCATTAGCTTGCCTCCAAAATAGCCCTTGCTCCTTGGGCGATGACGCACTTTTTTTCTGGAGAGGTTTGGAGGATAAAATGATCGATATAAGGGAGCATAAAAGTTTTTGGCAGGCCTTGGGCGATGAGTGCTTGTGCGGTCTTGATGATGAGATAATCACTTGCCCCAATGCGCTCAATATCTGTGATGATACCTAGTGTTTGGCCATTTTCTTGGAGCACACAACCGATCACATCAAACCAAAAGTATTCGTTTTCTTGGAGCACACAAAGCCTTTGAGTGTCTTCAAGGCTCGTATATGCGATGTGATGGGTGAGTGGTTTGGCAGCTTCTATGCTTGTGATTTCTTGAAAAAACACAATAGAATTTTTTGTATCAAAGCTCTTGATTGTGTAGCTACAAGAAAATGTGGGGTGTTTTTGGGGTGATTGGATAGTGAGTTTGAGGTCTGCTTGGATACTTTGGGGGAAGTCAGTGCTTAAGTGTAGCTTCAAGCCACCTTTGAGTCCGATTGTTTTCCCGAGTCTGCCGACTTCAATCAGAGATGGGGGGGTGGTTTGTGTTTTCATACCTTGCTATGCGTTTGAGCTTGGACAACTACTCGATAGGTATAGCCATCTTTTGCTTTTGCTCCTGAGATAAATGTCTTGAGCGCACTGATCATCTTGCCATCTTTGCCGATGACTCTGCCGACATCTTGAGAAGAGGCATAGATCACAATGTCTTTATAACCCTCTTCATTGAGTTCTAAGGATACGGATACATCTTGGGGATATTGCACGATCTTTTTGACATAATCTTCTAAGAATTGCTGTATCATAGCAAATTATTTGCCTGAGGATAGTTGATTGACTCTTTCGCTCATTTTTGCCCCGACACTTTTCCAATAATCCAATCGTTGTGTATCGATTTTGATTTGTGCTGGCTCACTCAAAGGATTGTAATAACCGATAGATTCAATCCAGCCACCATCTCTTCGCTTTCTGGAATCTGTCACAACGATACGATAGAAAGGCTTTTTTTTCCTACCCATTCGGGTTAATCTGATTACTGTTGCCATAGTTACTCCTTGCTTTAGATACTGAAATGATTTGGGACAAATCATCTGCCCAAATACTATTTAAAAAACTTGAATTATACCTAAAAACAACTCTGTTTTGGATAAAATCAAGAATTATTCATTTTCCCTTTCATCTGACCCATCATACCCATCAATTCCTGCATACCCCCCTTGGCACTCAAACGCTTTGCCATCTTCGCAGCATTGTCAAATTGCTTGATGATACGATTGATATCACTGACTTCAAGCCCACTGCCTAGGGCGATACGTTTTCTGCGACTTCCATTGAGAATATCAGGATTGTTGCGTTCTTTGAGTGTCATTGAATTGACCATTGCTTTGATTTTTTGCACTTCTGTTGAGGTATCTAAATCTACATTTTTCAACGCCCCTGCCATATTGCCAAGACCAGGTATCATCGAGATGATAGAACTCATTGAACCCATTTTTTTGATATTTTCGATTTGGGCGATGAAATCTGTAAAAGTGAATTGCCCTTTTTTGAGCTTTTTGCCGATATTTTTTGCTTCTTGCTCTGAGAGGATACTCGCAGTTTTTTCTGCTAAAGAAGCGATATCCCCTGCACCCATCAGTCTTGAAATGATACGATCGGGGATAAAAATATCTAAATCAGGGATTTTCTCTCCACTACCGATGAATCGCAAGGGGATACCTAGCTGATAGGCGATAGAGAGGGCGATACCTCCTTTGGTGTCGCTATCAAATTTAGTCAAAATCACCCCTGTGATACCGATTTCTTGATTGAAGGTATCAGCACTCCTGATACCATCTTGACCGCTCAAAGAATCAGCGACATAAAATATTTCGTGGGGGTCTAGGGTACTTTTGATACCTTTGAGTTCTGCCATCAAAGGAGCGTCGATAGCAAGCCGACCGGCTGTATCGACAATCATCACATCATATTGTTCGCTGATAGCTTTTTGCTTGGCTAAAGAGGCGATGGCTTGGGGAGTGGTGTTTTCAAGGGTGAAGATATCGACTTGGATTTGGTTTGCTAGCCAAGTGAGCTGTTCGATGGCTGCTAGACGCGCTAAATCGCAAGCTACAAGCAAGACTTTTTTGTTTTTTGTCTTGAGATAGTGGGCTAATTTAGCACAAGTGGTTGTTTTCCCGCTCCCTTGAAGTCCGCTCATGAGGACAATAGTTGGGGGTTTGGGCGCATAGGTGAAGCCATAATTGCCATTAGCAGATAAGATCGCATGCAGGCTATTTTGCAAGGCATTGAGGAAGTTTTGCTTGCCGATACCTGCTTGCTTGGTTTGGGTTTCGATATTTTTCAAAAGCTCTTTAGTGACTTTGTGATAAACATCATTGCGTAAGAGCGATTTTTTCAGCTCTTCTAGGGCTTTGGTGAGTGATTTTTCATCATCATTGAACCGTATTTTATTCAGAGCATTTTTGAAAGATTCGCTGAGTGTTTCAAACAATTTCATACTCCTAAAACTTTGAGTTTTGCTTCATTTTGCCCTAAAATAGGGTCTATCAAAGACCTTTTAGGTAGAAACTATAACAAATACAATCTATCATTTTATAAAAAAGGAGCTTGAATTTATCTGAAAATCTGTTAAAAGTTATGAGTTATAATATTTATGAGAATAAAAAATATTTGAATCGCTTAATTTTATTAGCAGAATAGGAAAAGCAATGAACTTTGAAGCAAGCTTAAAGGAAAAAAATCTCAAAGTAACCCCCCAAAGGATTGCGATTTTGAGAGAGATTGAAAAAAATGGTCATATCAGTGTCGATGATGTTTATGAAAATATCAAAAAAGAATATCCCTCCATTTCGTTAGCCACTGTGTATAAAAATATCACAGCTTTGTATGAGGTCAATATTTTGCGCGAGGTCAAAGCCCCTGCCCAAAAGCAACGTTATGAGCTCAGCTACGATCGCCATATCCACGTTGCTTGTGGTAAGTGCGGCAAACTCGAGGATATACGCGTGGATATTTCAGCCATCTCTAAAGAATGTGCCAAAATCAGTGGCTATACTTTATATGACACTTCAGCAGTGTTTATCGGTGTGTGTCCAGAGTGTGCAGCTAAGGGGAGTAAATAATCCTCAGATTGGCTATAGGACGATATTATTGAGATTCCACATCGGCATCATGATTCCTAGTGCAAACCACATCACCAAGCCCCCTACTAGAAGCGTCATCATCGGCTCTATCCAGCGGCCAAAGCTTTCAATCCCATCAGCATAAAGCTCTTTATAGTGCTGCGAGCACATTTGGAGCATATTACTCAATTCCCCACTTTTCTCACCCGCTAGAATCAGACCTTTTGTCATCGCATCAAACAAGTCGATTTTACAAAGTGCATCGCTTAAGTTTTCTCCACTTTGGATATTAGCGATCACTTGGGTGAATATGCTTTTTAAATGGAGGTTACTCAAGGAGGTGTGTGCGTTGTTTAGGGATTGCTTGAGGTCTAGGCCTGTTTTTTGACACAGATGGAGTGCGAACAAACATCTTTGGAGATCGCCATGCAGCAAAATAGACCCTAGCAATGGCAGATCAAGGAGGGTTTTATGGAGTTTTTGGCGTATGGGCGTGGATTTTGCGATAATTTTTTGGATAAAAACAGCGCCAATCCCAATGCCTGCCCCTATGAATAGCCCCCATTTTTGGAAAATATCGCCTGTGGTGATGAGGATTTTTGTGCTCAAAGGCAGCTCAAGCTTGAAATCTTCAAACAAGCTGACAAATTCAGGGATCACCATCGCATTTAAAACTCCAAAGGCCACAACAACACTCAAGATAATCACGAGGGGATAAAATAGCTTTTTCTTAAAGCGGGATATGTCTTTTTGGCTTTCTTCAAGCTCTTGGGAGAGGGTGTGGAATATTTCAGGGAGGCGCCCTGTATTTTGCCCAATCTCAATGATAGAAGCCCGCATTCCACCGATAATATCTAAATGTTGCTTGAAGGCTTGACTCAAGGATAGCCCTGATTGGAGGTTTTTTAAAATATCTGCATACATTGCTTGGGTTTTGGGGTGCTTGCACCCAGCCATACAGAGGGGTAAAATCTCATCAATAGGCAAAGAAGCCTCTGCCATCAAGGCAATTTGCTTGAAACTCAAAATCAAGTCCTTTTTGTGTAAAGGGAGGAATTTATAGAATATGCTATATGATGGGATTGGAGTGATTTGTGTGGGGATAATGCCAATTTGCTTGGCTTGCTTGAGTGCTTGAGATTCTGAGGGGGCTTTGAGCTTGATGGTTATGGGGCGAGCGTTTTTAATGCCCTTGATGAGGAATTTCATTTTTGCACGACTCTATAGATTTCTTCATAAGTTGTGATCCCTTGGGCGACTTTGTCTATCCCATCATCAAAAAGGGTTTTGAAATTTTTCTCTTTCAAAAACTCTCGGATTTGCCCAGAGGGTGCGTTCCCTAATAATGGCTTGATAGTCGGGGTGATTTCTAGGATTTCTAAAATGGCCTCTCTCCCTGAGAAGCCTTGCATATTGCAGTGTTTGCAGCCAATGGAAGTAAAGGCTGGTATATGGGGGTAGGGATTTTGGTCTTGGGGTAGGGGTTGTTTGCAGTGTGTGCAGAGCTTTCTGACTAGTCTTTGAGAGATGATAGCTTTAAGCGTGGCGTGCAGCAAATAAGGCTGTGTCCCCATATCTAAGAGTCGATCAATGGTGCTGATACAATCGTTGGTATGGATAGTAGAGAGGACAAGATGTCCTGTGAGGGAGGATTGGACAGCTAGTTGCAGAGTTTCTTGATCGCGGATCTCACCGACCATAATAATATCTGGGTCTTGACGGAGGATAGCACGGAGGGCATCAGAAAAGCCAAATCCATAATCGGGATTGATCTGGATTTGGGTCGCAAGGGGGATTTGGTATTCGATGGGGTCTTCAATGGTGATGAGCTTTTTGTCATGAGATTTAATATCTTCTAAGAGGGCATAAAGCGTTGTGCTTTTCCCGCTTCCTGTAGGGCCTGTGATGAGTATGATACCATTGGGGGATTGGATAGTTTTTTGCAAGAGTTTGCAATGGCTTGTGTTGAGATTGAGATAGTCTAGATTGATGGGACGCGTTTGTTTATAAAGGATACGCATGACGATGGATTCTCCGTGCTGGGTGGGGACGCTTGAGATTCTGAAGTCATATTCTTTGTTTAAGAACAAAAAGCTATATCTCCCATCTTGAGGCAAGCGCTTTTCGCTGATATCGAGCTTGGATTCGAGCTTGATTTTGTTGCATAGGAGTTCAAATATCTTGGGTTTGATTTTGCTGAGTTCTTTGATGTGGCCATCTTTGCGGATTTTGAAGCTTGCATGAGTGCCTTTGGGCTCTAGGTGGATATCGCTAGCATTTTGTGAGATTGCTTGTTCGAGTATATAATGATAAAGACCTGCGATACTTGTTTCTGGGCTTTTGAGATCAGTGATTTGTGCACTGAAAATATGGACTTTTTCTTGGATTTGGAGGTATTGGAGGGCTGTATAAAAATCTTTGACTGCCAGTGGGGTGAATTGTATGGTGTAGGTGGGGTATTTTTGTTTGATGAGCTCTTTGAGTGCGGGGATATTTTGCTGTGTTGTGTCTTCTTGTGTGCCTAAGATGATTTCGTGTTTTGATGGGTGGATAGCAAGGACAAATGCTTGGAGTTTGCAAGCTAGCTCATAAGGGAGCAGCGCGCTTGATTGCTCATCAATAATCCAGTCTTGCACCCCATTTTGTGTGTTGTCTTGGGCTTGATGTTGTGTTGTGTTTTGTTGCGTGTTTGCCATCGCTCACCTCTTGTTAAAAAATATTTCTGCTTGTTTGAATAGCTCATTTGCTTGCTTTTCTTGTCCCATTTTTGCAAGACTTTGTGTATAGATTTTCCAGCTTTGGATATCGTTGGGATTGATTTGGTTGGCTCGATAAGCCCAAATAATGGCATTTTCATATGCACCTTGTTTGTAGTAGTTTTGGGCGATTTGGATTGCGTGCTTATAGGTCAGCGTGCCTTGGATACTTCCCATATAAAATTTTGGTTTTTCTATGCTGGGATTGAAAGGGGTTTTGGCGATAGTTTGGGGAGTGGCTTGGGGTCTTGGGGCTTGGGGTTTGGGCGCTATTTTTGCACTCTGAAAGCCTGCTTCATAGCCCCTCTGATACCCCCATACCCCTAAAATCAGCACTCCTATAGCAAAGGACAATCCAGCAAGGACACGCCACCCCCTCCTTCTCCCTCTCCCCATCTCAGCCTTCCCCCTCTTGTCTTTGATATTCTCTTCCTTGATATTCTATCTCTTTAAAACCATTGGCTGCAGTGATGATTTTAGGTGTGATGATGATAATGATCTCTTGAGTTTGCTTGAGAGATTTTTTATAAGAAAAGAGATATTTGAGCAAAGGGATAGAACCTAGGATTGGTATTTTCTTTTCAATAATAGATTGTGTTTTATGGATCAATCCTCCTAAAATAACTTTTTGATGGTTATGGAGCTTGACAATTGAAGAGAGTTGATTGGTAGAGAGATTAGGAGGTGATTTGAGTGCATTGGGTTGGTTTTCTATCGTGGCATCTTTGGCTTTGGTGATGGAGGGATTGATCTTTAAAATCACATAGTCTTTACCAATTGAGGGAGTCACATCTAATAAAACTCCTGAAAACACCGTGGGAAAATGCTCGCCTATATTTTGAATCACAGCTGTGTTGGTACTATTTTGATAGACAGAATTTTGTATATAACGCAAGACATTACCCACTGAAATGATAGCTGGCTGATTATTGAGTGTGAGGACTTTGGGATTAGAGATCGAACTGACTTTACCATAGATATTGAGAAACTCTAAGATTTTATTCAAACTCAAGTCTTGAGAGAAGATATTGATACCATAAGAGAATTGATTCCCTCCCATAGCAGCTAAGCTCCCTCCTCCCTCTCCCACTCCTCCTGCTATCCCTAGTTTATAGATTTCAGCCCAATTCACTCCTGCTGTATCAATATTATTGTGTGTGATGGTGAGTATATTGACATCAATGAGCACTTGTGCTTGTATCTTTTGTTGGAGTAGGGCAATATAATCTTGCACTCTTTTGATTTGTGAGGGGGAGGCAGTGATGGTAATGAGTCCTGCACCTTTATTGATTACTATAGGCTTAAAGGGGAGTTTATCGGGTTGGTTTTTATCTCCAGGGCGATAAGTGATTGCATAGAGT
>NZ_MLAP01000013.1 GCF_002272865.1 Helicobacter sp. 12S02634-8 | reverse complement strand
TCTGTCTCAATAATCCCTTTCTCTCTTAGGTCTTGTATCTTTTCTCTATACTCTTCTCTCATTGTTTCTATAACCATATCTACTCCTTACTATGGGAGTATTATAGCATAAGGAGGGAGGTTAGCAATTTACACAATCTGAATACTTCTTAGGGTGTAGATATTTTTTCAAATCCTCAAGCTCTTTACTTGCTTTTGGGTCTTTGCTATGATCTTTACCATTGCAAGCCATAATTGCAGAATCCAAATCATTGAGATTTTGCCCTTGAGAAGAAAAATTTGATTGGGGCAGGGTATCATCGCAGCCTTGCGTTTTAAGTGTTGCATCATTGCCAAAGCAAAAGGCAAACAAAAGAGTAGGTAATAAAAGTTTTTTCATATGTGTCCTTTATAGTTTCAACTATTTTGCAAGTTGTCATAATTTCACTTTTATTGTATCTTACTTGAAATATTTTTGCAATTTTATATTTGTGGTTGAGTTCTCCCGTTGATTTCCCCCACTCTTTTAGTTTGTACCATGGTACAAATCCCATGAAACATCCTATTTTACATACTTCTATCGTTCTAAAAACTTCTTTTTACCACCTTTTGGACTGAAATTTGTGCCTAGACTTTTATTTATGTCCTTTAGACTGCTTTTATACTACTTTAGTAAGTTATTCCATCTTAAGTCTGTCTATTTATGTCCTTTAGACTGAAAAATATGTCTAGACTTTTTTGGTGGTATTAAAGTGGGAGAAAAGGTAGAAAAAAGAAGTTTTTTCTCCGTTGCAAAGTGGCAGTAAATAACATAAAATTACTTATATTTTTTTAGAAAGGAGTGCCAAATGTCTGAATTATCACAGCTTTTTCATGAAATGCGAAAAATAGATGAGGATATTGAAAAAAAGAAAAAAGAATACGAAAAGAAGATAAAGGAATATGAGGATCTAAAAACAAGATTGAAAGTAGAGGTGAATGCAGTCCAAACTAAAATCGATTTGCTGAAATATGATATACACGAATGCCCCTATGTAGATTTCTACAAATATGATGCACAAACAATGAAAATGAAGAAACTCAATTCTGTGGGTACAAAGATTGTTGAAATGGTGCATCCAGCAGGATTCGCCCATCTTGATATTTGCAAAATTAAATCCAGAAAGGGGCGTGGAGATGGGTATCACTCTCTTTTTAGAACCAACATAGATTCAAGCAGTGAAATAATGAAATATGGGAGAAAGTGGCTAGTCAATGATCTTTTAGTGCAATTGCCTAATATAGAAAGAACTAAATTCTATATTCCAAACTACAGCCTTGAAAACATTTTTCACATTGAGCGTTTGAGTCCTTATAGTAAATTCTGTTGGAAGAGTTATAAGTTGGAAGTGATTAGAAAATTAAAGGCTAATAAGAAAAAATCCATTAAGATTGTTGCCAATGGCTTTCAAGAAGCGTGGGCAGAGATGAGAAAAATCAAAGAGGATTTAAGGAGAAGAAAATTAGACCATTTCTTTGTTGAATATCCTGATGGATCTGTTCAGTTCAGAAAATTAGACCTTAGAAAACTTGATGAACCTGATTATAAAGTAAATTGTTTGGGGTCTATAAACACAGGAAATTGGGGGTATTTTTCAGATCCCATTAATGAATATCAGGTCTGTAGGGGGTGGAAAGATTTGTTTCCATGGAGATAATATAAGCTTTAGTAGCTAAGTCGTTTATATATGCTATAATTTTGTGAGATTTTTATATATAATATAACATCATATTAGATAAAACATTCTAGGGTTGAAGCAATCCGAAGTTACGCTTGTGGAGATATGCTAGTCATAGTGTCAATACTTAACTGCTATCGTTGAAGCAAGAAGCTTGAGTGTCTTTGGGCACTCTAAAGCAGTTTGTCAAAAGTCTATAAACCAAGGAGAATGTATGCTTGAAGAGAATAAACCTATGTCTGGTCTTGAAGAAAATGTCGGTTTGAAAAAACCTAAAAAAATAAGTAAATATAAAATATTGGGAATATCAGCAGCTTGTTTTGTATTTGGTGTGATCATTAGTTCCAAAGTTTTTGGGGTGTCTAGTGAAGATATTGAGAAAAATACTGCGAATATTAAGGCTAAATACGAAAAAGAGTTGCAGAGTTTAAAAGATAATAATGCTGCTGTGATTGGGCAGATTAAGGCTGAATCCCAAAAGAATATTGAAGCATTGAAGCCTTATCGCAATCTTGTTTTTGCTTATAGCCAAGCTATTTCAAAAAAAGATGCCCTCTATGCAATCGAACAAAAAATTCAATTCGTGCAAAATAACGCAGCAAGGATTAAAGAGAATTATATTAGCTCCAATCCTGATGTGAAGAATTTAGATGCAAATGTGGTCAATCAATTGCTTGAGGTTGTCAATCAAAATGCCAATACAGAGCTTGAGTCTTTGAAAAGAGCAAAAGCAATTTTGTCAGAAACCTCTGCACAAAAAGAAGCTCCTGCCACACCACAGCCTAAGAATTTACAACCTCAAAATACCGATGGATTTGATTTTGGGAAAGAATAATCTAGGGGCTAATGCGTGGATTTAACTGCAGAGCAAAAAAATATTGTTGCAAGCCAAGATAAGATCTTGTTAGTTAATGCCTATGCTGGCACAGGCAAGACTTCCACTTTGGTGGAGTATTGTAGGGCTAGGGTAGGGAGCAAGATTTTATATCTAGCTTATAATGCTTCAATGGCAAAAGAAGCATTGAAGAAGTTTAGGGGCTTAGAGGTTGATTCTACAACAATCCACGCCCTTGCTTATCGCCATATTGGTAAGGATTTTCAAGAAAGGCTTGGGGATAATTTGTCTTTAAAACCTATCGATTTAATCAGATATTTCCCTCAAGATTATGAGTCTGCTAATGCCCTTTTGGCTGTGTTTAAAAGCTTTCTCTTTTCAAAGGAAACTATCAATGCTGTGATGGAACAAAATAAAGAATTGGATAAAAACATTTTAAAATATCTACCTATTTTATGGAAAGATATTCAATGTGATTCCTCATTGCCTTTTGAGCACGATTTTTATTTGAAGATGTATCAATTGAGTTCCCCAGTCCTTGATTATGATTATATTTTGGTTGATGAAGCTCAAGATCTCAATCCTATGATGTTGGATATTGTTATCAAACAAAAAGCTAGATTGGTTTTTATTGGTGATACTTTTCAAAAGATTTACGGATTCAGAGAGTGTATCAATGCTTTAGAGAGTCTTGCTTCTTATGAGGGTGCAAGAACGCTTTATCTGACTGAAACCTTTAGATGTCCTCAAAACATTATTGCTCTTGCCAATCCTTACTTAGCTCTTTTGAGGGCAGAAAAACCATTGGTTTCAAAGAAGATAGTGCCTAAGGAGGAGTTGAGAAAAAAGCAAGCACAATGTATAATTTGTCGGACAAACGCAAAAGTGCTTGAGTTTGTTTCAGATAATTTAGATAAGAAGATTCATTTTATCGGTGGTGTAAAGGGTTATGGTTTTGATGATTTGATTGATTTGATGTTGGTTCTCTCTAAGAATCCAGAACTCAAGAGGAATATCAAAAACCCTTTTTATAAAAAAGCTTTTGTTGATTCTGAAAGCCTAATGGGCTATATTAAAGAATCCAAAGATAGTGAAATCAGAGGAAAGCTCATCTTGCTTTTTAAACTTTTAAAAGATGAGATCAATCCATTTGAGTTGATTAAAAATATCAAAGACTCTCCTAAAAAAGATGCAGACTTCATTATCACTTCTGCCCATAAGAGCAAGGGGTTGGAGTGGGAGCATGTGCTTTTATATGATGACTTTTTTGATGTTGCAGATTCTTTGGAGAAAGAAGAAAAGTTGGTTGATGCTGAAGAGTTGAATTTGCTATATGTCGCCATTACACGAGCCAAAGAAAGCCTAGAGATGGTTAAGGACTACTCCATATCTTGGGAGCTCTTTCAGAAGGCACAGCAAAATTTAGTCATTACTAAAACATAAGGATTTTTATGGGCAATGAAGAAAAACCAAAGAAAAGTGGATTTTTTGGAATGTTTAAAATAAAAACTCATACAGCAATTGATGAGATTGCTTCCAAAGATGATGCCATCAAGAAGCAAAAAAGCAAGATGAATAAGAGGATAGGGATTCTATTCTTTTTAATGGCTGCAGGTTTCATCATTGCAGTTATGATTCGAGCAGTTTCTATTTATAGCGAACACGAAAATGATTATATTGATCAGACAAAAAGACAAGTTGTTGAGATTAAGACAGATAATTTTGCTATTTGGCAGAGTGCTATCATGCAGAAAATGAAAGATGAGAAAAGTGCAGTTGATGGTCAATTTAAAGATTTGAACGCTAAATTGGAGAGCACTAGTTCTTTTTTAACCAAAGAACTACCTCAAACATTAAAAGAAGCTTTTGATAATGTTGGGAGCAAAATCAATGATCTTTCCAATCAAACCCAATCAATCCAAAGTAGCGTGAATCAAAAGATTGATGATATGAGTAAAAACACCGATGCTAAAATCAGTGCTTTACAAAAAGATTTTAAAGATGAGATCCACACGCAGATAGACAAGGTGAATACAGAAATTAAGGGCATTAAAGAGAAGCAAAATACTATGAGTGTAACTCCACCTTCTATCGCAGATCTTCCAACGCTTTCTGAAGATGCTTCCAAGCTCCCTGTTCCTGTTGAGCAGAAAAAAGAAGAGCTAAAGTCTTACCCGATTGCCTTTACAGTAAGACCCTCGCTCTCTGCTCCACCTGAAGAAGAACAAGAGGGAGAGCCTTTCTTTAATGTAAGAGCTGGATTGGCTCAAGGAATTTTGATCAATGGTGTTGATGCTGCAATTGCCAATCAGGGATCACAAGAAGATTCCCCTGTGTATATTTCACTCCTAACAAGAATGACTATTGCCAATGGGGAATACACCAATGTTAAGGATTGTTTGTTGATTGGTGGGGCTGTGGGATCTTTCACAACAGAAGCTGTCAAAATCAGACTCACAAAGATTTCTTGTGTGTTCTCAAACCAAATGGGTGAGAAATTCGTTGCAGAAGGGAATATTCAAGGCTGGGTGACTGATGAGAACTCAAAAATTGGTTTAGGAGGGCAGTTGATCACTAAAGAGGGTAAAATCATCAGAGCTGCACTGCCTTTGGCTTTTTTACAAACAGGATTTGATTACATCACACGCAAAGCAACCAATGTAAGTGTTGTTGGGGGTGGCTATACTGATTTGCAAGCTGCATTGGGAACAGGCTCAAGCAGTGCTGCATCAAACACCATTTCTAAGATGGCAGATATTTATAGCAAGTATGCCCAGAGCCTTACAGCTGTGGTGAGTATTATGGGAGGGAGGAAGGTAACGATTCTTTTTAAAGGAGGGGAGAAAATCAAGCTAGAACCCTATGAGGACAAGACAGGCAGAGAGGGATCTGAAATGGGAATTGATATGGGTGATAACCAATATGATTATGTTGAAGCCAAGGGGACTTATTATGAAGATAATTAATTTGAGTATTTTAGGAGTTGTGTTTTTGTTATCTGGTTGTTCGATTGGGGCAAATAGCAGTTATTGTGAATCAGGAGCATTCGGTAGATTTTTTTATTATGATTTTAACAAAGGTGATTACGACTATAAAAATGCAGGGGTGTGCGATAACGCTTATAAAATTATCTCTAATCGCAGTTCCACCCTTGAGAAGGCATATAAGGATTATAAGAATGAAGAATAAAACAAAATTTTTTATAGGTATTGCAAGTATGCTGTTTCTTTTGGGGTGTTCTAGTAGGGAGATTGTTGTTTTGAATCAACAAGACTATCAGTCCAGATACAAACCAATCATAGGCTCTCAAAACAACGATGCACGCACTGTGATTGATTATGGCGTAGTTCTAAAGATTTGGATCTCACCTTATAAGGACAGATATGGGGTTCTCATCGCAGGGCATGATAATTATGTTTGGGTGAGAAGACCTGATTTTGTGCCTGGCTCAACTGTCCCTCAAGTCAATCAAAGTTCTGGTGTGATTACTCCCACTCGCAAGCTTCCATTTAGTATAAGCCCCAGAGAGATTGATCGGGCTGATTTAAAATCAGATAAGGTGATCAATGATTTTATCAATGAAAGCTATAAAAATACCAACAATCGGGTAATGAATAAAATCAAAAAGGATACAAGCAACATCAAAAACACTAAAGCCAAGACAAAACAAACAAAGACAGCACCAAAAAAGACAACACAGACAAAGAATACTAAAACCAATAAGACCAACAATAAGGGTAAAAAATGATTAAAAGAGTTTTATCAGTTTCAATAATTTGTTCAGCTATACTACTAGCTTCCCCTCAAAACCTAGCTAGTATGTCGGATTTAAAAGAGTCTATTGCTACACTCATTGATCAAGTCAAAGCACTCAATGATAGGCTAGATGCCTTAGAGCAAACAAAAGGTGGGGATCAGAATGATGGAGATACTAACCAAACACAAGAGGAAGCAGAAGAGGAGCAAGTCAAGGCAGAAATAGAGCAGGTTCAAGAAGCTCCAGAGCCCCAAGAAGAAGTTCCAAAAGCCAAAGAATCCCTAAAAGAGCCTCCTAAAGAAATAGCACCTGAATTTGTTGTCAATCAAGAGGGCTTGGTTGTTAAGAAGGATTTGCAAAGTCTGAAAGATGATTTGAATAAAGAGCTAGCAGAGCTTCGCAAAGAAGTTGCTGCATTGAGTGCTAAAGAAGATAAACCAGAGAAGCCTACTCCTCCTGCAAATGCCATAACAGATAAACAAGAGGGTAAGGGGGAGGATTGTTCTTTAAATTGTGCTTCCAGAAAGGATTTTTCTGACTTCAAATATGATTCTCTTGAGAGAAATAAATCTTTGCATCGCAGAATCGATGTTTTATCTAAAAGGTTAGATCAGCTCGAACAACAAATTGCAGAAACAAGAAAGTATTTTGAAGGGAGCTAATTAGTGAAGTATCTACTTTATTTTCTCTTAGCAGCACTAGCCTTTGGCTTTGTCTTTTATGTCAGAAGTCCTAAGCGTATGAAGAAGCTCCTCCCACAGCTCAAAAAGATTTGGGAGGTGGTAGTTCCTTTTGAATGGACTCAATCATTAGCTTCTCTCACACCTGATCGAATCAAGGCACTCAATCACACCGATAGCATTTCAAGCCAGCTACTTTTAGAGTCTTATCGACCAGTTGATGATGAGATTGGTTTTTTTAATCTCATCACAGGTCGTATTGGTATTGGTTTTGAGGTTTCTCCTCCCTCGATTCTAACTGAAGATATGCTCAAAGGTATCAAATCTACACTCAATGCAATTGACATTAAAGATGTGGCTGTGCAATTTATCACCTATGCTTCTACTGATTTGAGTAATTATTTAGCTGCTCTCAAAGAGTGTGCGACTTGTGATAGTGGGGTGGGAAACACCCAAGCCCTCCTCAAGCTTAGAGATGATCGGATTAAAAAAACCAAACAATGGTCAAAAAGCACGATGCTTTCCAAAGAGTCAGGGGCTGATTTGAGGGCTAGAAATTTTATCAATATGGTCTTGATACTCTTCCCTGAAGAAACACCTGAAAGCAAAATCAGAAGCCTATACTACACAATCAAGGGGAGTATCAAGGAGTTAGAACCTAGGTCTTTGAGTCCTAAGACTATTGCAAAAGTTTATGGTGAGATTTTGAAAGAAGACTCATCTTTGGGGGATTATGATGTCCATAAGAAAATGAATACACAACTAGCAAAGGGGGCTAGAATTAGAATCAATCCTGATGATGGGTTGATTGAAATTGGTAAAAAAACCTATGCTAAAGTCCTCACAACTCAAAAGTGGCCCAAATATACTGATGTTTTGAATATGATGGATGCGTTCTTTCCAATCGATGGTGATGAGTTCCAGATTCCCCTTCCATCGCCATTTTATGTGAGTATGACCGTGCATATTGATAATCCTGAGAAGGTCAAGAGCAAAATCTTGAGTAAAGCAAGGGCAAATGTCAATAATTCAAGCAAAATCAATAGAAAGATGAGCTTGATGAATCCCAAAGTGCAAGAAACTATTGATGAATCCTTGCGAACGATTGAATATTTTGAGAAGTATGAACAAAAGCCCTATCAAGCGATGTATACCATTGCAGTTTTTGAGGAAAACAAAGACCGATTGAATACAGCAATTGGAAGACTAAAGACTAGGGCAGCTGATGTCAATATGGGAGGGTGGAAAATCCAAGAAGAAGAGATGGGTATCACTGCTTTGCAAACTTTGCTTTGGTCGCTACCCTTTCAGTTCGATTTAGAAACTAAACAATTCTTGAATCGGTTTGATTTGATGTTTAACTCTAATGTGATGAGTATTATCCCTTTAATTGCTTCTTTTAAGGGCATTGGAGATCCTGTTTTGAGGTTTTTTGCTAGGACAGGTCAATGTGTGGGTATTGACTTTTGGGCTTCTCAAAATAACTACAATGCTTGTATCATTGGACCATCTGGAAGTGGAAAATCATTTTTGAGTAATAGTATTCAAGCTTCTCATCTCCAAGCAGGTGTGAAACTAACTATTTTTGATAAGGGGAAAAGCTACTTGCCCCTCTGTCAAGAACTAAAAGGGGAATTTATTAGTTTTGAAGAGTTTGATGATTCTGGTAAGCCCAATAAGAAGTGTCTTAATTTCTTCACCAATTTAGTGACTAAGCCACAGCATAAAGACACGATTAAGGGTGATAAAGTCGTGATGAACTATGCTTCTTTCTCAGTTGATGATCTTGCTGGAATTGATGGTATGGTTGATATGATCGATGAAGACTTTTTCCAACCCCTCATCATCATTGTTGGTATCATGTGTGGGCAAGACTTCACACCAGGGATCAGAAGCGATAATGACTCCATTGATAATGCCAATCGTTCTGTGATGATGACCTTATTGCAAGAAGCTGTAAAGACTGCGTTTTATCGCAGGGGCAGGGAAGCTGGTATGCGTGAGGTTGGAGAAGCTCTGTCATGGTTTAAAAAAGAAGCAGAAGTCAAAAGGGATTTCCAAAGTGTAGAGATAATCTCACAACTGCTTTTAGGTCTGGCTGCTTATATTTATCCAGGTGGGGAGTTCTATGAATATTTCAATGGCTCGTGTAATGTTGATATTAAAAATGACTTTTGTCTTTTAGAGCTTGATGAACTCACCCGTAAAGGAAACCTTTATGATCTTGTTGTGATGTTTATGCTTGAGCAATGTATCGTTGATATGTATTTAGATCGTTCCAAGAAAAAAAGCATTGTGATTGATGAAGCAGCTTCTATTCTAAAAAAAGAGTTTTTTGCTGCATATCTTGAGGATTTGGCTCGCAGAATTAGAAAATACGGAGGGAGCTTGATTACAATCACTCAAGATGACCAAGACTATAATGCTAATGCGAGTTCAAAATCTGTTTGGACCAATGCTTCTCATAAGTTTATGCTTGCCATGGACCCCAGTAACATCAACAGAGGGTTTTCAGATGGGGGATTGTTTGTTGGCTGGTCAGATTTTATTAGAAGGCAAATGTTATCTGTAAAAAATCGAGCACCCGAATACTCTGAAGTCCTCTATGTGTATGCAGGAAGATTTTCAGAGATTCTGCTTTTAAAGGCTACCCATCAAGAAGGGGCGATGTTTACTACAAAAGCAACAGAGATCTCTTATAAGAAGGAACTACAGAAAAAATACAACCTCACTCCTCAAGATGCTACATCAATGTTTGCTTATATGAAGGAGGGCTTACCCACTCATGAGATTTTAGAGATTTTAAAAGGCGAGGATAATTCTGCTAATACTGAATATTGGATGGGAAAAATCCGAAAAGCTGTCAATGGAGATACAATCACTCCTTACTGCCAAAAGATTGTGGATAAAGATGGTGGGGTTGTGTTTTATGAAACATTCTTACGCCTACTTGTCGATGGAGAAGTCTTCACGCCCAAGGATTTTTTAGAAACTGCTGTTGAGCAAGATCTTTTGAATATGATCACCAAAATCCATATCCAGAAATGTGCGAGCTTCTTTATTGGTCATAATGCTACATTCTCTATCAACTTGCATGAGAGTGAAATTAGCTCTCATTTACTGGAAATGCTTGATGAGATTATGGGCGAGCATAAAGAATTACTTATCTTAGAAATTCCATCTTCTGGTATCTCTAATAAAGACACAATGGATTTTTGTGAGGATGCTAAAAATAGGGGTTATCTCATTGCCATAGATAATGTCAGCTTTGATATTGATTTGGGTGTGCTTGATGAGATTAGCCCACATATCATCAAAATCAATGGGATTTTAATCAATTCAGCCCTTAAAGATGAAACCAAGCGTAGGAAGTTAAAGGTCTTGCCTGATTTGGCTAGAGCCTTAGATATTCAAGTGTCTGCTAGCCATATTGAAAATAAGGAAGTCTTTAGAATGACCCAAGGGTTTGGCGTTCATTTCTTCCAAGGTAATTATTTTGCAGAACCTATGGATATTTTTGAGGGTTATGAAATTCAAGTAAAGGAGGATTAATGTTTGGGAATGTTGTCGATAGAATTTTTAAAGCTCATAGAAAAATAAAAGAATTTGAGAGAAAGACAGAGGAGTATTTAGCTCTTAATGGGGCTACAAAATGGAAGGCTGAACGCATTAAAGCCAAAAGGCTCAAGCTTTTCAAAGAAAAATATAAACACGAAACTGATTATATCCTTCAAAACAACCACACTGGTCTTTATATGGGGGTAGGGGTTAATTTAGAAACTTTAAAACTCAGTCCTATTTTATTACCTTGGGGCGATGTTTCCAATCACATGATTACTTACGGAACTACTCGTATGGGTAAATCCTATTTGATGTTAAGTATCGTAAGGCAAAATATCTTACATGGTGATGATGTAACCATTTTTGAACCTAAGGGGGGAATTGGACAACAGGTTTTTAATAAGGTTGTGGAGTTTGCTCAAGAAGCCAATCGACTCCAAGATTTGATGTTTATCAATCCCTTAATGCCTAATGCTTCGGAGTTCTTTAATCCCATCTATGGTTTGGGTGATGATGAGATCTCTTCTATGATCGCTTCGATTTTGTATCCTGATGCCAAGGGGGATTCTCAATTTTACTCCTCCCATACATTTTCAACACTCAAAGCTGTGTTGTATGCACTGACATTCTTGGAGAAAGCAAGTGATGTTGATGGAACTTATGTGGCAGAGAAAGAAAAAAAGGAATATATGAAGTATTTGAAAATCAAGGAGTTTAAAAATAATGAAATCCAATTCCACGACAAAGAAAGTGGGCTTATACTTCCTGATATTGCAGATCGGATCTTTTCTAAGATAGAGAATTTTGAAGAGGATAAAAAAGTAATTTTCAATCGGAGTTTTATTACCTTCAAGGATATTTTTTACTATATCGATGCTGAAAATTTAAAAGTCCTCAAGGCTACAGTGGAAAAAATGTCTATAGAGAATACAAATACGCATTTCTGGCATCTTTCAAAGATGAAGGAAGAAGCGATTTCCCTTCTGGATAAGGTTTTTAAAATCCCTGAAGAGCACCATTCAAAAATCTCTGTTTCGCTATCAAATTTTCTAGCAGATATATCCACAGGTTTGATGGGGCAGATTTTTTGCACCATACGAATCAATCCCATTTTGCTTAGGCTCAACAATCCCAATAGGGGAATGATTTTGCTAGTTCAGCCCGTGCCTTTAAAGATTAAGAAAGTTTCTGAGTATTTTAATAAAATCTATATCAAAATGCTTGAATCCATTTATGGAAATGTCAGCTTGAGTGGTAGGGCATTGAGTCCAAGGCGACATTATGCCCATTTAGATGAGGGTGAGTCAGCTTTGTATCCAGGTGTAGAATCAATTCTCAATAAGGGTGCTGGACTTTTGCTAACCCTAAATATCTATACCCAGTCTTTGGCAGACCTTCAAGCAAAACTAGGGACTACCATTGCTCAAATCTCTCAAGATTCGCTCAATACTTATGTGATTTTGCGTATGAACGACCCAAAATCCATCGCTGAAATTATTGATGCCTTTGGTGATAATAATTTCACAGAAACCAATATTGTAGGAGGTGAGGGGGGTGCAAGAATCAGCTTTTCACGCACTACAAAAAATATCTTAACCAAAGAATCTATCAGAAAACTAAGGGTGGGGGAGGGCTTTTTAAAGAATAAATCCAAAGAATATAAGGTTGCATTCCCCATTATGCTTGATGTAGATGAGAAACATACTATCCAAGCAGATATGTCTGAACAGGAGAAAAATCTCCAGAGATTGATGAATTTTGAGCGTAGCTTAGAGAAGGAGTTAGCACAATGAGTTATAAAAAAAGAGTGAGAGAAGCCATTGCTGAAATTGAAGATAAATTGATTGAGAGAGAAGAACTCATACGCCTTTGTTTCTTGTGTATTTTCTCCAAACAGCATATGTTTCTTATCGGCACGCCAGGTGTTGGTAAGACCTATGCAATCCAGATAATTTCTAAAGTGATTAGTGATGGGAGTTATTGGGAAAAACTCCTAAGCAAAGAAACTTTGGAGAAGGATTTGATTGGTAGAGAGGATACTCCTAGAGAAGAAACTTTATTGGCACATCATTTTATTTTTTTAGATGAGATGTTTAAAGCCACCGATGATTTGCTTGTTAGCTTATTGTCTTTTTTAAATGAAAGATATTATACCATAAAGGGCAAGGCAGTCCCTGTCCCTTTATACACTCTATTTTCAGCTTCAAATGAACTTCCCTTTGGAGAGAAAATTGAGCCCTTTAGCGATAGGCTTTTAATTTGGTTTGAGGTCAATCGGATTCAGAAAAAAGAAAACAAAGAGCGTTTTATCCGTGGAGCATTCAATAAAGACAAGAGCATTAAGAATACTTTTCTTTTGAGTGATATTGAAGATGTCTGCAAAAGAGCTAAGGCAGTCGCAATTCCAGATGAAATATCAGACACTTATTTTCAAATTCAAGATAGCCTAATCAGATCAGGGATTAAAGCTTCTGATAGGAAGTTTGGTTCTGATTATGTGATTAAAGCCTTGAGAGTGAGTGCTGTTTTAAATGACAGGGAAGCTCTTGATTTTTCAGATCTTTTATTTGTCAGACATATGAGTTGGACTAATTATTTAGAAAGAAACAAGCTTGCAGAAGTTGTTGATAATGTGATTTTTGGAGATAGGGAAAAGATTGAATCTTCCTTGATTAAGGTCAATGAGTTTTTCTCTAAAAAGAACTCAAGCTTTGATCGGAGTTGTTTTAAATTCATCAATTATCAGCTCCAAATATCAGACAGAGAAACCTATAAAGAAAACATCGATCTTTGCTCTTTGTTTTTAAAGGATATGGGCTTGGCTAGATCTGAACTCAATAAAACTATTAATCAATATAACAAATTCCTTCAGATCAAAAAGCAAGAGAAAGAGAATATCCTATTGTGTCCATCGATGTTTTCACCATTTACACAAGAGAGCATTGAACTCATGAACGCTACTTTAGTCAGCGTTGATTTTCAGATAAAAAAGGTGCAAGATTTTATTGATGCAAATCCTGATCTCTATGCTTATCAACGAAACCAAAATCAAAAAGGAGTAAAAACAAATGCTTAAAAAGATCCCCATCATACTCTTTATATGTGGTTCTTGTCTATTTGCAGACACCAATAGTCCTGGTAGGGGCTGGCTGCAATATGAAGATGAACCCTCCTCCTCACAAAAGCCAATAGATACTAAAAAAGTGAGTGAGAAAGATATTCTTTTGGCTATTTTGAAAGAACAACAAAAGCAGACTTCTATCCAACTAGAGATCTTAAAAATCTTAAAAGTTACTAATGACTTACCAGAAATGATTGAAGTCAATGGCAAGAAATGTTTGAGTAACTCTTCGGTGGATTGTTTCAAAATGCCTATCACCAAAGATGCAGCTAGAATCCCTGTGATGAAGCAGTGGCTTGAGAACCCAACTGTTGAGAATGCTCTTGCTTATTACAAATGGCAGAGCAAATACCTCAATCAAATCTTTGATGTTGGCTATTCATTGGAGTTTGCTTCCAAATCCACTGCTCCTTTAATGGGCATTATCCCAACCTATACTAACACAAACACTAGGGAAGCAGAGGATCAAAGAGAGGTTTATATATGGGATTCTGTAATCAAGAAGCTTTCTAAGAATATGGAAATCAATATTCTCATCGGTAAAACCACTGGCTTTGATGTGGATAGGGCAACACGCATTTTTGATATTTATGACAAATACAAATCTGTGGGGGTTAAAATCAAATTTGTTTTTGAAAATCAAGAATCGCTCAACACATTTGCTAATTTCAATAAAACTGCACCATCTGAAATTTATGGACAGAGGTGGTCGCAAATCCCAGCAAGTGATAAGGTGATCTCTCCCAATAGCTTTAAAATCAAGGGAATATCGGTTTATGCCACACCAATGTATCTTCTAAAATATAACGATATGGCTAAAAATATCCATTTCAATCAGATTTTAGGAGTGGGTAAAGATGATTTAGAGGTAATTTTTAAGGCTACTTATAGAGCTTTGATTCTATTTAAAGCCATCAAACCAACAGATATTAGTGGAGTTAAGGCTGATGGGGTGAATTTGAAATATATGATCGATGAACTCAATCAACGCACTTGGATCAATGATCCTGATGGGAAAGAAAGAGGCAAAATATTTAGAGAACTCTTAGAGAAGGAGATCAATCGTGAGAAATAAAATAAGATTATGGCGAACAAGACAGGGCTTGTCTGTTTTTTTGAGTGCAGCTTTGCTTGCAGGATCTATTTATGGAAAAGAAAAGGTAGATTGGGAGGGAGTGGGCAATAGTTTTTCAAAAGGTTTTGGGGATTCTACAGGAATTAACCTCAATGTCAATGGTGAAAAGACTGGCTTTTATGGTGTCACGGGATTTAAAAATATCACTAAGCCCCAAGAGAGTGGTGGAGCTTATTTTGGGGGGAGTATGGAGTTTAGGTTTAATAACGAAGTGAAGAAGTTTAAACCTTGGGTGGATTTTGAAGTGCCAAAAATTGAAGCAGGCTGTAATGGCTTATCGCTCAATGGTGGTTTTGCAGAAATGCTAGGACTTCAAGATATTGCAGAGCAGCTAGGAAATGCTTCTGGTGCATTGGTCTATGGTCTTTTTATTGGACTAGTCAATTCTGTTCCTACTATTGAGCATGTCTTCTCCAGAATTAAAGAGATGATCCAATCCTTACAATCAGCACTCAGAAATGCTTGTAACTTTGGAAAACAAATGGGATCAGAATTGGCAAAAAGCACTGGCGTCCCCCAAGCGATGCAAGCAGGGGTAGATAAGGCTGCTGATTGGATTGATAAAAAGGTCGATCAGGTCGCAGAAAAGACCAAAGGTATCATCGGTGGCAAAAATGAAAAGCCAACAGGAGGGCAGAGCGAATCCATATCTGTTCAAATTGCAGAAACATATGGAAGGTTCTTCTTCATCAAGGGATCAGCAAAGATTTTAGTTCCTGAGCTATTGAAAGACCCTGTAGCGTTTATGCTAAATAAAGATGGCTTCACCCCTATAACCTATAAAGAGATTAAGGGGGATAATCAGACAGAAATGTTGTATTTATTTGCGATCAATATTTTTGGTGAAAATGCCATCAGTCCAGAGCTTGATGAGTTTTATAGAAAAAATGGAAGCTTGTTCCCAGAATGGATTGCAAAGGGCAAAATAGTCAAGCCTTCAGAAGAACAGAAGAAGGCAATTGATAATGTATCAAAGAAAATAGCTAGGGTATCTAAAGAGGGTTCAGGCGAACCACCCTTGGTTTTGGAAGACAATTACCTACCACCACAATCTGAAAGTGGTGTTCTGATTTCGATATTGCTTTATGGAAATGAAGACAAAAAAATTGAGTTACACCCAGGCACTGTGATTTACTCTCAAGCAAGAGATAAGGCAGGCATCATGTATAGCCTTCTTACAACTGTTAATATGGAAGAAAAGAAAGTGAAAAAACCTTGGGATGGACTTGTAAATAGCAGTAGAAAAGCTATTGAGTGCCATCTAAATAAAACAACTTCAAGTGCATGTGGCACTTCAAGTGATGGTGTTCAATTGATTATCCCTGGTTATGAGCCAATGATTCAAACTATTCGTGATTTAAAGGCAAAAAGTGCTTCTCCTAAAATTGGCAGTAAAGATGCTATTGCATATGAAGTTCAATCTAAGGATTTGGTAGATGTGATGGCAAATTTAAATGCTTATTTGTTTGCTAAGTATCTCCTGTCTAATATTTTGGATCAGAAACAAAAGGCTTCTATTGATAAGTCTGCTATAAATAGGTTCGAAGAACTCCACTCCAATCAACTGATTTTAGAAGAATACATTAGGTCATTAGAAGAAGCCTTACTCAAAAACATTGACAAGGTGACTGGGGTCAAAGACCTATTCAATCGAGTTACAGAAATGCTACAAAAAGACAGGGTGGTGAAATAATATGATAGGAAAGATATTTTTAGCTCTCACTTTGCCCCTTTTCTTTTATGGGGCAGTGGATTTAGATGTGGAAAAAGACCTTGATTATATCTCAAAGAATATCGGTGGAGATGCTTTATTACTAGAAGCAACACTTTATGAACAAGGGAGTGCAGAGCAAGGCATTGAACCCAATTTGAACCGAGCATTTGAAGTCT
This sequence comes from Helicobacter sp. 12S02634-8, assembly GCF_002272865.1. Classification (GTDB taxonomy): domain Bacteria; phylum Campylobacterota; class Campylobacteria; order Campylobacterales; family Helicobacteraceae; genus Helicobacter_J. The sequence continues at coordinate 15,978 of NZ_MLAP01000013.1, read as the reverse complement.
ATGCCAAGCTTTATAAACAGGGAAATCCAGTGGCTGCGTATAAACTTGGAATGTTGGCATGGGGTATAGAGCAAGATTCTAAGAGTTATGACAATAAGCTAAAAGGTATTCTCAAGAAAACTGATGGGCTAAGTCCTATTGCTTATTTTGAGAAGGGAGCGCATATGAATAGCAGTTATCGCTATCAAACTATCACTCCTCTTTTAAGGGAGGTGTGGGGCATCTATACTTTTGCTAAAGAGGACTATGCAAAAACCATTGAGATATTGAGTGATCCATCTGTTTCAGACTTTTCAGTCGCACAACTCTATATGGCATTTGCATATTTAGAACTCAAGCAAACAGAGCTAGCAAACCTATTTTTGAATCGTGCGTGCAATAACCCCAATAAAAAAGAGCAGGTGGCTGCCTTTTGTGCAGATTCAAGCTCTTTAGAAAGAATAAAGCTTGGAGAGTAAATGAATAGGATTGTTGTGATATTGATATTGGGTTTTAACACTCTTTTTTCATTGGATAAATGTGAGATTGGCTATAAAGTTCTCTACACAATTGCTCAAGTAGAACGCCACCCTAAGCGTGAGGTCGGATACCCATATATTATCAGTTTCAATCGCACACAAGACATTGCTAAGCTCTCTGATCTTGTTTCAGAAGGTCAATATGAGAAGCTTGATAATCGAAGCATTGATTGTAAAAACCAGAAAAATTGTGTTTTAATTTATAGCAAGATCAGTCAAAACCAAATTCCTAATGTAGATCTGGGTGCTTTTCAAATCAATCCCAAATATCACCAAGCAAGTCCTGAAGATTATTTCAGCCTGCAAAAGAGCATTGCTATTGCCTGTGGCATTTTGACAGAAATTAAGCAAAAATATGGGTGGAGTTGGGAGTCGTTAGCCAAGTATCATTCGTATGAGAAGAAAAATAATTTGAAATATCAAAAGCACTTAAAGCGTTATGCTGGTGAATATCAAGGAACAAGATGAGAAAAGAACAATTAGGTATCTACAATGTAACTTTTAATGAAAAGAGGGCTACACCCATACAAGCTGACATTGAACTCATTGAGGAGGCAATCATTGAATCGATAGTGATGTATGTTAGGGGGTTCCACAATAGAAAGAAAAATAAGGGACTTGGAGCTAAGCATATTAAATTGCACTTAGAAAAAGATGCACAAGGATATATCAGCATTGAAGAACTGGTGAATCTAGGCAAATCGATACGAGAATATTCTAAGCTATTTAAAGAGTCTTTTACTGATAAAAATGGTGCAAAGATTTATGAGTGGGAAAATGAAAATAGAGTGCGATTTAGAGCTGTGATAGATAAAATTTTGCCCGACTTAGTCGCCACACATCTAGCGAACCTTCCATCGAGCAATCAAATTATATCCTTTTATTCTGACCGAAATCTTAATAAGCCTATGGGTTTTAAAAATCCTTTAGTAGCAAAGCATTATGAAGAATCAAAGTAAAGAGGAAAAATGATGGACTCAATCAGCAAAAGACAATAAGGAGAAGTGATGGAAGCAGTATTAATTGGGCTAGGTATGAGCTTGGTAAAAGCTCTGGGTGGAGATAAGGAAGCATTGCTTCATATCAAAAAAATTTCTTGTGAAAATCCTGAGTTATTTAAACATACACAAGAGGTATTTGCTGCAATCTATGCTGGGAGTAAAAGCTCATCTGTAGATGTGGGGGTTGAAAATATCAGACAATCTTTAAAATTTTCAAGCTTTGATGATGAAAAACAAAGAGTGCTAGGGGCATTGGATAGGATCTTAAAACGATCTGTAAATAAAGAACAAAAGAAGATCATCCAGACCTTACAAAAGCAGTATATCAGTCAATCAATGAAAGGACAAGCAGTGTCATGAAAAGAATCGTTCAAAATTATTGCCAACAAAAAGCTCCCAAGAACTCATTTTTCTTTTGTGTGCGTGTCTTTGCTTGTCTTTTTCTGTGTTCCTATGCTCTCTTGGCTCAAACTCCAAGCAAGCCCACCACAAAGCATTATTACCCATATGAAGAACAATACCTTGCTTCTTCTCCTAGGAAAGTGCTTATTAAAGACACTCCTTTATATCGCAAGGGTCTTGAAATGCTTTATGTGCAATCAAACTTCAAACATGAGATGCTCACACCACCTGGGAAAAAGAAGAAAGTTAAGGTGAGTTATCCTGACTATCAAAAAGCTTTGGGATATTTTCTTCAAAGTGTCGAAAAAGAAAACAATTTGGCAGGGGCATTTATAGCAACTTTCTTGATTGAGATATTGGGTAAAAATAGTCCTAAATATCAGGGAGTTTATTTTGATTTGATCCAAAAATTGAGTAAAAACAATAATTGCAAGGGACTATTTTTAGATGGGTATTACTTCCTAAATGGTTTTGGTGGTGTTATCAAAGATGAGAGAGCAGGAAGGAGCAAGCTCAAGAAAGCCTATCACCTCTGTGCTTTCACACCTTATAGCGATTCTATTATTCGAGTTTTGATGCAAGCAAAGGCTGAGAAATGAAGAAACTAATGCTTTTTTTGATGTTTTCTGGGTTCTTGCTTGCTTGGGAGGATTTGGGGGTAATTGGGGAAACTTATGAAATCAAAGAGCCAGATTTTTTTGATGAGATTGCTAAAAATTACCAAAAGCTTGATAAAGAAAAGTTCAAAAAAGAATTAGTAGATTCGATAAAAGAAGCTTTAGTAGGGCATGTGCCATTGCCTTTTTGTCAAAAAGATACCGTGAGAAAAACTGATTGGTCGGTGCATAACAAAGCCCCCTTTGATCTTGAGATCCCACAAGGAGATATTTCTATTAAGGCAGGGCAGAGTCCCAAGAAAGATTTTAATATGCCTGATCTGATTTATGAAGTCATCAACACAGATTCTCACCATGAGCTTCTTTGGCTCAAAACACGCAAGGGAATGCCCCCTGTGATGGTTAATCAGGGGAGTGTTGAGAAGTTGAAGAAATATCCTGAAAAATATTTATTGAGTGATTTTCTCAAAGAAAAACTCAACTTGCAATGCACGCCATCAACAGTAGAGTTCAAGGGAGATATGTTGATTGTGCATGAACATAAAATCAAGCGTGAAAAGGATAAAAAGTGATAAAAAAGATATTATTGTGTAGTCTTTTGCCCCTGTCTTTTCTTCTAGCAGCTCAAGATGCTTCAGGAAGTTCTGGTGCAGATGCTAGTCCTGCTGCAAATAAGGCAAATCCTTCCAAGTCCCCAATGTTGGATTTCTTTTCTTCGCTTGATTGGGATTTATTTGCTGATAAATTTGAAATTACCCTAGAAGTTTGCATATGTGAGAACTCAACATCATCAATGCCCATTGGCTTTAAGGCTTCTTTGGTTGAGCCTATATTGGGGTTCTCAAGCTCTAATACTCCCATGAATTTTGTAGGATTGGGTATGAATGTCGGAAGTGATACCTTTGGCAAACAAGGGACTTCCAGACCTGGTGAAGGTGGTGCGACAAACACAACAGGTTTTAGACAATCAAATTTTCTGATTTTTCCCTTTATGTCGATGGTTGGACTAGCTTTGCCAGACATTATTTGCTTTGATCGGTTAGCAGATATGACTGCTACTTACATCAGTGATGTTGATCCCATGTATCAGAGTGCTGATTTATCGGTCAGAATGAATCAAGCCAAGCCTTTTGGCAGAACTCTTTTTGTCAATCCATTAGCAGATTTGGCTTGTTTGGCTGATTGTGCAGCAGCAACTGCTGGTTTCCCTATAAACAGCTTGTATTGGTGTGATGGTTGTCGAGGGAATATGGGAGCTACTGACACAGGCTATACAAAGATTGGTGATCCTATTGAAAATTCTGAAATGATTGCATTGCGACTTATGGCACAAATGCACGAAACCTCTCAACTTCGAAAGACAAGCGATGCAACCTTTGCTTTCTTAGAAGGTCAATCAATCCCAGATTCAATGTGTAAGGATCGATTCTTTCCAGTGATTATCAAAGACCAATATTATATTCAACTTGCTTATGGGAAAGCTAAAAGATTTGGGGCAATGCGATTCCATTACGATTTTAAATCCACCCCTGCTGATGGTGATGATCATTTCTTCTGGATTTGGCGAACTCGTGATTATTGTATGGGACAAACCCATTGTAAGTAAGGACAGAAAATGAAATTTCTATATGTAACTTTGCTGTTGTTAGGACTCCATCAGGGTTTGTTAGCTCAAGATATTGTAGATCCAAAGGTTGCTAAGTCGCTTTTAACTCCAAGACAATTTGAGGTCTATCAAGAAAGCCTTGAATTGTTAAAGCAGAGTCAAGAAAAAAGCTTGACTATATTCTACCTAACTACAAGCGAATTGGATTTGGGGGCTAAGCGCTTCAATGCTTCTATTTATAAGCTAAAGCAAAAAGGGGAGAGGATTGAGGGAAAAATCATTTTAAGGGGCTTTCCCAAAGATATTTTGGGCTTCCTCCAAGCTATTTATGACAAGAATACTCCTGGTGCTATCAAAATCCACCCTCCCATCTTTCGTGCTTTTAATGTCAAAAGAGTCCCTGCTTATGTTTTAGCCTATTGCCCTGTAGGGAGAAACTTTGCCTTTAGTGATTGTGATAATAAGTTTTTAGCTAGTGGAGATGTAACTTTGAGTGATTTTTTCTCTCGTGTGGGGGATTTTGATAAGAGTTATAAGAAGTATTATTTTGAGTTGATTGAGCCAAAATGAGATATGAGGAAAGCAAATTGATTGAAGGAATAACAATGTGTGTAAGGGGTTGCCATATTGAAAACATAAAGGGCGCAGGTGATGCTACGCTCCAAAAGACTAAAAAAACCCAATCCCATAAAGGAATTGGGCTGTGCCACACTAAGGCTTTAGTCTTTTATTTTTCTCCATTCATCACAATGGAAATGTCATTATATTCTTTTATTCTGACCGAAATCTTAATAAGCCTATGGGTTTTAAAAATCCTTTAGTAGCAAAGCATTATGAGGAAAAAGATGGAAAATCTAGGAGATAAAAGAGAAATAAAAGCCCTCCTTGAGGTGGCTAATCTCATAGGAGGGGAATTTGAAACGGCACTTATTTATTTAGAGCGAGGTTTAAAGATTAGGTCTCTGATCTCCTCTCTAAATAGCATGATAATCACGCTTATAAGTGCAATAACATCTGTTGGGGTCATTATGGACTCCTATTTTTGGATTCCCACCCCTGTCCCAAAAGACCAAAAAAAAACCCAATCCCTTGTGAGGATCGGGCTATCCAAAAATAGGCTCAAATTCTTTTTTATCCAAGTTGCCAACTTGAACGAGATGATTATAGCACAAATGAATTACTTTAAGAAATGGGGAGTAGAATGAAAAGAATCGCCTATCTGTCAATGTTTGTTTTTGTCTTGTTATACGGAGGAGATGTCAATATCCGAGATCTCTATAATAAATCCCAACAAAACACTCCACAATCTCCTAACAACTTTCTCCTTCAAGATACTTTGGGAAAGATGTATTCTGAAGATGTTTTAGATGCAGCAAACTCTCAAGATACAAATAGTTTTAAAGATGGTCCTGTGGCTGATCGATTTGGACCACAAACTGATGATCCTGATGATATGGGAGCAAAGGGGATTGGGGGCTATGTTAAATCTGAACGGCTTGGGGTCAGAAAAAAGGCAATGGAAGCTTCTATTAATGTTTTGGGGAATGTGGCAAAACAAACAGGTAGGGCTACTTGTTATCTCGCACGCTCACAAAGCTTTTTTAATTATCGATGTTCTTTAAATGGAACTACTTACGCAAGCTCAGATGCTGTGGATTCTCCTTCTAAAGCCAAAAGTAATTGTGAGAACAATTGTAGAGTAATGAGTGCGTGTTTAACGGTTACAAATCCATTGGATAAACAAATAGATGATCAAAAAGAGATCATTGCTGATGCACTTGCACTCTCAAAAGACCATCTTTCTACAGCAGTTGAAAGGAGCTTTTCAACTGAAAACAAAATAAAGGTTTTTGAATTTACTATTAAAAATAATGTAGATGTTTTGATGAATTTTTCTTATATTGATGAAAGTGGCTTTGAGAGGGTTATGGCTACTAATCTTATGCTTAAAGCCCAAAGCTCCCAGATATTCAAAAATGGTGGAGAGAAGAAAAAATATACCATCAACAGCAAAATCAAATCAGTCAAGTTAGAATTTATTGTTTCAAAAGATGCTGATTTATCAGGTTTTAATGATGATAATCCTCTAAAGGTTATGATCTCAAAAGCCCTTTTCCTTATCCCTAAAGTCAATCGTTTTGTCTGCTCCCAGCAAAATATCGCAAACAAGCCTGCTGCTAAAAATACTTGCTCAAAATCAGATTTGGTGGAATTGGTGAGTAACACAGGAGAGCGTATTTTAATATGCAAGGCAAATAAGATTGGGGATAATGAAGATGGAACATTTTCCAATAAAAATACTTGTTCTGCAAGTTGTTATGCAAGTGGGGTTTGTTCTTTAGAGAGTCCAGCTTTAAGTGTGGATTCCTTCTTTGGATTCAAGGAGGGGTGTTTAGGGGGTGAGAGTGATTCGTGTAAGAATAATGACTGCATAGCTGCTAGGGAGAATAATGCTCCTATTTTAAATGAAACGGTTTTTGATGGTCAGGGCAATGCTATACAAACCATTAAAAATGGAGCAGTTGTTTCAGGGACTGTTCGACCTCGAGTTTTAGCTAGTAATGATATGGCAAATTATCAAAACAAAATCAAAGAAGAGGGCAAGGACAGAGCTTTTACAAATATGATCCAAGATCAGACTTATGCAGTTTCTAAAGTCTTAGGTTCTGCTCGACAAAGTAGCTATGCAGTCAGGACAAAAGGACAGGAGATTTATGCTAGGTTCAAGCCCAGTGATGGTCTATATGGCAAGAAGGCTTATTTATATGTGATGGTTGAGCTAGAAACTTCCGATCAGAATTATTATGCCAATGCTGGCACTCAAAGGGTTCATTTCCGATCCAAGTATTATTATATGCTTGGTTCAGATAATAAATTGCATTCGTTTTATGTGGATAAAGGTTACAATTTTTCAGATTATAAAGACAATCAGGATAAATTCAGACATTTCAATGAAACATCTTTGAGTTGGATAGAAGGAGGTAGGGAGAGTGATGCACCTATATTCAAAGTCTATTCAGATATTCTCAATGAATTGGGGGAACATAAGTTTTTCATTGAAGAAAAGCTATTTACCAATAAGCTTTATCCCACTCAAGTAAAAGGTCCTGTGCGTTCTAGGGCTTATGCCCTCTCTGCTTCAGGGGGAGATGTTGCTACTGATCCTAATGGTGAAGGTGGAACTAGGGGAACATTGCTAGCAGAGCTTTATCAAGCCATTGGACAAGATAAGAAAAATATTCCCAATTATCTCATTAGACTCAATCATGGACAGCCCCCTCTTACTAGTCCAGGGGATATTCCTTCTCAATATAAGATTTTTGTCCTTGCGACTGAAAAGCCCTTAACACACAAAGAAATTGCTGATGAGCTGATTCTCAAAGACACCACAGGGATCAATTTGATTTATAATTTATTGGAAGATAAAACCAATTATATCACTCAACTCAAAGATGATAGCTCTCAACCCAGTGAATATGTTTCAGTTTATTTGGTGGGCAATTTAAAAAAGCTTTCTGCATACGCTTCTTTCACCCCCAGACAAGATGAAATTCAAGAGAATGGCTATGCTTATTTGTGGTGGCAAGCCCAAAGTGCAGATCAGGATAAAACTGATATAGGGAATCTCAAGCCTTCTGATAAGAGCATATTTGAATACTATGAGCATTTAAGTCCTGCTTATGAACTTGTTCCCCTGTTTGAGAACCAAGATCTTTCTGCCCGTGCTTCCCAAAAGCTTTATTTTGGATATGGGAGTGGAAAATATGATTCTAAGGCTGATTGTAAAGATTTTATAGACCATGGCAATTTCAAGAGAATTTGTTTGCCTTGGTGGCGAATTGAGAGAGAGTATGATTCTAAGATAGATAAAACCATTCCTGATGAGTCTTTTCAGAAGGCAATGAGGGCAATGAGTATTCCCATGGCTGGCAAATTAGTTGAAGTTTGTACTCAAATAGATCCTGCTGCCAATGCCATTTTTAATGGAGAAGCACAGAAGGTTAATTGCACAAGCTACTACAACAAATTAGCTGGTGATGATTGTTTCACAAACCCTATGCAAAGAAAGTGCTTTTATGACAACTGCCCAACAAAAATTAAGGAGAACTGCAAACTTGTCCAGACACTTGCATTTAGTAATCTCAAGTCAGAAATTGCTACCCCCAACCCCCTTGATAAAGATGGTATCCAAACAAGCTTGCAAGATACCAGACTAGAAACTAAGAGCTATACTTATGAATGCCCAGCTTCTAAGGGGAGTTTGATCAATCATGTGTGTTTGAAGCAAGAGCAAGTAACCATGAACCCAGCTAATTGCAATGAGAGTTCTGTTGTGAGTGATGAAGATAAAATCAAACTCCATAGCAACTATATCTATTGTGATACCCATCGACCCATAATGGATGCTTCTGGAAACTTAACAGGATTTAAGGGGACTTGTCCAAATACTAAAAAAGAAGTAGTCTGTGGGATCAATCAGATGCAAACTACGACCAAAACCTGCACTGTTCCTTTGTTTGAAACAGAAACCTATGAAGATGTCCAAGTAGAAACCGTTCAAAGGGTATGTAAAGATGTTTCTGTCAATGTTAGCAAGGGAGATGAAGATATTTATCTTGCTGATCCTACTTGCTTGAGAACCAATACTGCTGCAGATTCCAGAAAGGGGAGTTTTACAGCTTCATTTACTAACAATCAGGTTGGTGGGACTTTGATTGTTTCAGAAAACTACAAAGACCAAGAGAAAATAGATTATTGTAAATATGAAGGTATCAAGCATGGATCACTTCCCAAGGACTGTAGAGATAGTGGGCATGGGGTGATGAATTTTAGGGCACAAATCAATGATTCTCAACAAATTATCTTTGCAACTCAAATTGGCACGCTCAACAATGGGGAAAATATCAATGGAATTATTTTAAATTTGGGACTACCTGAACTTGGAGATCCTACATATCGAAAAATTGTTATTCACAATGATATTGTTCCTTCTTGGGCGCCTGCTCTAAATATATTAAATGCTTTTACATTGTTTCGCAAGCCCTTTAAGCAAGAAGGCTATGGACTAGGTGATTATTTTTTAGAAAATGGCTATAGCAGACCCTTTAGAGCTCTAATCCAAGATACTTATTTTAATGATTCCCTCAATTATTATGCTCCTGCATTGGCAGGGCAAGTGGGTTATGGTGTTATTCAACTTGCTCCTGAAACTACAGGATCTAACTTCAATTCAGCGCCTTGGGTGCAACGAACATATCTTATGCCTGATCGATATAAGAACCCTGGTGATTGCAAATGTATTTCGAATAACTGTGATTTTGAAAGCTGGTATGATGTTGATAAAGACTACCGATGTAATTATCACCCCATTTCTCGTTTAAAAGTCTTTAATAATGCTACTTTGGGTGTGAGTATCATCTTACCCACTCCCTCTGATTATGAGTTTTCTTTTTATAATAAAGCAGGGCAATTGATCGCTAAAGAATCCATAAGTAGAGTGCGTTTGACTGCGACCCCAGCTGGAACTTTACAAAATATTTCTTTAGTGAGTGATCTCAAAACCTCTCGTATGATTGAACTCCAAGACAAATTAATCCCTCAAAAAGAAAAGGAAATCCAAGACCTCAAAGATACTATAGCTTCTATTTCTCCTATTCAAGAGGTTGTTTTAAGCTATGGGGCAAGAACGCAAAGGGAAAAGCGCGAGGAAAAAAAGGGACATGGTTGTAAATTTATTGAGCATATCTTCTGGAGTAAATATAACATATATGAATGCACCTATTGGGATGTCCCCCTTGTCAATGGGGGCAATAACTCTTCTTTATTTAATCGCATTGCTTCTCAAGGCGTTAAAGTCAATGAGAGAGTTTGTGTAGGAAATTACGCCCCATCAACAGGTCCAGATACCAACTTCAACAAACTTTTAGGGCAGGGGGATTGTGATTATCAAAAAAGGCTTGAAACTCTCCAAAAAGAGCTTGAAGACTTTAAGACAGAACTCAAGGAGGAATCACCCAGGAGGTGCTCTAATGATCCTTGGTCGCCTATAGGGGGTGGAACTTTATTTGGACAAGACTCTATTAGTGGCAGTGCAGGAACTTTGATGATTAAAACCCCTCGTTTGATTGAGCTAGAAGATGTTTTAATTCCCAAAAAACAAAATGAACTCCAAGCCTATATAGATGAAGTCAATAGTATTTATTCTAGCAATGTTGTAGAGGTAACCTTGAGCTATGGTAAGCGTACAGAGCAGATAGAATCTGATGATAATGATTATGAACGATCCCATCCAAATTGTAGATACAACACAAGCCCTACAGCAGGCGTATATTATTATGATTGTGATTTCTGGGATATTCCTTTTGTCAATGGAGAAAAAAATGTTGATTTATTCAAGCGATTGAGTGCTCAAGGTGCAAAAGTCAATGAAAAGATTGTTGTAACTCATTATGACCCCTCAAAACCCAAAGACCCTAACTTCAATAAAATCATTGGTAAGGATTATCAAAAAAAGATAGATCTTCTTGAGAAGCAGTTGGAGGTTTTAGAACAAGAAGAAGCCCTAGAAGCCACTAAAACAAAGGTAGCCCCAGCGTGTGAGTTTAATAGGGATTTGACCTATTTGAGGGACAACTCCATTTATTCTATTGGTATCTTAGATAAAGAAACAGGAGATGTAACGATTAAAAAACTAGAGTTCCCATTCCCTTTTGCCAATCGTATCTTTTTTACCTATTTAAAATCTGTTGAGGAGAGGAAATACAAATGCTGCCAAGACTTTTAATACTAATTTTTCTTTTGATAGCAGGAGTGCTACAAGCAGATGACAATGATACAAGTAGTAATTGCCGTGTAGAAGAACAGGCGATAAATCCCATTACTGACATTAATGGCAAAGTGATCTATATGTCAAAGAAGGTTATTAAAATCTGCCAAAAAACACGCAAGAAGCAAACAGGGTGTAAGGCTTATTCTGTTCAAACCACAACATATCCTGGCACTCCTAGTTATTTAAAAAATATTCCAGAGGTAGAAACAAACCTACAGGCTGGTGATTCAGCCAAAGGGATTGCAACGATGGGGAAAGCAGCAATGGCAGAGCAAACCACTCATATTTTCTCAGGGGAACATTCTTATTGCGATCATGGGACTTTCATAGACCCTCCCAATCCATGGATGATGGCTATAAAATATGGAATGATGTTACTCACTGGTCCTATAGTAGATGGGATTGCTGCAGGGAGAAGTGCTTGGACTGCAGCACCAGGAGTGCTATCAGGTATTTCAGAGTTTGCAAAAGCTGGGGTTAAAGAGGCAACATCATCTTTTTTTAAACAATTTAGCCTAAAAATTACAGAAAATGTCGCAAAGGAAGTAGTAAAATCGATAGGGTCTAAGGTATTGGCTGATATTGGTCGTGAAGTCTTCAAGGCTCTTACAAATAAAGATGAAAGCATACAGCAGGGTAAAAACAATGATAACTGCTACATTGCAAATGGGGCGTGCTCTAATCCTAATGAGGATATTAAAAGCTATGAAGAGATGTCAGGGGCTAGTTCTGAGGGAGATGCTAAAGCAGCAAATTATGCCCAATGTATGGTGGGTAAATTTGGTCTAAGTTATGGTACGATAATTAATTATCAGCTTGGCAAAAACCTAGATGAACTCTCTGAAGAGGATAAACAATCTCAAGAAAGACTTTTGTTTTCTGCTAAGACCCCTTATCCTGTGAGTGGTAAAGATATTGCTATTTTGATGGCAGCCTTTGGCAAAGAAGATGATGGAACCATTAAAGCTGAAGACTTAAATACTTATTTTTATGCGAGATATGGGCTTAAGGAATATTCTACCGATGCAGCAGGCAATAAAATTTATGCCCTTTATGCCCTCTCACCTGAAGATTTGATCATTGCAGCAGAAACGGTTTGTGGTGGAGCAGAAACAGTTCCTTATATCAGGTCAAAATATGGCAAAAGATTTTTAGACCCAGAGTTATCCAATCCAACAGTTGAATCTGAAATGAAAAGGCAGTTCCCAGTGTCAGAGTCTGCTTATATTCCTGTTTCAGATTCAGACCAAGGAATAAAAAAAGAATCACTCAAAGCACAAACTATTAAGGCACTTGATTCAGTCGTAAGTGCCTTACCAATGCCATACAACGCTATTGGAGCAGCTATTCTAGATATTGCTAATACTTTCAATGATGGAAATACTTGCACTGACCTTGAGTTTGCAGAGCAGCGCCCTGATCCCAAACTTGCCATTACTAGTAGAAGATTGGCTTCAGGCTTGTGTGTGCGTATTCCACCACCAGCAATAGTTCTCACAAAAGATAATCTACCCTTCCTTGATGATGCTAGAATATCTGAACTTAATGCTGCTCTTGCCAATAGGACTAGCGAGGTTGTAAAAGATTTTATGGGAGCACAACTCCTTAGGGATCACTATTGCTGCTACTCTCAAAAAATCACTAAGATTTTTGCAGAAGGCATTATGACACAACTTGGAAGAACTCTAAGGGACACCTCTTGTGCTAATATTACTCTTGATGACCTCAATAAGATTTCTTTTAGTCCTTGTAAAGATGGACAAAGCCCCTCAAAAGATAACTGCTTCCCTCAAGATAAGTTCAATGAGCTTAAAAATGTGGTTTTGAGTGGTGGGAGCATTGGTATTGACAAAGCCTTGGACTCAATTATTGATACAACCATGAATTTAAGAAACAAATTAGATCATTGATATTGATTTATCATTGAATCAAGAAGCCAAACCATCTTTGGTGGTTGGGTAATTCACCAAATCAAGTATCTAGCACATTTTCTTTTCTGTAATGTATTACATAAATTCTAATATAAACAATGTAATATATTACACTATCACAAAAACTCGCACAATCGTTTAGGTTTTGTGATCGATGATAACCCTTTTTGGGATTAGAGTTTCAAAACTATCATCGATTACTATTCGGCACAATCGTATCTTTTATTTTAAAAATTCATACTCAAATAGAGTATCAACTAAATTTTCTTTGTAATATTCTTTGACTTTTAGTTTAAATGCTTTAATGATATTGTTTAAATCACCATATTTAAATGCCATTTTTGGCTCACCATTACTATGAGTTCCTTGCTGTATTTTGATATTGATCTCTTCATCTATTTGGTAGAGTCCATATTTGAATTCGCTGTTATATTCATCAGTGGTCTTTACAAATTTAAGTATCTCGTGAAACTCATCTAATAGGCTTTTTTCGGTATCGGTGAGTTGATAGCCTTTGTTGATAAAATCTTGCATTGTTTGCATAGCTAGTGTGTCGCCATCAAAGCAAAGCTCGTTGATATAAAGTCTATCATCGCTGCCTTTTAAACTACGCAAATGTGGATAATGACTCAAACTTATCCAAAACATAGTCCTCAATAAAAACTTATCTAAGATACCACTTTTTATATCTGCTAGATACTCATCTGCTTTATCAGCTGTTTTCATAATAAAACTCATTACTTTCCAATCATTGCAGTGGTCTGGATAACGAGAAGCAGCAAATACGGGAAGCTTTTCTAGGAAATTATCACGGCGCATATAAAAACCATGACCATTGAATTTAGTCCCTATTGTAAGGCAAGAGTGGAGTCTAGGGTTATCGAGTCCAAAGCTATCAGTTGCCAAATAGCCTATAATACCATCATTTTTATCGTTGTTATAGCTTGGGTTGGCACTTAGTTTTTTATTTTGTTTTGGGTCGCTCTCTAAACCATTTAAATCACATAAAATTCCACCTTCTATATCACTTGCCCTGTTTTCTTCATAGAGTTTAGAGCTAATCATATTGAAGCATTTTTTAGCCACTAATTCGCCTTGATTCTCTATTTTATTATCTATTATATCAACAGCTTTTAGTGATATTTGTGTGGTTGTGGTGTCGTTTTGGTTGCTCCAAGATATTAGACTCACACAAGCATCAGTTGGAGCGTGAAAATGTCTGCGATTGAGAGCATAGCCATCTATAAATTTCTTTTGAATCAAGTGCTGTGATTTCCAATATTTTATCGGTGAGAATACGATATAACTATCAAGCTCATCACGCAAGAAGTATTTAAAGCCACTCCAAATAAAAGCATTTGCAAGGTCGTTTGTTGTAGCACCTTTAATTTCTTTTTTCATTTCAGTAACAATGAAATTTTGTTTCCAATCAGAACTTTCCTTGCCTTGTTTTTTCTTTTGAAACTCTATGCTGGTTGTTTCGGCATAAGGAGGATTTTCATAGAGTATGATGGCACATTTTGGATCGTTAATATATTTTTTAATGATAGGATTGTCTATAATATCACGACTTAAAGCATTTGCACCACTCAAAAAGCCATCAGTATTTAATAAATCTTCAAATTCAAAAAGACTATTTTCCATCTTTGGTTTTGGTGGTATGATAGCTCTTACACGCCCTCCAAGCCTATCTTTTAAAACTATCCACTCTTTGAGTTCATAAGTGCTAACTATCGTATGGCTCAATAATTCATCATCAAACTCTTGTTCTAAATTACCACTTCCAGCACAGCGATCGATGATAACATAATCTTGTATCTGCCCCCCCCCATAGCTCTATTAATAGCTTCTTTAACCAGCTCTGCTCCTAGTTTTGCATAATGGCTTGGTGTATAAAAAGCTCCTAATTTTTTCTGCGTTAAGGGGTCGTTGAGCATATCCATAATATATTTAAAATCCAACTCTTGCCCTTGCCAAGCGTTGATATAATCTCTCAATGTTCCTTTTGGATTTTTCAATTCATTAAAAAATGCTTTTTTCTCAGGCTTTTGTTTGGATTTGGTGGCATTTTCGTAATAAAACTGCGACCATCCATAGACATTATGTTCATTGATCTCAATTTTTACAGAATTTCTCTTTTCGCGCACAAATTCCTTGATTTCTTTTTTGCCCTTTTCGTTTGATAGATTAAATTCTATGATTTCTTTTGGCTCATTGGCTTTAAAATCCAAAATCCCATCACTGGCTTTTAAATTTGCATAGCGTTCTATATCGTTGATCATATCAATATAATCTATGCTGTCATAAATAAAGCATTTGTTTTCATCTTGGCTAACAAGACAAATTTTAGCTGGTATCGGCACACCATCTCGATTGAATCTTGCAAGATAAATAATTGCTTGACTCAAGGCTTTACCTTTACCATAGCTTGTTACATTTTGTTTGTGTTCGAATATAATATTTTTTGTGTATCCATCAGTGCTTCTTGCAATAATGACATCATCTAAGCCATTATCAAAAACTTGCGAATAGAAATTTAAGCTAAAACTTACTTCATCGGTTTGGACTGCTGCCATTTATGATTTCCTTTTTGATTTTTAAGCTATATGCCACAAAGCAAAGGCATACTTTTTATCTTGATACCACTTTGCTATTTATTACTTCAGGAAATAGTAACACATCTGAAAAGATAAATCAACGAGAGGGTAGAAAAATACAATGGGAGGGGAATTTGACCTAAAGGGTGGTTATCAAACAACAGACATAAAAACTCATTGTCAAAAACTAACCAGTTGATAACCACTTTTTTGAATATGGGGAAGTTTCGTAAATCAGGGGCTTGCAGAAAATCTATCAAAAAAATCTACACAAAAGCTCGCAAAATAGGTGGTTTTAGAGGAAAATAATGTATCAATGTTTAGAATATTGTATGCAAAAGAAAATAGAGATGGTGGAGTGTAGGGGGTTCGATAAATTGTATTCAAATAACATATAGCAGGTGATTTGTGCGTATTGAATTATTCGCATTTGATAACCATCTATGGCAATCAGCATTTTCCCTTTCCTAAAAAGCT
>NZ_MLAP01000012.1 GCF_002272865.1 Helicobacter sp. 12S02634-8 | reverse complement strand
AATCGGACAAGCCCTAGACAATCAATGCAAGAAAGCCAGATACAAAAGGCTAGCCCTGTGAGTAAGAATAGAGAGTTTGAAGCCACTAGGAGACATTATCAAAGGAGTAGGGTGAGGTGAGGAGATGAGAAAGATAGGAACTTAACAGATGATTCACTTTAGAGGTTTATAATCTCTGCCTATCTTAAAAATAAAGGACAATACATGAATAAGTTTGCTGCAATGATTTTGGCTGGGGCTGTTTGTGCTTCACTAAGCTTTGGTGCTGATTTTTCTAAACAGAGCAATGAAGAGTTGATTAAAATGGCTGGAACAGTCGCTCCTGCTGATGCTCCTGATTATAAAATCGAAATCCATAAGCGTATGAAAACAATGAAAAAAGAAGAAGCTAAAAAATTCCACGAACAACTCGAAGAAGCAATGCAAAAAAACACTGATTCAATGACTTTAAAAGAATTCAGAGAAAGGCGAGAAGCTATCAAACAAGCTATGGACGCAAAAATCAAAACCATGAGCAAAAAAGAGCTCAAAGAAAGCGGTTTAGATCGTAAATTCAATAAATGTGGTATGCACCACGATCACGATAAAAAACACGCCGATCAAGGTAAAAAACAGCCCGAACCCAAAGGCAAATAAATATCTCTCAAATGTATCCAGATACATTGGCAGGGCTATCCTGCCAAAACTTTTAAAGCCCTCATACAATCTATGCTAGATTGAAAATTCATCTCTTCCACTCTAAAAAGTCCTAGAATTGATAGAATCTAATAGCAGCTTGCAGTCTATTACAATCACATTTAAATCTTGCACATTTACACTTTTCGTTTAAATTTTGCTTGTTTAAATCTTAATAAAAATATGGCTAAAATATCCTTATCTTGAGTCTTTGAGGGCTATCATTTCTTTGACTTGATTTTTAGGATATAAAAGCCCACATACGCTATCAAACAAACAATAATAATCGTAGCAAATACCTCGCTATAGCCAAAAGGCCTGCTCAAATCAAACATTTTAAGACCAAAAATTTCAAACCCCATTGAGTAAAACTCCCTATTTTTCAAGCACCTCTTGACATCGGTCACAAAGTGTATCGCAGCGATCACTCACATATCGCCAACATCGCGGGCATCTGTGTTTGTCAGTCTTGAATATAACAAACTCCCTCTCTTCTCCAAGGCTTTTAGCCCTAAAGGTATCAACGATCGCTGATTGAGGCACGCAAGAAGTTTCCACCACACAGCTCACAATCAGCCACTCTGCCAAATCCTTAAATCTCTCCCCATCAACACCAATCCCAAGCTCTAAAGAAGACTTGATGACTTTTTGCTTCTTGAGGGTATCGATCGCCTCTCCAAAGTGAGAGCGGATTTCTAAAAGCTCTCCAAAGTCTGTATGGATATTCAAATCAAATGTATGGGGTATGTCAATTTTTTGGAGTTCAAAAATATCTTTTGCCCCGCCTTTGATGACCTCTGGTGCAAAGCTCAGCGCTTCATCAGCACTATAAGTAATGATAGGGGCTAGGAGATGGAGGAGGTTTGTGCCAATCAATGCCATCGCACTTTGATGGGCTAAACGCGCACGAGAACAAGCACTATCACAATAAAGGCTGTCTTTGCATAAATCCAAATAAATTCCACTGAGTTCATTGGTCAAAAACCCCATCAAAATCCCCAGTCCTTTGACAAAATCATACCTACCAAAAAGAGCTTCAACTTGTGTAAATACCTCATGGGCTTTTTGGAGGATCCATCGATCGATCTCACTGAGCTCATTGGGCGCTACAAGCGCTTGCAAATCATTGGTATTAGCGAGCAAAAATCGTATCGTATTGCGTATTTTGCGATACTGCTCGCTGATTTGCTTGAAAAAATTCACCGACACACTCAAGTCATTTTGATAATCGTTCATTCCCACCCAAAGCCTTAAAATATCACTGCCATATTCTTTTAAGATGGATTCTAAGCTGATCACATTGCCCTTAGATTTACTCATCTTCTCACCCTTTTCATCAACGGTGAATCCGTGGGTGATGACAGATTTAAAAGGTGCTTTGCCATTGAGAATACAGCTCAGCAATAAAGAGCTCTGAAACCACCCCCTATGCTGATCGCTCCCCTCTAAATACACATCAGCTGGATAAGCACCTCCATCATATTGTTGGGTATTTGTCTGTGCATTCTGTGTATCGAGTACAGCACTCCAAGTGCTCCCACTATCAAACCACACATCTAAGATATGGTTGCCTTTCTCAAGGTCTTTAGCCCTATGTTTCCACGACTCAGGGAGCAGCTCTTCTGTAGTCTTGCTCCACCAAGCATCGCACCCCTCTTTTTCAAAAATATCTGCTAAATGCCCCAACACTTCTGTGTCAAATATCGTTGTATCACTCAATTTATCTTTAAAAAACGCGATAGGCACTCCCCAATCCCTTTGCCTTGAAATGCACCAATCAGGGCGATTCTCAATCATCGTAGCCAACCGATTGCGGCCACTTTGGGGATAAAACTCACTCTGGTCAATCGCCTCTAAAGCGACCTGCCTTAAAGTCTTACCATCCATAAAAGGCTTATCCATCAAGATAAACCACTGCGTCGTAGCACGATAAATCACAGGCTCGTGCGAACGCCAACAATGCGGGTATGCGTGCTTGATTTTTGTATGCTGCACAAGAGAATCTCCTAGCATTTGGATAATCTTTTCTTGCGCTTTGAAAATATGCATACCCAAAAACTCGCTGGGTAATAATTTCTCTCTGATAATAGTCGTATCAAAACAGCCCTTGTCATCAACAGGCATAATCACAGGGAGATTGTATTTTAACCCCACATAATAATCATCTTCACCATGAGCAGGAGCAGTATGCACCGCACCACTCCCATCACTCAAGCTCACATGCTCCCCTAAGATAATGAGTGAATCACGCCCATTGAGTGGGTTTGTCGCACTAAGATTTTCTAAATCATTGGAGATAAATTCCTTTAAAATTTCTCTATCGATGAGATTTTGCTCACAAAGCTTTGCGTGCAATGCCTTAGCTACAATCTGACCTTTTTGCGTGATGACATAGGTTTCATTGGGCTTCAATGCGATAGCAGCATTTGCTGGTAATGTCCAAGGTGTCGTTGTCCAAATCACTACAAAACCCTCTTTGACCCCAAGCTTTGCGCAAGCAGCGTCTTGAAGTGCAAAACGCACATAAATAGAATCAGATTCTTTGTCTTTATATTCGACCTCAGCATCAGCCAAAGCCGTTTCACAAGCCCAACTCCAATAAATTGGCTTGCTCCGCTCGGCCAAAAGCCCCTTTTGTGCCACAGCACACAAGACCTTATAAATATCACTCTCAAATTTAAAATCCATCGTCTGATATGGATTGTCAAAATCACCCAAAACGCCTAATTGCAAAAATTCATTTTTCTGCACTTCGATGAACTTGCGTGCATGCTCTCTGCAAAGCTCACGGATCTTTGCCTTAGGCAGGGCGTCTTTTTTTTCTTTGCCGAGATTTTTCTCTACTTGCTGCTCGATTGGCAGTCCGTGGCAGTCCCACCCAGGGGTATATCGAACAGATTTGCCTTGAAAATAATGGTATTTGATGATGATGTCTTTGAGGATTTTATTGAGTGCATGCCCGATATGGAGATGTCCATTGGCATAGGGAGGGCCATCGTGGAGATTGAAAGTCTTATGGGCTTGTTCTTGAGGCTTGCGATTTGCCTTCATCTTATCATAGATTTTATCTTTTTGCCATTGCTGGTATTTAGCAGGTTCATTTATAGGGAGATTCCCTCTCATGGGGAATTGGGTCTGGGGGAGAATGAGTGTGTCTTTATAATCCATCAAAGAGTCCTTGTGTCATAAAATTCCTTTATATTTTATAAGAAAAGGGCTGAAAAAATGATTTAACCCCATCAACAATCCATCACAAATCACTCCTTGCACCCAAAATACCTACCAAACTCTCTTCAAACTCCATAAAACCTTCTCTTTGCCCTCTTGATTACTCAAAATTCTAAGACCATCTCAAGTGTATTTTATCCCATCAGTGCTAAAATCCCTCCTCAAATCTTTATTAGGAATCCCATATTGATCCTTGCATCGCTTATTTTTTTGCTCACACTCATTGGGCTCATCACCCGACCTTTTGGGCTAGGTTTTGGCAGTGTCGCTCTAATCGGGGCTGGGGTATCATTGGTCTTTGGACTCATAGACTGGATAGATATTTATCACATCACCACAATTGTATGGGACGCGACTTTTACGCTCATTGGGCTCATCATCTTGTCTTTGACATTAGAGGCGATTGGATTTTTTGAAGCGATCGCTCTATGGATTGCCAAACACAACACAAGCAGCCCTAAAAAGCTCTTTGTGCTGATTTTAATATTTGGCGCACTTCTGTCAATCTTGTGTGCTAATGATGGGGCTGTGCTTATCCTCACGCCCATTGTTTTTGCACTGATGCAATATTTCCAAGCTCCCAAACCTCTCTTGCTTGCTTTCGTGCTAGGATCAGGATTTATCGTTGATACTGCTTCAAATGCCCTAGTGACTTCTAACCTCACAAACATCTTGACTGCAGGCTTTTTTAAAATTGGCTTTATTGATTATATGCAAATGATGTTTGTTCCCAATCTGATAGCTATCATCGTTTCAATCCTTGTCCTTTATGTGTATTTTTATCCAGCCCTGAATACCCCGCTCATTCCCCACGCACTCAAAGCCCCTAAAGACGCTATCACTTCGATGGGGTTATTTATCTTTGCGTGGGTGTTTTTGGGACTTTTGGCCTTGGGATTGTTTTGGGGTGATATGTATCATTTGCCCATCAGTATTTTTGTGCTCGGTGGGGCGATTATCTTTCTTGCTATCGCACAAAAATATCACAATATCTCTGCTAAAAAAATTCTCAAACACGCCCCTTGGCAAGTAGTGGGCTTGAGTGTGGGGTTATATGTCATTGTCTATGGACTGAAAAATGCTGGCTTGATAGACTATCTCAATGATATATTGGTCTATCTTGCCTCAAAAGGCAAAGAAATCTCCCATCTTGGCGTGGGCATCTTGTCTGCGATACTCTCTGCATTGATGAATAATATGCCTACAAACTTTATCCAAAATATCGCACTCAAAGACACAGGGCTATCCCATCTGGCCTATAGCAATATCATCGGCTCTAATATCGGCACAAAATTCACGCCCATTGGCTCGCTAGCGACCTTGCTATGGCTGCATATCTTAGGGAACAAGGGCTTGAAAATCTCGTGGTTGCAATACTGCAAAATGGGCTTAATCCTCACTCCCCCTGTGTTGCTAGCAACCTTACTCACGCAGATGTGGTGGGCTTAGAGATTTCTATGGCATACTCTTGGGTTTGGGATTTGGGGATACTTTTAGTAGTCGGAATAGCGAGCACACGATAAGTGCGTGTGTTTGTGAGATATTTGAGCTCGATAATATCTCCGATTTTCACATCTCTACTGGACTTAGCCACACTCCCATTGAGCATAACTACACCACTTTCACACATATCTTGTGCGATAGAACGTTTTTTGACGATATTGACAGAATTAATAAATTTATCGATCCGCATACAAAAATATAACCCAAAAACAACAACCATCAGTAAAAACCAAGGTTCTATTTTCAAGGATCTATTTTAAAGAAGCTCTAATCCTCAAACTTGTAAAATTCCTTATTAAAGGATCTTAAAACTATGAAAGTGACACTCAAACATTTTACCCCGCTTGAAGTCTGCTCGATGGCTATCCGCACTTGCTGGCAAAGCTTTGATAAATCCGATAATGGTGGTCAAAAAGACCTCGATCTCATCGATCGTGTCGGCAATAAATTCAAGCACGCAAGCACACTCGAGCATTTGTATTATAATTTCTATATCCAAGGTATCAGTCGTGCTTGTCTTCAAGAGCTTGCACGCCATCGTATGGCAAGCTATAGCGTCAAGTCCTCCCGCTACACACTCAAAGAAATCAAACACGAAGCAAGCTTCCTCCCTATCAATGCAGCCAATCTCATGCGCGCACAAAAATATCTTGTCTTTACCCCCGATGAAAGGGTCAATATCGCATCTGTGCAAGCCCTAGAACATCTCCGCGAGCTCTTGTGTGCTCCTATAGGTAATGATATCGCCAAATATGCTATGCCTGAATCTTATAAAACAGAATTGCATTGGAGTATCAACGCCCGCAGTCTTCAGAATTTCTTAGAACTACGCACTTCAAGAGCTGCACTCTGGGAGATCCAAAAGCTCGCCCACGCTATCTTTGAAGCACTACCCCAAGAACACCATTTCATCTTTGAAGCAAAGATCACCCAGCCTTATGAAAAAAACAAGGAAAATAATGCAGACCTTGACGATTGTTGATACTTTTGGGTTTTTTTTTCGTAGTTTTTATGCCCTCCCACCGCTAAAAAACAATGAGGGTTTCCCTACAGGTCTTTTGATGGGCTTTGCTAATTTAATCATGAACTTGCATAAAGAGGGAGTGTCTGATTATATTGTCTTTGCACTAGAGGGGCGAGGGGAAAGCAGGCGCAAGGCACTCTATCCTGCTTATAAAGCCACTCGCGTGCAAGCGCCCCAAGACTTGTTAATGCAGCTGCCTATTGCCATTGAGTGGATCAATAAAATGGGATTTTTGAACTTGAGCTTTGAGGGATATGAAGCCGATGATGCCATTGCTTCTTTGGATTATATCGCTAGTCAAAACAATATCAATGTCCGTATCATCAGCCACGATAAAGACCTCTATCAACTCATTGATGGCAATACCTATCTCTATGACCCCATCAAAAAAACCGATATCGGCGAAAAAGAATGTATCCAAAAATATGGCGTCCCTCCTAGGGCTTTTGTTGATTATCAAAGCTTAGTAGGCGATAGTAGCGATAATGTCCCTGGGATTAAAGGCATTGGAGCAAAGACTGCGCAAAAGCTAATCGAGCATTTTGGGAGCTTGGAGCATATCTATACCCATCAAGACAAGCTCACTGAAGTTGTCAGTCCAAGGATTGCTGCTTTGATCATTGAGGGCAGAGAATCTGCTTATTTGAGTAAAGAGCTTGTAACACTCAAGACTGATTTATTGCGTGATTTTGACTTGCAATCTTGCAAAATGCCTACCCAAAACCCTCTTTCTATCATCGTTGATGAACTAGAGCATTATGATTTTATCAAGATCGCCCAAAGGCTCAAAGGAGTCCCTATGACCCAGCCTGCTAAAGTCTTTAGATCCAAAGGCAAGGGCATAGGTGGTCTGCAAACCTCCTCGCACTCTAGCTTCACTTTCACCCCCCATCTCCTCAATGATACTGCCAAGCTTTTTCAAATCCTTGATACAATCCCCCCCACTGCAGCGATTGCTTATGATTGTGAAACCAACTCACTCGATGTGCAAAATGCCAAAATCGTGGGATTTAGCTTTTGTGTTGATGGAATCAATGGCTATTATGTCCCCATCGCGCATAGCTACTTGGGCGTAGAATCTCAAATCTCAAAAGAAGACGCCAAAACAGCAATTGCAAAGATTTTTTCCCACCCTCTCATCGGGCATAATCTCAAGTTTGATATTTTGATAGCCAAAAATAATTTTGACCTCCAACCCCAAAAGCCCATCAAAGACTCTATGGTGCTTGCGTGGCTGCTTGATAGCGTGATGAGTGTGGGGCTTGATAGCCAGATGGAGCGATGGTTCCACCATAAAATGATCGCTTTTGAAGATATCGTGCCCAAACATCAGGATTTTTCACATATCCACCTAGATATCGCTGCACAATATGCAAGCGAAGACGCTGTTGCGAGTATGAATCTGTATGAACGGCTCATTGAAGAGTTCAAATCCAAGGGGCTAGAGTCTATCATCGAGCTTGCTGAAACAATCGAATTTCCTTTTATAGAAGTCCTCAAAGATATGGAGTTAAATGGTATCACCATTGATGTCAAATGGTTTGAAAAGCTCAAAGATGAGCTTGCTTGCCAGCTAGCCCAGAGTCAAGAAAAGGTCTTTTTGTATGCGGGCTATGAATTCAATCTCAACTCCCCCAAGCAAATGGCACAAGTGCTTTTTGACCACCTAGGACTCAAAGCAACGCGCCAAATCAAAGGCGGCTATAGCACAGATGAACAAACACTAGAGGGGCTTTTAGATACACACCCTATTATCCCTGAGATTATGGAATATCGTGAAACTTTTAAGCTCAAAAATACCTATGTCGAGCCGCTCTTAAAACTCCATAGCAAAGACAATAAAATCCATACTTCATTTTTGCAAACAGGCACAGCCACAGGCAGGCTCAGCTCCAAATCCCCCAATCTCCAGAATATCCCCGTGCGCACGCAAGCAGGCAAGCAAATACGCAAGGGCTTCATCAGTAGCAGTAAGGACAATGCCCTTTTGAGCGTGGATTACTCCCAGATTGAATTGCGCTTGCTCGCACATTTTTGTCAAGACAAAAACTTGATTGATGCTTTCGTGCAAGACAAAGACATCCACACAGAAACAGCCACTAGAATCTTTGGCCCTGAATATGCCAAAGAAAAACGCGCCATTGCTAAATCTATCAATTTTGGTCTGATCTATGGCATGGGCTCAAGGAAACTTGCGCAAACACTCAAAATATCGCCCAAAGAGGCCAAGGGCTATATCGATAGCTATTTTGAATCGTTCCCAACGGTGAAAAACTTCCTCAAAACCCAAGAAGAAGAGATATTCACACACGGCTATGCACAGACTCTTTTGGGACATCGGCGATATTTTGATTTCAACAATGCAACAGATTTTATGAAATCCAACTACCTCCGAGAGGGTATCAACTCCATATTCCAAGGGAGCACTGCTGATCTCATCAAACTAGCAATGCTTAAAATCCACCACCACTTCAAAAACACGCCCATCAAAATGCTCTTGCAAGTCCACGATGAACTAATCTTTGAGCTGCCTAAAGAGCTGATCGAGCAGACTTCTAAAGAGATTGAAACAATGATGAATCATATCTATACACTCCATGTCCCCCTAAAATGTGGTATCAGTATTGGAGAAAATTGGGCTGAGCTCAAATAGCAAAGCTTGCCCCCCTCTTTTTTCCAAAAACTATACAAAAGCCATTAAATCAATACTTTTTAGAGCGTTCAAGATTGATTGTGATTGGCGATAGGGGCTTGTTGGGGCGTGGGCTGGGCTTTGAGTTGTATTTTGAGCTCTGTTTTGAGATGTGTGCGTAAGATCTGAGAAGTCCGGAGATTTTGCCTCTCGACATACACATCTGCCCAATATCGCCCATCACTGCCCTTGATGAGATGATAACCTCCCAAAGTCCCCTCAAATACAAAGCTATCACGATCGCAATCTTGCGCATCATAATGCTCCAAACATACCCTTGCCATCTCTGCGATACTATGGGCATCGAGCAAGGATTGGAACCTTGTGTGTGCGTTGGTCGTGCGGTCTAGGGCAATCTGGCTATGGTGGAGAGTATTCATCTGGATATAGACCACTCCCAGCAATATCCCCAACGCATAAAGCAACACATACCCACCCCGCATTTACGCTCCCATAGCCATTGATTCTATCCATCGCTGCAGACAATGGGTTTTGCGCTGATAGTGGATACACAATGTGATCTCAAATCCCCCGCGATTGGGCTGGATATTCAAGGCACTGACGCCATCAAGGGCTTTGAGTCCATCAAGATATATCATCTGGGCATGCAAAGTAACTTGATGGGAGCTATCTTGGTCTTGCATGCGCCACGATAGGGTATTATCTTGTGTCATAATAGAATCCATACGCGCTTCTAGCAAATAATTTTGTATCGCATCTAAGAGATTTTGGGCTTCAGAAAGCCTGTGATTATAGCGGGCTTGGTGGTGGTTTTGGGCTTGCAAGCTTGCTAGCATTTTTATCCCAACAACTCCAATCACACCAATAACAACAAGTGCAATGAGATATTCTAAGAGGATAAAGCCTCCTCTAGTTTGTGCTAGACTCATAAGTGCTAATCTTTTTGGGGGAAAAATAATGGTATGAACCAGCTTGTGTATGCTCCTCCACCCATACCCCCTCATAATGAAAACCTTTTTGAGAAATTACACTAAAAGGTATGCCACCCCCTTGGGTGCTCAAAGCACTCAACTGATTGTGTATATTTTTCTGGGCAATGCTGAGTGCTTGTGTTTTCTGATTTAGGGCTATCTGTTGCATACTTTGTCCATAAATCTCCCAAAAAATCTTGAACGCAACACCCATCAAAACAAGCGCTAATATCAGCTCAAGACTTGCAAAGCACTTGCGAGTCTTATGGGTGCTTGGAGGCAAAAAACTCTTTTTCAAAATATATCTTTTTGTGCTGTCCATCTTGTGCATACTCTATTTGCAAAATCGCCTTCCATCTGCCTGCTACATCTAAAGCAAACTCTGGACTGACACAAACCCCCTGCAAATCACACTGCAATGCCCCCACTTCCAAACGCTCCTTTTCCATATGATAACGTTCCATAAAAAGTGTGATTTTTAGCTCTGCAATGCTTGTATTTGGATCTTTAGCGATGATATTTAGATAAATATGATTGGGTGTATCTGTAAAAAGCTCTATTTTTGGGGCTTGCTTGAGCTTATCGCGATGGCCTTTGATGAAATAGGGCGATAATGGCTGAGAAGAAATATCTTTAGGTGGGATTGCATTAGCCCCCAAATAGAGCGCATAATGGCCTTCAAAGCCTTTAGTGTCTTTGATAATGGTATTGATATCTGCATCGACACGAGAATATTTCTCAAAATACGCCCCATCATCAATCACAGGGTCTAGTATCGAAAGCCGCACGAGCAAAACCAACATCACAATCCCAACAATAATCACACACAAAATCCCCAAGGGCCAATAATTTCTGCTTTTTTTCATTTTTTACCTTTGTTTTTGCCTTTGAAAAAATAAACAACGACAAACAACCCCACCAAACTAATCAACATCAGATACAAAATCACTCGGACAAATTGATTTTGATTGTCTGGAGGGAAGTTATTTTCTAGTTTGATACCATACCCATCAGCGATTCTATCTGCAATTTCAGAATAGCCATTGATCAAAAAAGCAGAAATCCTCTCTGGAGTGAGATCGGTATCTTTTTCAGGGAGCAAAGGCGCGATATAATCAAAATACATCTGGTTGATATCAAAAAGATTTTGAGCATTTGGGCTTAAAATAATTTCAATTTTTTTAGCCTCTCGGAAGAAAAACAAAACAGCATAAGGAGAGCTTAGCTTGGAAGCTACATCGCTCTCATAAGCCTTGCGCTCTTGCTTTGTGTTTAAAGGGTGTGTATCGACCATATCGATATAAAATGAAAAGCCTGTTTTTGCATACAGCTCATGAGAAACTGCCTGCACCAAAAGGGCTGCTTTAGGGAGCAAAAGCCCTGTTTGATTGTGTAAGACAAAAGATTGCGCTAAAAGCGATATGGGTAAAAATAAGCAAAAAATTAGCCCCTTGAGCCTAGAGAACATCTCAAACCATAAACAAAAAGAGGTTAGGGATAAAAGGGATAACGATCGCCATAACAATCATTGCAACAATAAAAATTGTCAAAATCTTTTCAAGAGGGGTAAGTCGCATTGTTTCTCCTTTTATTTTGTTTGCACCAATTCATAATGCTTGTCATTTTTGGTATTTTTCATCTGGATAGCGCTTTGGTCTTGGAGCTTGTAGTAATGGGTTGCTTGAGTTTTTTGCACACCAATAGCCACTACGCTAAAAAACACAGCAATCCCCACGACCAAAACAACAGCAATCACATAGCCCACCAAACCATTGATTCCAAATAATCCGTTCATAACTTTCTCCTTATTCTTCGCCCAAAGGCATCAAAGAATTGATATATTCTGCGAGTGCTTTGATTTGGACATCATTAAAATTCCTATAAGCAAAAGATGGCATTTGACCAATAAGACCTTTTTTGCCGTGTGCGAGCACTCTTTTGAGAAAATCTTCTGTGCCATATTTACTCAAATCAGGGGCAAAATTATCCATACCTGGCATACCCTTGCCATCTGGTCCGTGGCACCCAGCACACCCAGCAGTGTCATAGACTGCTTTGCCCTTTTGGACTTCATCAGGGTATTGGGTATGCTTGACTTCAGAAATATCAGCCATAATATAAGATGCTACAGCTTTTGCGTCTTCTTTACTCAAGCCCAAAACAGGCATTTCA
This sequence comes from Helicobacter sp. 12S02634-8, assembly GCF_002272865.1. Lineage (GTDB taxonomy): Bacteria > Campylobacterota > Campylobacteria > Campylobacterales > Helicobacteraceae > Helicobacter_J. The sequence goes on along the minus strand of NZ_MLAP01000012.1, from coordinate 43,889 downwards.
CCACCATCATAGCCCAGCCCCACGCTTCCGTGCTCGATAGTGTCTATAATCCCCTCTTCCTTGCCCCATCGAGTCAGATTCTGTGCCTTCCCGTGCATTCCCTCAGCAGTGATCCCATGGCATTGCGAGCATTGCACCAAAAAGATACCCTGCCCCATATTGACCATATCTTCGTGGCTCAAATTTGCCCATTTTTGCTCAAATTTTTCATTGTGAGTTTGGACTTCTTGATTGTATTCACCGATTTGAGAATACGCGTCCAATGGATACGCAAAAAAGACATACCAAAACAACCACACAACCAAAACCATAAAGGTAAGCACCCAACCAACAGGGATATTGTTGTTGAATTCAGAAATACCATCCCAATTATGATCTGTGAGATCTCCGCTGGGCTTTGCCTCACGCATTTTTTTAATCAAAGCCCCTGCTGTGATTATTGTCAAAGCCAAGATACCGATTGCAGCGAGTAAGCCAATAAGGTTTATATTATCACTCAACCATCCCATATTTTCTCCTTTTATTTGCTTGATTTGCTTTCTCTGGGTTCGATAAGCTCATCTTCCAAGTTATCTTTCAAGGCCAAATTTGCATATTTTTCATAATCTGTAATGCCCTTTTTTTGCTTGACATATAGTCTGATGATATATGCATACAAAAATATCGCTAGCAAAATCGTGACAACGGTATAGGCGACTGCTCGGATCACTTCTAAATTCATCTTTTGCTCCTACTCATCGTTGCACCCCTATTTAGCCATTCTGGACTGACCCAAACTATTGAGATAAGCAATCAAAGCAACAATTTCTTTGACTTCACCTTTTTGGTATGCATCTTTGATCTTTTGGTTTTTCATATTATTGACAATCTCGCCTGCTTCTTGCATATAGGCTTTTTTGGCCTCTTGAATATCCCCTAAAGGCACACCATCTTGCGTATCATAAGGCACACCAAAGACTACCTTTTGTGTATAGGCTTCAGCATAAGCTGTATCAAAGTCAGTATCTTTTTTAAACAAATGATGGTAAGCAGGCATGATTGAATCAGGCACTACGCTTGTAGGCTCCCACATATGGTTTTCGTGCCAATCTGTCGTGCGGCTATCGCCCACCCTATGCAAATCAGGTCCTGTGCGCTTAGACCCCCATAAAAAAGGTCTATCATAAGCATACTCACCACTCATACTATAAGCCCCATAGCGATCTGTTTCAGCCTGAAAAGGTCGGATAAGCTGGGAGTGGCAGTTATAGCAACCCTCACTGATATAGATCTGTCGCCCTGCAGTTTCTAGCACCGTATAAGGTCTTAGCCCCTCAATGGGTCTGGAAGATTTCATAAAATCAGGCACAATCTGCACAAGCCCTGCAATCGAGAAGACAAACAAAAACGCCACGGTAAAAAAGAAAGGATTTTTTTCTAGCCAACTAAACATACATTACCCCCTTATCAAGCAGCCATAGGCGTGGCATAGTTTGGCTCACGCTCTAGCTCTTTTGCTGCAGTGATGGTCATCACGACATTATAGATAAACAGCACAAAGCCGATAAAATACATCAGCCCTCCAATCCCTCGAATCACATAATAAGGGAATAGCACCCGCACAGTATCGATGAACTGATAAGTGAGATTTCCATATTGATCAACATCTCGCCACATCATACCTTGTGTGATACCTGATATCCACATACTAGAAAAATAAAGCACAATACCAATGGTCATGATCCAAAATTGGATATCCATGATCTTGCGAGAATAAATCTCTCGCTTATACATACGCGGAACCATATGATAGCAGCCTGCAATAATCGTAAAGCCCACCCAACCAAGTGTGCCATCATGGACATGCCCGATGATCCAATCTGTGAAGTGTGCTAAGGCATTGACAGATTTGATTGCTTGGATTGGTCCTTCCAAAGTAGCGAGCATATAAAAAGTCGAGGCCAAAACTAAGAATTTAATCAAAGGGGATTCTTTGAGCTGGTGCCACTGCCCACGCATTGTAAGCAGCATATTGATAGCTGTCCCCCAAGAGGGCAAAATCAAAACAACAGAAAACACCGATCCTAGCGTCTGCACCCAATCAGGCACGGTCGAATAAATCACATGGTGCCCTCCTGCCCAAATATACACAAACATCAAGCTCCAGAAAGAAAACAAAGTGAGTTTGTATGAAAAGAGGGGTTGGCCTGATTCTTTGGGCAAGAAATAATAAAGTGTCGCGATCACACCAGAAGTGAATACAAACGCAACAGCGTTATGCCCCCACCACCATTGGATCATCGCATCATTGCTCCCTGCAAACATTGAGATAGAGTGCCAAATACTGCCCACACCAGAAACTAAATGCGTGGGGATAGAGAGGTTGTTGAATATATACAACACAGCAATGCCTGTAAAGGTCGCAATAAAATACCACAAAGAAATATAAATGGTCTTTTCTCGCCGCACACCCATACTCCCAAACATACTGACCCCCCAAAGCACCCAGATAATGACAACTAAAATATCTAAGGGCCAGATCAATTCAGCATATTCTTTAGATTGTGTGAGCCCTGCAAAAAGACTGATGACCCCAAGGATCAGCACAACGATATAAATCCAAAAGTGCAAATAGCCCACAAGCTTTAAAAATGGGTGTTGGTGGTAGGTAATCTTCAAGACTCTCTGACCGATATAATACCACCCTGCCCAGATTCCACCCAATGTGAAGCCATAAATGACACCATTGGTATGCAAAGGTCTGAGTCGCCCAAATATGCTGTATTCTCCAGCGATATAGTTCAAATCAGGAAACGCTAGCTGGAATGCCAACACAACACCAATCAACATTCCTATAAATCCAAATGCCATCGTTGCATATAAAAACAATTTAGCGATGGAATAATCATACTCCAAAACAGCACCATCACGCATTTTATCTCCTTTTTGGTATTCTTCTTAGTCCAGAAGCAACCTACTAATTTTAGCCTTTTTCCTTGATTTATAACTTAAAAAATCAGCTTTATGTGGACAAAAATAGTCAAATATTAACAATTTATTGATATTTTACAAATCTTTGGCACGCAGATACTCTGCCATCGCATCAATCCCTAGTCCCATTTCAAGCAAAACTCCATAGACAAAAGGTCGTATTTTAGGGGGAAGATACAAGCTGCGTGCGATATTTTTAAATCGTTTGGGTAAGCAAAGGGAGAGGTGCTTGCAATTGCGGGCGATAAAAATATGTTTTTTTCCCTTTGTGATGGTATATTGTTGCGCAATTTCTAAAGAAAAGCGACTTTTGAGTATCTCTTGGCGTTGGGGAGCAGAGAGCACATAGCCCATTTGTTTGAGTATTTTATCCACGCGATAGAGGCTAAGAGTATCGTTATTATCGCCATTGTGAGCAAAATAATAGATAGAACCTAGCTGCATAAGAGCTGTCTTGGGATAGAGGAGAGATTTTTCCTCGCTCAAATACTGAAAAGATCTCCTCACCCCTGCGCTGTATTCTTTGATGAACTCATTAGCATATTTTTGGCGGAAAGCATTGCGTTTGTAGCTTGTGTCTGTATTCGTGGTGTCTTCATAGAATTCATAAGCATTGCAATATTCATAAATCAGGCTTTTAGGGACATTAATCAGTGGACGGATAATTTGATAGCCCCTTCTATCCTCGATACCATCAAAGCCCAAAAGAGTGCCCAAAGAGCTGCCCTTAGAGAGCTGCATCAACAACCACTCAAAGCGGTCATTGAGATGGTGGGCTAAGATAAGGTTTGCATACCCTTTTGAGGCAATAATTTCTTCAAAAAACCCATAACGGATTGCTCTAGCTTTGGCTTCAAAATTCTTCAATATCTTAGGGGCGTGATAGATAAAGCATTGTTTTTTGTGCTCATCTGCTAGCGCTTGAGCATACGCCACCTCATCTTTTGCGCTCATTCGCACACCATAATCAACAATGGCTATATCAAATCCAATCCCTCTAGCACGCAAAGCATGAAACAAGCCGACTGAATCCACGCCACCTGAGAAGCCCAAAAGATTTTTTCTGCCCTCTAGGTTCTTGGTAAATTCAAGAGTTAGCATTGGAGCTTTTGGGTTACCTTTGCAAACAAAAGCTTGTCTTTGACTTCAGAAATCCTCGCTTCATAATACCCACTCTCCAAACGCAAATCATCTAAATCGCTATCATTAATCAATATCTCTCCATCGACTTCAGGTGCCCATCTAATATCTCTGGCACTATAAAAATATTCACTGACTCCACTCTTGCCCTCTAAGATAATCGGATAGGTCTTTGTGAGCATTTGTGTATAGAGGCTTTTTTGCTGGGATAAAATGATTTGATTGATAGCATTGATGCGTTTGTTGATGATTTTAGTGGGGATTTTTTCTGCCATTTTATGCGCTAGTGTGCCCTCCTCTGAAGAAAACGCAAAGACATTGAGCCGATCAAAGCAAAATTCTCTCAAAAACGCACAAAGCTCCTCAAACTCCTCTTGGCTCTCTTGGGGGTGGCCAACGATTAAAGTGCTACGCACAAAGCTCCCCTCCACCTTACGCATTGCTTCTAAAAGCTCGATGTGTCGGGCTTTATTCGTGCCCCGACGCATTTTTTGGAGCATTGTATCACTGATATGCTGGATAGGCATATCAAAGTAATTTTGAAAAATCTTTGAATCAGCAATTCTTTTGATGAGCTCCAAAGTCGTGCTAGAGGGATAGAGATATAAAATTCTAGCTGTTTTAGCAAGATTTTGCTTCTCAATGGCATCGATCAAGCAAATGAGACCATCTTTTTGCTTGGTATCAAACAAATACGAGCTCGAATCTTGTGCAATAAATGTAAAATCAGAATAGCCTTGCGCGCATAGGTCTTGCACTTCTTGCAAAATCGATGCAATCCCCCGACTCTGCAGCCTGCCCTTAAAGCTTGGAATCGCGCAAAAACTGCAATTTTGATTGCAGCCCTCAGAGATTTTGATATAAGCGTGGATTTTTGAGCCTGTAATCACGCGTTTGTCTTTTTCGCTAGCCAGATACACTTGTGGGGAGAGCTGGCTATTTTTGAGTGCTAGCATTGAATCGATTTTGTTATAATCCCCCACGCCTGTGATGATATCAATCTCTGGAATCAGATTTTGGAGCTCGTCTTTATATCTCTGACTCAAGCACCCACTCGCCACAAGCAAAGCCCCTTTTTTTCGACTCTGTGAAGCATTTAAAATTGTCTGAATACTCTCTTCTTTAGCTGATTGGATAAACCCACAAGTATTGATGATAATCACATCAGCCAAGCTAGGATTATCTGTCATCTCATAATCCCTAAGCCTACCTAACATCACTTCAGAATCTACAAGATTTTTAGTGCAGCCCAATGAAATCAGATGGAGTTTTTTATTCAAGATTTTTTCTCCAGCATATCCACTTCCCAAAAAAAGTCAATCCACTCCACAACAGACTTGAGATAAAAATCTGCCCGCACTTTTGCACTCGATTTTTGGAAAATCACAGCAGAATAAAACATCTTCTCAGGATAACTGCCCCGCAATTTATGCATGATCGTTTCTAAGCTCTTGCCACTATCTACGATTTCATCAACAACCAAAATGCGTTGGTGCTCGTATTTGATTTGGGGCATATTTTCGATAATCAAAGAACTCTGAACATTCGCATCGCTATAAGAGATCGCATTGAGTGTATATACAGAGCGCAGATTCCAAGCCAAAGCAAGCATATGGCTCATTGTCATTCCCCCTCGAGCGATACATACAATCGCATCGGGCACGCCCACTCTCTCTCCAACTTGTTTGTGCAAGGTTTTCAAATCGTTCAAAAAATCATCATAAGAATAATACATCTACACTCCTAGCCATAATAAGCTTGCAAAAATATTCGATTAGCACTGCCATCAAAGCTCCTTATACGCAGTCTATCGAGTGCCATTTCAATCGCATTGACAACCCATAGAGCCTCATAAACAGGGATAATCCCCATATGGTTGATACGAAAAATAGAAGTTTTGAGTCTGTCTTGTCCCCCTGCAAGAGTGAGCCCAAAATCTTTTTTCAAAAGCTTCATAATTGCAGCAGCATTATCAACATCAAAAATCGTAGTCATCGCTAAAGCAGGGGCTTTGGGATAGATTTTAAGACCGATACCTTGGAGGGCTTTTTGCGTTGCTAGGGCTCTTTTTTGTGTCTGTTCATAGATTTTTGTGATACCCCCTAAACGCTCTACCTCTTCAAAATACGCCACTAGCCCGATAACAAGGCTGATAGGGGCTGTCCACGCTGTGGTATTGGCTTGTTGGTTTTTGAGCTCTGTTTTGAGATTGAAATAAAATCCAACATCTCTTTGCTCAGCTAAGCGCACAGCCAAAGGGCTCAATGCGATGATACTCATTGCAGGTGGGAGCATAAAGGCCTTTTGAGAGCCACCAATAAGGGCGTCAATATGGGTCGTATCAATATCTTCCACGCCCATTGCTGTGATAGCATCAACAATCACTACAATCTGAGGATTGAAGCCTTTGATAGCAGCAGCAATCTCTTCGATAGGGTGGCGCAGTCCGCCAGATGATTCACAAATTTGCATACACACCGCATCGATCTCTGGCTCTTTTTGGAGTGCTTGGAGTATCTCTTGAGCGTTAGTGGGCGTATCCCATTCGTGGACAATCTCTGTGAGAGGGATTTGATAAGCTTTTGCGATTTTGCCAAATCTCTCGCCAAATTTCCCGCTATTGACACTCAAGAGCTTTTGGGCACAAAATGTCCGCACACAAGCCTCCATCGCCCCACTCCCACTGCTTGCAAGCAAGAGAACTTCAGGCAGTTTGAGTATCTGTTTTAAGCTCTCTCTAGCCCTCTGGAAACAAGCCTCAAACTCGGGGGTTCTATGGTGGATTATCGGCCTTGCCATCGCCGTTCTTATCGCTTCAGGGACGGGCGTAGGTCCTGGTGTGAAGAGCAACATCACATTTCTCCTAATTGTAAAATATAAACAAATATTATACAACAATGCCCTTGAGAGTTAAAAGACAATCAGAGATTTTTGAGAAAATTAACATTTTGTTTCTCTGCATAGGGACTGCACGAGGGTCGCAAGGGCTGCAAGGGCTAACGGAAAAATATCAATAATAATAACCATTTGATAATATTTATTATCAAATAAGAAATTAAATATATAATAGTCGTGCATTATCACAACTTTCAAAAAAGGAAATTACAATGATAAAAAAATCTGCATTATGTTCTTTATTGTGTTGTCTGCTTGCTAGTGCTGCATTGAGTGAAGAGTTCCATTGGAGCTATGAGGGCAAAGACTCTCCTGAGCATTGGGGCAAGATAGCTGCTGAATTCTCGACTTGCCAAACAGGGCACAACCAAACACCCATTGATATTACCCACTATATCCAAGCCAAATATCCCAAAAAAATTGCGTTCCATTATGATGATGGTATCGAATCTGTCATCAACAATGGCCATACGATCCAAGCAAATTTCAAAGAAGAAAGTGGCAGCTATATAGAACTCAATGGACATCAGTATCGCTTATTGCAATTCCATTTCCACTCTCCGAGCGAATTTCTCATAGATAGCAAACAATACCCCCTAGAAATGCATTTAGTGCATCAAGATGCAGATGGTTATCTCCTTGTTGTGGGGATACAATTCCAAGCGGGCAAAGAAAACAAAATCCTAGCTCCCATCTGGGAAATCATGCCCCAAAAAGACAAGACTTCTTCTGTCAAAAAGATTGATTTAAACAAGCTCATGCCCAATAAGCCGAGATTTTTTGAATTTGGTGGTTCATTGACTACGCCTCCTTGCAATGAGGGCGTCACTTGGATCATGCTCCAAGAGCCATTAGAAATCTCAAAAGCCCAAATAGAAAAGTTTCAAAAGACAATGGGAGGACCCACCAACAGACCCTTACAGCCAAGAAACAATCGTATCATTGTTCAGCACTAAATGCGTGTTCATAAAAAAAAGGGGGGGGGGATCAAAGCTTTTTAAAAAGCTTCAGACTTTCAAAAAGCTTTAATTTACCCTCAAACACCACAGCTCTGCTTTGGAGCTCCTTGATATTTTCTTCTTTGCTCTCAAGAACTTTGCCATCTTTAATGAGTCTTTGATTTTGCTCTTCAAGGATTGCATACGCATCATCTGCATAGTCTTTGGCATTATTTTTACCCTGCAAACGACTTAACAAAAACAACTGATCCATGCGATCGATAGCAATACCTCTGCCTAAAAGCGCACTTGCTAGCACAGAAATTTGCGGACCATTTTTAGCTTTTTCTAAAATCTCTAAATTGAACTGATGGGCTTTATGCAAAGATGTTTGAGCGATACTTGGGTCTTGCGCTTCTTCTAAATGCCCTAGCATAGTCAGCACAACCACCCCCTCAATAATCTCACCGATACTTTTTTTGCCCTTAAAACTCTCAAAAATGTGTGTGATAGTCTTAGGCGTATGGTCGCTCAAAATCTCCACCAAAGGCTCATAAAATTCCTTATCAAGATTGATAGTGCCAAAGCCTGTTTCAATAGAATATTTGATATCCCCTTTAGATGCGATCAAAATCACTGCAATCGCACTGATTTGCTTCTGACACTCTTGTGTGCTGAGCCTTTGCGCTCCTTTGATCCAATAATCCTTGCGGAAATTGGTGTTGTGTATGAAATCTTTGATATATTCTTTGAAAAATATATTCCCCACAATCCCCATCAATTCTTTTTGCTCATCTGTATAGATGATATTTTCTAGCAAAGCAATAAAATTCGCACTCGACACAAAGCCTAGCCTTGCAGCTTCAAACGAGCGAGCAATATCCATAAAGTCCATCAATTCCCAAGTGTCATTGATAAATTCGTGCGCAAGATAGATATTATCCATCTTTTTAAGATTGGCGACTCTTTTTTTGAGATGGGGGTTGGACTCAATAAAACCTGTGCCCACTTTATCGAGCTTATCAAATATCTCCAGCCCTAAGCGCAGTTTATCAAGAGAGCTTTGCGTATTAGGGGAGAGATAATCTGAAACATTTTTGAGTAGATTTCTAAAAGGTGCTAGCTGCACAAACCCCGGATAGACATTATAGCTAGCATACACACCACCCCCTACTTTGAGCTTTTTATTGATAAATTGCAGTAACAAATCACGATTGCCCTTATCCACCCAGCTATAGATTCCGTGCAAAGCAATAAAATCAAAATCAGGCAAATCAGTGCGATGGACAAAATCAGCAAAAGAATCTGCATACAAGCACGCACCATTGCCTGAAGCTGCAGCGAGATCTTGCGCAAAATGTGCGTGAGAAACATTAAAATCTGTCCCCCACCATAATGTATCCGAAGCAGAAGCGTGCACATTGACACTGATTCCATTTCCATAGCCCAACTCGCAAGCTGCTTGTATCTTAAGGGGTTTGATACCTTTGAGTAAGCAAATAAACTTAAAAACAAGGGGGCTAGTTTCTTTATAATACCCATAGGTATAATCAATATCAGTAATATAACGATTCTTGTCCATCGAGGCAATCCTTTCAATATATAAATATTTGATTATACAATAAAAAATATATTACTATTTGGGTGGATTTGAAAATATAATTTATTTTTAATATTTAATATAAAAGGATAAAAATTGGGCTTAAAAGATTGGTTAAATATTATTTGATGGTCTTAAAATCATTGATTACTTCTTGATACATCTGCTCGGCTTTTTGGATTGAAGCTTCTAGTGTGTATTTGCAAGCACTCTGTGCATAGAGTTTCCCCATACGCTCACGTTCGATTGGATTGTCTATCCAATAATCAATCTTGGCTGCAAGGTCTAGGGCATTTCCTGCTGCAAACAAAGAACGTTCATCAAGGGCAAACTGCCCTGTTGCTGAGATTTTGCTATCTGCAATGATAGGCACCACACCACAAGATATGGCCTCCAAACAAGCAATCGCTTCGCCCTCAACATCTGCTGCGTGCACATAAATATCTGCTCTATGCAAGACCTTGAGTAATGCAGGAGGTTGCGCAAATCCAAAATCAACAGGATATGCCAAAGATGCTGCGAGCTTTTGGAGGCGCTCTTGTGTGGGGCCTATGCCTTTGAGATGGAGTTGGATTTTATGCGCATATTTGCTTGCCTTGATAGCTGCAATCAGCACATCTTGGCGCTTTTCATTGGAATATCTACCCACCATCACAATATGGATCAGCCCATCGCTTAAAGGCTTATTGACAGGGGGTGCATAGAACTTGTCAAATCCATTGGAGATGATATATTTTTTGCCCTGATAGCCATGCCTTGTGATTTCATCAGCAATCAGAGCAGAGGGGCAGTGGATATGAGAAATATGCCGATAAAAGCGCCTTTTAAAAAGCCAAAAAATAAATCGATTCAAAAAGCCCAACGATTGGAGTTTGATGTTATAAGTAATATGCTGGGGTTGGAGATGGAAAGCAGCCATATAGGGGATTCCCATTTCTTTGGCAACTTGCATAGCTGTGATTTCAAGTGCAAAGGGCAAAAACAAATGCACAATATCTGCCCCATCAAAAGCCTTTTGGAGTGTTTTTTTGACAGGTTTTCCAAAAACCATATGCTGTTTGCGTGAAATCTCTGTCACCAAGGGGATATATAGTTCAGGCACGCAATAATAGCCCTCTCCCTCCACAAAAGGCGCTACAACACGCACGCAATGACCCCTTTTTTGCAAGGCTTGGGCAAATCTAAAGGCTGTCATTGAAGTGCCATTGCTTTTATCTGCAAAGCTATCGATCACAAGCACAATAGTCATTTTAGCTCTTTTTGTCTTCTTTGAGTCGGAGTTTGAATAGCTTTTTGTCAAAAATTGCTACATAAAAAATCCCCTCAAATACCTTAATATCGAGCAAAAATCCCTCGACTTTGACCTCACATTTTTTTGCTTCACTTTGGAGTGTGCTTGCTTGGAATAATAATTCATAGCCATATTCAATGGGGGCTAAAAACTTCACTTCTGAGCCGATGATAATGCTATTTTTTTTGTTGATAGCACACAAGGCACTAAAAGCAGCAGCATTGAAGACAAAGCCCATATGGATAACCCCCTCATCACAAATCATTGCTTCAGTGGGAGTGAAAAAAACCTCGGCTTTATTGGGAGATAAAGACACAAGCTCCCCGCATACAGACCGATCGATTTTGCTACCGATAATGAGCTCTTCTTTGCTTGTGCCCTCATATGCTTCTTGTTTTTGTTCGTCCATTTTTTGTCCTTTTTAGTCTGAAATACCCTCTCTTAGGAGCGTCATAGCCCTCAATCGTTCGGTGCATATCTTTGGGGTCTAAAAAGCTCTCCAAGCTCTGCCCATCAATCCATTGCGTTTTTCTCTGTTCTTGGGGTGTTGTATCCCAAATGGCTAAAACCTCTACACAAGAAAACCCCGCGCGTATGCACCAGCCCTCTAATGTCGGAACAGAGGGGATAAAATATACATTAGGCATTTTGGCATAAGAAGTTTTAGGACAAAGGGCAATCTCAAGGCTAGAGTCGATCACCAAAGTATCTAAGATGACCTCGCCCTCCTCTTTAAGCCCTGCATACAATGCCTTGAGTGTCAAAATCGGATCGCTGCGATGATACAAAACACCCAAACAAAAAATCATATCAAATTTTTTATCATAAATCTTGAGATGTTCGACTCCAAGCAGTTCATAGGTGATTGTTTGCTGGATAAAAAGATTGATAAAATCAAATTGCATTTTATAAAGCCCGCTAGGATCAAAGCCTGTAAGACTCTTTGGAGAAGACTTTGCCATAGCAAATAAATAAAATCCATTGTTGCAGCCGATATCAGCAACATCTTTACCTGCTAAATCCACAAAACAAGCGATACGATCCCATTTCATAAAACTCTGCCACTCTGTATCGATAAAAAGCTCTCCCAAATAAAAAGGCCCTTTGCGCCAAGGCTTCAGATCAAGGGCAATCTCTTGTATGAGTGGATACAACTCCGTATCAAGAAAAGGAGGGAGGGCAATGATAATGCCTTTAGCATAGCTATAAGGCAAGCTAGAAGTGGGGAGTTTGCTTGCAAGATCTTGCAGCTTGAGGGCAATGGGGGCGAGTGTCTTTGAAGTCAGGAGTTTCTGGCCTCTTTGTTTTGCAGCAAGCAATGTAGGCATATAAATCTCAAAATACCATCAAAGTGGGTTCGTGGTGTGGGATCATCAAAATCTCTAAAAGCTCTGCTTCAGAGATACCAAAAATCAGGGCAAAATTATAATCTTTTGCCATCAGCAATTCTTTGAGCATATCTTTTGAGTCATAAATCTCACTGGGCGCTATCCCATCAAAAACCTCTCCATAGCCCCTTGGTAATAGCAAAACCAACTTCCCCCATTTAGCCTGTGAAGCGATATAGGCTGCATATTTTTTATACAGCTCGATATTTTCTTCAGCAACGACCACACAATCTGTCTGGCCATAGGGGACTAAATGTGCATGCGCGTTGATAAAATACGGACACATATACGGAATCGCACAAAAACGCCCCAAGTCAAAAGCAATGTGATGCGCTACGCACATTTCAATCACGCTACCAAGCTCAGGGAGAAAAAGACTGGGGAGTTTCAAGGTGTAGTGAGAGAGTTTATAATTGATCTTAGTGTCAAATAAAGTCGCTACAAGCACTTTAAATGGCAGTTCTTGGGGGATAACTGCTTGTGTGTATTCAAGCACAAGACTCAAAAGGGCTTCATCTTTAATCACAACAGACCGCAAGCCCACTTGCTTACTCATAAAGCTCAAAATCTCTTCCAAACCATCATCAAAAAACCCGATTGTTGTATCAGTGATTATCTGAGAAGCGATGGCATATTCGATTGCAGAAACATAAAACACTTCGATATTATCGCGCAAAAACTGATACCTAACCAAACGAATCATCGCATCTTGGATAGAATCCACCCGAATCCACGCAATCTCTCCATCAACCATCTGCGCATATTTGTCATAAACAACCCCATAAGCCCCCAAAGCAATAGCACCATCAATTTCACTGGGATCTTTGGCGATAAACAAGCACCCGCGCTTGACTTCTGCAATCTTTGTAGCCACTCCATTAAATGCACTGATAGAGGGCGTGGCGGCTAATTTTCCATTGACGATTTCGACTGCTTCATTGACACGCACTAGCTCACCTTGCTCCCGTTTTCCTTCACTGCTGTTGCACACAAAAGCGAAAGACCTTTTTTATCTTTACTAGCAAGCACCATTCCCTCACTCATCTCGCCCATCAGTTTCACACTCTTAAGATTAGCAAGCACACATACTTGCGTGCCGATCAGCTCTTGGGGGGTATAAGACTTGGCTATGCCAGATACAATCTGACGCAGCCTGCCCTCTCCTAGGTCGATTTGGAGCTTGAGGAGTTTATCGCTTTTTTCTATTTTGCTCGCTGTAACAATCGTCCCTATCCGAATATCAAGCTTAGCAAAATCATCAATACCAATCAAAGCCTGATCGCTCAATCCTCCTCCATCAGATGGCTTGGGGCTTTGGTCTTGAGGCTTGGGGGCTGTATGGAGTGGGGGGGTTGGGGAGAGATGTGATTGTGGCATTTGATAGCTTTCTACTTTTGGGAATAGTGGCTCGATTTTTTGGAGAGTAAAACTCTGTGGCAAAGCCTTTTGGGTGATGAGCTGGTGATAGGTCTTTGGAGTTAGATCGATTTGGAGGCAATGGGCGATTTTCTTGGCTGCAGCAGGCATGATCGGATAAAGATACAAACTCGCCTTAGCTAATATCGTAGCTATCAAGCCCAAAAGAGCCTGTGTTTCTTGGATTTTGTTTTGCTTCATCAGATTCCACGGCTCGTATTTACTGATCGCTCCATTTGCAATCACAAAGGCACGCCAAAGCTCTTCAATATACCGACTCAACTGCATTTCTTCAATCCATACAGGCAATTTCTCTAAAATCCCATCAAGCATAGCCAATTCACTAGAATAAAACCTTGCTGTATCTGCTAAAGAAATCTTACCATCAAAATATTTTTCTCCCATACCAATCAAGCGATTGACAAGATTACCCAAGTCATTACTCAAATCAGCGTTGATACGCTCCACCAAGGCTTTTTGAGAAAAATCCCCATCTTGCCCAAAAGGCACCTCACGCATTAAAAAATATCGCAAAATATCCACACTATAAGCACAAGCAACCTCTTTAGGGTCGATAACATTACCCAAGCTCTTACTCATCTTCACCCCATCAATCGTCCACCACCCATGCACATAAATATGCTTAGGCAAAGCAAGACCTAAGCTCATCAAAAATGCAGGCCAATACACAGCGTGGAATCTTAAAATATCTTTTCCCACGATATGGATAGGGGCTTGCCAAAAGTCCATCTTCTCGCCCTCCCCTCCATAGCCTAACGCACTGACATAGTTTAGCAAAGCATCGAGCCAAACATACATCACATGTTTGGGGTCTTGCAAACTTTTTGGTAGCTTGATACCCCATTGGAAACTTGTCCTTGTGATAGAAAGATCGCGCAATCCACTTTCTACAAAACGCACCACTTCGGTTTTTTTATGTGCAGGCAAGATACAATCAGGCTGCTCTGCATACCACTGCAATAATCTGTCTTGATACTTACTCAAAGCAAAAAAATAGCTCTCCTCACGCAAAACAATTGTATCTTTCCCACAATCTGGACATTTCCCTCCCACTGCTTGCATATCGGTGAAAAAACTCTCACAACTCACGCAATAACGCCCCTCATATTCGCCCTTATAAATATCTCCTTTTTGATACATCGTTTCAAAGGCTTTTTGCACGCTTTCACAATGCTTCATATCAGTAGTCCTGATAAAACAATCATAATCAATCCCAAAGCTATCCCAAAGGTTTTTGAACTTTGCACTGATGTCATCAGCATATTCTTGGGGGGTCTTGCCTTTTGAGAGTGCTGATTGCTCGATCTTTTGTCCGTGCTCATCCGTGCCTGTGAGGAAAAACACCTCCTCGCCTAAAAGCTGGTGGTATTTTTTCAGCATATCCCCGATCAATGTCGTATAAGCGTGCCCAATATGGGGAATATCATTGACATAATAGATGGGTGTGGAAATAAATGTTTTCATTATTTTCCTTGATAGATTTTTGAGTGGGTCAATTATAACAAACTTTGCCCTTGATTTCCTTAGGGGTATGAAGAGGGCGCTTGGGGGTAGGGAGTATCTAAAATCGAGGCGATGATAGAAAGTAAACGGGGTTTGTTGGTGTATAAACTCAGCTCTTTGGCACTGCTAGCGCTAGCAAGTTTATGGGTCATGATATCTTCTTGTGTGAGTTGGTTTAAGGTTTCTATCATCGCTTGAGCGCCAAACTCGCTAGAAACTCTGCCCACGCCCTTTTGGGTAATTATCGAACTAATCTCAGGGAGTGGAGTAGCGACCACGCACAAACGCGACTGGATATATTCAAAAAATTTATTAGGCAGTGCGTGGGTGTTGTTAAAACTATTGGGGGAGAGGGTGATGATACCAATATCAAAGGCATTGCAAAAAGGTATGATATCTCCCATTGCCACTGGGGGCAAAAACTGCACACAATCCAAACCCCTCGCCCTCTGTTGTAGCTCTTCTAAAAAGCCCTTTTGATTGCTAAGCCCCATCACATTGAGGCAAAATCTTTTATCAAGACCTTGGGCAATCTCTAATAAGTTGTGCGAATCCCTATCAGGGCTCAAAAACCCGTGATAGACAATCTGCATAGGCAGACTAGGGGGGCGCGGCTTGAGGGGAGCATAAGGGGGGAGGGAATAAAACACCTCACAACAAAGCCCAAAAACTTCTTGATATTTTTTAGCAATCCCCACACTCACGCTCAAAGCAGCATCTACTTGGGGCAAATATTCTCTACAAAGATATTCAAAAAACTTCCCAAAAGTTTCCAACCACAAAGGATCGTTTTCATATTCTAAAGGATAATACTCTCGCAAATCTATCAAAATCTTGGTATGGGTGTGCTGCTTTTTGTATTTAAGCGCAAAGGGCAGCAAAGCAATATCTGCAACAATCACCATATCCACAGCACCCAATGCAGCAAAAATCTCTGCTATCACAGAGCGATTGGGCGTGTAGATGAGTGCTTCAAAGTTTCTTTGGTAGCAATGTTGCAAAAGCACTTGTGTTTCTTCTTGTGTGCGCTCTTTAGCACTCTTAGGCGCAGGATAAGCAAAGCAGTGGGCTCCTAAAATCTCTGAGCACTCTCTGGCGATACAAAATATCTCATAACTCTCTTTGAGCATTTCAAACATACGATAAGGTCTGGGGCGTTTGCTGATATCAAAATCACATAAAATAGCTATTTTTTGCTTCACAATCCCCTCCTTTTGGCATTAAAAAGCTATACCCACTGGGTAAGATACAAATTGTCTTGCTTTGATTTCTTTTTTCTAAGATAATCTTCAAGGGCTGGGTGAGTCTGATGGCTTCTCTGCTGCAATAAGGCAGTCCAAAACGATCAAAAAACACGCGCCCACCTCTAGTTTCCTTGCAGACCTTATCCCCTTGGATATAAAGATGTTCGATCCCATAAGATTCACTCAATCGCACAAAAACGCTCGAATTATTTTTGCAAGCTTCAGAAATACTCGTGTTGTTATACCCACTCAAGCAGCGCCTGTCCCCACCATTAATAGCGATAATATCGCCGTCCATTGGTCGCCCATCATAATGGGTTGTTGGCGCAAAACGGGGAGTATCTACATAAATGCTATAACTCACGTGGGCATATTTCCCACTGAAATGCCATTGGAGCTGCCACATAGGATTTTTCTGTATCAAAGCAGTGGGGTCAATGCTGCGAAAACGTTTTTTGAGCGAGTGGGTCTGGTCGATATGGGTATAGATGAGATTATCGTTTAAGGCTAGATGGCGTGTATAAGCGATGTGTTCAAGCAAAGAATTAGCTGCCCTTGAGAGCGTGGTTTCTGTCTTGGGGAAACCAAAGCTTGCTAATATGCCTAAAAGCATTAAAGCAAACACAATCTCTAATAAACTAAAAGAAGCACGCATTATTTGGTCTTGATGATATTATAAGAACGGATATTTCTACCCATATATTTGATACCAATATCGCCTTTTGTGCCATTGGGGATTTTAATCAGTCTTAGATCCCCTCCTGTTTGTATGCCATAAAAACGCAAACGGAGCGCGAGCCGTTCATCTTTGAGCGTGATTGCCTTGATACCATAAGCTTTGAGCCCTTGGGCAATTTCTTTGGCGATATAATAGTTAGAGGCAAAATTATCCTTAGCACTCAACACATAACTCCATTTATTGGCAAACAAGCAAAAAGTTTCTAAAAACAGCACAGCAAACACAACAAAAAATCTCACCCGATAATGCGTCCGAAAGCGGGGCAATCGGATACGCATATCATTAAAAAAGCTCTTGATCATAATCGGCAATCCCACAGCACTCATGGGGATAAAAATCTCTGCATCGATACTTTGACGGATAGAAAGCAAGAGCGTAAACATCAAGCTAGTCACTCCGATATAAGTCATCAGATTGTTTTGGTGCTTTGTGATCGCCCAATAAAGTGTGTAGTTATAATAAATAAACAAAAAAGGTGAAAACAACATCGCCATCTCACCGAGCATATCAAGAAAATGCCCCTGTGGTCTGCCCCCAATATCAATATCAAACAAATACATATTGATCGCAAAACCCCCAAGACAATACATAATTGTTTTAGGCATTTTATTTTTAATCGCATAAAACACCACGGCCAAAAATAGCACACTCGAACTGCTATCAATAAACACGCTCAAAAATAGTGCGATATATGGAATCTTTTTGTATCGGATATTGATATAGCAAATCCAAAGTGAAATCAAAATAATCAACCCACTTTTCATCAATAAAATTGAGCTGAAATTCACCCCTGGGAGCATTGCATAAATGAGTGTTAAAAACAGGCTATCTGTGGGCTTTTTCAGATAATTTCTACCGATAGCATACACCAAAAGCATATTCAAAAAATGAATCCCAACAAATGGCGCCCTCAAAGCATAATCATTATGCCCAAAAATCTCCACACTCAGCCTTGCTAAGTCAAACACAAAGCTCTTTTCATAAAAAAACCCATATGCCTCTTTGTAGCTGATAGAAATCTGCCCTATCATCATAAATTGCAAAGCAACGCTGCTTAAAGCGATCAACAAAAAGAAGATATCTACAATATCAAAAGAGCGCTTGGTCTGGCTGTGCTGGTTGAGCCAGATTTTTAGGTATAAAGCGATATTTTGAAATGGAGGGGAGGCCATCAAAAAATCTCGTTGAATTTGTATCCATGTTCTAAGAGCTTGCGTCGGATCTGCTCTTTGTGGTCTTTGCCTTTTGTTTCTAGCGCCATCGTAACACTCGCATCCCCATATTCAAGATGCACACTCACACGATCATAATCAATCTGGACAATATTTGCCCCCACTTGAGTCAAAATATCTGTGAGTTTCTGCAAACTTCCTGGCTTATCGATTAAAATGACCTTGAATTTGAGCTTGCGATCTGTTTTGAGTAAGCCTTTTTCGATGATGAGATTGAGCATTGTCACATCAATATTCCCCCCACTCAGCACAACCCCAACCTTATCAGTGGGCTTTAAATCAAGCTTTTTATGCAAAAGTGCTGCCACACCCGTAGCGCCTGCACCCTCGACAACTAATTTTTGATTTTCTAATAGATACAAAATCCCGCTAGCAATCTCTTCATCATCAACTTCAAGCACATCACTCACGCCCTCGCAGATATAATCAAAGTTTTTTTGATTCACATCACGCACAGCAATCCCATCAGCAATCGTGCGCACAGAATCTACCTTTTGGATACTCCTTGATTTAAAACTCTCTCGCATGGCCCTTGCCCCCTTAGCTGTCACACCAATCACACGCACATCAGGACACAAAGCCTTATAAACACTCGCAATACCCCCTATCAGCCCACCCCCACCTATGGGGACTAAAATGGTATTGAGAGAGGGCTCTTCTTCTAGCATTTCTAAAGCAATGCTCCCCTGCCCTGCCATCACCTCATCATCAGCAAATGGGTGGATAAAATGCAGCTTTTGCTCTTGAGAGAGCTTGAGTGCGTGTGCATAGGCTTCATCATAATTATCCCCTGCTAAAATCACCTCTGCCCCTAGCCTTTTAGTCGCGCTCACCTTGAGTAAAGGCGTGGCCTCAGGCATTACAATCACAGAGCGCACACCAAAATGACTCGCTGAATAAGCCACTCCTTGTGCGTGGTTCCCTGCAGAAGCTGCGATAACACCACACAAACGCTCGCGTTTATCCATACTTGCGATTTTATTAAATGCCCCGCGTATCTTAAAAGCCCCTGTGCGCTGGAGATTTTCTTTTTTCAGATAGATTTGTGCGCCCACTTCTTGGCTCAATCTAGGAGCAAATGAAAGCGGGATAGGCTCGATAATCGAGGCGATCCTTGAGCGTGCTTGCTTGATTGTGTCTAAAGAAATCATATCTATCCCCCAATCAGTCTTTGGTGTTCTATTTTGATACATTTATCTTGAACGACTTTGATATGTTGTGATTCTAGCATATCTTTGGCTTGTTGGTTTGTTATCCCAAGCTGCATCCAAAAGACTTGGGGCAAAAATTTAGCTTGCAAAATCTCTTGTGCGATGGCTTGACAATGCTCACTCCTACGAAACACAACCACAATATCAGGCTTTTTAGCCCATAGGGCTTCTTGGAGATTAGCATAAACCTTTTGGTCTAAAATCTCATCTTCTTTGGGATAAATTGGGACAATGCTATAGCCTACTTGCAACAGATATTTCCCCACTTGATGGCTGTCTTTTGTTGTATCAGGACTCAGACCTATAATAGCTATTGTTTTACTTTGTGTTAGAATCGATTTGATATCAAGCATTTTTTATCCTTTTCATATCACGCAAAAATACTGGGAGTGCTATCATGATCCCAGAAGCAAGGATTAGAAAAATCCCAAGAGCACTGATAATATCAGGGAAACGATCGCCCAAAAATAGCCCAAATATCACCCCCCACACAATACGGCTATAATCAATAGGCGCAACTATCCCTGCTGGGGCAAGCATATATGCGCGTGTCAAAAACTGCTGCCCAAAAGTCCCTGCTAAACCCATTGCTACGATATAAATCCAAGCTGTGCCATTAGGAGTGCTCCAGCCATTTGAAAGATAAGGGATATCAATAAAAATCCCCACCCCACCAATCAAAGTCATTGTGATACCAAAGGCAAATACAACACTTTTTTCATCAAAATAATCCCGCAAGCTCCTCAAGGTGATAAACGCTAGCGCTGCACTCACGCCACTAAACACCCCAGCAAAGATATTCTTAGCTGCCAAGCTCCCCACACTCGGATTAGAGATAAAAATCACACCGATAAAACCAATAATCGTAGCAAAAATAACGCCTATTGTAGGTCTTTCTCTCAAAAAAATTATCGAAAACACTACCGTGTATATCGGCACACTCTGCGCAAAAGCTGTGGCTGTCCCTAGGGGGATAGTCGCGATATTATAAAACAAAGCTAGCATACTCAAGCCCCCAATAGTAGCACGAAAGATGAGCTTGCCCCAGCCACCTTTTTTCTTGTTTTTATTACTCGGTGGAGCGACGCTAAAAATCCCCAACACAAAAATCACCATCACAAAAGAACGAAAAAATATATTTTCCATCGGAGAGAGCTGAGGGGATAAAATCTTGACAAAAGCGTTCATCAAAGCAAAGCTAAAAGATGACGCTGCCATATAAAAAATCCCTAGACTTGTTTGTGAATATTTCATTGCTGTCCTTGAGAAAAACTACCTAAAGTATAAAACATCTTTTATTTTTTAGGCTTAAATTCTGCTAGATTTTTATGTATTTTAATATTTTTAGAAAATACCTCAAAAGGCTTTAGGGACTACTGGATTGATTGGGGGATTATAATGCAATATAAAAAATAAATGACTAGGGGGAGAACCTAGCATTTATTTAAAAAGGAAGATAATGCAAAGCTAAGACAATGGGAGACATTGCTTAACTAAATCACGATTTACAAACTAAACAACCAAACTAAAGGAGACCCACACCACAACCACACCTATCTCTCCTTTAATCTTGAACAATAAATTAAGAATTATTTTTTTATTTTATGGGGATTGCCATCACCTCCTATATAAGATATTTTGCCATCAATGATGTCATAGGCTTGTCCAAATCCTTTGACAAACCTACCCTTTTTAAACTCAAGGCCAACAAGATGGAAATCCATCATATTGCGGATCGTCTTGATCCCTCCTGCCCCACCATTGTCTGCGACAAAGTTATCAAAAACATTTTCAAACTCTTCGCCACGTTCAATAAAAGTTACCTC
Organism: Helicobacter sp. 12S02634-8; assembly: GCF_002272865.1. Lineage (GTDB taxonomy): Bacteria > Campylobacterota > Campylobacteria > Campylobacterales > Helicobacteraceae > Helicobacter_J. Next base: position 22,475 of record NZ_MLAP01000012.1, on the reverse strand, counting down.
TGTCTTATAGCGCAGACGCTTCCTTAAAATGACAGACTTGGCCTTGGATTCATCTTCTAAAAACATCACTTCGACATTTTTAGGGTTTGCACGCAAGCTCTCATAATGCTCACTGACCTCGCTGATATAGATATAATATTTGCCATTGCCCCGCAAAAGTGGCGCATAAGAGCAAACAACCTCCCCAGAAGCGTGCACACTTGAGATAATCACGGATCCACATGCATTGATAAATGCTTCAATATCCTTTTGCACTGCTTGGATATCTAGTGTCTTAGGGATACTTTGACACATCTCAATAATGGCGTTTTTTAGCCCTTCTCGCATATTCCCATCAGATACCTTCTGAGGGAATTCAATCCTAAGGCTTTTACTCCCATCATAACCGATATCCATACCCAAGGCATCGACACTCAAAAGCTTGGTGTCTTGGGGGCTATGGATTTGTCCAAATTTCTTTAGAAGACCGATTAACTCCAACTGGTGATGGTCATTCATATGAGTGATAATACTTTGAAATTCCATTTTTTCTCCTTGTTTGGTTTTAATGCCTTCTAACTTTAACGCTTATTTTTAAATTGGAGGATTATAAAACAAGTTAGCTTAAATTAACATAAAAATAAGAACTATTATTATTTTTTATAATGAATTTTATTTAAGGGATTTTATTTTCGGATACGCGAGCTATTAAACACAACCAAAAACGAGCTCAAACTCATACTCAACGCTGCTACAAGTGGTATCACAAAGCCCATCACAGCCAAAGGAATCATCAAAGCATTATAAACAATACTCAAAATAATATTTTGCTTGATGATACGATAAGTCCTCTGTGAAATCTTAAAAGCCTCTAAGAGTGTGCCAAGCTTGTCATCAAGGATCACCACATCAGAAGAAATGATAGCAATATCGCTGCCTGCTCCCATAGAAATCCCTACATCGCTTTTACTCAAAGCCAATGTATCATTGATACCATCTCCGATCATCACGACAATATCGCCTTTTTGGTGATAGGAATCAACTATCTGCACCTTTTCTTCAGGGCTCAAAGAAGCTCGATACTCTTGCACACCAAGCTTACAAGCAATATCTTTGACCACTGCTTCCCGATCGCCACTGAGTATCTTGATATCTACGCCCTTCTTTGCTAGAAAGCAAACAAACTCCCTCGCCCCCTCTTTGAGCGTATCTTGCAGCAAAAACACTGCTTGGAGCTCCTTTTGGATCGCATAAGCAAAGACCATATTTTGATCCAAGCCCTTGATATCAGGGATATGCACACCTTGGGATTCAAGATACTCCAAACTCCCTCCTAGCAATACTTTTCCATCTTGAAATGCCTGAATACCCCGCGCAGTGTTTTCAACAAAATCGCTCACACACAGGCCAGACTCCCCTAAAAATCTCCCCACGCCCATAGAAACAGGGTGCTTGCTCGCAGAAACAAAAGCACTCAAAAGCTCTTTATCAAATACATGAAACTCCCTCACAGCTACCACATCAGGATAGCCCATTGTCAATGTGCCTGTTTTATCCAAAAGCACTACATTTGCCTTTGCCATACTTTCTAAAAATGCTGCTTCTTTAAACGCTAAGCCTTTTTTATAGGCTTCTCCAAGCCCTATGACCGTGGCTATAGGCGTGGCTAAAGCCAAAGCACAAGGGCAAGAAATCACAATCACTGCAATAGCAACCACTAAAGCCTGCTCAAATCCCACGCCACCCCAAAAATACCAACCCAAAAAGCTCAACGCACCCACGCCCAGCACAGCCCTTGAAAAATACTGCGAAAGTGTATTGGCTAATGTTTGTATGCGGGGTTTGTGTGCGATACAATCCTCTAAAAGCCGCACCAAACGGCTCATCACAGAGTCTTCAAAAGGCTTACTGACTGCATATGTGAAGCGCTTGTCGGTATTGACATAGCCTGAAAATACCTCTTGATTGGCTTGGACTTTTAGGGGCACAGACTCACCATTTAACGCCCGAGTATCCAAAAAAACTTCTGTATCAATCAAACGCCCATCTAATGCCAAAGACTCTCCAGGGAGCACTTCAATAATATCTCCCACACGCACTTCTTGAGGCGTCTTAGGGATTCTTTGATCACCCTCTAACACCACCACATTGCTAGGGATTTTTGAACTGATTTTATCAAGGGCATCACCAGCTGTTTTCTTGGACTTGATTTCTAAAAACTTGCCCGCAAAAACAATCGTAACAATCATCGCAACCGATTCAAAATAAGTTTCTCCCACCCCACTGAGTGCTGCATAAATCGAATACAAATAAGTCAAGCTTGCCCCTGTGCATACCAGCAAATCCATACCGATAAAGCGGTGTTTTAGCCCATAATATGCCCCAACAAAAAAAATCCTACCAGTAAAAAACAACACCGGTGTGCTTAAGATAAAAGACACGAGATTCAAGACATCTTTCATCTCCTTATCAATCCCCATAAAATATCCCGCATACTGCGCCACAGCAATCCACATGATATTCATCGTGCAAAAAACACCTACAATCAAGCCAATATAATAGCTCTTGTGCTCTTGTTTGGATTTGACTTCTTGTATTTTAGGGTCATACACATAAGCATCATAGCCGATAGAGCGGATTAGAGAAATGATTGCAGAGGGCTTGATTTTGTTCGCATCAAAAGTGATTTTGACACGATTGTTTGTATAATGGACACTTGCTTCATAGATACCATCTTGTGCATTGAGTATCTTTTCATTGAGCCAAATACACGCCGCACAATGGATCCCCTCTATGATCAATGAAATTTGTGAAAGCCCATCTTTGAGATAAATATATTTTTTTGCAAAAGCAGCCGTATCAAAGGATGCAAGATTGTCTTTGAGGTCTTGATTACCAATGGGCGAGAGCGTATTTTTACCTAATTTATCATAAAAGCCCTCTAGCCCGCTTTCTTGGAGCAAAAAATACACACTCTCACAGCCATTGCAGCAAAAATACAGATCCTTATCTCCGCTTTTACAATGCTTCAAGGCACTTTCTGGGTATTCTAAGTGGCAGTGTGAACAACAAGGCATTAATAATCCTCGCCCAAAAGAGGCGGCAGATGTTGGGAACACACCTTGATACTATAGGTATTGCTCCTTTTATAAATCTCTCTGACCTCATCGGTATTGTCTGTTTGGACTGGAGAATAATGCACAATCAAGGGGGGCAAAATCTTCAGACTCGATTGGGTATTGATCCTAGCTTGGCAAAGTATCAAACTTGCCTCCTTTTCAATGCGCGGATAGACAAACCTCGCTGTTTCTGCGTTGAACCCTGTGGCTTTGAGTAGATAAAATACCCGATGGGCTTCTTTAGCGTCATAGCAAAATACAAAACTCCCCTTGGGCTTTAAAAATCTCTTGACTTGCTTGCAAAGATTCTCAAAAGGCAAAAACATCTCATTTCTACCCATATGCACACGATGATTCTTCGCTGCAACCACCCCTGTGCGATAAAAAGGTGGATTAGAGATAATCATATCAAATCTTTGCAATGTTTGATATTGCAAAAAATCAGCACACACAACTTGGGCTTCTAGCCCTGCGCTCTTAGCATTGATTTTTGATAAAAAGGCCGCCCCACTATCTCTCTCGACCATCACAAGCTGCCCTATCCCCTCCCTTGCACAAAGCAAGCCAACAACCCCACTCCCTGAGCCCACCTCCAAAACACTCCAAGATTTTTTAAAAAATCGCCTTGCAAAGTCATACAAAAACAAGCTATCGCTGTTGTAGCAATACCCATCGCTTAGCTGATAGATTTTTAGGATTTTTTTATCCATAATAACGCATCATCTCCCAACTGCTGCACATAGACTATCTTGCCAGCCCATGGAAATCCACTCACTTCAAAAGCCCCATACAAGCTAGCAGAGCAATGCATTAAAACCATATCAATATGCATATAAAGACTCTCAAAAAGCCCCCAACCTCCCTCAATGATATTAAATCCTGATTCCAATCCCAATTCAAGGATATGATGGCAAACCTCCACACAACGCCCCTCCACACCAAAAGCTGCGATACTAGGATCAAAATCACCCCGCGTGCTCAATACCTTGATATGGGGGGCTTTTTTGCCATATTTTAATGCAGCATACCTAGCGTCTAAAATCGGTCTATCTGTTCGCAAAGTCGCTCCAGAAACAATGAGTCTATCGGCTATGGTGCGTTGGTTGTGGGTAAATTCTCTGGATTTTTCCCCCGAAATCACTCCACTCTTATAATCGCCATTGAGCCTCTGGGCGATTTTAAACAGATTGAAATGTCCCTTTTGCGTATAGCACAAAAACGGGTCTAACATCTTTTCACACTCTTCTTGCAAAACCCCTGCTTGTATGCAGATACCTGCTTTCTCTAATCTCTCTCTCCCCCCGCTAGCCTTGCCTTGTCTTTCTGGAGCACCGATAATGATCCTTTGGGGTTTAATCATCTCTAAAAGCTCTGCACAAGGGGGCGTTTTGCCATAATGATTGCACGGCTCTAAGGTCACATAAATACTGCAATCATTGAAAATACCTTGATGGTGCTGGCTCAAAAATGCGTGGATATCACTAGAACTCTGCGCAGGGCAAGGGCGTTGACTCAAGGTTTCATAAGCGATTTTTAGGGCATTAATTTCAGCGTGCGCATCGCCACTTTTCGTGTGTGCTTGGAGAGAAAGTATTGTGCCATTTTTGCCCACTACCATCGCGCCCACTGCTGGATTGGGAAATGTAAGGGTTTGATATTTCCAAGCTTCTTGCAAGCACAAACCCATCAATAAACGATCACTCTCAAGCATTGAGTTCCTTTCATCTAAAACCTAAAGCCACACACCTCCCCTATCACACTTCTTTTGGCTATTTTAAGAAAACAAAGGGAGATACAAAAATCCATTGATCACTAAAGCATTGACCAAATCGATAAAAAACGCTCCCACCAAAGGCACAACGATAAACGCCACATGTGAATAGCCATAGTGATTGGTCACAGTCTGCATATTCACCATAGCCGTAGGGGTCGCCCCAAGACCAAAGCCACAATGCCCTGCTGCAAAAACAGCTGCATCATAATCTTTCCCGCAAAATCTAAAGGTAACAAAAATCGCATAAAGCACCATCACCACCACTTGTGCTGCCAAAATCACTACCATCGGCAAAGCAAGGGCTACAAGCTCCCAAAGATTGATAGTCATCAAAGCAAAGGCCAAAAACAAAGACAAGCTCACATTACCAAGCACAGCGACTTCTCTGTCAAAAACCCTATGGATATTGAGTGCTGCAAGCACATTACGCAAAATCACACCCACAAAAAGACACCACACAAAAGTAGGCAATGTAAAATTAGAATAATTTTTAACCCAATCTGAAATGCTTGTCCCCAAAAGCAAAGCCACAGCAATCAATGCCAAAGACTCTACAAAGCTCGATGCTGTAATCAAGCGCTCTTTTTTGGGGGATTCAAACCCTACAGGAGGGAGGTCGTCATTTGCCCCACTCTCTTGGTCGTTGGGCGTTTTGAGCTTGTATCTACGGATTAAAAATCTCGCTACAGGCCCCCCGATAAGCCCTCCACTGATGAGTCCAAAGGTCGCGCACGCCATCGCTACTTCCATCGCAGGAGAGAAATTATAAGGTGGTGCTTTGAAAAGCTCTGCCCAAGCAGCCCCTGTTCCATGCCCTCCACTCATCGTGATAGACCCTCCAAGCATTCCCATCAAAGGATTGACCCCCATCGCCTCAGCCACCGTAATCCCAATAATATTTTGCAAAAACAAAAGCCCCACGACAATGACCAAAAATATGGCCAACATCTTCCCGCCTTTTCTCAAAGAAGTAAAATCTGCACTCAAACCAATAGAAGTAAAAAACGCCAACATCAAGGGGTCTTTCAACGAAGAATCAAATTTCACCTCAAAGTGAAAAAATTGATAAAAAACCAACGCAATCACGGCTGCTACTACCCCACCAACCACAGGTTCAGGGATATCATAATCACGCAAAAATTTGACCTTTTTGATGATCAAACGCCCCAATAATAGCACCACCACCATAGTTACCAAAGTCGCATAAATATTAAAACTGATTGTTTGCATTTTTTTCCTTGCTATTTATAAAAATAAGCCTTGAATTCTAAGGAACTTTAGCTTAAACTATGTAAAATTATGCCTTGAGAATATCAAATATGTTACCAACCCAGCATAATTTAGTTTTATAATTCCACTCTAAAAACAATCAATCAGGAGAGATAATGAACACAGTTTTACAGATAGGAGCTGGTGGCGTTGGAGGCGTCGTAGCTCATAAACTTGCGATGAATTCAGGCACATTTGATCGGATCATTTTGGCAAGCAAAACACTCTCAAAATGCCAAGCAATCGCAGAGAGTATCCGTTCAAGGGGTTATGGGGAGATTATCTGTGAAAGCGTCGATGCTGATGATGTCCAAGCACTCATTAAACTCATCAATCAATACAAACCTAAAGTTGTTATCAATGTCGCTTTGCCTTATCAAGACCTCACGATTATGGAAGCTTGCCGCCAGACTAAGACACACTATCTTGATACTGCAAACTATGAACACCCCGATAGCGCACGATTTGAATACAAAGAGCAATGGGCGTTTGACAAATCCTATAAAGAAGCAGGGATTTTTGCTCTTTTGGGTTCGGGCTTTGACCCGGGTGTGACTAATGTATTTTGTGCTTATGCGCAAAAGCATTATTTTGATGAAATCCACTCGATTGATATTCTTGACTGCAACGCAGGGGATCACGGCTACCCCTTTGCGACAAATTTCAACCCAGAAATCAATCTCAGAGAAGTCAGCTCTAATGGCAGGTATTGGGAAAATGGCAAGTGGATCGAAACAAAGCCCATGGAAATCATGCAAGTATGGGCTTATCCAGAGATTGGCGAGAAAGATTCTTACCTACTCTACCACGAAGAGCTCGAATCATTGGTAAAAAATATCCGCGGATTGCGACGCATTCGGTTTTTTATGACTTTTTCACAAAACTACCTTAACCATATGCGCTGCTTGGAAAATGTCGGCTTGCTCCGTATTGACCCCGTTGATCATAACGGCACACAAATTGTCCCTATCCAATTCCTCAAGACCTTGCTACCTGATCCAGCAAGCCTAGCTAGCAGGACAAAGGGCAAGACCAATATCGGTTGCTATATGCAAGGCACGAAAGGTGGGAAAGAAAAGACTATTTATATCTATAATGTGTGCGACCACGAAAAATGCTATCAAGAAGTCAATGCGCAAGCCATCAGCTATACCACAGGCGTGCCTGCAATGATTGGTGCAAAACTCATCTGCGAAGACAAATGGGGAGTAAAATCCACAGGACCAGGCGTATTCAATATGGAAGAACTCGACCCCGATCCTTTTATGGAAGAGCTCAAAAAGCAAGGCTTGCCTTGGGAAATTATCGAGAGATAAAAAGAATTAAAATTTTAAGTCATATCCCTTATTTGGGTATTTTGACTTAAAAATGCCTTGATATAGTGCTTGTCTTTATCAAAATGCCAACAAAAATTACTCCAATGGTGTATCTTATCAGAGTTATGGATCGCTACAAGCTTAATCTTTGCGTGCAAATCCTTTTTGTGGCTATGGAGATATTCTTTTAAAGTGATGTGATCTTGCCCATAAATCCCTTGGGGCAAAATACCCCTTTTATCCATACCCAAATGGAACCAAAAGCACCCCAAACTCCTAACAGCAAAGACATCACCACAAGAAAAGACCTCTGTTTGGGCTTTGAGGTTATATGTATATAGAGTGCTTGCATTGGGCGAGAATATAGCAGTGTCGATACCACCATTATAAAGATTATGCGGCACAACTCCATCGTAAATGGGCTTTAGAGGTAAGAGATACTTTTGAATCGCACTTAAAAATCTGTCCCCCCCCCCCAGCTATGGTTTTATGCATAAAATTATGCTTGGGGGGAGAAACAAGATTGATCCCACAGAGTCCATACGCACACCTACCTTCAATCCTTGTTGTCCAAGCTACAAAGCTCTCCATAGAAAGAAAAGAAGATAAAAAACGATAAAAAGGTCGGTGCAAGCGGCCTAATATTTTATTGATAACACTCCGCTTGGGTTTGGTGTATTTATCTGCGGCCAAAATTGCTTCTTTGAGTTCTTGAAACTTTTGTGTGAAATAAATCTGGTCGGCATCGATTTTGACATAATATTTATAGCTTATCTTGGTAAGACCAAAGTTATTATAATGGGCAAAATTATGGATAGAAAATTGATTGCTATTTTGGATAGCTGCTCCCTTTTTAGCACAATGCGAGTAAGGCACAGGCACAACCTCTGGGGTATAATAAAATAGCTTGATTTTATCTGGATATTTTTGAGCCTTTTGCAAACAAATCTCATAGGTATCATCGCAACTTGGCTGCGCGGTGATAATGAGTTCATCGAGGGCAGGGAGGCAAGTTTCGATAGCAAGCCCGATAGTGGCAGCTTCATTTTTTGCACGCAAATGCCCACTCAAGCCCAAAGGTCTAGTCTTATCGAGTTCTTGGATTTCTTTGAGTGTGATCGCAAAGGGCGAATCTTCTTCTTGAGAGAAAAACTTTTTTGAAAACTTTGGCTCTTGCACGCTCTGTTTTGAGGTATTTTGGAGTATTTTTGCTGCTTGCATTTGTTGGTCTTATCGGTAAATATAATCTTTTGTCAAGGGCAAGTCATTATTCACGCTATTTGTCAAAAGCAATTGGAACAAATCCACACTCCCCACCCTAAAAGCAGACGCACAACTATCGAGATAAAGCCCCCACATACGGATAAATCTCTGGTCATATTTCTGAGAAATCTTGTCTAAATGGTGGTTGAAGTTTGCATACCAAGTGTCTAATGTCTTAGCATAATGGACTCGCAAGCTCTCTGCCATCAAAAGATGGAAATCAGACTCACTCATGATCGACACCACCTCCCGCAAAGAGGGCAAATACCCCCCTGGGAAAATATATTTATCAATCCAAGCATTAGTTTCGCCCTCAAAGCAGCACATGATCGAGTGGAGCAAAAACATTCCCCCCGGTTTTAGCACTTCTTTGACCTTTTTGAAATATAAAGGTATATTTGCCTTCCCTACATGTTCAAACATACCCACACTCACGACCTTATCAAACTGATATTGCTCCCCAGAGAGGTCTTGATAATTGAGTAGTTTGATACTCACTCTATCTGTAAGCCCTGCGTCTTTGACTCTTTGTGTGGCTGCTTTATACTGCTCTTCGCTGATAGTAATCCCCATCACCTCCACCCCATAGGTCTGCGCAGCCCTTATAGAGAGCCAACCCCAGCCACAGCCAATATCCAAAAGCTTTTCGCCAGTCTTGAGATCGAGCTTTTTGAGTGTGTGATCGAGTTTTTGAATCTGTGCTTGATAGAGCGAGTCTTGAGGGGTCTTGAAATAAGCACACGAATAACTCCAAGTTTCATCAAGCCAAATCGAATAAAAATCATTCCCCAAGTCATAATGACTAGAAATATTTGACTTTTCTTTAAGGCTGCTTTGGAGAGGTTTAGCATCATCGTGCTTATGCAAGTCTTTGTAGTTAGTATGCAGATACAACACTCTAGCGACCTCATCCATTGACCCCTCTATATCAATCACCCCGTCCATATAAGCTTCAGCAATAGTCAAAGACATATCTTTTTTGAGATCGCTCCATTTCAAGGGGCGATTGATTTTTATGGTGAATTTGGGCGTGGCAGTGCCATTTTGATAAGTATCCCCATCCCAAAACTTCACGATATAATCCCCTATTTTCCATTTTTTTAATGCAAGTTTTAATAATAATTTTGCAAACATCCCAACGCCCTTTTGATAAATTTCTCCAATTATAACACTTTGGTTTTAAAATATTTTAAATTTATTCAGATTTACTTGTCTTTGGCTAGATTCATAAGAACATTTTAGATAAAATGCGACAACACACAGCTTCAAAATCCCAAAGCAAAGGCCAATGAGTATGGATATCCGAACAAAATTCCTTGATTTTTTTAAGTCCAAAGGGCATCAAGTCTATGCGAGTATGCCCTTGACCCCTGATGATCCTAGCTTGCTTTTTACCAATGCTGGAATGGTGCAGTTCAAAGATATTTTTACAGGCAAAATCCCTGCCCCTGCCCAAAAAAAGGCAACTTCAGCACAATTATGTATTCGCGCGGGGGGCAAGCACAATGACTTAGAAAATGTCGGCTATACAGCCAGACACCATACGCTTTTTGAGATGTTGGGGAATTTTTCTTTTGGGGATTATTTCAAAAAAGAAGCGATTGCCTATGCTTGGGAGTTTGTCACTCAAGAGTTGGGATTTTCAAAAGATGTGCTTTATGTGAGCGTGCATGAAAAAGATGATGAGGCCTTTGCGCTTTGGAGTGCGCATATTGACCCTGCTAGGATTCAAAAAATGGGCGATAAGGATAATTTCTGGCAAATGGGCGATACAGGGCCTTGCGGGCCTTGCAGTGAGATATTCGTTGATCAAGGCGCTGCACATTTCCACTCTGAAGAAGACTACTTTGGTGGAGATGGTGATAGATTTTTAGAGATATGGAATCTTGTGTTTATGCAGTATGAACGCAGTGCTGATGGCACTTTAACACCCTTGCCAAAGCCTAGCATTGATACGGGTATGGGATTAGAGAGGGTGCAAGCACTCCTTGAGGGCAAAAAAAGTAATTTTGATTCTTCTATCTTCATGCCTTTGATAGAAGCAGTATCTGCACTCACCCATAAACCCTATGTTTATGAAAGTGGTGCGAGCTTTCGTGTCATCGCTGATCACGCCAGATCTGTAGCTTTCTTGCTCGCACAAGGAGTCAATTTCGACAAAGAAGGCAGGGGCTATGTGCTTCGCAGGATACTCAGACGCGCACTCAGACACGGATATTTACTAGGACTCAATCAACCCTTTTTATACCAAATCACACAAAAAGTCTGCGAACAAATGGGCAATGCCTATCCTTATCTCATAGAAAAAAAGTCAATCATTTCTGAGCAATGCCAAGCAGAAGAATCGAGATTTTTTGAAACCATAGAAGCAGGTATGGAGATTTTCAAAAAAGAACTATCTTCACTGCCAGCAAACACCCCATTTAGCGGAGATGTGGCGTTTAAACTCTATGACACTTATGGCTTCCCTCTTGATCTCACCCAAGATATGCTCAAAGATGAAAAAATCGATATCGACCTAGAGCGATTCCATACTTGTATGCAAGAGCAAAAAAGCCGTGCTAAGGCTTCGTGGAGAGGGAGTGGAGATGTGAGTAAAAATGGGGATTTTTCAGAGATTCTCAATGAATTTGGCACAAATCAATTCAATGGCTATGAACACAGCACCTATACAAGCAAAGTCATTGCCTTGCTTGATAGCTCTTATCAACGAGTAAAAACGCTCTCTAGTGAGGGGTTTGTTATCTTTGATATCACACCTTTGTATCCTGAATCTGGTGGGGCGATCGGGGATAGTGGGGAGCTGTATCGGGCTGGAGAAAAGGTCGCTGATGTTTTGGATACAAAAAAATACTTCGGACTCAATCTCTCGCTTATCTCTCCCCTAAAGCCCATCACACAAGGGGATAGCCTTGAGATATTTGTCCATTTTAATCGCATAGAAACTGCCAAACACCATAGTGCGACACATCTTCTGCACGCTGTGTTGAGAAAAAAACTTGGCACACATATCACGCAAGCTGGAAGCCTTGTAGAGCCTACGCGTTTGCGCTTTGATTTTTCACACCCTAAAGCATTGACCCTTGAAGAAATTACAGAGATTCAAGAAGCTGTCAATGCCATCATTTTCAAAAATATCCCTGCATCAACTGAGTGTCTTCCGATTGCTGAAGCTAAGGCAAAAGGAGCAATGGCACTTTTTGGAGAAAAATATGGCGATATTGTGCGTGTGGTTAATTTTGACAAAGAATCTTGCGAACTTTGTGGAGGCATACACGTCCCAAGCACAGGGATTATTGGCAACTTTTATATCACAAAAGAATCCGGAGTGAGCAGTGGGGTCAGGCGCATTGAAGCTGTATGTGGACAAGCTGGCTATGCATATAGCAAAGACGCCCTCGATATTCTTTCACAAACCAAAGCCCTACTCAAAAATCAAGATATCCCACTAGGGATTGCAAAGCTCAAAGACCAAATCAAAGCACTCAAAAACCAAAATAGCAAAAATACCTCTGCAAACACGCTCCAAGAAACTCAAACCATCAAAGATATCAAGCTCATTATCCAAACAATCGATACAAACGACATCAAAGCAATCATCGATAATGCCAAAAATCAATATCAAAAAATCGCTATTTTGCTCCTCCATCAAGATGGCGATAAAATCTCTTTGGCCTGTGGGGTCAAAAACGCTCCTTTAAATGCTAATGATTGGATAAAAGGTGTCGCTAAAATCCTTGAGGGTGGGGGTGGGGGTCGAGAGGATTTTGCTACTGCTGGGGGTAAAAACCCCGATAATATACCTCAAGCACTTGATTTTGCACTCGATTTTGCACGCAAAAAGATTCAGGATTCCCTTTGATGATTTTAGCTTCTAGTTCTGTGGTGCGTGCAAAGTTACTCAAAGATTTTGGTGTTCAATTTATCCAAAAGCCCATAGATTTTGATGAAGATTCTCTACAAACCCAAGACCCAAAAGAATTTGTCTATCTTGCTGCGATGGGAAAGTTTCAAGCAGCCTTGAAGCAATGGGGGACACAAGAGCCGATTTTGGCTGCTGATACGGTTGTAGATGTATCAGGGGCATTGCAGCGCAAGCCCTCCACTCAAGCCCAAGCCCAAGAATTTCTCAAAGCCCAAAGTGGCAAGCACATACAAATCCTCACTTGTATCATCTATCGTTCTGCAAAGCTAGAGTTCATCGATATAGCTGCTACAAAATATGTACTCAAGACTTTTGCACCCAAAGACACAGAACAATACCTACTCTCTGGGGATTGGCGCAATAAAGCAGGGGGCGTGATGGTCGAGGGCTTCCATAAAAGCTATATCAAATCTCAAATCGGGCTTGAAAGCACAGCTCTGGGACTCTCTGTAGAAAAAATCTTACCTTTTTTAGAGATAATATGAATACAAGCGTTTTGATTACCATGCTTATTATTTCTCTTATGATAGGCTTTATAGGGCTTGTAGCCTTTTTATGGGGCTTGAAAAACGGGCAATTTGATGATGAAACAAAAATGATGCAAGGTGTCTTGTTTGATGGGGTTGATGATCTCAATGAGGCGTTCAAACAAGAAAAAAAACAAAAAATATTCAAAGGAGCAACAATGAACAAAATCTATGACATAGCTATTATCGGTGCTGGACCAGGCGGGATTTCTGCTGCGACAGAAAGTGTGATTGCAGGTATCAAAGATGTTATTTTATTTGAAAAGGGCGAAGAGCACTCCACAACGATCAGAAAATTTTACAAAGACAATAAAAGGGTCGATAAAGACTACAAGGGGCAAAAGGTCGAACTCAATGGCAATATATTTTTCAATGATGGCACTAAAGAAAGCACTTTAGAGCTATTCAGTGAGATACTCCAAAACAACCATATCCAAACCCGATTCAAAACAGAAATCGAATCCATCAAAAAAGAGGGCGATATATTCCATCTTTGGGCTACAGACAACCAAGCCTATCAGGCAAAATACATTGTCATCTCCATAGGCAAAATGGGGCAGCCCAACAAACCCGACTATAAAATCCCCATTTCGCTACTCAAAAAAGTGGTCTATAATATCAATGACTGCAAGGAGGGCGAGAAAATCTTAGTAGTTGGTGGGGGGAATTCTGCGGTGGAATATGCGTGCTATTTAGCTACAATCACAGACACTACGCTCAACTACAGGCGCACTGAATTCACTCGTATCAATGAATCCAACGCCCAAAATCTCAAAGAAGTCATTGCAAGCGGTCAGCTCAAGACAAAATTTGGTATCGATATCCAAGGGCTAGAAGACCAAGATGGCAAGATAAAAGCGCTCTTTACAGATGGCAGCAGTGATGTTTTTGATAGAGCTGTCTATGCGATCGGTGGGGTCGCTCCTATAGATTTTCTTAAAAAATGTGGCATTGAGCTAGATACAAACAATATTCCTGTGACTACAGATAAGCTTGAAAGCTCCACAAAAAACCTTTTTGTGGCCGGTGATATACTTTTCAAATCAGGTGCGTCCATCGCCACAGCACTCAACCACGGGCATACCATCATCGAAGAAATCAAGCAGCGTATCCAAACCCCCTAATTTCCCCATATCTTACAAATCTTCTTGCCTTTTTTGGGCGAATAGGGGAGCAAAGGGAGCAAGCGAGGGGAACAAAGCGAGGGGAATTGTTTGGGGCATTGAGAGTGTTTTAGGCTTTTAAGGGTCTATTTGGTCTAAAATCCCTGCTTTGATTTTTTACTCTTTGACTCTTTGAATACTCTTTGAATACTCTTTGGTTCTTTGGGTGTTCTATGGCTCTTTGAGTGCTCTATCTTGGTTGATGGTGCAACAAGAGTGGAAACGGGGGCTGATTGTCCCACGCACTGCCTTATTATATTTTCTTATTTTTCTTAAAACCAAAGCCATCAATGCAAGCTAGCCCCTCGAGTTTCCTTCCCAAAAGGTATCAAAACCAAAAGCACAATAGCGACAATCACAATCATCACAGACATCACGCCCGCATAATTATTACCCATCGCCTCAGCCGTCTTTGTCTGTATGAGCGCATTGACCGAAGCAATCAAATTGCCTAGCTGATAGACAAGCCCAGGGAGTGTGGAGCGCGTATGTGATGGGACTCTTTCATTGAGATAAGTCGGGATAACTCCCCACGCCCCTTGCACCATAAACTGCATGATACAAGCCCCAATACTCAAAGCAATCAAAGAATTACCATATGCCCAAAAATAAGTAGCAGGGATCACAAGAACACAAGCTAGCAAAATAGACTTTTTGCGGCCTATCTTTTCTGAAAGACTCCCAAAGAAAATGCCCCCAAATATCGCAGCGATATTATAAAAAATCGTAATATTTCCAATAGTTTTTGCATCAAAATGCTTCTGTTCGCGCAAAAAGGTCGGATACAAATCCTCAGAGCCGTGGCTCAAAAAGTTAAATGCTACCATCACAACAATCAAATACAAGATCAGTTTGTAATGTGTCTTGATAGTATCTAAGATATCAAAATGCTTGTTTTGAGTCCGATTAGCCCTCCAGATAGGGGATTCTATAAAACGCCATATAAAATCAAAGTGAGTTGACACTTAAAATCAAAGTGACGCGCTTCACTTCTGTTTTATGTGGCAAATCATAACTTAAACTTAACTGAAACTAACTATCTTTCAAGCCCTCTTTTAAAGCTCTAAAAACACCTTTTAAATCAACTTTAAATGGCATTAAATAAAAATAAAGCCAAGGGCTTGCTCTTAATTCAAACACACTTGATATGCAAGATCCATCTATTAAAATCTCCGCACTCTCTTGTTTTAACATCTCTATAAAGCCAAAGGGCATTACCCTCTCTCAATATTTGAACTCAATGCCCTGAACTCAATATTTGGACTCGCTCCCCTTTATTTGTATCTTTTGATTTTTGCATACAGCCGAACAGCCAAATACAATGCAAGTCTTGTGCTTTTTTTGATGTTGATAGACTCCATTGCTTCTAAAAATATTTTATCACAATAGCTCCTTGTGAGCTTTCCTTGGTGGAATTGGGTGCATAGATAATCGTGTAAAATGCAGCACTTGCTGTAGTTTTCAAATGGCGAGAGCAGCCACCAAAATATCTTAGGGATCGAGCCCCCATCGCTTTCAAACCCCTTTGGGATAAGGATGTACTCTCCTGCTTTGGTGGTGTATGCAATCGGCTCTAGGAGAATCACTAGCATTTTGTCTTTGTGTTTCCAATTAATTTCAGCTTTCAACGATGTATCAAGGCTGTGTTCCATCTATCTCCTCCCAAACAATCTTTAAAACCTCTTCTTTGCTTGAAGCCTTTTTGACCTTTTCTTTTAAAACTCCACACTTAAAGATTGCCTCGCTTTTGGTTTTGAGGGCATCGTTATAGACAGCTTTGAGCTGGGCTTTGGTGTGGGGGAGGTTTTGTTTGTCTAAGGGGTTAGTGAGTGGCGCACAACGAAAAAAGCTATCAATGTTTGCGCCCACAAGCCCTAAGAGATTGAGCTGGTCTTCTAGCTTGGCATCATAGATATGCATAGACCCTAGGGCATCTGAAATAAAGCTTTGGATAGAAGCATCACAAGCTGCATTGAGCTCTTGTGTCTTTTGGGCTTTGGCTGCATTGAGCGCATCTGCTTGGGTTTGCAAAAATTCTTGGGGCAATGCACCCTCTTTGAAGGGCTCTGAAAGCTCGGTTTCACTCTCTACATAAGTGAAGAGGGTATCTTGGGTGAGCACTTTATATGTGCCAACAACTTCTGTAATCTTTTCATTTTCTAGTAAATAGATTTTCATTTTGACTCCTTTGTTTATTTTTATTTTTTGACTCAAAGTTGGGTGATTTTTTGAGGTTGGGGGACATTGGTTGTGTAATCAATGTTGCCATCATACGCACTCCCGCAAGCATAAAGCCTTTTGCCATCAGTGGCTACAAACGCGCGCTCGGCTTCATACACACTTGCGAGCATAAAATCTTCTATATTTTGAGGGATTTGGATCTTCTCAAAAGTCCTGATGTTGTCATTATGCCCTGTGCCCAAAGAGTTGTTGTTATAACCAAAGCTCCATAAATTGCCCTCAATGTCTTTCCCATAAAAGGCTTGATAGTTATAGGGTTGAGTTTGGATATAGGCAAATTTGATGGAGGATTTGTTGTTGCCATCATTGAGATTATTCCCGCTGCGATTATCCCCAAAGCCGTATCCTCCCCATCCCCAGCTCCAAGTATCGCCTGCTTTATCAATCAAAAAGCAGGTGTTATAGCAAGTCCCTCCGATGAATTGGACAATATCAGCTCCATCGCTCGATCCAGAAATGCTGATGACTTTGATAAATGCATTGCGGTCATTGAGATCGCTTTGATTGAGCTGACGTTGTCCGTTATAGCCACAACCCCAAATCTCTCTTTTGCCCTTTTGCACAAATGTATTGCCCCTCCAACCTGAATCGTTTTTGGTGTAATGATACACACCACTCACGCCCTCAAGCCCTGAAACAAGCGTAGGTTTTAGCACACTATCACTATGTCCAAGCCCCAAACAACCATTGCCGTTCCAACCCCACGCATAAAGTTTGCCTGTGCGATCGAGTGCAAACGCACCACTCACATAATCACTACCCACCCAAATATCAACAATATCGCTGATTGTAGAGATTTGGACAAAGCGATTGGAGTCGATGGTGTTTCCAATCCCTAGCTCGCCCTCAGAATTTCTCCCAGCTCCCCACACACTCCCATCTTCTAAAAGCACTAAGGCAAACTGATAGGAGCTTGCATAGCTCTTGCTTGCGATTTTTTTAATCTTGGCTCTAAATTTTACTTCTTTAGGGATAGGCACAACGAGGTTATGCCCAAGTCCTAGGCAGCCTTGGGAGTTATTCCCCCATACATACATACTTGCAGAATCTTTGACTTGAGCATAAAAGTTTGCGTGCCCTCCGATGACATCTTCTATCTCAACTCCAAGTGGGATAGGGAGGCGTGAAAAGCCTGATGTGATAACCCCTCTGCCGCTGCCTGATCGGTTGAGATCGCCCCCACTGATAAAAATATCACCATAGGTTTGGATCGCGCCATCAATGCCCCTATAGACTTCTTGATAAAAAATCGAGCGATAGGCATTGACATTTTTTAAAAGGCGGATACTCTTTGGGTGATGAGATTTTTCAAACGCAGTAATAAAAGCTTGTAAATCCCCTTTGAGTGCGTTGGTGTAAGCTTCTAAGATTTGAGTATTTTCTTCTAGGCTTGAATTTTTAAGGCTAAGGAGCTCTTCAAATTTATTTTTGAGTTCATTGTATTGGTTTTCTGTCATTTTTTATCCTTTGTTTTGAATTTTGTGAGCTTTGAGATTTTCTACAAATGCTTGGATCTGAGCTTGTGGTTGGGGGTTGTTTTTAGACCCTGCATAAACACCCTCTAAACACAGCTTCATATCTTCTTGGATACCCAAAGAGCTCCCTGCTTGCGTCTGAAGACTCTCTTTGGGAAAACTAAAATCCACACCCCCAGCATTGCCCTTGAGCCCGATACTATAAAACCATAGCAATGGGTAGTCACAAGCTTTGAGTGTTTGATTGAGTTTTGTGTGCGTGCTAGGGAGGTTGGAGCGAAAAAAGCAATCGATCTTTCCAATTCTCTCTTTCTCCTCCATCTCTTTTTTATAGTCTTTGATATGATGATCTAGCCATAGCTCTATTTGTGTTAAGAGCTTCCACTCTAGGTCTTTGGGGTTTTTTTGTTGGGCTAGGATAGATTCGATGATGGTTTGTTTTGAGGTTTGAAAACTCTCTAGGCTTTCTTGTTTGAGGGCTTCTAGGCTCTCTTGGGCTTGTTCTTGCTGGGACTTTATCGCTGCAATTGAGCCACTTTTGGCTGTATCATAAGCATTTAAAAGCTCATCAAGCCTGATTGTGCCGACCTTTTGTTCTATGGATTCAATCGTATCTTTGAGCTTTGAATCAATCTGTGTCTTTGCACTTTGGGTCTTGAGATCTAGCTCCTCCTTGCTTGCATTTTTAATATCATTTAAGTCTATAATCAAGCTTTGAGTTGTTTGATGGAGCACATCTTTTAAGGCATTGCCCTCTTGTGCAAACACATTGAGCTCTTCTTGAAACTTTGGCAGAGCCTCCATAAACGCATCTGCCCTCTGCGCAAAGTTGAGTGCATCTTGTGTGCTTGGTGGGGTGGGTAGTGGGCTGATTTTAACTTCTATCATCTTTCCTCCTTGGATTTAAATTTGTTTTTAAAGGTCTTTAAAGACCCTTGCAAAGGTGTTTTCATACAAGCCCCTCGAGTTCAATGGAGGCAATTGCCATATTCTTTTTTTCTAGCAACACCTCCCATTTTTTCAAGATGGCAAAATTGATGAGGCTCTTATAGCTTTGAGCGATCACAAACACGCAAGGCTCGCCTCTGAGTTCAATAAAAGCATTGACACAAACATCTAGCTGGCTATTGGGGATAGCCACATCAAAGGAATTAGTCTTTTTGTAGTTGCCTTTAGTCACACTCGTATTACCTTGCTCATCGGTTTGGATCTTTGAAAAATCAATCGCAGAGACTGAATTTTTATACAAACTCACCCCAAGCTCCCTTGCCTTGCCACAGACAATATGCCCGATTTTAGCTATGTCATTGGGTGCAAAAAGTGTGATTTTATAAGCGGCTCCTCTGTTAAGTGTGCTGCGTTCAAAATACACATCTTTACGCCTCCTTTCTTGCCAATCTCCAAAGAAATATTCCCTCCAATCCCTAATTTCTTCTGCAAAAAGCCTATATTCAGTGCTTTCTAAAACATCTGCGCTCTTGATATCAATGACTGCAATCTCAATACGCTCTCCCCAGAGATTAGCTAAATACAAGGCGTTATTTTCCTTAGCACTCAAGACAATCTCTATTTTTTCTTCTCTCTGGGCTTGTGTGTTTAAGAAAAAATCAAACGCAGCATAATCGTTTGTAGCCCCCAAGTTCTCCCAATACGCCTCTTTGTCTAAAGGCTCTTGATTGTTGTCTAAAAGACTTTTGTAACGGTTATGATCATTTGCAATCACATCTCCTTTTGCATAAGTCTTTGTCTGGTCATACATAGGGGTGTTATCGCTTAGATTTGAAGAGATGATGATGATCTCAGAGCGTTTGATGATTTTCATTGCAGTGCTCCTCTAGCTTTGATCGGGCTTGAGAGGGCATTGGCGACTTCTTGCATTGTAGAGAGGAGATTTTTGAGTGTTTTAAGGCTTTCTAGAGAGAGCTTTTCGTTTGTATCGCTCTTATCCTCGCTCAAATCTTGCAAGCTTCTTGTTTTTTTCAAATACGGGTCGATCATTTTGAGCTTGGTTTTATTTTCATTTTTTAAGGCTTCTTCATATTTCCTAGAAGCTTCTGCCCCACTTTTTAGTGCTTCTCCTAAGCTATTGATGGTATTGATTGTGTTAGGATCAAAGCTCTCTTTGATGGCCTTTTCTCGCCAAGATAAATAATTATCAATCGTAATGCCCTTGACCCCTAAGCTCTCTTGGAGTCGCTCAATATTTTGGTCACTGAGCTGCTTTTGATAAGCAAGGGTCGCTGTATCATCGCCCTTAAAGCTAAAGAGCCAGCTTTGGAATTTCTGCCCAGAGCTCACATAGCTCCCTAGCACCTCTTGCATTGTTTGCGCTGTGTTTTTAGAGAGTGAAGCAGCATAATCAGCCCAGAGTTTATAAATCGCATTTGTCTTTGAGCTATAATCAAAGCGAACATTTGTAAATGCCTCATACACCCCCATAACTCGACCTGAAGTGACCTTGAGATTATCATAAAAAGCATCCATAAATCCATCAAAGCCCTTATGATTCATCGAATAATATTGCTTTTTGTCACCAAGAAATGCAGCAATAAAACTCTTTGCTCCCTCATTATTCAAAGCAGAGAAATCAGCATAATTGCCCGCTGCAATGCTTAAATCCTTAATCCCTCCACCTAAGTCTTGGAGCAGATAATTAAAACTCCTCAAATTCTCTTGCAATGCCCGCAAGGCTTGCGTGTTAGCCTGCGTATATTCCGTCCAGTTTTTAGTGCCAAGCTCCCAGCCAAAGCCGTTCTTTTTAGTTTCTGTCCAATCGGTGCGCTCACTGGCTTTGATCGTATCTTTAGTCGCATCACTCCAGAGCTGCACGCTCTGTTTGGAGCTTTTTTCTGTATAGGTCTTAAAGCCTGCTAATATGCTGCCCCCAACCCCTCCAATAATCCCTCCAAGCACAGGCCCTAACACAGGCACAAATGAGCCGATCGCTGCGCCTGTAAGTGCGCCGAGCATGCCACCTGTTTGTATATCTTTTTTAGCTGCTGCATTGGAGCTATCCCCAAAGATTGCGCTAAAAATCCCACTGGCCACAATGCCTGCAGCTGCTCCTGCTAAAGCCCCGCCAATCTTAGAACCCGCACTCTCTCCAAACACCTCCCCATAGCCCTCAAACACACTCCCATCGCCAAAGATTTTATCAAAACTCCCTGCAATCGTGCGTTTGAACGCTTCTCCGACTGCGGAGTTTAAAACAGCTTGTGTCAAACTTCTGCTAAAAGCTTGCGTGAGTGCAGTTGAAAGCGAGCTTCCCATATCACTCACCCAGTTTTGCAAGCTTGTGAATTTCCCGCTCAAGGCGTTGAAAAACTGCTCATTGAGTGCAGAGTTGAGATTGTTATTGAAATCTACATAAAATGCACTTTCTTTGATGGCTTGCTCTTTGATATGAGCGATTCTTTTTTCGTGTAGCTTGGTCTGGGATTCATAGAGTTTGTTAGCTTGTTCTAGGCTAAGATCGCCGTTTTTGAGTATTTCTTCGAGCTCTAGGTTTAGGTTTGTGATGGTTTGTTCAAATCTCAAATTCTCTAAGGCGATATTTTGTGCCACGCCCTCCTTCATCATAGCGATGGCTTTCTCTTGGATTGCAAATTCGCCCTCAAAATATTTTTTTAAATGGGCGTTTTGGTATTGGCTATCAAGCTCAGATAAAAGAGTGCTTTGAGCTTGCAGTGCGTCATTGACCTTTACGCCTGATTCAATCCAAGATTGGGTTTTTAGCGCAATGGAGAGAACTTCTTTGTCATAGGCACGCATACCTACTTGAGAAAGCTCTAAATAGGCTTTGTTTAAATTAGAAATAGCACTAGAGTCTAGCTTGCTCTCTTGGGGCTTGGCAATGAGATCACCTTTTGCTTTCTCTCCCTCTGTCAATTCTCTATCCCTACGCCTTTTCTCACTCAAAAGCCTCTGGTATTCTTTTTGCGCAGTGATGAGAGGATTTTCCCCTGCGGTGAAAAAGCGCTCTGAGAAACTATAATCTCGCTCTTCGTATTTTCTTTTTTGCTCCAAATAGTTCTCTTTGGCTTCTTTCAATCTTGAATCAAGGGTTTTATCACTAATTTTTTTGAGATTTTTGAGGGTATCTTCTGTATTGGTCTTCCAAGCTAAAAAAATCTCTGCAATGCTAAATAAAACTGCAGGCACAATAAAGCTCTTTAAAGTCAGCTTTAAGGCTTTGAGAGAGAAGTCAAAAGTCTTGGTGGCGATGGTCGCTGCACCTAGGCTTGAGCTAAACATTGCAATCGAGGCTCTTGTTAGACCCATTGCAGCATTGACCCCTAATATCGCAGGTTTAGCCAAGATAAAAGCTGTGGCAAATAAAGCAATGTGCTTGCTGGCCTCTATTGTCATATCTATGTATCTTAAGATTGTGTCTGTGTTGTCGTTGATAAAATCCCCTGCTTCTT
>NZ_MLAP01000011.1 GCF_002272865.1 Helicobacter sp. 12S02634-8 | reverse complement strand
CTTTGCTAGAGTCGGTAGTAGGGCGTTTTGTGGCAAAGGTGAGTGTGGAGGCAGTGTGGGATTCATCAATATCGCCCACATCAGAATTAATCAGAGTGATCGCAGCCTTTTGGTCACCAGTGATATTACCCTTGATGGTGGAGGCAATGGCTGTGAGGGAATCATTTGGGAGGACAGATTTTGTCTTTATGCTCTCATTATATGTTCCTCGCCCATTGGTTTGCACATTACCGATAATCGTGCCATTGTCTAAATTGACTTGTGTATGCGTGCGGTCTGTGCTTGATATTGAGCCCTCGAGTGTCCCACCATTGCTGATATTCACATACGCATCTCTAGCGCCTGGTTGATAAGCAGAGTGAGAAGTCTTAAATTCAACCTTAGCTGTGGCATTGTCTTTGACATTGAGCGTAAGGCTATGCCCCCCTGCCATCTCCATCTTGCCTTCTAGGAGCGTGTTTGAGCCCTCAACATTAATGATCCCGACAGATTGATACTTGCTATCAGTCCAATCACTATTTCCAGCGTCCCAAGTATCAGAGTCTTGGTAAAGATTAATATAACCTTTTGCACCACCTTTAAAGGTCATCGTTAGGGGTCCATAGAAATAATTCACTTCAGCAAGTTTCCCATCATAGCCTTTGAGCGCATAGCCCTTACTAGAAGAGTTGCCATCAAAGGTATAATTTTGTGAAATATCAAGATTATAAGCCCTATCAAACAAACCTTGCTGGGTAATATCCCCTGTCATCGAAGATTTTGTAAAGGTCATTGTCGTGCCCGTTGCAACGCCATAGGCATTATTCCCCACACGCACAGTGCCCTTGAAATTTGCGTCGTTTTTAAAAGTCGCATTTAATTTTGTGCTCAAGTCTTTGATATCTCCGACTAAAGCATAGCCTTTGAGATCAGGAGAATCTGTGCCTTGATAGCTGCCCTCTGCACTGATCCAAGTTGTCCCGCCATAGCCTCCTCCAGCTGCAAGGTTGATATCCCCTTGAAACATACCATCTTTGATAGTAAACCTTGCCCAAGAGCCGTTTGTTACCGTGGTTTGGGCTTTATCGTGGGCTTTGAGGATTGCTTTGTTGATTTGGACTTGGAAGTTGTTGATTGGATTTTTGAAAATGCTATTGCCACTCGCATCGTTGGCTTCTCTATAGATTGTATAGGTATCTGATGTGCCTGCATCAGCACTTTTAGGGGTGAGGACATAGTGTTGTGCTAAGTTTGGATGGACCCAAGTATTCCCCCAAGGGATATTGACTACAACGCTCACGCATTTACTAGAGCCAGAAGTATCGCAATATTTAGTGCTATCTGTAGGCATACCAGTGCTGCCATTGACACTCACCACTTCTCCTTGGAAGTTATCGTGCGTTCGGGTCGGCTTGTTGGTATCATCTGCATAAGCTTGCGAAGCAAGCAAACTTGAGAGGATCAGAGAGATGGGGAATAAGAAATTTTTAGAAAATTGGCTTTTTAGGGATTTCGCCCCCCCCCCCCCCGCGCCACAGAAGCTAGGGGTGCGCTAGCTTGGGGAGTTTTGTCGTTTGGAGTATGCATTTAAAATCCTTTTGAATTATTTTAAACAGAGTATTGAATACAAAATTTATTTAAAATAAGCTTAAATTAATATCAATACACTCTAATATGTATATAAAATAATAAATAGTATTGATTATTTTTTATTTTTTGATAGCAATATGCTGATATTCAAGATCGTATCCATACAAATTTATGATTCCAAAGGCTCTTTTTGGGCGAGGAAAACAAATATGATTAAAAATATCAATCATCTCAAATTATCGAGCAATTAAAAAGATAAATATTTTTATTCTTATTTGATTGAGTATGACTATAATTGTATTTTTGTTTGCGATATGGATAAGAAAAGATTATCTTTTTAAAGTATTCAGATATGCAGAGGTCAAGCAAAGCCAAATGATTAAAGTCAATCATTGAGCGTGACAAAATAGATAAAACAGATAGGGTAGACAAAACAAAAGTAGAAAAACAGAAAGAGCAGAAAATAAGCACAAATCCCCCTCCTTTTTCCAAAGAGGGAGGGGGAGCTATCAGATAGGGAGGACGCGAATATTTCTATCTAAATGCTCTTGGAGGACATTTTCGATAGCAAAGAGTGTGCCTGTAGCTGCAGACGCACAGCCATTGCACGCACCCATATAGCGGATATAAATATCGATATAGCCATCGCTAGTATCTTTGATATCAATAATTTCCATATTCCCTCCGTCCATCATCAGCATTGGGCGCACGGTTTCATCGATCGTTTTATCAACGGCCTTGACTTTTTGAACCATTGTCATTTCCTTGAACGAAAGCTCGCCACTGACTTGCTTACGCATTGCTTCTTTGAGCTTTTCTTCTTCCATCTCAGCCCTCACATCGCGCAAAATATCCACGAGATAGTATTTGCGCTCTTCGTGCCCGCCCGGTCGGATACAGCTCTTGCAGAACGCCCCTGCCTTGGTGTAGCTCGTGATTTCTTCCACGGTCGTGAGGTCATTGATACGAATCACCTCTCTGATCGTGCTAAGGCTCACGCGAGCGCATTCACAGACAATGATTTCATCTTCAAAATCTTGTGCATCCTTGCCTAGATAGAGTCCTGCGGCCTTTTTGATCACATCATAAGCCATGACAGAGCAGTGCATTTTCTGACCAGGGACAGCAGGGGTATCTGGCTCATCGCGCAAAGCCCTCTCGACATCTAGGTTAGTGATTTTCACTGCGTCTTGGACTTTCTTGCCCAAACAAAGCTCTACCATCATATCCGAGCTAGCAATCGCTGTGCCACAGCCAAAGCTTTTAAACCTCGCATCAATAATCACATCATCTTTATCCACTAGCCAATACAATCGCACTGCATCTCCGCAAGCTTCAGCACCATAATCAGCTACAATCAGCTTAGCATTTTTAGCCTGTGCGTCATTTTCTGTGAGGACACCTAAGTGTGTGGGGTTGTCCATTCTCTGACTGACTTTATTTGAATACGCATCCCAAAGTGCGCCACCGATCAAATCATTTTTTGCCATTGTTCTTCCTTTTGCAAACGCTTTGCATTAAGCCCCATAGGAGCTTGAGATATTTCTGAGTCTTTGGATCGCCTTTTTGAATACTTCAATCGTATAATCAATCTCTTCTTCTGTGTTGAAACGACTCAAAGAAAGCCTGATAGCTGTGTGTGCTAGCTCTTTATCTGCACCGATGGCCACCATCACGGGGTTTGCTTCCAAGTCTTCACTCGCGCAAGCACTCCCTGTCGATGCTGCGATACCTGCTCGGTTGAGATCCCAAAGCATTGCTTCGCCCTCGATACCCCGCACACTAATGAGTGTGGTGTTTGGCACACGATGGGAGCGATCGCCGATGACAAAGACATCTTTGATTTCTAGCAAAGCATCTTCTAGCTTATTACGCAAACGCGCAATCACTTCTTTTTCATAATCAAGATATTCACACGCTATTTTCATTGCCTCGCCCATACCGATGATAAATGGGACATTTAAAGTGCCGCTGCGCCGCCCTCGCATGTGCTCTCCTCCATGCAGTAGTGGGGTCAATGGGACACCTGAACGGATATAAAGTGCTCCAATGCCTTTAGGGCCGTGGAATTTATGCGCAGAAAATGAGAGCAAATCAACATTAGCGCGCACAACATCTACAGGGACTTTGCCGATGGCTTGCACAGCGTCGGTGTGGAAAAGCACGCCTTTTTCTCTGCAGATTGCCCCAATCTCTTCAATCGGGAATATCAAGCCTGTTTCATTGTTTGCCCACATCACGCTCACTAAAGCCGTGCTAGGTGTGATGGCTTCTCTGACTTGTTCAGCAGAAATCGTGCCGTTTTGATTGATCGGCAAATAAGTGACCTTCACGCCCAGACTCTCCAAATACCTGCAGGTCGCCCCTACGGCTGGATGCTCCACTTCTGTTGTGATGATATGGTCTTTTTGCCCTGTGCGTATCAGATCAAAATACACACCTTTCAACACCCAATTATTACTTTCAGTCGCACAAGAAGTGATGATAATATCATCTTCATTGCGTGCATTGATACCCTCATAGAGTTTATTGAAAGCCTCTGTGATAGGTGGGTGCACCTCTGTCCCAAACTTATGCAGGGAATTTGGATTGCCATAATGTTCGCAAAAATATGGATCCATCAGTGCTTTGACCTTTGGGTCTACCATAGTTGTTGCATTGTTGTCTAAATAGATTCGTTTTTGCATTGTATCTCCTAAAAATATAAGCGAACCTGCAAGATAAAACGATAATTGTTTGGTTTGTAGTCGTGTTTTGCCTTGCAAGATCTGATTTTGATCGCGATTTCAATAAAGTTTTAGTTTTAAAGGTGGCAATTCTACATTATATTTATTAATTTTTCTACACTTTGTGCATAAGGAATTTTTTCGCTCTCACTCTGCGCGATGAAATCTTCCATCAAAGATTTTTTTTCAATGGCTAAATCCAGCTCAGGATCAAAGCCTTTTTGATAAGAACCGATACGAATTAAGATTTCATTTTCCTTTAAAAGTGCATAAAGGCGGCGGAATTTGCGGATCGCTTCTCTGTGCTTGGGGGTGGTGATGTCATTGGTGAGTCTGGAGGCTGAGCTGAGGATATTGATGGGCGGGAATATGCCATAATCTGTAAGCTCACGACTCAGCACGATATGTCCATCTAAAATACTGCGCGCTTGATCAGCGATAGGATCAGAGAGATCATCACCCTCGACAAGAACGGTAAAAAATGCTGTGATAGAGCCCTTGCCCTCTTCTTTGCCTGCGCGCTCCATGAGCTGAGGGAGGAGAGAGAGCACGGAGGGTGGATAGCCCTTTGTTGTGGGAGGTTCGCCAAGCGCTAGCCCGATCTCTCTTTGGGCCATGGCAAAACGCGTAACAGAATCCATAATAAACAGCACATCTCTGCCTTGATTTTTGAAATATTCTGCCACTGCCATCGCACAAAACGCGCCATATTTACGCATTAAAGCTGAATCATCGCTAGTGGCTACAATCAATACGGTGTCTTTGAGGTCGCCATTGAGATTTTTTTGGATAAATTCAGGGACTTCCCGCCCCCTTTCGCCAATGAGCGCAACTACCTTGATAGGGGCAACACAGCCCTTGACAATCATACCCATCAATGTAGATTTACCCACACCAGAGCCAGCAAAAATACCCATTTTCTGCCCTTTCCCGCAAGTCAATAGCCCATCAATGCTTCTAACTCCCACGCTAAAGACTTCATCGATAATCCCTCTTTTCATTGCCTGAATCGGGGGGGTGATGACTGGGATATGCGTGCTTGCTTGGATCGGGCCTTTGTCATCGATGGGCATACCTAAGGGGTTCAAGACTCTGCCTAATAGGCTATCAGACACGGGGAAAGACAAGCCCTTTTTTTCTAAAATCACCTTATCGCCTGTCTTATAGCCCTCGATAAATGAAAAAGGCGTGAAGCCAAATCGGTGGTTTTCACTCAAAGTCACCATACCCAAGCACTCGCTCCCATTGGATTTTTTGACTCTGACAAGATCGCCCACTGAGGGCGTGATACCATCGGCATATACGATATTGGGAGCAACTTTTTTGATCGTGCCATATTGGGGGGAGAGGTTGATATTTTCTTTGAGTCTTGCTTTGAGTGCTTCAAGCGACATAAGAGTTCCCTTGGGATTTTGATTTGTTATTAAAGAAATTTTTGTTAGAATACAAAATTATACTCAATATCGCTAAGGAATTCTATGAATTTACAGACAAAAAGACTCAACTCTGCGAATGCATCTGTAAGCACGCAACTGCTTTTAAAAGATTTAGAAAACAAGCACAACAAAGTAGCGAATAAAATCGCCAAAACGCTCAAAATCGATGGATTCAGAAAAGGAAAAGTCCCTTTAAATATCGTCAAATCCCGCTATAAAGATAGTATCGAACAAGAAGCACAAAAAGAAGCTG
This sequence comes from Helicobacter sp. 12S02634-8, assembly GCF_002272865.1. GTDB lineage: Bacteria > Campylobacterota > Campylobacteria > Campylobacterales > Helicobacteraceae > Helicobacter_J. The sequence continues at coordinate 52,417 of NZ_MLAP01000011.1, read as the reverse complement.
TGGAAGAGGTTTTAGGGCTTGCGCTCAAAGAAATGGGGCTCAATACTCAAGAGATTATCGGCGATCCTATCATCACAAAATTTGACAAAAGCGATACAAGCATTGATGTCGAGATAAAAATCAGTCTAAAACCTGATTTTAGCCTTGAGGGGGTGGCTAGCTGTGTGCCAGAGGTCAAGCTCAAAGCCATCAGCGACAAAGAAGTCCAGACAAGGCTCCACGAACTTGCCCTTGCAAAAACCCCACTCATTGAAGCAAAAAAAGACAGAAAAATCACAAAAGATGATGTGGCTAATATCGACTTTGAGGGCTTTATCGATGGGAATAGCTTTGAGGGAGGAAAGGGCGAGGGCTTTGATTTGCTCATTGGAAGTGGGCAGTTCATACCTGGCTTTGAAGAAGCGCTCATGGGCTTAGGCGTTGGCGAAGAAAAAGAAATCGCAGTCAAATTCCCAGAAAGCTACCACGCACAAGCCCTAGCAGGCAAACCTGCCACCTTTAAAGTCAAGGTCAATAAAATCCAATACAAAGACAAGCCAAAAATCGATGACACATTGATTCAATCCTTGCTCCCACAAGAATCAGCCCCCTCCAAAGAGCTGCTTGAAACAAAAATCAAAGAACAACTAGAGCTTGAAGCAAAAACCAAACTCTATAACGAAGAGCTCAAAGAAAAATTGATCGAAAATTTCAATGCAACATTTGATTTTGATCTCCCTGATTTGATTGTCGAACAAGAAATGGATTTGCTTTTCAGAAACTCACTCCACACCCTAGACCCTAAAGAGCTCGAAAGCCTCAAGGCTGACGCTAAAAAAGCACAAGAAAAGCGCGAAAGCTTCCGTAAAGACGCGCAAAAAAGTGTAAAAATCACTTTTATCATTGACGCACTCTCAAAGCAAGAAAATGTCCGTGTTGAAGATAATGAAGTGCTCCAAACGGTGTATTATGAAGCGATGATGAATCGCCAAGACCCCAAAGAAGTTATCGAATATTACAAGCAAAATAATATGTTCCCTGCTATCAAAATGGCAATGGTAGAAGACAAGCTGCTCGCGCATTTGTTAGACAAAAAGCTCCAAGAAACAACCAAAAAGCCCGAAACCACCCCCACCCAAAAGGCCAGTCCTGCAGCTAATGAAAAAACCAGTCCAAGCGCTAAAAAACCAAAAGCTAAGGCAGAGTGATGAATTATATACCCTATGTGATTGAAAAAACAGGCAGAGGTGAGCGAAGCTATGATATTTACTCAAGACTTCTCAAAGATCGCATTATCCTTTTGAGTGGAGAAATCAATGATGCAGTGGCCTCTTCAATTGTCGCGCAACTCCTTTTTTTAGAAGCTGAAGACCCTGAAAAAGACATCAATCTCTATATCAATTCCCCTGGTGGAGTGATCACAAGTGCGTTCAGTATCTATGATACAATGCATTATATTCGCCCTGATATTTGCACGATTTGTATCGGACAAGCCGCATCAGCAGGGGCGTTTTTGCTGAGTTGTGGGGCAAAGGGCAAGCGCTATTCCCTCCCCAACTCTCGCATCATGATCCACCAACCACTCGGCGGGGCCCAAGGACAAGCAAGCGATATTGAAATCCAAGCCAAAGAAATTTTACGACTCAAAAGTATCCTCAATGAAATCATGTCTAAAAATACAGGCCAGACACTCAAGAAAATCGCGCAAGATACTGAAAGGGATTTTTTCATGAGTGCTAAAGAGGCCAAAGAATATGGTATCATTGATAAAGTACTTGAAAAAAGTCTAAAATAAGCTCGAAAAGAAAGTATATTTATGGGAAACTCAAAAGAACAAACAGAACAAGATCCCGAATTTGGCAGCAATGTTTTTTTTGGGAAATTAGAGCCAGAAACCTCTGATACAAAAAACGATGAGGAAAGGGACCGCATTTTAGAAGACCAAGTCACCGTGCGGGTCAATGAAATTGCTCAAAACACGCTCAAGCAGCTTGAAGAAGAAGATTTAACACCTTTGCCTGCAAACTATCAGCTTTATTTTGAACGTTTGCTCGAAAAAGAAGAGGGTAATTTCAAGCAAAAAATTCAAAACGCTATCAATCTCCAATCCTTTGGCGAAGAACACGCTATAGCCTTTGAAAAAAGCGTGAAAGATGGGTTCAAAAACATCAAACAAATGCTTGATTTTATCGCCATACTTTATAAAAATCTCCAACTCATGCAAGCAATGACTGATAGACACATCAAAGGCATTGAAAAAATCGATAATAATAAAATAGCCCTAAGCAACGCAACAACGCTTTTTGTCAAAGATATTGAAAAAATCAATTCCATCACAGCCACCCAACTCTCTCAGATCAAAAATCTCTATGCAAAAACTGCCAAAACAATCACAGATATCAATCAAAATACAATCTATGACTCACGATTTGGCGTATATAATCGCCGTTATTTTAGCAATCTCATTGAAAAAGAAACCAAATTAATGGAAGAATTCCGACACTCTTCAAGTATCTTAGTGATGGCACTCTCTCAACATATCCAAGAAAAAACTCAAGAAAAATCCACTCTGATTATCTTACTCAAAACCGTATCCAAACTCCTGCTTAAAAACTCTCGAAGAAGCGACTTTATCGGCTATTTGGGCGATGGGGTGTTTGGTATTGGACTGAAATATTCTGATCTTGATAGTGCTATCAAGGCCACAGATCGCTTTGCTAACTCAGTGAAATCAACAAATATATTTTTAGGCGATAGAGATATAACACTTGATGTCTGTGTGGGGATTGCTAAAATCACTCCGACAAGAAACGCAGAAAGCTCGCTCAAAGCAGCACTCGATGCCCTTCAAGTGTCTTTAGACAAGCAGACTGATTATGAAATATGCCCTGAGGATCGGTGATAATGGCTATTTTAGAGATCCTAAAATACCCAAACCCAACGCTCAAAAAAGTTTCCCAAGAAGTCGAAAGCTTTGATGCAGACTTGCACCAGCTTTTAGATGATATGTATGAAACAATGCGTGCTAGAAATGGTATCGGGCTTGCAGCAATCCAAGTCGGCATACAAAAACGGATTTTACTCATCAATCTCCCCAGAGAAGATGACACCCAGCACAAAGAAGATCTCTTAGAGATTATCAATCCCGTATTTTTAAAACAAGAGGGTGCAACTAAGTGGAATGAGGGCTGTTTGTCTGTGCCAGAGTTTTATGAAGAAGTCGAACGTTTTGCAGCTATCACTCTTGCTTATCAAGACCGCTTTGGAGAGAAAAAGATTCTTGCAGGCGATGGGCTCTTAGCGATTGCTATCCAGCACGAAATCGATCATCTCAATGGTATTTTGTTTGTCGATAAACTCCCCATCTTAAAACGCAAAAAATTTGAAAAAGAACTCAAAAAAGCCCGAAAAGAGCTAAAATAGGCAGTGAAAGAGGGATTTGATGGTCAATAAGATTTTGTGCGCGACTAAGCTTGGGACTTCAGCGCAGATCGTAGAAGTAGAGGTGAGTTTTAGCCGCGCACTCCCGGGGTTTGTGATATCAGGGCTTGTCAATAACGCAATCCAAGAGGCCAAGCAAAGGGTGCATTCTGCCTTGCAAAATAATGGCTTCACTTTCCCCCCTCTTAAAATCGTTGTCAATCTCTCCCCCTCAGACCTCCCCAAAAATGGTAGCCATTTTGATTTACCCATTGCTATTTTGATTGCCTTACAAAAAGAAAATGTCGCCCCAAAAGAGTGGTTTGCCTTTGGAGAATTAGGTCTTGATGGCAAAATCAAGCACAACGATAGTATCTATTCTTTGCTTTTAGACATAGCGCTGATACACCCAAAGGCCAATGTCATCGTCCCTGAGGGAGGCAAAGACCTCTTTTGTCTGATCCCCAATCTCAATTTCTATTATGCCAATCACATCAATCAAGCCCTAGAAATCATCAAGCAACCCACCCCTCTGCCTGATACCTACACCAAAGAACTGCATTTTAGCTCGCTTTCTATCAACAACGAGCTTTATTATTATCTGGATACTTTTGAGCTTGATTTTTCTGAAGTCAAAGGCCAAGAGATCGCCAAGCGCGCTGCTTTGATAGCTGCGAGTGGTTTCCATAATATCATCTTTGAGGGGAGTCCGGGTTGTGGCAAAAGTATGATTGCCAAACGCATGCGCTATATTCTGCCCCCTTTGAGTATCCAAGAAATGATCGCATCTGTCAAGCTCCAAACCTTAAGCAATCAAGAAGCCTGCTATAGCCCTGCAAGAAGCTTCCGTAACCCCCATCAAAGCGCGTCCAAATCAAGCATATTAGGCTCTGCTACACAGAGTGAGCCCAAGCCCGGTGAGGTCGCTTTAGCCCATAATGGCATTTTGTTTTTTGATGAACTGCCCCATTTCAAAAAAGATATTCTTGAGTCCTTGCGCGAGCCATTAGAAAACAACAAACTATCAGTTTCGCGCGTCCATAGCAAGATAGAATATGACACCTCGTTTCTTTTTATCGGTGCGCAAAACCCCTGCCCTTGCGGGAATCTCCTCTCTAAGCACAGGACTTGCCGCTGTTTAGACAAAGAAATCCTTGCGTATAAAAATCGCTTGAGTGAGCCGTTTTTGGATCGCATTGATTTGTTTGTGCAGATGGACGAACCCCAAGAAAACGCCCAAGGCTCGATTTCCTCCCAACAAATGCAGCAAAGAGTCTTTGAAGTCTTTAAAATCCAAATGGCCCGCGGGCAAAAACATCTCAATGGCAAGCTCGATGAAAGAGAAATCGAACAATTCTGTCATCTCACCCAAAGCACTCAAACGCTCCTATCACAAGCCATCGGGCGATTTGGACTCTCTGAGCGCTCTGTCCATAAGATCAAAAAGCTTGCGCGCACGATTGCAGACCTCGATGGGAGTGCGCTGATTGAAAAGCCCCATATCTTAGAAGCACTGAGTTATAGAAGAACCTAAGAATCTCCTACAGATGGCATTTCTAGGGGGCTTGTTTTGAGTGGAGATTTGCTATAGCGATTTATAAATATTTAATCAAGTTTGTGCTAGATTGTTGCGAGTTTTCTGTCATATAATAATAATTATCATTTCTTGGGGTCAAAATGCAAAAATATCACTTACACAATATGGACTGCGTCGCTTGCGCTGAAAAAATCGAATATGAACTCAAAAAACTCCCTTGTGTCCAACATATCGAAGTTTCTTTTAACACCAACACAATGCTTTTAGACACGACAGATTTTTCAAAGGTGCAAGAAAAGCTCAAAGAAATTGAACCAAAAATTAACCTCACTCACGAAGAATCCAAACAAGAACAAGTCAGTTTTTATCCCATCATCAGTGTTGTGATTGTGTTTTTTGCCTCTTTGGGCGTGCTGCATTTCACACAAAACCATAGCTTACACATAGGGGCGTATGTCTTGCTTGCTTGTGTGTATCTGTTTTCAGGGAAAGAGGTCTTTTTAGGTGCGTATCATAATTTCAAAAAAGGGCAAGTCTTTGATGAAAATGTCTTGATGTTAGCAGCCACAATTGCAGCCTTTTTCATCGGAGCATATGAAGAGGCCGTATCGGTGATGGTGTTTTTTGCTGTGGGAGAGTTTTTGCAAGACTTGGCTGTAACGCGCTCTAAAAGCTCGATCAAAGCCCTCTTAGATGTAGCCCCTAATATCGCTTATATCAAGCAAGGCGATACCATCACACAGACCACGCCCCAGCAACTAAAAATCAATGATATTCTCATTGTCAAAGCAGGGGAGAAAATCCCCACTGATGGCGTTGTCCTCAAAGGTGAAAGCACGCTCGATCAGAGGGCTTTGACAGGGGAATCTATCCCTTTGAGTGTCAAAGCAGGCAAAAAAGTGCTTGGTGGGAGCCTTAATCTCACAGGCGTGCTAGAAATCGCTGTCGAAAAGCTCTATGCTGAATCTTCAGTGGCTAAAATCATCGAATTAGTCCAAAATGCTGCGAGCAAAAAGTCCCAAACTGAAAAATTCATCACTTTATTTGCAAGATATTACACGCCCATTGTGTTTTTTATCGCTATTTTTATCGCTATCCTCCCGCCACTCGCAGGGTTTGGCACATACAATGACTGGATCTATCGCGGGTTGGTGGTCTTGATGGTGAGCTGCCCTTGCGCTTTGGTTATCTCTGTGCCTTTGGGGTATTTTGGCGGGATTGGCGCTGCGAGCAAAAATGGCATACTCATCAAAGGCGCCAACAACCTAGAAACCTTAGCACAAACTAAAAATATCGCCTTTGACAAGACAGGCACACTCACTAAAGGCGTGTTTAAAGTCACAGGCGTATTCCCCGAAAAGGGCTACACACAAGAAGAAGTCTTGCAGTTTGCTAACTGCTCCCAAACTCTCTCCAACCACCCCATAGCCACCTCCATCAAAGCCGCTTCTCAAGACCACCACACACATAGTATCGGTGATTATGAAGAAATCAGTGGCTATGGTGTCAGGACAAAATGCCATACTGATGTCATCATCGCAGGCAATGACAAAATCTTACACAAATTCCAAATCCCGCACAATCAATGCGATATCGAGGGCACGGTGGTGCATATCGGGGCAAATGGCAAGTATATCGGGCATATCATCATCTCTGATGAAATCAAAGACGATGCCAAAGAAGGGATTAGCGCACTCAAAGAATTGGGGATTGAAAATATCTGTATTTTAAGTGGGGACAATGCTTATGCGACAAAAAAAATCGCTAAGATATTAGATTGTGAGTATGAAGCCAATCTCTTGCCCGAAGAAAAGGTTGAAAAATTTGAAATATTCAAAAATTCCCATACAGGCAAAACGGTCTTTATTGGCGATGGTATCAACGATGCGCCCACGCTTGCAAGCGCTGATGCAGGGATTAGTATGGGTGGGGCGAGTGATGTGAGCAAAGAAAGTGCTGATATTATCATCACTAATAATTCCATCACCTCCATAGCCAAGGCGTTCAAAATCGCCAAAAAGACTAAAAAAATCATCTGGCAAAATATCTTATTTGCCCTAGGGATTAAAATTGTCTTTATCATCTTAGGGCTTTTTGGACTAGCGACACTCTGGGAAGCAGTCTTTGGTGATGTGGGTGTAGCACTCATTGCGCTGGCTAATTCCATGCGTGCCATGCGTGTATAGAAAATCTGTCTATACTATTCTCATTTATAATCCACTATATAGTCTATTTTGGAAACTCAAAGAAAATAGTGATTTGTAGTGATTTTATGTATCAAAATTACTCATTTTTATCAAGATTTTAAATAAATGATAAATACTCATAAAATTTTTCGGACTTTAATGGCAAAATAACTCCAAGGTTTTTGTGCATTTCCAAACAATCCAAACTAAAGATGACACAATGCAAATCCAAACGCTGCGACAAACTACAGATACAATCACGCAAGCAAGGGTTTTGTATTATGATTTTTTCAGTGGATTGTTTTTGTTTGAACTGCTCAAAAATCGTCAAGAACTTCTCAAAAAACAAATCCAAATTCTCAAAGAATTCGCACTCAATCCCCAAGATACCCAAGATTTCAGCACACTCCAAAATGAGCTAGAAACCAGTGGTCTGCACTCTTTTATCACAGAATTCAGCGCACTTTTCACCCTGCCCTTTGGCAAAGGAGATCAAGCACCAGTATATCTGTATCTCTCACACTACCTAGAAGACTGCATTGGAGGTGAGAGCTTAGTGAGGGCAAAATCGATCATCAAAAAAGGGCAGTGCTATCTCAACACCAAGCGCATCAAAGAAAGTGAAGAAAATCTAGGGTTTTTGTTTGTAGCCATGCGGCATTTTTTGGAAAATGGAGAATTGGCTTTAGCTAAAGAGCTTTTTGCTACTTGTATCTACCCAATGCAAGATGGCGTATGCAAGGCGATTGCTTCAAGGGTGGATTGCCCTTTGTATGCTTGTGTCAATCGTATTTTAGAGGGGTTTTTGCGTTTAGAAGAAAGTATATTGGTTCCCTGACCCCGCAAAGAGATTACGACCATAATCTTTTTGCGGGGTCAGCCCAAACTAACCACTAAAGAGGATCATCTATGCAAGATAAACAAAACAATTCTCGCCGTCAATTCCTCAAGACAACCACAAAAGCAGGTGCTTTAGCTGCAATCGGAGGGCTTGCTATCTCTGCGTGCTCAAAAGAAGAAGTCAAGCAAGAAGGTGTCATCAGAGGGAAATCCAACAAAGAAGAGGTGCTCTATCAAGGGGATACAAAGTATTGGAAAGAATATTATTCTGTAGCTAAGTAACTTAATTCAACAAAAAGGAAAAAAATGGACACAATCAACACCAAAGCCAAAAATCGGCGTGCGTTCTTGAAAATGTCTGCTCTAGCTGGTGCTGTGGGGATCTCTCAAGCACTAGGGAGTGAGAGCAAAGAAATACTCAAAAAGGCCTCAGGGAGTGAGCTTTCTCAAGCCTACCCTGGCTCACAAAAAATCAAAACAATCTGCACACACTGCTCTGTGGGCTGTGGTATCATCGCTGAAGTCAAAGATGGCGTATGGGTCAGACAAGAAGTCGCTCAAGACCACCCCATCTCTCAAGGTGGGCATTGCTGCAAAGGCGCTGATATGATCGATCGCGCTAGAAGCCAAACGCGCTTGCGATACCCCATCGAAAAAATCAATGGCCAATGGGTGCGCACAGATTGGGATAGTGCGATGGGAAAAGTCGCCTCAAGCCTCCAAGATATCCGTTCAAAATATGGCCCTGATAGCGTGATGTTTATCGGTTCAGCAAAAGTAAGCAACGAGCAAAGCTACTATATCCGTAAATTTGCTGCCTTTTTTGGGACAAACAATATCGACCATCAAGCTAGAATCTGACACAGCCCTACAGTCGCCGGTGTGGCGAATACATTTGGGTATGGTGGCATGACTAACCATCTAGGCGATATGCAATTTTCTCGATTTATTCTCATCATTGGGGCAAACCCTGCTGTCAATCACCCTGTGGGTATGGTCCATATCTTAAGGGCGAAAGAAAAAGGCGCGCATATCGTGTGTGTCGATCCCCATTTTAGCAAGACTGCAGCTAAGGCCGATGAATTTGTGCGTATCCGCAGTGGGACTGATGTGGCCTTAGTTTATGGAATGATCAACTACATAGTCGCCCATAAACTCTATGATGAAAAATATCTCAAAGATAGAGTGTATGGCTATGAAGAGGTATTCAAAGAGGCGCAAAAATATCCTTTAGATGTGGTCGAAGATATCACAGGTATCCCTGCAGAAACAATCAAAAAAATCACGACAGAGATGGCAAAGGCCAAACCTGCTGCATTGATATGGAATCAAGGGCTGACCCAACACACAGTGGGCACAAACAACACGCGTATCATGCCGATTTTGCAGCTCATCTTAGGCAACATCGGCAAAAATGGTGGGGGCGTGAATATCTTAAGAGGACACGACAATGTTCAAGGTGCTTCTGATATGGGTAATCTCTCTGACTCCCTCCCTGGATACTATGGGCTTAGCGAGGGTTCATGGCGGCATTTTTGCCAACATTGGAAAGTGGATTATGAGTGGATGGCAGGGCGATTTTCTTCAAAAGAAATGATGGAAAAAACAGGCTATGCCCTCTCTACTTGGAGGTTTGGCGTGCTGGATGAGCAAAACTTTGCCAACAATAACAACACACCCATCAAAGCCCTTGTAGTCATCGGTAATGGTATCTCGACAACTTCATTGCTCGATAAAACAAAGGCTGCGCTTGATAAAATGGATTTGGTCGTCTTTATCGATCCTTATGTCAATGATGTTGCTGTCATCACAGATAGAAAAGATAATCTTTTCTTGCTCCCTGCAGCTTCGCAGATGGAGTCTAGTGGTTCAGTGGCTGCGACCAATCGCGCTTATCAATGGCGTTACCAAGTGATGAAACCGATGTTTGAGTGCAGAGAAGACCACGAGATTTTATTTGACCTTGCCTCTAGATTGGGCTTTAAAGAAGAATTCCAACGCTCGTTGTATGCGATCGCTCAAAAAGAGGGGCGCAAAGAATTTATTTGGCCCGATGATGCGACAACTGAAATGGCTCAAAGCATACGCAGTATAGGCTTGCAAGGCATGAGTGCAAAGCGCTTGAAGGAGCATTGCGATAATTGGCATATGTTTGACAAAGTAACTCTAGCAGGTATGGGCGTAGTGAAAGATCAATACTATGGACTCCCTTGGCCTTGCTGGAGCGAAAAACACCCTGGCACACCTGTGATGTATAATGACACAATCCCTGTCATGCAAGGGGGTATGGGCTTTAGAGTGAATTGGGGAGTGCGAGCGCCTGATGGCACAGATATGCTCTCACCCAAAAAGCTCCCTAATGCCAAAATCGCTGGACACCCTGCTATCACAGCAGAAAATATCGAAAAAGTCCTAAATATCAAGCTAACTCCTGCAGAAAAACAAGCCGTCAAAGGCACTTCTTTCTCCACGGGCACAACAAATATCTTGGTAGAAAAGGCACTCCAAGCAGGCATATGCCCTTATGGCAATGGCAAGGCAAGAATGGTCGTATGGAATTGGTATGACAAAATCCCTATACACAGAGAGCCCTTGCATACTTATCGCCCTGACTTGATAGACAAATATCCAAGCTTCCCAGACAAAAAGGATAATTTCAGGGCAAACCTCAAATACATTTCACGCCAAAAAGAGCACGATTGGAAAAAAGACTACCCACTCAATATGCTCACAGGCAGACTTGTCGCACATATGGGAACAGGGACTGAAACACGGAGTGCGAAATATCTCGCAGAAATCTACCACGATATGTTTGTCGAGATCCACCCCAACACTGCCTTTAGTCTGGGTATCAATGATGGCGATGCTGTTTGGGTGCATGGGACAAGTGGGACTAAAATCCTTGTCAAAGCCAAGCACTCTTATCGTGTGGGCGAAAATGATGTGTTCTTGCCCCAGAATTTCTCAGGTGTGTATGTAGGCAAAAGCCTGCTTGATCGCTATCCAGAGGGGACAAAACCCTATGCGATTGGCGAGTGTGCTTCAATGGTAACAAGCTATGGCTTTGATTACAACACTGCTTGCCCTGAAACTAAATGCGGTCTGTGCCGTATCGAAAAAGCCTAAGGAGTTATTATGAGCAACACCAATACCACGGGAGGATTCCAAATCCAAGACCACTCCCGCATTAAATTTTATTGCGATGACAATCGCTGTATCGACTGCCACGGCTGCGATGTAGCGTGCAAAGAAGCCCATCACCTCCCTGTAGGCGTATCCCGCCGTAGAGTTGTCACACTCAATGAAGGCATTGTCGGTCAAGAAAAATCTATCTCGATTGCTTGCATGCATTGCGCAGACGCTCCTTGTGCGAAAGTCTGCCCTGTCGATTGCTTTTATATCCGCGCTGATGGAATTGTCTTACACAACAAAGAAACTTGTATCGGCTGTGGATATTGCTTGTATGCCTGCCCTTTTGGTGCGCCCCAATTCCCCACAAATGATGTCTTTGGCTCTCGGGGCTCGATGGATAAATGCACCTTTTGTGCAGGAGGCCCTGCCCCCACACATAGTCAAAAAGAGTTTGATCTCTATGGACAAAATAGAATTGCTGAGGGGAAAGTGCCTGCTTGTGCAGCGATGTGCTCAACTAAAGCACTCTTAGCAGGAAGCTCCAAAGAAGTCAGTGCCATTATCAGGACTCGAGCACTCAATCGTGGAAACCCCACGCCTCAAACTCCCTACACCTGGAGCAAGGCTTATGGGGACACATTATAGGAGCACTCATGGAAGTCTTAAAATTTATCACACACAAAGCGAGCTGGCTGTTTTTGGGTCTTTTACTCAGTGCTTACACGCTCCAAGCCCACACACAAGAGCCCATAGACTTTAGCTACAATCAGCACATCTATGGCACGCCCCAGATTGAAGCGATTAAAAATTGGGGGCTTGATTCCCCTACTGCAGGGGTGGTTGGTGGCTCTGTGATTCAGATGGATGGCGTAGGCGTGGGGATTGCTAACCACGGAGAAAAAATCACAGGTATCCGAGGGCTCAAAGGTTTAGGCGAGGCTTTCACTATCTTGCAAAATAAGTTTTTTGCACCCATATTTTTGGGCGTGATTGTGCTAGTTGTCCTTGCGTTTTTTGGACACCATAAGCTTGTCGGACAAAGAAAATTCAACCACGATAAAAAAATCAAAGTCTTCTCTTCTTATAATATTATCGTGCATTGGGGAGCAGCCCTGCCTTTTCTTGTCATTGTCCTCACGGGTCTGATGATGGTATTTGGCGATAAGCTCGGAGGGGGGCTGCCTATTAGGATTGCAAAAAATATCCACTTTTTTGCTACTTTTGTATTCATAGTCTTTGGGATAGCGATGTTTTTCATGTGGGTGAAGCCCTCATTATTCAAGCTCTATGATTTGGAGTGGTTTAAGATCATGGGCGGGTATCTCTCCAAAGAAAATGTGCCCGTGCCTGCGGGGAAATTCAATGCTGGACAAAAAATATGGTTTTGGATTGCAACAATCGGCGGGCTTGTGATGGCTGGGAGTGGCTTAATCATGCACTTTTTGTGGGGAGATATTAACTTTTTAAGACTCAATGCGATTGTGCATAATACCTTAGGATTTGTGGTGATTGCAATGCTGATTACGCATATTTATATGGCTGTATTTGCGATTGAGGGGGCTTTGGAGTCGATACTTGATGGCAATATGGGCGAAGAAGAATTAGCAATCATGCACGGGTATTACTACAGAGAGCTTAGCTGTGGGCGATAAGCAACCCTTCACACAGACTATTCCTTATGTGCTCGTAGAAAAAGCAAGTAATCAAGGGGTCTATCAAGAAGATACTATCATCGCAGAAGAGCGCATTGCCTTATATCTCAATGGGAGCAAAATCATTGCAACAATGAGTATCCCTAAAGACCAAGACGCCCACGCCATAGGATTTTTACTCAGTGAGGGGGTGATAGAATCGATTGATGATGTCAAAAATATCTCCATTGCCCCTGATGGTCTGAGCGTGTATGTTGATGCAAAAATCAATCCCGAACATCTCCAAAATCTCTACCACGAAAAGACTCTGACTTCAGGGTGCTGCGTGGGTGTGACAGGGAATTTTGAGGGAAAAATCATTGAAAAATTTATCGCAACACAAATGCAAATCCCCATTGGCTGGGTCTGGGAGCTTTTAGAGAGCTTTGAAGTGGGGAATTTATTGTTCCATACAACAGGTTGTGTGCATCAAGCTGTTCTCCATTTTCTTGATGGCACAAGTATCCACGCACAAGATATCGGGCGACACAATGCAATCGACAAGGTCATGGGTAAAGCAAGACTTGCAAGAAAAGACACCACGCAAGCAGTTTTGTTTGTGAGTGGGCGGCTTTCGATGGAGATGGTAATCAAAGCAGCAATGCACGATATTGCGATTTTGATTTCACGAGCTGCAGTCACACAACTAGGGATCAAAACAGCTCAAATGCTAGGTATCACGCTCATTGGCTTTGCTAGAAATGATAAATGCAATATCTACACCCACCCATCTCGGATACTCCTAGACCAAACCCATACCCAAAAAGCAGCCCATACCACTGATTCTTGCTACCTCACTAGCAGATAAGACCCTATCAACAAAGGCACTATGATGGATTTTTATGACTTTTCACTCATCACACAAGACAATGCACTCACCTCCCTCAAAGACCTGACACAAGATTGGCTGACTATCTTGCCAAATCCTGATACTTACGCACTCATATCCAACCACCCCCAAAACTGCGATGTCTATGCCCCAGAAATCGATTGGTATCTCAGCAATGCCTCCAAATCCCATCACACACAAGCAACCATCGCACAAAATCTCAAGCGCCTATATTTTGCACGCCTAAATCAATACGAACACAGCACTCAAAAAGATTTTAGCACTCCTGTTGCCCCAAGCTTGCTAATTATCGGGGATAATCAAGAGGCAAAGGCGTTTTTGGAGTTTGTGCGGGGTTGGGAAAATATGCGCTATGAAGTGGGCTTGCTGCACCCTGAAGATATTGTTTCTATCCACGGGCATATGGGGGCGTTTGAAGCCCAAGTCCGCACCAATGCTGAAATACTCAAAGTGTCCTTTGCCCAAGGGGTGATTTTTTATGAAGATACATATTTGGAGTCATTTGCAGGGATAGAAAATGCGGGGAATTTTGAAGATGAATATGCGCTGATGGGCGTGCTTGATGGGCGCGTGGGGACTTATCATTATCAGAGCTTTATCACTTATGATAGCCAAAACTGCCAATACCACCATCGCAGAGCCAATAAAAAAGGTGAGGGCTACTGCCATAAATGTGCTAATGTCTGCCCCACACTGGGCGTGAGTAAAAATAATCATTTGATGGAGTTGGTCTTTTCAGATATTGATTGTATCGGCTGTGGGGCGTGCGTGAGTGTATGCCCTAGTGGCTCGATGGAAGATAGCTCTTTGAGTATGCAAGCCCTCAATGCAACACTCGCCCATTACAAAAACACACCGATCCTCCTCATCGCCCTGCCCTTTTTGCAAGATTTAAAAGATTTCCCTATACCAGACCATATAGCCCCTCTTATCATCAGCACAAGCAATCTCCTCTCAGAAGCCCATATCCTAGCCTTGCTCCAAGAGAGCGGGCATTCTTGTGTGTATTATGCTAAAAATCTCATACCCCCTGTGCTTGAAGCAAGCAAGCTCATCAATGATATTTATCACAATATCTATCAAAAAACAGGCTTTTATATCGCCCAAACACCCCAAGAACTCACAGACTCTATGCAACGCCTAGAGCCCATTGCCTCCTATAGCTATCCTTTAGGGGCAAATGAATACAAAAGAAAGCATTTCTCTGAACGCCTGCGTTTTGCTATCAAAGACCATCACTACGGGCAAGTCCCCAGTGGCCAGAGCAAAGAGCTTGTCCGCTATGGGCAAATAGCTATTAATAGTGCTGCTTGCACTTTATGCATGAGCTGCGTGGGTGCGTGCAATGTGGGGAGCTTGAAAGCTGTGGCAAGTGATCTTTCCTTGCGTTTTGATGCTTCTGCTTGCACGACTTGTGGGTATTGTGTCGATTCTTGCCCTGAAAATGCTATCAGCCTAGAGCTCTCAGGTATCACACTAGCTCCAAGCTGGTTTGAAGATAAAATCATGGCTTCTGATACATTGTTTGCTTGCATTGAATGTGGGAAAAAATTTGCCACACAAAAATCTATCCAAAAAGTCAAATCAATGATGACCCCACTCTTTGGCTCTGACACAGCCAAAATCAAAGCCTTAGAGTGCTGCGCAGATTGCAAGGTCAAGATTATGTTTGCTACCTCCTAAAGAGAGCTTAAATCAGCAAACTAGAGGTCAGATAAAAGCTAAGGGCAAATGGCTAGTTGATGGTGATATTATTTGCAAATAGCTCACCATATGAGGTCTTGGCCATGACTTGTTGGTGGAAGTCTTGGAGTGGGGTGCCTTGTTTGATACACTCAGTTAAAAGCTGTAAAATCTTGGGCGAATCTGTTCTTAAAATATGCCTTGGAGTTTGGGACATTGAAGTAAAATAGCGGTGCAGTCTGTTGATGAGCGTTTCATTAGAAATCTCTACAATCAAAGAATCAATCGGCATTTTAAAAAATAGATTTTTTTGCTTGGGATTGATAGAAATATACGCTGTATCCATACCATAGAGTTTGGTTGTATGGGAGTCAAAGAGATACAAACCTTTATTGTAGTTGTCATTAAAAGTATCATAAACAAGCTGGAGTATCGCGATTTTTTGCTCTTTGGTATAAGGATTGCCAATAGGACAAAAGGCAAATCTCAAAACTGATTCCAATGAATACCACTCATTGGATACAAACTCATAGCTCAAAATGCGTGCGCTTCTTTGGGCTCTGAGCTCTTGGGCTAGGGGCGAAGTCGAGCGCTTATAAGGAGAATTCACTATCTTATCCCGATAAGCAGGGCCGGGGAATCTAGGGTGGATCACAAATCGCTCTTCTTGTTCTTTGTCTAAAATATAGACCAATCCCCCCTCATAGCCCTCATCAATAATACGCACTTGCTCTTGAGGGATCGCATCCAGCAAGAGTTCAAACTCCCCATCAGAACAATCCCAAATCTTATATGGATACCGAAAAAATGCACATATTGTATGTTTGACTTGTGCTGATGGCTCTTTGGTCGTTGTCTTATCGATCCAAGCAGTCAGTGTGCGTCGGTCTTTTTTGATGATAGAAGCAAACTTTGAAATACTCATACCATAGCGATTATAGATCGCAATCAATCGCCTGATTCCACTTTTTGTATCCATAATTTTGCCCGCCTACTTGTGTATAGTTTCTATACAATTTAACTACTTTTGTATAAAAATTGCATTAACCCCCTGCAAAATCGTCCAAAAATAATCCCACCATTGGCAGTAAAATATTATGCATATCCCTAAAGGAGGCAAAAATGTCTGAGTATCAAAGTATTTATGAAGAATCGATACAAGACCCCGAATCTTTTTGGGCCAAAGCAGCCAGAAGGGTGCATTGGTATCACCAATATGATAAAGTGCTTGATGTAGTCAATAACCACTACAGATGGTTTGTCGGGGGCTGTATGAATAGCTGTTATAATGCCATTGACTTGCATATAGAAAATGGCAGAGGGGATCAACTAGCCCTTATCTATGACTCCCCTGTCACAGACACCAAAAAGACCTTTACCTACAAAGAACTGCGTAAAAGAATCGCTAAAACTGCAGGTATTTTGGTGAATAAAGGCGTGGTAAAAGGCGATAGAGTCATCATCTATATGCCTATGATTCCTGAAGCCTTGATTGCAATGCTAGCTTGTGCGCGCATTGGGGCAATCCACTCTGTTGTGTTCGGTGGGTTTGCTGCCCATGAGCTAGCTGCAAGGATAGAAGATGCTAAGCCCCGTGTGATTATCAGTGCTTCTTGTGGCATTGAAGTCAGTCGCGTGATCAAATACAAGCCCATCTTAGATGAAGCGATCAAAAAATCCACACACAAGCCCACGACCTGCCTCATCTGGCAAAGACCCCAAGAGCGAGCGAATATGCTCCCTTGGCGGGATATTGACTGGGAAATAGAAGAAGAAAAAACTGAGCCTGTAGAGTGCGTGCCCTTGGATGCTACTGACCCGCTTTATATCCTCTATACCTCTGGGACTACAGGCAAGCCAAAAGGCGTTGTCCGCAGCAATGGAGGGCATTCTGTTGCGTTGAAATGGTCGATGGATAATATCTATAATGCCAAACCTGGTGATGTGTTTTGGGCTGCAAGTGATGTAGGCTGGGTCGTGGGGCATAGCTATATTGTGTATGCGCCTTTGATGAACGGCTGCACGACGATTATCTATGAGGGAAAACCTGTCAAAACACCTAATCCGGGGGCATTTTGGCGTGTGTGCGCTGAGCATAGGGTCAATATACTTTTTTCTGCGCCCACAGCTTTTAGAGCCATCAAAAAAGAAGATCCCAAGGCTGAGTGGGTCAAAAAATACGATCTACAAGCACTCAAGGCGATTTTTGTCGCAGGTGAGCGCTGTGATAGCGATACGCTCAAATGGATCCAAAAAATCACAGGCAAAATTGTCATCGACCATTGGTGGCAGACAGAAACAGGCTGGGCAATCGCTGCTAACCCCATTGGATTAGAGGCAATGCCTATCAAACCGGGCTCTCCGACCAAACCCATGCCAGGTTTCAATCTCAAGGTCTTAGATGAAGAGGGCAAGGAGTGCAAAAGAGGTAAGTTAGGTAATCTTGTAATCAAACTCCCTTTGCCCCCTGCTTGCTTGATGAGTATCTGGGGCGATGAAGCAAGATACAAACGCGCTTATCTCAACCACTACCCAGGCTACTATCTCACAGGCGATAGCGGCTATATCGATAAAGATGGCTATGTCTTTGTGATGGGGCGCATGGATGGGGTGATCAATGTCGCTGGGCACAGGCTCTCAACAGGTGGTATGGAAGAGGCTATCTCTAAACACCCTGATGTCGCTGAATGCGCTGTTATTGGGGTCAATGACGCACTCAAGGGCGAGATACCCATGGCGTTTGTTGTTCTCAAAGATGGGATCATCAGAGATAAAGAAGCCATCAGTGATGGGATCAAGCAAATTGTGCGTGAAGAAATCGGGGCGATCGCTGGCCTCCATCTTGTCGCTGTTGTCAATAGCTTACCCAAAACTAGGAGTGGCAAGATATTGCGCTCTACAATGCGCTCTATTGCTGATGGGACAGATTGGAATATGCCAAGCACCATTGAAGATCCGAGTGTGCTTGATACGATCATAGACGCACTCAAAGCCTTAGGCTACCCACTACAATCAAAGGAGAAAAAATCATGAGTGCAGGAAAAAAATTCAGAAATGCTATCAAAGAAAATCAGCCTTTACAGATTCTAGGCGTTATCAACGCTTATAGTGCGATACAAGCACAAAAAGCAGGGGCAAAAGCCCTTTATATCAGTGGCGCAGGCGTGGCAAATGCGAGTATTGGCGTGCCTGATTTGGGTATCACAAACTTAGAAGATGTCTGTATCGATGTAAGGCGCATTACTGCAGCGACCTCTCTGCCTGTGCTAGTCGATGCTGATACGGGCTTTGGTGGCGCGTTTAATATCTCAAGGACTATCAAAGAGCTCACAAGAGCAGGTGCAGCAGGCTGCCATATTGAAGATCAAGTGTCGCAAAAAAGATGTGGCCATCGACCCAATAAAGAGCTCGTGAGCCAAGAAGAGATGTGCGATCGGATCAAGGCTGCCTTAGATGGCAAGATTGACCCTGAATTTGTGCTGATGGCACGGACAGACGCACACGCTATCGAGGGACAAGAAGCTGCTATCAAAAGGGCTTTGAGCTATGTAGAAGCAGGGGCTGATATGATTTTTGCTGAAGCTATCCATACACTCGCTGAATACAAGCAGTTTTGCGATGCTATCTCTGTGCCGATTTTGGCAAATATCACCGAATTTGGCAAAACACCTTATTTCAACACTGAGGAGCTAAAAGATACCGGAATTGCGATGGTCTTATATCCATTATCGGGATTTAGGGCGATGAATCAGGCTGCTTTGAGTGTGTTTGCAGATATTTTAAAAAATGGCACGCAAAAAAATAGCCTTGGGCTTATGCAAACCCGTGATGAGCTCTATGCAATGCTTGATTACCATAGCTTTGAGCAAAAGCTTGATACATTATTCCATCAATAAGGGGACACAATGGAAAACACACAAAAGAAAAAAGTCGGTGGGCTTGCAGGAATTGTCGCTGGCAAGTCGGCTATATGCACGGTTGGCACAGGGCATGGGCTCAATTATCGGGGCTATGATATCCAAGATTTAGCGATGGAAGCTGAGTTTGAAGAGGTCGCTTATCTCTTGCTTTTTGGCACATTGCCTAAAAAGAGTGAATTAGAGATATTCAAGCACAAACTCCAAGCAGCGCGCCATCTAGAGCCATCTCTCCAAGAAGTCCTTAAGCTAATTCCCAAGGATTCCCACCCAATGGATATGATGAAAACAGCTTGCGCAATGCTAGGTTGCTTGGAAAAAGAAAAGCCTGATTTTAGCAATCAAAAAGACATTGCCATCAGACTCTTAGGGGTATTTCCCTCTATCTTGACCTTTTGGCACCATTACCACCACAACAACATTTCCATAGACACACAAAGTCAAGAAGAGAGTATCGCGGGCTATTTTTTAGAAAAACTCCATCAAAAGCCTCCCAAAAAGCTCTGGACACAAGCCATGCAAGCAAGCTTGATTTTGTATGCTGAACACGAATTCAATGCCTCGACTTTTACAGCCAGGATTGTCACCTCAACACTCTCTGATATTTACTCAAGTATCACAGCTGCGATTGGAGCTTTGAGAGGGCCTTTGCACGGAGGGGCAAATGAAGCTGCTATGGAGCTTATCTCAGAGTTTAGCTCTCCAGAAGAAGCCACAAAAGGGATCTTATCCAAACTAGAGTCAAAGGCTAAAATCATGGGCTTTGGACATCGCGTGTATGTCAATAATGATCCTAGAAATGTTATCATCAAGCAATGGAGCAAGCGCTTAGCGCAAGATGTAGGCAATACGACTATTTTCCCCATCTCTGAGGCCATTGAAAAGGTCATGTGGGAAGAAAAAAAGCTCTTCCCTAATTTGGATTTTTATAGCGCTTCTGCTTATCATTTTATGGGAATCCCGACTGCATATTTCACGCCCATTTTTATCATGAGCCGCACAAGTGGCTGGTTGGCGCATATTTTTGAGCAAAGAAGTGATAACAAGCTCATACGCCCCACCTCAGAATACATCGGACCTAGCAATAGGGCTTATATCCACATCAACAACAGATAACACAAGGAGAATTCATGAGTCACAACGATATGGGCGTCCTTGAAAACAAACGCCCCGAATTTGACAGCCTGCTTTCAGAAATCGCCCACTATGCGCTTGAATATCAAATCAACTCGCAAGAAGCCTATGACACAGCTTTATACTGCTTGATGGATACAATAGGTTGCGGGCTTTTAGCCTTGAAATTCCCTCAATGCACAAAACTTCTAGGTCCTGTGGTCGAGGGAGCAGAGTTCAGACCTCTAGGGACTAAAATCTTTGGGACTAGCTATCAGCTCGATCCTGAAAGAGGGGCTTTTAATATCGGTGCTATGGTGCGTTGGCTTGATTTTAATGACACTTGGCTAGCAAGCGAATGGGGGCACCCCTCTGATAATTTGGGTGCGATCTGGGCAGTGTGTGATTATATCAGCCGCAAAAATATCTCTCAAAACAAACCTCCCCTTCAAGTCAAAGACGCCCTCACAGCAATGATTAAAGCCCACGAAATCCAAGGCGTGCTGGCTTTGAATAACTGCTTCAATAAAGTGGGTCTCGACCATGTTTTGTTGGTGCGCGTGGCTTCAAGTGCGATTGCGTGCGCTTTATTGGGTGGAAATTTTGAAGAAATCCGTAATGCGCTCTCTCAGAGCTTTATTGATGGAGGGGCATTGCGGACATATCGCCACGCACCCAACACAGGCTCAAGGAAATCGTGGGCTGCTGGAGATGCGAGTGCTAGAGGTGTGAATCTTGCGCTCAAATCGATTCAAGGTGAAATGGGCTATCCAAGTGCTTTGAGTGCGAAGTTTTGGGGCTTTGAAGATGTCAATATGCGGGGGACAAAACTCACTATCCCCCAAGCCTTTGGTAGCTATGTGATGGAAAATGTCCTTTTTAAAATCAGTTTCCCTGCTGAATTCCACGCACAAACTGCTGTAGAAGCTGCCTTGCTCCTCCATCAAGAAGCCAAAGACAGATTAGAAGATATCCAAAAAATCATCATCACCACCCAAGAATCTGCCCATCGTATCATCAACAAAACAGGCCCTCTCAATAACCCCGCTGACAGAGATCATTGTATCCAATATATGGTCGCTGTTCCGTTGATTTATGGGTGCTTGAGGGCTGAGCACTATGAAGATGATATTGCCAAAGACCCCCGAATTGACGCACTCAGAGATAAAATGGTCGTAACTATCGATGAGCGATACACAAAAGAATACCTAGAACCCGATAAGCGCTCCATAGCAAATGCTGTGCAGATTTTCTATAAAGATGGCACACAGAGTCAAAAAATTGCTGTAGAATATCCCATCGGCCACCGCAGGCGCAGAAAAGAGGGGATTCCCTTGCTGATTGAAAAATTCCAATCCAACCTATCAAGCAGGCTCAGTCCTAAAAAATGCGAACAAATCAAAAAACTCTGTGCCAATACAGATGTGCTACTCAAAACACCTTTCAATGAATTCAGTGATCTCTTTGCACTCTAAGGGTTTGAGCTTTTTGCCTTTTGAGGTCTTTTGAGGGAAAATTTAAGCCCCCTTAAAAGCACCTCTAAACTTGATACAAGCAATGCAAATACTCAAAAATACCTCCCCTCCCATATCAAAAAAAGAGAAAGGCAGGGCATAGCGATAAAAAGGGTGTGATAAAAAAGAGGGCTTTTATGCTAAACTAAGCACAAAAAATCCCAAATAATGCGTGGTGGAACAACAACAATGGATCCCAAAAAAGAAATCCGACTCATTGCAATCTTGGGCGCTACTGCAAGTGGCAAGAGTGCTTTAGCCCTAGAGATAGCAGAGCTTTTAGACGCTGCGATCTTTTCTTTGGATTCTTTGAGTATCTATCGTGGTATCGACATTGCTTCAGCCAAGCCCAAAATCAGCGATCGAGTGCGTATCAAACACTATGGCATTGATATGCTTGATGTCCCTGAGCTAAGCAATGCTGCTGTATTCAAACATCTGCTCCAGCAAGCCATCAAGGACACAGATAAAAAAACCTTGCTGATAGTTGGCGGCAGTAGCTTTTATCTCAAATCGATCATTGAGGGCTTGAGCGTTATGCCTCTTTTAAGCCCAGAAGAAAAACAAGCCCTCCAAAAGCATATCCAAGCCCAAAAAGCCCCTTATGAACTGCTCTCTTGCATTGACCCTTTGTATGCAAGCACCATTAAGCCCACAGATACCTATCGCACGCACAAGGGGCTAGAAATTTATTTCAGCACAAACACGCCCCCTAGCTTGTATTTCAAGCAACACCCAAAAATACCCTTTGAGTATGCTATTGAGCTTTTTGGCCTCAAAGTCCCTAAAGAAGAGCTCCAAGCCAATATCAAAGCCCGCACACAACAAATGATAAAAGATGGTATCATCGAAGAAATCGCTGCTTTGATCCAAAAATATCCCAAAGACTCCCAGCCTTTTAAAGCCATCGGCCCTAAAGAGTGTATCGCTTATCTTGAAAGACCTAGCAGCATAGATGAGCTCCAGACCCAAATCTCTCTGCATACCACCCAGCTAGCCAAACGCCAAACCACATTTAACAAAACACAATTCCAACAAATCCACACCCAAAGCAAAGAAGAGATTCTCTCAACGCTCACACGCACCTAAATCCCGCTATAAACCTTGCTTCTAGCTCAGATTTTCTAACTCCCCATCAAAAACGCCTTTGAGCGTGCGCAGCAAAAGCCACAATAGCACCAAACTTGTCCCTGCGAGTAAAAACAAAGCAAAAATATGGAAATAAATATTATCAAGCCCTTGAGCGACCTTGAGCGCAGCAACAAGCAATGCGCTCAAAGGAAAGCTCACAGCCCACCAAGTCACGCGAAAAGGGCAGCAGCGCGTGAGCTGAAAATATTGAGGCAAAAGGGTTAAAAAGACAAACACACCCAAAAAGAACAATCCCAAAGCAAACAAATCAATATGCACCACCACGACCAAATATGCCGAAAATCCCACAGCAAAGGGCGCAATCAAAATCATCAAAGAGGGCTTGAGCTTATCGGGCAGCTTTTCTACGAGCATGATTTTATACAAAATCAAAGTCATGATGGGTATGGCAAAAAACAAGCCAATCGCCACAGACAAGATATTGAGATAGCCAATCCCATCAGAAGAGTCAAAAAGATGTGCAGCCAAGGGAATATCCAAAGTCCCTACCACAGGGATAATCCAAGCAGGCGTGATATGCGCCATCTCTTGTTTACTCCCAAACCAAAAGCTCACCATATGCCACGCAAAAACCAACATCGCCACAACCCCAATCCCCCAAAGCACAAAGGCCAGATGGGGCGTGTAGTGATAGATCCCAATAGGCAGCAGCAAAAGTGAGATGATAAAAGTCCCAAAAAAGCCCTTCAAAAGGGGATTAGTAAATTCTGCACGCACTGCATCAAAACGCGTGATACATTTGAGCCCATATGCAATCAATAGCAGCACAAACACCACCACAGCAATCAAAGTGATGATTTGTGAGATGACAAACGGGAGGTCATAGATTTCCCACGCCAACTCCCAAGCAATCCCTAGCCCACACAACCCCATCACACT
The DNA here is from genome assembly GCF_002272865.1 of Helicobacter sp. 12S02634-8. Classification (GTDB taxonomy): domain Bacteria; phylum Campylobacterota; class Campylobacteria; order Campylobacterales; family Helicobacteraceae; genus Helicobacter_J. The sequence continues at coordinate 28,524 of NZ_MLAP01000011.1, read as the reverse complement.
CCCAAACAAACTCACTGGCAAATAACCAAACAAGCCATTTTTTCCCATAGCCATCACGCACTCCTTTTAGGGGATTTAAGATTTTTATCAGGATTATTTGGAGCAAACGCCAAACGATTACCTCATAAAGTCTTGATGATTTTATCGTGCTTTTGCTATACTTTAGCCATTATCAAAACAAATCTATACACAAAGGAAGATAATGTATGCACTGCTATCAGTGAGCGACAAAGAGGGGATAGTCCCCTTTGCAAAAGGTCTGCAAGACTTGGGCTATAAAATATTAAGCACGGGAGGGACTCTAAAAATACTCAAGCAACAAGGCATTAACGCACTTGATGTGAGTGCTTATACAGGCAGTCCTGAGCTTTTTGATGGGCGTGTCAAGACTCTCCACCCAAAAATCCACGGAGGTATTTTATACCGCAGAGATCACGCCCTTGATAGCCAGCAAGCCAAAGACCAAGGTATTAAGCCAATCAGCCTAGTGTGCGTAAATCTCTATCCCTTCAAAGCCACCACACAAGCCACGCAAGATTTCAATACCATCATTGAAAATATTGATATTGGTGGCCCTAGCTTGATCCGTGCGAGCGCTAAAAACTTCCAACATGTCCTTATCATCACAGACAAAAACGACTACACCCCCACACTCCAAAGACTCCAAGACCAAACAGACACGCTTGATTTCAGACAAGCCATGATGATCAAAGCCTTTGAGCACACAGCGCAATATGACTGCTATATCGCTAATTATATGAACGAGCGCTTTTGTGATGGATTTGGCGAGCAGCTATTCCTCACAGCCAAGCGCACCACGCAAACCCGATATGGCGAAAACCCCCATCAAAAAGGGGCTTTGTATGCCTTTAATGATTTTTATCAAAATAAGCTCAAGATTCTCAAAGGGCAAGCAAGCTTCAATAATTTCACAGATATCAATGCGGCCTTAAAAATCACTACAAGCTTTCAAGACGCCCCTGCTGTATGTATCATCAAGCACGGCAATCCTTGTGGCTTTGCTATCAAAGATAATATTTTTGATAGCTATATCCACGCACTCAAATGCGATCCCGTGAGCGCTTATGGAGGTGTGGCCGCCTTTAATGCACCCATTGATGTGTCCCTAGCCCAAGAAATCCAAAAGACCTATTTAGAGGTGCTGATTGCGCCCTTTTTCACGCCACAAGCCCTAGAGATTTTTGAGCGCAAAAAAAGAATCAAGCTCTTCACTTGCGGGGAAAAAGACCGACTTGTATTCCCCAAAGACACGATGGATTTTAAACATATCGAGGGAGGTGTGCTCTATCAAGAAGCCGATACAATCACCCCTGATGAGCTCACACAAGCCAAACTCATGAGCACCATAGCTGCTAGCAAATCTGAGCTTGCAGACCTAGAGATTGCCTATAAAATCGCAGCTTTAACTAAATCTAATTGCGTAGTCTATGTCAAAGATTCTGTGCTCATTGCTATTGGTATGGGTATGACAAGCCGAGTCGATGCGGCCAGAAGTGCCTTGCAAAAAGCTAGCGATATGGGGCTTTCTACCACGGGGGCTGTGCTAGCTTCTGAGGCGTTTTTCCCTTTTCGTGATAGTATCGATATGGCCGCACAAGCAGGCATTAAGGCCATCATAGAGCCCGGAGGAAGTATCCGCGATGATGAAGTTATCACAAGTGCTAATGAACACCACATTGCCTTGTATTTTACAGGCGTGCGGCATTTTTTGCACTGAAAAATAGACCAAAATCAATCAAAAGTCAATCATTGATTGATTGTTTAATATTGTTGCATAACCTAAAAAGTCGCAATTAAGGTTATAATTCAAATCCAAAAATTCATAAGGAGTTCATCATGAAAAAAACAATTGTAGGTATTTTAACACTCGCCCTATTGGGTCTATTAGCAAACGCAAGCACACTCGATACAACCAAGGCAACGACTACTTGGACAGCCTATAAAACAGAGGCAAAAACCCCTGTAGGCGGCACATTTGATGATATCAAATATAAATTTGGTAAAAAAACTGACAGCATTGCAGGACTCCTTGAGGGAGCTAGCGCTACAATCGATCCTCTAAAGGTCAATTTAGGCGATAGTGTCAAAAACAAAAATGTCAAGGATTTCTTTTTCTCACATTTCAAAAAAGGTGGGATAAAAGTCACTTTTAAAAATGTGATCGAGGGCAAAGACCAAGGCACAATTCTAGCCGTTGTTAGAATGAACGAAAAGAGCGTGAAAGTTCCCATGCAATACACAATCGCTGATGGGAAATTCACAGCAACAGGCGTGATTGATATTTTAGAATTTGCTCTCAATGACGCCTTCAAAAAGCTAGCTGTTGGTTGCCACGATTTGCACGAGGGACTAACTTGGTCACAAGTAGCTATCAGCTTTAGTGCCCCTATCAAATAACCCCCTTTCTATGCTACAAACTACAAACTTGTAGCATAGACCCCTATCTTCTACTTTAAATAAAATTGCTATAATGCCATCTTAAGAATCCATACACAGGAGCATACCTTGAATCTTTTGCATAGTATCAATGACTTCAATGAAGCCAAGCAAGTAATTGTAGGTGGTGTGAATTCCCCTGTGCGAGCCTTTAAGAGCGTGGGAGGGACACCGCCTTTTATCTTTAAGGGCAAGGGCGCTTATCTCTATGATGTTGATGGCAATGCTTATATTGACTTTGTGCAAAGCTGGGGGCCTCTGATCTTTGGGCATTGCGATGGAGATATAGAAAAAAGTGTCTTAGAAGCCGTGCAAAAGGGCTTGAGCTTTGGAGCGCCCACGGAGCTAGAAACCACACTAGCAAAAGAAATCATCTCTGTGTATGAGGGGATCGAAAAAATCCGACTTGTCAATAGCGGCACAGAAGCGACAATGAGTGCAATCCGTTTAGCAAGGGCTTATAGTGGCAAAGATGATATCATCAAATTTGATGGCTGTTACCACGGGCATAGCGATAGCCTTTTAATGCACGCAGGCAGCGGCTGTGCGACCTTTGGAGTCTGTAGCTCACCGGGTGTGCCAAAAGCTTTAAGCCAGCATACACTCATCGCAAAATATAACGATATTGATTCGGTGCGTGCTTGCTTTGAAGCAAGTAAAAATATCGGCTGTGTGATCATCGAGCCCATCGCTGGGAATATGGGCTTAGTCCCTGCAAAGATAGAATTTTTGCAAGCCCTAAGAGAGCTGTGTAATCAAAAAGGGGCTGTGCTGATTTTTGATGAAGTGATGAGTGGCTTTAGGGCGTCTTTAAATGGCGTGCAAGGCTATTGTGAGATTGTCCCTGATTTGGTGACTTTTGGTAAAGTCATTGGTGGAGGTATGCCTTTGGCTGCCTTTGGAGGGAGCGATACAATCATGCGCTTGCTCTCTCCATTAGGCGGGGTCTATCAAGCAGGCACTTTGAGTGGTAATCCGATCGCTGTTTCTGCAGGCATTGCTTCTGTTTGCAAAATCAAGCAAAACCCACAGATTTACCCCCATCTCACAAGCCTTGCCCAAAGGCTCACACAAGGCTTCCAAGACGCTGCTAGAATGCATGATATTCCCTTGCAAACTTGCGTGCGCGGGAGTATGTTCGGATTTTTCTTCCAAAAAGACCCTGTGTATAACTTTCAAGACGCCCAAAAAAGCGACACGCAGTTATTTGCACTCTTCCATCAAAAGATGTTAGAGAGAGGCGTGTATCTGGCTTGTTCGCAGTTTGAAACAGGCTTTATATGCACGCCCATGGATATATATATCATCGATAGAGCCATACAAGCAGCCCAAGAGAGCTTTGAAGCTATCAAACAAGGGGCATGATGAGTCAAAAAAATAGCCCCACCTCTTCAAAAGACGCTCCCCCTGAGCCGCGATTCAAAAAGCTTGTTGTCGGGGCAAATGACCTAAGCCTTGGGATTTCGATTGTCTTAGCTGTCTTGATGGGCGTGGGGATTGGCTGGGTGCTGCAGCATTTCACGGGCATAGTCTGGCTGTTTTGGCTAGGCGTGGCGTGGGGCGTGGGGGGCGCAGTGCTGAATATCTATAAAGCCTATCAACGTGCAAAAAAAGAATTTGATACACTCGCTCAAGACCCCAAATATTCCTATACCCATACCAAAAATGGCTCTAAAAATAGCTCTGAAAGTGGCTCTGATGGGCTGTAAATATTCTTGTATCGTTGTTTTTGTGGTCTTGAATATTCTCTTTGGCGCTGTGTGCGTAGTTTTTTGGGGAGGTGAGGGCGTGGGGAATTTTGAAGTGGGATTTTTGAGCTTTTTTCTTGTCCTTAGCAGTGCTTATTGGAATCTCAAGCGCAAAATCCAAAAAGAAACCACCCCTTTGCAAGACCCCCTAACAACGCAAGATACGCCCCAAACGCAAGCCACAGAAAACATAGAGGCCACAGAAAATACAGAAAACACACAAGAAGCCCAAGAGCCCCCAAAGTCAAAAGGCTTTTCTCATTTTATCTTAGGTTTAGAGCTATTCATGGGAGGTTTTAGGCTCTTAGCTTATGGGATTTTAATCCTCGGACTCTTGGCTTTAATCCATCAAAATATCTTCATAGCCCTTGCTTATATGCTCGGTATAGCAGCAGCACTTCTTAGCATTACCTTATCCCAATACCTCTCGCACAAACGCGAATTATCCACCACCAAAGGCGACCAATGATTCTAAAAATATTTTCAAAAATCAAAAGCAAAATCCAAACTTTCAAGACCCTAGCTGCCAATGGCTGCTATGATATGATCCTCCATAGACTCATGGCAAACCACTCCAATCGCTTGCCTTTCAAGCAAAATTATCGCTACATTATCCTAAGCTCGCACGGCGCGGGCTTGAGTTCGTTGCTCTCTTTTATGATGGAAACACAAAAAATCAAAGCCACAGACTGCCGCCCCTATCAAACACTCCCAAATACAAAATTAGCACTCAAATCTAAGGGGGGGGGGCAGCACAAAGCTAGCCCTTTCATATTTGCCTATCTTTCGCCTATTTTTTGGCTCAAGCGCTTTTTATTCGCCCCCGATGAAACGACCATTGGCCCGAGTGATGCGATATGGCTTGATTATAATGTTACATTTTCATTTATTATGCATAAATGCGATGGATTGGTGATTGAACGCAATTTTTGCTATCCCAGACACAAAGACGCACGCAGTATCATCAAAAGACTCAAGAAAAAAGTCCCCATCATCTGGCTCATACGCGATCCGATCGCAATCATCAAATCCTATGCCAACCTCATCATTTTACGCGATTACACCAAAGCCCAAGATATGTATGCGATCATCAAAGAGTTGCTAGAAGACACCTCTTATACGATCGATTTTAGCGATATCTACCACCAAGTGAGCCATCTACAAAGCAAGCTCCTCATTTACGACACCCAAGACATCACCACGCAAGCAAATATCCAACGCACAATGGATACCATCACACAAGAACTCGATATGGGCGCATTTCAAAGCGATAGCAATGGCATACACGGCAATGATGTTTCACGCATTTTCCCTATCAAGCTTTCTATCCCCCTAGACCCCGCTAATCCCAAAGCAGGCCATGGCTCTGTCCTCATCGCCCCTTATGGCAGGCTCAAGCGCATGGAACACGAAGATGACCACGATTTCACCTTTCGCCTCCAAAACAAAGACCTCAGCTCGTGTGTTTTTGTCAAGCGCAAGCTATTTTTAGAAGAAACAATCACACTCAAAGAACTAGACAACTACCCCCTACACATCGCTTGTGTCGGTCAAAACAGACACGCGCTCTTTTGGCAAATCAGCACAAACAAGCACAGACTCCAAGAGATTAAAACGCGTATCAAACACCACTATGACACTATGGCGCCCATTATTGCTAATGCCAAAAAGCACACCATCAGCGCAGAATTTCTCATCGATTTCATACTCAAACATCAAGATCTCAAAGCCCTCCTCCTCACAGCCCTCAACAAGCAAACGCCCATCATCAAGCAGCTTGCGCCACATATCTATGATTCTTGGAAATACACGCACGACTTTTTAGACCAAGCAACCAAGCCCTCTCATAGCAGAATTCAAAATATGTCACAATGTATCAAAACTTGATATTTAAGTGAGTTTTCACTAAAATCAAGGCATTTTTATTTGCATAAACTCCACTCTTCCCTTGTCTTCCCTTTCTCAAAAAGCAATTTAGAGAAGCATTTTAGAGAAGTAATCAGGCTAGAGTGGGAGAATCGATGTATCAAGGACTCTGATGGCTTATCAAGAAGAACAAACAGAACTACGCAATCAAATATGGAAAATAGCCGATAAAGTGCGGGGGGCTATCGATGGCTGGGATTTCAAGCAATATGTGCTAGGAGCGTTGTTTTATCGCTTCATCAGTGAAAACTTGACCGAATATATCAATAATGGGGATAGTGATTGGGACTACGCGACTCATGAAGAAAAAATTGATGATAGCGTTAGGGCAGATATTGTCAAAGAAAAAGGCTATTTCATCGAGTCTAAAGATCTTTTTTGCAATGTAGTCAAAACAGCGCACACCAATCCCAATCTCAACACAGACCTAAGAAAAATATTTGATGACATCGAAGGTTCTGCTGTAGGCACAGCTTCAGAATCTGATTTTAAAGGGCTTTTTGCTGATTTTGACACAAGGAGCAATCGCCTAGGCGCTGATGTCGCTGATAGAAACAAGATCCTAACTCATGTGCTTACAGGTATTGCTGCGTTTAAATTTGGGGATTTTAAAAATAGTTCGATTGATATTTTTGGAGATGCGTATGAATTCCTTATCTCTAACTACGCAGCCAACGCCGGCAAGAGTGGGGGCGAGTTTTTCACCCCACAACATGTTTCTAAACTCCTTGTGTGCCTCGCCCTAAGTGGGCTTGACACCCCCGATATGCAAGAAGAACCCCTTTGTATCTATGACCCTGCTTGCGGCTCAGGCTCCTTGCTCCTCCAAGCCAAAAAGCAAATGGGGGGGGGGGCGCACACATAGAGATATAAGATTTTTCGGACAAGAAATCAACCACACAACCTACAACCTCGCGCGCATGAATATGCTCCTCCATAACATCAATTATGATAAATTTGAAATCGCGCTAGGCGACACACTCACTGCGCCCAAAAGATTCACAAACCAAAAGCCCTTTGATGCGATCGTATCCAATCCCCCCTATTCCATCAAATGGAAAGGCAGCGATGATCCAGACCTCATCAACGATGAACGATTCGCCCCCGCAAGTGTGCTCGCTCCCAAAAACAAAGCTGACTTTGCCTTTGTCCTCCACGCGCTCAGCTGCCTTTCTTCCAAGGGTCGCGCAGCGATTGTCTGCTTCCCGGGGATCCTTTATCGCAGTGGCGCAGAACAGAAAATCCGAAAATATCTCATCAGCCAAAATGTCATAGAAGCCATCATCTCCCTCCCATCAAACCTATTTTATGGCACTCCGATTGCCACAAGTATCCTAGTCCTCCATAAAGGCAAGCAAGATGACAAGGTCTTATTCATCAATGCAAGCGATTTCTATGAAAAACAAACCAACAACAATATCCTAACCGATACGCACATTGAAGAGATTTTACAAATCTTCAACGACAAAAAAGACCTCGAATACATCGCCAAATCTGTGGATACCAACACGATCGCTGCTAATGACTACAACCTCTCTGTCAGCTCCTATGTCCAAGCCCAAGACACGCAAGAAATCATCAATATCACAGAGCTCAACGACCAAATCGCCCAATCCGTGCGCACCCAAGGAGAGCTCCGAGCAAAGATTGATAGTATTATCCAGACCCTAGAAAACAAGGCAATCTCATGACCTCTATCCACGACCTCATTGCCAAGCACTGCCCCAATGGCGTGGAATATAAGAGTTTGTGGGAAGTCACTACAATAGTCAAAGGAGTTCAACTAAACAAAGATAAACTATTAGATGTGGGCTTATATCCCGTTATTAATGGAGGATTGAAACCATCGGGATATTGGAACGAATACAATTTTAAAGAAAATCTTATTACTATCAGTCAAGGTGGTGCCTCTGCGGGCAATGTGCAATTTCAACTTACCAAATTTTGGGCTGGAGCACATTTATTTGTAATTTCAGATTGCAATGAAAATATTAATTATAAATATTTATATTATGTTGTTAAAAACAATGAAAAAAAATTAATGAATTCCCAAGTTGGTGCGGGGATCCCAAGTTTAAATTTAAAGGATTTAAATAATATCAAAATCCCTATTCCACCCATAGAGGTGCAAGAAGAGATTGTAAAGATTTTAGACGCGCTCACTGAATTAACCACTGAATTAACCACTGAATTAACCTTGCGTAAAAAGCAATATGCCTACTATCGCGATAAGCTCTTAGACCTAGATACTCTCGCTCAAATGGGGGGGGGGGTATGAACTTGTGAGCTTAGGGGAAATTGGAAATTTTTATGGTGGCTTAAGTGGTAAATCAAAAAATGATTTTAAAGATGGAAATGCTAGATTTATCCCATACAATAATGTTTACGCTCATTTATCCATTGATTTTAACGAAACTGAAAGTGTCAAGATTGAAGCAGATGAAAACCAACGCGCACTAGAATATGGCGATGTGGTATTTACAGGCTCTTCAGAAACGCCCAATGAGTGTGGTATATCATCAGTAGTCACACAAAGACCTTGTGAAAAAATATATTTGAATAGCTTTTGTTTTATTCTTAGATTTCATAAACCGATTGTGACACTTCCAGAATTTACAAAATATTTATTTCGTTCCCATCATCTCAGAAAAGAAATTTGCAAAACAGCCCAAGGGGTCACAAGGTTTAATGTATCTAAAAACAAAATGGCTAAAATCAAAATCCCTATTCCACCCCTAGAGGTGCAAGAAGAGATTGTAGAAATCTTAGATAAATTCCATACACTCACCCACTCCCTCACTCAAGGTATCCCCCAAGAAATCACCTTGCGCCAAAAGCAATATGCCTATTATCGCGATACACTCTTAGACTTCAAAGAGCTAGCCCCCTAAAAACACAATCCACGAAAGGAACTCCATGCCCACTAAGCCCATCGTAGAAAACACAAATTACATTATCCTAGACCGCTATGACCCTATCCCCCAAAATACGAATCTTTATCAAAGCGAAGAAGCCTTAGAAAGGGAGTTTATCTCTGATCTCAAAAAGCAAGGCTATGAATACAGACCTGATATCAACAACCCCCAAGCGCTCCTAGAAAATCTCCGAGTCCAAATCAGTGCGTGCAATGATGTGGTGTTTAATGACACAGAGTGGCAGAAGTTTTTAGAAGAATATCTTGATAAGCCCAATGACAGCGAACAAGACAAGGCCTTTAAAGTCCATAATAGCGGGGGCTATCAGTTTGAGTTTGATGACAAGCAGCAAAAAAATATCCATCTCTTTGATAAGACAAATATCCACCGCAACAAACTCCAAGTCATCTCACAATTCACCCAAAAAGGCACGCAAACCAATCGTTATGATGTCACCATACTCATCAATGGCCTACCTCTTGTGCAAATCGAGCTCAAAAAAAGAGGAATCGCTATCAAAGAAGCGTTCAATCAGATCCATCGCTATACCAAAGAGAGTTTCAACGCCGAGCACTCACTTTTTAAATATTTGCAGATTTTTGTCATCTCCAATGGCACAGATAGCAGATATTTTGCCAACACCACTGATAGAAATAAAAATAGCTTTGATTTCACGATGAATTGGGCGCGTTCAGACAACACGCTCATCAAAGACCTCAAAGACTTCACAGCGACATTTTTTCAGAAAAATGCTCTCTTGAAGATTTTGTTTGATTATTGTGTCTTAAGAACTGAAGATGACAAACAGCAATTATGCATCATGCGCCCTTATCAGATAGCAGCGACTGAAAGGATCATCTGGAAAATCACAAGCTCTTATCACGCCAAACTCTGGGGCAAAAGAGAGGGCGGGGGATATATCTGGCATACCACAGGAAGTGGCAAAACTCTCACAAGCTACAAAGTAGCTACCCTTGCCTCTAGGCTTGATTTTATCGATAAAGTGCTCTTTGTTGTTGATAGAAAAGACCTCGATGCACAGACAATCAGAGAATACAAAAAATTCAATCCCGATAGTGTCAATGGCTCATCAAACACTTTAGAACTCAAAAAAAATCTAGAAAATGGAAACCAAAAAATCTGTGTGACAACGATCCAAAAGCTCAATAATCTCATCAAAAGCCCTGAAAACTTGTCAATTTACGACAAACAAGTGGTCTTGATTTTTGATGAAGCGCATCGCTCGCAGTTTGGTGAAGCACAGAAAAATATCCGTAAGAAATTCAAAAAATATTATCAATTCGGCTTCACTGGCACGCCCATTTTTACAGAAAACGCCTCGGGCTCTGAAACCACGCAAGATGTCTTTGGCACACAGCTGCACTCCTATGTCATCACAGACGCCATCAGAGATGAAAAAGTCCTCAAATTCAACGCTGATTATCATAATGTCAAGCCCAAGTTCAAGGATATGGAACAAGAACAAGATATCCAAAAGCTCACTGCACTTGAAAAAAGCAAAGACGCCCTCTTGTGCCCTGAGAGAATCAAAGAAATTTCTCGCTATATCCTCACGCATTTCCATCAAAAGACCCACCGCACCCAAAACACCTCCCAAGGCTTCAATGCCTTGTTTGCTGTCAGCAGTATCGAGGCTGCTAAGCTCTATTACACCACGCTCAAAGACTTGCAAAAAGATAGCCCACGCCCGCTAAAAATCGCGACAATTTTTTCCTTTGCTCCCAATGAAGACTTAGCCTATGGCAATGCGATGGTTCAAGGAGAGATTATTGATGAAAGTTTTGATACCACTGCTATTACGGGCAGCTCTAAAGAATTTTTAATCCAAGCTATCAATGACTACAATGCGCTTTTTAAGACTAATTACAGCATTGAATCCAAAGAATTCCAAAACTACTATGAAGACTTAGCTAAAAGAGTGCGTAAGGTCGAAGTGGATCTTTTGATTGTGGTGGGTATGTTTTTAACGGGGTTTGACGCTCCTAGACTCAATACTTTGTTTGTGGATAAAAACTTGCGCTATCACGGACTGATCCAAGCATATTCACGCACCAATCGAATCCATGCCGCCAAAACCTTTGGCAATATCGTGACTTTCAGAGATCTTGATAAGGCTACAGAAGAGGCGATCACTTTATTTGGCAAGGCCAAGACTAAAAATGTCATTTTAGAAAAAAGCTATGATGAATACATGCAAGGTTTCAATGACCTCCTCTCAGGCAAGAAAAACAAAGGCTATCTGGCTATTGTCAATGAACTCAAAGAAAAATTCCCCGATCCTCAAGATATCCAAACAGAAACAGAACAAGATAAAAAAGACTTTGTTGAGCTCTTTGGGCAATATCTGCAAGTGGAAAATATCTTGCAAAATTATGATAAATTTGGCGCACTCCTTGCCCTCCAAAAAATCGATACAAACGATCCAAAAGCCCTAGAAGCGCTTAAAAATCAATATTATTTAGAAGACAAAGACATTGCTGAGCTATCCCAAATCCCCGTGCTCCCCACACGCACCATACAAGACTACAAATCCACATATACCGACCTCAATGAGTGGCGCAAACGCCAAAACATTGGCGTAGAGCAAGAAAAATCCACCATCAATTGGGACGAGGTTGTCTTTGAAATCGAACTGCTTAAATCCCAAGAAATCAATCTGGACTATATCCTAGAGCTGATATTAGACATCAACCAAAACAAAGCCCGCGCTAAAGATAAAAATACTCTGATTCAAGAAGTGCGTAGCCTTGTGCGTTCTAGCCTAGAACACCGCGCTAAAGAGGATTTGATTGCAGAGTTTATCCAGCAAAACAACCTAGACACCATCAAAGACAAAACTGAAATCCTCAAGCAATTCTCTGAATTTGCTACAGTCAAACAAAAAGCCGAAACCAAGGAATTGATCCAAACAGAAGGTCTAGACCCACAAGAAGCAGAACACTATATCGGAATAGCAGTCAAACAAGGACATATAAGTGATAATGGCACAGACCTTGCAAAGATCATACCCACAAAAGGAAAGAATCGTTTATCAAAAGATATCCATATCAAAAAGCAAATCGTATTTGAGAAAATCAAAACGATTGTAGAGAAGTTTAAAGGGATTATTAGCTAAAGCCCATGGCACAAACTTGATATTTCAGTGATTTTTCACTAAAATAAGCCATTTTATCTATACTACACTTACCCCCATTTCTTAAAAATTCACTCACAATCAATTAGAGTCAATCACAATCAACCAAAATCAATTTATCCCACAATTAACGCATTTGTAGAGTATAATTTAAAATATTGAAATTGGTTATATTTTCACTCACAATCAATTAGAGTCAATCACAATCAACCAAAATTATTTTAAATTAGGGACAGATTAGGGACAGAAATGAAGCAAGCGAACAAGCAAAAAAGTGCAAAATATGAGGGTATCAGATACAAGGAGCTAAGCAATGGAGATATTTGTTACTATGCAAGATTTACAAAAGATGGCAAGCAAAGAGAATTAAAAATTGGGACAAAATCTAAAGGGTGGAGCGAAAAAAAGGCTTATCAAAAAAAAGCAGAGCTTGAAAAAGATGATGGCGATGGGGGCAATCAAAATACGAAATTCAAGGAGGTCATTGATAGATTTTTAGAGATTAAGAAATTGAGATTAAGAGAAAAGTCTTTTATAGAGTATCAAGGGATATTAAAAGATTTTGGAGCATTAGAGAACAAGACAATCAGCTCCATCACTCAAAGCGATATCAACAGCATTATTATTGAGCTATCAAAAAAACTCAAACCATCAACAATCAATATGAGAATAGCAATTTTGAAACAAATATTAAAGTTTTCTGAATTGGAGTTTGGGGCTAAAGTCAGAAATTTCAAAGAAATTAAAAATATCAAATCAGACAACAAGAGAGAGCGATTTTTAACCAAGGAAGAAATTTTATTACTCAAAGAATCGGTGAAAAACGACTATGATAATCTGCTGTTTGTGAATTTGGCACTCAGCACAGGAGCAAGGCTAGTAACGATACTCAACATCAAAAAGAAAGACATAGACCTAGAAAACAGAGCCATCGCACTCAGAGATTTTAAGAACTCATCATACTACAAGGGGTTTATCAACGATGAATCAGCTAATCTCATTTTAAAGAGATGGGGGGATCTAAATGATAATGATTCAATCATTAAAAAGAACAAATACACCCTGCAAGCGCATATCAGCGCTGTATTGAATAGGCTTTTTAACCAAGATAAGCCCGATAATAAGCATAAAGTGGTGATACACTCTCTCAGGCATACATTTGCTTCACATCTTGCAATTCAGGGCGTTTCTATACAGATTATACAAAAACTACTCAACCACAGGGATATTACAATGACAATGCGATACTCTCATTTAATGCCTAATAGTGGTAAAGACTATGTAATGAATCTTTGGAGTTGATGGCTTAGTTTGAAACTGAATTACCGATTAAAACAGATGATGTCTTGAATCTATAAAAGCCGATTAAAACGCAAGAAACAGATACTGAATTACCGATGAATTCAATGATTAAATCACCCATCAAATGCCGACAAATCACAACCCTAACCAAAAAATCTATCCAAGCACCACTGCACCAAATCTCAAGGGGGTGTTTTAATCTCTATATTTGACCCCAAAATGAGCCATTTTTAAATTCAAAGTTTTGTATGAAACTGCTCTTAGTTGTAGCCTTTAATGCACTAGAACTTGCATTAAAATAAATCACAAAATAGAGAGAGAAAAAACAAGCTAAAATCAAAGAAAGATTAAGGGATTGACTCAAGAGAAAACAACTACACATCAGGAGGGATATGGACTGACTCATTTGAGTTAGGGATAATTCTTAATACTTTGATGGATAATAATTCTTTAAGCTAGATTGTCTTAAGATTTGATACTGATTTGATTCAATGATTATCCCCCCCTTGTTTAGGTTCTTTCTATACCCCTCCCCCTATGATGGGGTTGCCCGCCCGTGGGAAAGGTAGAGTTGTGAGAAAAAAAAGGTGATTTCATTTTCATTTAAAAAAATAAAATTGAAAATCTATCTCAATCATTTTTAATCACAAGCCCAATCAATCCCAACTCCAACGCACTGCAATGGGGAATAGTAAGCGTTTAAAGGGCTTGTGAGAGTTTGTGCGATGGGGGAAGTGAAAGCGTGTCTGCAGAATTTGGCTCTTGACAAATCTAAAAAAAGTTATCTAAAAAATAAAAAAAATTTATATGATGTGAAGAATTTTGATAATTCATACTAGCCAAAAGCCCACGCATTACTACACTATCGCCCAAGATTCAAACCACGCGCTCCCATAACATCCCAATAACTCCCACAAAATATAAAATCTAAACCCACAGCCCTGATCCATCTACTCCTCTCTGTTATAAATCCCCACGCCCCAAGATTCAACGCCCCACCACATAAAGCCCATCAGACCCAACGATTCAACCCAAAAGCTCCCACACTACCCACGCATTGCCCCATTATCAGCCCCACGCATTACCCCATCAAAGACCAAGACTCAAAGCCACGCTCCCAAACCTCCTCACAACCCCACAAAATATAAAATCTAAACCCACAGCTCTGCTCCCTCTGCTATCAATCCACAACAACACCAAACGCCCCCCCACTCTGATAAGCTAAGCACCCCACCCCATAAAATATAGCTCCCCCCCACTAATCAAGCAATCACAACCACGCAACCCAAGCTCAAAACCCACGCCCACACAACCAAAGCCCACCAATAGAGCCCATAATCTGCCCCCCAAAAATCACGCCCATTTAAAAAAATAAAGATTTTTACCCCCAAAATCTACACAAAAAAACAAGAAAAGTAAATGAGAAAAAATTCACGCACAATCAATTACAATCAATCACAATCAACTAAAGGCATTTATAGCTAAATCCACGCCCATCAATCCCACAATCCCCCAAAATCCATATGTTACAATCGCCAAAAATATAGCAATAGGTAGGATTCAATGGATTTTAATCCAACGCACACCACGCAAAATATGCAAGATTTTAACCCCTCCCCATCACTGCAAATATTCAACCATCAAGACTTAGGGCAGGTCAGAGTCATAGGCGATATCAAGACCCCTTATTTCATAGCTTCAGATATAGCAAAGATACTAGGTTATAAAGATGCAGATGTGATGTGTCGGCGTTTGGAGGAATATGAAACTATAAAGCTTAAGGAAATATTAAAGACCTCCATAGGGGTTAAATTGCCCGATGGTGTGCGATATGATTCAATTTTATTAACTGAAAGTGGTCTGTATTCAGCAGTGCTTTGGTCTGAAAAGCCACAGGCTAAATCTTTTAAAAGATGGGTGACTTCTGAAGTATTGCCAAGTATTAGAAAAAATGGCTTTTATGCGCCTAATCAAACAATCCCCACAACTTATATCCAAGCCCTAGAATTAGCACTTTCTCAAGCCAAGCAAATCCAAGCCCTAGAGGTCAAAATCAGCAATGATAAGCCTTTAGTGGAGTTTGCCAACCAAATCAGCAATACAGATAATGCAATCTCTATAGGGGATTTTGCAAAGGTGCTTTTTGATGAGAATATCAAA
Source organism: Helicobacter sp. 12S02634-8 (assembly GCF_002272865.1). Lineage (GTDB taxonomy): Bacteria > Campylobacterota > Campylobacteria > Campylobacterales > Helicobacteraceae > Helicobacter_J. Next base: position 12,862 of record NZ_MLAP01000011.1, on the reverse strand, counting down.
ATCGGTCAGAATAGGCTTTTTGAGTGGTTGAGAGAGAATAAATATTTATATAAAAACTATAGGAATAAGCCCTATCAGCGACATTTAGAGAGGGGGTATTTTAAAGTGATTGAGCAGATTTATCAGAGCACAGAGGGGAATAAAATCACGACAAAAACGCTCATCACAGGCAAAGGACAGCTCTATTTGACCCATAAAATCAAAGAAGATTTAAGAATCAAAGAGTGGGAAGATGAGGTGCATACTGCGTTTAGGAAATACAAGAATACGCAAGAGCGATTCAATGAATCAAGCAAAAGGGCAAGCCAAGCATTACAAGCATTAGAAGCAAGCCCAAAAGATAAAGCCAAAACAGGCAAAGGACAGCTCTATTTGACCCATAAAATCAAAGAAGATTTAAGAATCAAAGAGTGGGAAGATGAGGTGCATACTGCGTTTAGGAAATACAAGAATACGCAAGAGCGATTCAATGAATCAAGCAAAAGGGCAAGCCAAGCATTACAAGCATTAGAAGCAAGCCCAAAAGATAAAGCCAAAGCAAATATAAAGCAAGCAAGCACAAAGCAAGGCAGAAAATGACAAATAAAGAAAAAATAGCCCTCATTGATTCACACATTGAAGAGCTTTTGACCCAACCCATCACGCAATCAGGCATATTGAAATATAGCATTGATGGGGTGAGTATTGAAAAGACTAGCATTTTTGAGATGATTGAAGCCTTGCAAAAGCTTAAATCAAGCTTGCAAGCCCAAAACTCAAAGCTACCTCCTTATATTCAGGTGGTGCTATGAAGATAATGGGATTAGAGATTAAAAGAGCAGGGGTGAATAGCCTAAAGACAAAGACAAAATCAAGCATTGCTAAGGCTTTCAGCGCCCCTTTTGATTACTTCGCACCTAAAAAGGCATATGAACGCCAAATTATGGGCGTGCTAAGGAATATCAATCTTGATAGCTCTAGCTCTAAATTGCTCTTTTTTGCAAGAAATCTAGCTATCTCAAGCCCTCCGATTTATGGGTATTTGCAACTCATGGAGTCAGAGATTTATGGAGATAAGGGATTCACGCTTGATATTGACAGCACTGATGAGGTCTTAAATCATAAGATTGAGTCATTATGGGCACAATGGGGGAGTGTGTGTGATTTTGAGTGTGGGTATGATTTTAAAGACTTTGAGAGGTTTATATTGCTCCATTACCTAAGAGATGGAGAGTGTTTTATTTATCTGCAAGATACAAGAGATGGCTTAAGGCTTCGGATTATCCCCCCTGAATTTATCGATTATACCTATGATGATAATGACAAGATTAGAAAGGGCATAGAATTTGATGATAACAACCGACCTATTGCGTATTATGTCAATCAAAAGAATCAAAAAAGACTCAAATTAAGCGCAGAAAATGTCATACATTTAAAAAAAGTGTTCTATTCAGCCCAAGTCAGGGGCATCAGCCATATCACGCCTGTAATGCTAAAGGTTATGCAGTCTGATAAATACATTGAATCAGTAATCGCCCAAGCAAACATAGCCTCACGATTTTCGCTCATTGCCACGCCAAAGGATAATGAGGAGTTTGGAGGGGGTGTGGGAGATTTGGAAGAAGAGAGCCAAGACTCAGAGCCAAAGACCATAGAAATTGAAGATGGCAGAATTATCACGATGAACGATAATTACAAGATTGAGCCACTCAATATCAATCATAACCCCAATGTAGGGGATTTTATGATACACATTGACCGAATGATAGCAAGGGCTCTAGGTATCAGCTATGCAAGCTATACAGGCAATTTAGCAGAGGTCAATTTCTCCTCTTCACGCAGTGGGATTTTGCAAGAGAGGCGAGGGTTTAAGCGTATTCAGTTTTTGTTAGAACGCAAAATCCATCAGCCCATTTTTGAGAGATTTATCAAGAACGCCATTTTAAAAGGCGATATCACGCCCAAAGAAGCCGAACAAGCCCTAAAAAACGCAAGCTTTAAGAAACAAGGCTATGGACACATCGACCCACTCAAAGAAGTCAGCACGCAGAAAATGCAAATTGAGCTAGGGCTTAAAAGTATCAAAGAAATTATCGAAGAAGAGGGCGTTGAGCTAGGTGTGAGGGCTAAAAATATCAAAGATAGCAATGATATGCTCTTAGATGAACTCATCAGACTAAAGAGCATTTCAAGTGCTACATCTCTGAATTTGAGCTTAAATGATAATGACAACGATAAAGAGGAGAAATAATGTCAAAACTCAGCATTGAAGATATCAAGCAAAATATAAACTTTCTATACACACCCGACACAAAAGCCATCTCTGACCCCATAGACACAAAAAATATGACAATTTCATTTATTGCCCTCTCAGCCAATCCAACCATTAAAAGAGAGAGTATTTTTGGAGATTTTTATATCTCCATCGATACAGACAAGGTCGAATTCAACGCCCAAAAGCTCTATTTAGACCATACACCAAGCTTTAGCAACGCCATAGGAAATATCATCGAAACAAAAAAGGACTCTGAGGGTTTCAAGGTCAAAGTGAAGTTTTATGAAAATATACCCAACTCTAAAGAAGCCTTTGAAAGGTATCAAGCAGGGCTATCTGATAGCGTTTCAGTAGGATTTGGGGATACTGAGATTGTTGAGGTCGGTGAAATCGACCACCTCCCACACTACAAGATAACACAAGGTGAAATCATTGAGTTATCAGCAGTTTGGAGGGGGGCAGACCCTAGGGCTATTGTTTCAAAGTTTGCACAGGCTAAAAAAGAGCGTGCAGAAAAAGAAACTCAACAGAGGATTCAAGAGAATCCAAACAAAATAAAGGAACAAAAAATGGAACAAACAGAACAAAGCACACAAAATCAAGAAATCAAGGAGCAAAAGGCAATGCAAACCCAAATGCAAGCAAATAGAACTGATGAAGCAAGAGAAATCGCTCAGATGAGTGCGATTATGGGCTGTGAAAACTTAGGACTCCAAGCAATCGCTCAAGGTAAGAGTTATAAGGATTTTAGAGATGAATTGTATCAAAACGCCCAAAATCACACGCCTAGCTTTTCTATCAAGACTTCTAAGCAGACAGAGCCTAATTTTTCAATCGCAAATATCATCAAGGGCACATTTGGCGTTGAAAAGGAATATTTAAGTAGTAATGGGCGTTTCTCGGTGCCGAATAGCTTTTTTACCCAACTAGCAGATAATAAACCCTATGATGTTGGAGGTGATGATACAATAAAATCAACCATAGCAGGGGTTAAAAGCATTGAGCCTATCACTTATCGAGGGGATAAATTCATTGAATTAGTCAAGAATCAAAGCCCCATACTCTCTATGCTTGATTTAATGCCTGATTTAAATGGAGTCCAACAAATCCCAAGAGATGACACGACTTTTGATGCGTATTTTGTGGAAGAAGCTCAGAGTATCAAGGGGCAAATCCCTACATTTTCAGATATCAAGCTCACTCCCCATACTATCTATGCAAAGGTCAAAATCACACGCCAAATGGCAATGATGAGTCCTTTTGCCCTTGATACTTATATCATCAACAAAATCACACAAGCCATTAAATTCAAAGCCGAACAAGCCCTATTTTATGGCACAAGTCCGATAACAGGGATTTTTAATCTCACAGGCACAAATACAATCTCTGATTATCTCACCAAACCCACATATAAAGGGGCACTAGATTTTAAAGGCAAGCTTTGGAGCAATGATTATGACACTTCTAAATGTGCGTTTGTGTGCAACTCGCTTGATTATATCACGCTAGAGGGAACACCCAAATTTATCAATGAAACAAATATCACAGAAACCGAACGCACGCTCCTAGAAAATGGCAAGCTCGCAGGCTTTAATGTGATTATGAACAATATCATTGCTGATAAAAACATTGTGCTAGCTGATTTTTCTAATGTGATTATGGGGATTTGGAGCAATGGGCTAGAGGTCAGGTATATCGAAACAGAGGGGGGCATTAGCACCATTGAATGCTTTTATGATATTGATTTTGCCTATAAGCGTAATAATGCGTTTGTTATCAGTCAAAATCAAAATCCCAAGTCAAAACCTAGTAAATCATAAACAAGGGGAGCAATTCCCCTTTAAAAGGAGCAAAAATGCAATTTAAAGTCATCAATCCCACGCATATATTAGGCGATTACAGGCAAGCTGAGGAGGTCGTTACATTCCCCAAGGGCACAGATAGCACATATATCAAACGACTCATTAGAGATGGTGCGATTGAGAGGGATTTAAGCCCTTTAAGCCCAAAGGCTCAGGATTTAATCAAGCCCAAAAAGCAAAAAGAAAGCCAAAATGGGGCTAATGGGTCTAGTGAAGAGAAAAAAGAGAGTGCAGAAAATGTTACCCAATGAGCTATTAAACAAAGACATAGGGGCATTGCTAAATACAGGCAGAGTCTTTAAAAAAGATGATTTGAGCTTTAAGGGCAGTTTTAGGAGCAATGCACAAGTGATTTATGAAGATTCAAGCGTTGGATATCAGACTACACTTTTAATCCTCTCACACATCGCCCAAAATCTCAAGTTAAGGGACATTATCACAGACACCCACACCCAAAAGCAATACACAATCACGCAAAAAAAAGATGAATCCCAAGCCCTCACAAGGCTATTACTCCAAGAAGTCAAAGGGGTAAATCAAGGGGATAAGCAAGGGGCAAATCAATGAAAGAAGAGCTTTTGAAAAATATCCATCAAGCCATTAGTGATACAGAGATTTTTAATGCAGTGGATATTTTTGAAAGGCTAGGATATGAAGAAGCCCAAATGCCTATATGTGTGATTAAAGACATCAATGATTCTATCAGCGTGCATTCGAGTGGGAATTGGAAAGTGATAAGCACTATAGAGATTAACACACTTTATACAGAGGCTAATGAGGGCTTTAGTCTAGTGAATACTATTTTAAAAGCTCTCAATGGGCTAAGCAAATATAACTATATTTTAAATGTTGTTGAGGTCGCAAAAGACATAGAGTTTCTCCAAACGCCCATTTTTAAAGCCACAATCACGCTCAATGTGATGTATTTTACTCCAAGTTGGGAGCTATAAATGCAATTACCAAGCTTTTTAATCCCACTAGATGTATCGCTAGAAAAAAATATCATTTTAGAGAGATTCAAAGAAAGCTACCCTGATTATGCCCCCCTAATCGGTGATGATTTGGGCGTTTTGATGGATTGTTTTGTGTATCGATTGAATCGATATATCAATTATATCAACTATACCATTGCTAATAATTATTTAGAGTTTTCAAGTGGGGAATATTTGGATTCTTTAGTGGGGCTTGCAGGACTGAAGCGATTTTTAGGAACGCCTTTTATCGCACAGCTAAAAATCAAGACAACCCAACCCATCACACTGCCTAAGGGAACAAAATTTAAAGACAACAAAGCCCATAATGCCTATTTGAGTCAAGATGAAAGCATTGATGGGGAGGGGATTGTGAGTGTGGAGCTAGAAGATGGCTTGCGTGATGATTTTGAAACTATAAGCCTTGAAATCCCTCATATTTATATCTCAAGCATTGAGAAGCTCACGCCTTTCACGCAAGAAAAAGCCCCCGAGAGTGATACGGACTTAAAAAAGCGATTCTTAGCCTACCTAGCAACTCCATCAACTGCAGGCAATTATAAAAGCTATGAATACTTTAGCTCCATACCCCAAATCACTCAAAGCAAGATTATCCATAGGGGATTGGGCGAGGTTGAGGTGATTTATTCTCCCAAAACAGCCGATGCCCTAGAGAAATTAAAAGAGTCATTGCAAGATAAAATCCCACTAACTGACCAAGTCTATTACACACAAGCCACAGAGATACCCATTGACTTAACCATCACACTAACTATCAAAGACAACTCCCAAAACACCCAAATCATACAATCAGTCAATGACAATATCAGGGGGCTTTTTGCAAGCTTAGGGATTGGAGAAAATATCACAGAATCAAAGATTATCGCAGGCTCTTTTGTGGATACGCTGATAGTAAATATCAGTGTCAATGGACTCAAAGAAGCCACGCCCAAAGGGATTTTAAAGCTAGAAAATCTATCAATTCTCACCCAAACCCAACAAACCAAAAATACAGAAAATATGGGAGAAAACAATGCCTAGTTATCTGCCATCTCATTATCCTAAGCATATCAGAGCCTTAGAGTCTATCATTGGAGAGATAATCTCTGAAAGGCTTGATTTAGACAATGTATATTTTTATGATACAAGCCACGCTAAAAATCAAGAGGTATTAGCTCTCATTAGCAGAACTTTTGATTTAAATATCGCCCATTTACCCCTAGAGTTGCAAAAAGAATACTTAAAAGCACCAATGATAGCCAAACGCACGCTAGGCACGCAAGAGGGCATAAGAGAAGCATTGAGTGAGTATGAGAATATCAAAATCCAAACCAAAAGAGAAGACAAGAAATTAAAAGAGTTTGAATTTTCTTTGCAAGTGGAATTAAAGGGGGATTTCAACGCCCAAGCACTCAAAGACATAACGAGTATTGTCAATGATAAAAAGCCCTTAAGAGATAATTTTAAAGGGCTAGATTTAAGCACGCCACCATTTGGAGTGCAGATACCTTTAAAAATGGGCGTTCAATGGAGCTTATAAAGGACACACAATGCTAAAAATCCAAACACAAATATCTGACCAATCCAAAAATGAGATTTTAGAACTCATCAAATCCCAAAGCACACAAGCCTTTTTTATTGGGAGCCTAGAAAGTGATTTTGATATCCATAGTGTGCTAAGCCCCCTAGAGTATGAGAGCTTAAAAGAGCATATCATTTTTAGTATCGATGTGAGGAGTGCGTTTTATGATGAATTGGGGAATTTGTGCTTTGAGATTTTATTACCCTATGAAACAAGCTATGCAGAGCCAATAGAAGCGATAGCTATAGGGAGTGCTACAAATAAGAGCCTATATTGCATTGCGCTCACGCCTAAAATTCAAAAACTAGAGGGCGTGGGAGGGAATTTTGTATTCAAGACAGATTTAAAAGGCGAGAGTGCTGAGATGGTGTTTAAGACTGATCATTATATTTCAGAAGCAGAATTGCAGAATTTTAATGCGTTTTTGGAGTTTGTGCGCTCTGATTTGAAAAAAGAAACCATCGATAAAATCAACATTGCCCTAAAGCCCATTGAAAAATTCAATCAATCCTTACAAGAAATCGAGCGAAAAACCACCTTGCAAGCTTTAAATGACTACCTAGATAATGCCTTAATGCTTGCAAGAAAAGAGCGAGAAAAGAGGGATAAAATCGGCAAGAAAGATTATTTTTATCGCTCATATCTCCCTAGCACGCATATCAAACTTAACCAAATACTCAAGGCTGCAGACTATCCATTGCTATGGTTTTATAGTATCCAAGCAAGGGGCAATGATGGGGGCGTGTATTTTAGATTGCCTCAAGATGGGCTTTATTCAAAAGGCACACGCAATACTGATGAGGTCGGAAAATTAAGCCTTGAGGGCTTGCCAAATATCATAGGGACATTTATCGCGCAACATCAAGGCATATCAGGGGCTTTTTATACATATGGTGGCAGTGGTGTGGGGTTTTTTAATGGTGGTGGGGGCGTGACTGCAGGGTTTGATGCAAGTAGGATTAATCCCATCTATGGACAAGCAGAGGGCGTTGAGGTGAGCCATATAGCCTATTTGGAGGGCGTGTTTGCTGATACTCCCCTATCTCAAGCCACCATAGAAGCCATAGAGCCTACCATTGGAGCCTTTAGAACAGAGATACAAAAAGAAATCACACAAGGAGCTAATTAATGGACACACAAGAAGAAAACAACACAATCAACCCAAATCAAGAGATTATCAATAAAATCGATGAGTTAAAAGCATTAAAACAAGCAGAGATAAAAGAAAACGCCAAAACGCTAGAACTCTACACAATCGCACTCAAAAAAGACCTAGAGATTCTAGCAAGCAATATCAAAAGCGACACACTCAAAAAGCAGATTAGGCTATGCAAAAAGGTCAATGCTTATCGGCAGATTATGATTCAAGAAGTCTATGTAAATACAGATGGGGAGATTGTCAAATATGGAGATTTACTCAGCTCAGGAGGGACAGCCACTACTTCAGGATGTAATCGCCAAGGTTTAGGGGGATTTAATCGTGTATGTTTGCCTGCAAATGTAGAGATTTCAGAGGTTGTGGGAGGACACGCTAATTTTTTTGCTATTCAAAAAGACAGCCCCAATCTTTGGGTTTGGGGGAATAATTCTCAAGGTTGCCTAGGCTTAGGACACACAAACGCCACGCCTATACCTCAAAAGGTTACATTTAGAGCAAAAATCAAGCAAGTCTGCTCAAAAAGCTATTCAAGCTCCTATCAATTTGCCACGATTTTACTTTCTGATGGGAGCGTTTGGAGTGCAGGATACAATGCATATGGGAGCTTAGGTATTGGGAATACGATTGATTCAAATAAATTCATAATGATACAAAGCTTAAATGATGTTGATGAGATTTTTGGAGGGAATAATTACATTTCAGGGGTGTTTGCACGCAAAGGCTCTGAACTTTGGGCGTGGGGTTGGAACGGGAATTATTGCCTAGGTTTAGGACACAACACAAATCAGCTCACGCCTGCAAAGCTAGCATTAAAAGAGGTCATAGAAGTCTATCATAGCACAAGGGATTCTAGTGGTTGGAAAGCTACGACTTGGTTTAAGGTCGCTCAGGGCAAATGGGGCGATGGGGGCAAGACAGATTTTTATTTTGTTGGCTTTAATGGCTCTTGTGAATCCACTAAGGCTATCAGCGCTGATTATACAACGCCTTTTAAGGCTTATATAAATTTTGATTATAACGATAGAATCGTAGGCAATGCCCCCTATGGGACAATGTATATAGCCACAAGAGATGGAACTTGGAATTGGGGCTATGCTGAGTATGGCGTTGGGAACACAAGAGCAGGCACAAGTCTGCAAACTCAAAAAGATGTTTCAAATGTCTTTGATTCTATTGAAGCGACTGAATATACCTATTTTATGGCGTGTGCTAAGAGGGGCGATACGCTCTATACCCACGGCTATAACAATTGGAGCTTAGGCAATGGGAACAATGACAACCAAAGGCAATGGCTAGCAATCCCCACGCCCAATGGGATTATTGATTATGCTATTGCGAGCGTGTATGAAAGTGAAAGAGCACTCATTGCTACAGATGGCACAACGCTATATGCGTGTGGAGCAGTTTATAACAACAACATAGACTACACCACCCCCACATTACAACCCCAAAAACTACCCATAGGAGCTAAATAATGCATACTTATAAACTACCCATCGCCCAAATCCAAAGCGTGCAAGGCAATTTTAAGAGCCTTTATAGTGATAGTGATTTTGTGTATATCCAATCAGACACTGAACTCAACGACCCATTTATCCAAACACAAATCCCTGAGCCTTATATCCAAGCACTCTCACAAGCCCTAGAGTCTAAAAAAACAGAGAAGAAAAATCAAATGAATATTTTCTGCGCTAAAGAGATAGAAAAATGCAATTCAAACGCCCTAGGTGAAGAATATATCTATGACTTAGGACTCACAGACCAAATCAATATCCTAGCTTTAGTGGTTAGTGGTAATGGTGGGAGTGTGCGCGCTGCAAAAGCCACTGACCCCCTTGATAAATCCAATATCTCCCATACAAAAGAAGAGCTCTCAAAGCTCTATGAGGATATGCAAACGCATAAAAATGCCTTGCTTGCTAAATGTGGCAAGCTCAAAGACAAGATTCAAGAAGCCAATACTGAAGATGAGGTGCGTGCAATAGCTTGGGAAGAAAAAGAAGAACAAACACCAACACCCCAAACGCCACTGCCACAGCCACAACCAAGCGAACCCATCAATGCTAAAGACTCACTAAAGGCTAAGCAATGAGTGCGTGGGATTATTTTAAAACATACTTTTTTGTGATTATCATCGGTATTTTTGTGGGAATTCTCTATACACTCAGAGCTATCAGAGAAGAGCCAATCAACACACAAAGTAAGGCGATTTGGTTTATTGTCTATGGTGTAGGTAGCTCAATGCTTGTTACTTGGATAGCTTTTGAGGTTGCCATATTTTATGGCATACCCACCTCGCTAGCTTGTGCTTTAGGAGGGGGGATTGGATTTGTGGGGGCTGAGACAATCGCAAGGCTACTCATCAAGGTATTCAAGTCAAAAATGGGTATCGATGACAAAGGAGGCAAATAATGACAAAAAAAACAACACAGAGCAAAATCCCTCTTGAGCTTATCAATGCGATTAAAAACCACGAGGGATATTCAAGAAATGTCTATATGGACACAATGGGAATAGAAACTATCGGATATGGCAGAAATATCAAAGCCCACCCTTTGAGTGAGGAAGAAAAGAAAATGATAGAACACAACTATGGCGAATACAGCAAGGAAGAAGCAGAGAAATGGCTCATAGAGCATTTAGAGGAATTATATGATGCACTCACTCAATTCAGATGGTTTCATAAGCTAGACTCCACAAGGCAGGGCATTATCTTAGATATGGCTTATAATCTAGGTATCCCGCGCTTGCTGCTATTTAAAAAAATGATTCTAGCACTCAATTCAGGGGATTATGCCAACGCAAGCTATGAAATGCTCAATTCTGGGTGGGCTATGCAGACCAAACGCAGAGCAAAATATCTATCTGAACTCATGCGAACGCATAAAGAGCCAAAAGAGCCAACATATCTAGCCACGCAAAATATCAAAGACAAGGGGGCGTAAATGTTTGATTTATCCAAGGCTTATTTAGGTGTGGGGATTTTAGTCATTATCGGCAGTATATGGGTGGGCGTGGAGCTGTATATCCATTATCGAATCAAGCTAGGAGTCCAAGCCCTAGAAGCTAAAATTGCCCTCCAAAATCAAAATCAAGCCATACAATCTAAGGCTATAGACACAAAACGCTACACACAAGCCACGCCAAAAATCGAAGAAAAAATTATCACAAAATACAAAATCATCAAGCAAAAAGACCCAAGCTGTCAAGCCCAAATGCAGGAGGTTAAAAATGCGTTGGATATTTACTTTAGGGGCAATAATGCTATGTAATAGTGCTTGTGCGCGCCATTATGAGTATGTGTATATCCCCACAAAATGCGATATCAAACCACGCCAAGCCCCTATGCAGAGTGGAGATATTTTGCAAGATTTAAAGGCAGTCTTAGTCTATACAGAGCTATTGAAAAGTGATTTAGATTTTTGCAGGGGGGAAGAGTGAGTGATAAAACAAGATGGGCTAAAAAACCCATCAAAGGTGATGAGGCAGACCAAAAAAAAACCCAATCCCATATGAGGATTGGGTTTAACCTACGCATAAGGTCATATTTTTTGAAACGCCCAAACTCTCATCAAAAGTTGGGTATGGTCATTATAAACACTTTGACAGAACAAGTCAATAAAATCCATCAAATCCACAAAGGAGAACACAATGAGCGCAAAATTTGGAATCAACATTGAAGTCAGTAGCAAGGCTACTCAGAGCTATACCATCAACAACACACGCACGCTTGCCATAGTTGGAGATGATAGCAAAAGCGAAAATATCGGCTTGAAATATTACCCAAGCATTAAAGAAGCCCTAGGGGCAGTGGGCGAGGGGAGCGTGAAGGATACATTGCTAGATTTGCAAGCAACAGGCATAGAAACCACCCTAATACTCTCAAGCTTTACCAAAGACACCACAGGCACAGATGATACCCAAAGGCACAACAACGATATCAAGCAAGCATTAGGGGCGATCGATGGGCTTTTAAACGCAGAATCTATCACAGGCTATAAGCCCAAGTTTATCCTAGCCACACTTTATAACAACGATAAGGGCGTTTGGGAAAAGCTAAAAACCATAGGCGATAAGCTAGGCGCTGTTTATACCATTGAAGTCAATGAGACAAAAGAAGAGAAAATCAAAGAGGCTATCAAAGACTTTCAAGCCAAAAGAGCCATTATCACTTATCAAAAAGTCAATCGCATAGACAATGTCATCAGACCTCTAGGAGCTTTTATCTTGGCTAGTTATATCAAAGTAATGGCTAGCACAGAATATGGCTTTGCACAGACTTTTTCTAATCGGCTCATCAGTGGGATTATAGCCATCACTGACCCCATAGAGTTTATATCAGGTGAGGATTGTGTCGCTGATAGGTTGAGGGCTTTAGGCGTGAGTTTGGTGATTGTAGATAATGGCTTGAGGGCGTGGGGAGGAGAAAACAGAGATAGTGAATTTAGCTCTTTGCATTCTGTCGTTATTTTTGACACCATCATAGAAACAATCGCTAAAAGCCAAAAAGAAGCCATAGATAAGCAGGTCGCTGATGTGTTAAAGCAAGTTGTCGATGACCTCGAAGCCTTTTATAGAAAAATGGTCGCAAATAATGTCATTATCGGCTTTGAAGTGAGCGTGCCACAAGATATGAATACAAATGAGAGCATAGCTGAGGGCAAAATATATATCAAGCACCAAACCCAAGAAATGCCTTTAATCAAAAATATCACTAACAGAATTTATAAAGTTGATAGCTATGGGGCAGAACTTATTAAGGAACTGAATTAAGCCCTCTAAAAAACGGGTTGATGAACGACATAGTCGGAATAACCCTAGCTTTAGGAACGAAAGGGGTTTTCAATCCCTAGAGTGGTCTTAGGATTTGCAAAAATCCCAATTAAATCAATATGAAAAGGATAAACAATGTTTCAAGGACTCAACGCACAAGCCATCACAGGGGGAAATGTCTTTATCAATGGTATAGGGAGAATTGGCGTATTAAAATCTGTCGAACTCCCTACTTTAGAGAGAGATGTTATCGAACAAAAT
>NZ_MLAP01000010.1 GCF_002272865.1 Helicobacter sp. 12S02634-8 | reverse complement strand
TCATCAAAGATGGCTATGTCGAGTATGTCGGAGAGGCGAAGAATCAGGGGGTGTGCGATGAGGTGTGAGAGGGAGAGGGGGTATAGCGGGAAATTGTATATCAAGTTTCAAGAAAGTCTGAAAACACCCAACAAACCAAGCACGCCAAACGATGGAATCGATGAGCTAAAGGGGATTATCAAGACCCAAACCCAAACGCTCAAAGACCTCACAGCTTCTATGCAGATGCTCTTTGCAACGATACAAAAACTCCAAAAAAGAGTTTCAGAGCTAGAGGGCAAGGAGTGAGGTATGGGGATAAATTTTGAAAAACAAATGGTGATACATATCACGCAGTCGCTAGTGATGAGGTATGGCCCGATAATGGAGTTAGATGAGTTTGGTGAGTTTTTTAAATTCGGAGAAAAGACAATACAAAACAAAATCCAAAGAGGGGACACAGATATACCCAAATACACACAGCTCAAGGGCAAGCGCGTATTTTTGGCTAATGATATCGCTGAGTGGATGGTGTGTAATGAGCTTAGATTCCCAAAATAAGGCAAGAAAGGAGAGCAAATGATAAGTATTGAGCATATAGAGAGGCGAGAAATGGACTATTTAGAGTTTATCCAAACCAAAAAACCAACATTTAATGCGAGTGGTTTTGAGGTTAGCCCTGAGTGGCTCAATGTGAATTTATTCCCTTATCAAGCAGAGATTTTAAAAAGAGCGTGCAAGAAAGGCAAATATGCGCTGTTTGTGGATACGGGGCTTGGCAAATCGCTGATACTTTTGAATTGGGCTCAGGCAGTAGCAAAGCACACAAAAAAGCCTGTGTTAGTTATCGCCCCTTTGGCTGTGAGCTTTCAGTTAGAGAGAGAAGCGAATAAATTCAAAATCCCCTTAACAAAAATGCTAGGCTATGAGGGGGAGAAAATGCCCACGCAAGAGGGAGTCTATCTTATCAGCTATGCTAAGGCGATGAGGTATATTCAAGCAGATTGTTTTGCAGGCGTAGCCATTGATGAAAGCTCCATATTGAAGTCTTTTGAAGGGGCGACAACAAAAGGGCTGATTGAGAAGTTTGCCAAAACACCATTTAAGCTAGCAAGCTCAGCCACGCCAAGCCCTAATGACTTTATGGAGCTAGGCAATCACGCAGAGTTTTTAAATGTCTGCACACGCACAGAAATGCTCTCAAGGTATTTTATCAATGATACTTTCAACACAGGGGAATGGCGATTAAAAAACCACGCTAAAAGAGAGTTTTGGCAGTGGGTGTCTTCTTGGGCTGAGTGTGTCAATACGCCCTCTGATTTGGGCTATGACGCAAGCGCGCATATTTTGCCACCTTTAAGAGAGCATATCGTTAAGATTGAATTTGATGATTACACATATCAAGCAGATGGAGCGTTGTTTGGCTTCAGCGAACAAAATGCGACCAAAATCGCTAAAAACAAAAAGCTAACGATTGATTTGAGGATTGCAAAGGCGACTGAAATCATTGATAGTATCCAAAAAGGCACGATTGAGAAAAGACCTATCCTCATATGGGTCGATACAAACGCTGAGAGTGAAAAAATCACAAAAACACTCCAACAAAAATACCCACTCAAACGCATAAGACAAGTTATCGGCTCGGATGATGACAGCTTGAAAGCTCTGAATTTAAATCACTTTGCTGATGGACTGATGGATATATTGGTTACAAAATCAAGCATAGCAGGTATGGGCATGAACTTTCAGAGGGCTTGCCATATGATATTTTTGGGCGTGAATTATTCTTATGAAAGATATTATCAAGCTATCAGGCGTATGTGGCGTTTTGGTCAGAAAAACGAAGTCAATGTTTATGTGATTTTGGCGACAAATGAAGCGAGCGTTTGGGAGGTCGTGCAAGGAAAGAAAGCACAACACGAACAAATGAAGCAAGCGATGACTCAGAGCGTGTGTGCTTTCAAAAACGAATCCACACCTTTCAATCTGCAAATAAAAGAGGTCAATATCCCAAATTTTCTAAGGAGTGAATATGCAAGTATATCATAATTTTCAAGACTTTCAAGACACGCACCTCATCAAAGGCACAAATGCTGATTATAGCCCTAGATATTTTTTTACTTACAAGGGGCTGATATATCAGAAAATGAGCTTTGAAATAGCTTATCAAAATGATTTTAACTACAAAATCATAGACAGACTCAAAGACTACACAGAAATAGAAAATCCAATATCAAATATCCAAACCATAGGAGCATAAAATGGAATACATCAATGAAGCACACAAGGTCAGCATTTATCATTCAGATTGTGTCGAGCTAGCCAAGCAACTCCCAAGCAATAGCATAGATTTTAGCATTTATAGTCCCCCATTTTCTGATGTGTTTGTTTATAGCGATTCAATAAAAGATATGGGAAACTGCACGAACGATGATGAATTTTTCACGCAGTATCGCTATTTGATTAAAGAAATGTATCGGATTTTAAAGCCTCATCGATTAGTAGCTATCCATTGCTGCGATTTGCAACTACTCAAGGGCAAAGATGGCGTGATTGGATTCAAGGACTTTCAAGGCAGAATTATCCAAGAACACATCAACGAGGGGTTTATCTTCCATAGCCGAGTAACGATATGGAAAGACCCCGTTGTTGAAATGCAACGCACAAAGAGCATAGGGCTTTTATACAAACAGCTATGCAAAGACTCCACAATGAGCAGACAAGGGAGGGCAGATTATCTAGTGATTTTAAAAAAGCCCTCCGATAAGCCCAATACAGAGCCTGTAAGCAGAGAGGCGTTTTATGACTACCTAGGGGCTAGCAGTATTAGGGTCAGTGGTGATGATTATAGAAGTGATGAAGACTTAAAACGCCTTTATAGTATCAATGTTTGGCAGAGATATGCTAGCCCTGTTTGGTTTGATATCAACCAACAAAACACGCTCAATGCGCACATTGCAAAAGATGAATCCGATGAAAAGCATATGTGCCCTTTACAGCTTGATTTAATAGGGCGTGCCATTGAGCTATGGAGCAACCCTAATGAAATCGTTTATAGCCCTTTTATGGGGATAGGGAGCGAGGGAGTCGGAGCTATCAGACAAGGCAGAGGCTTTGTCGGAAGCGAACTCAAGGAGAGCTATTATCGTGTGGCTTGTGAGAATATCTCAAATGTTATCTCTGAAAAAACTAACCTTTTCAACCAAACAAGCCCCACACCCCCCACCATAAGCGAGTAAGCAAAATATGGCAAGTATGAAAACAGAAATTTATGTAATGAGTGATGAGATTAAAGAACGCCCCTATCCTGAGCTTAAAGAGATTGACCCCAATCACGAGCCTAGACTAAAAGGTTTTAGTCGCATTGTAGGGGGCAGGATAGATGGCGTGAGCGTATTATTGGGCTTTGAAAGTGGAAGTCTGAAAACAATCGCTACCACAAGCGAAGAAAACGCTAGGGATAACGCAATCCAAAGCTATTGTTTCACAAATCAACCTCATAAATGGCAAGCCATCAAGTAATTTAAGAGATAAAAGAATACTCAAAATGACAAATCCCACATTTAAAACTACCACCATCAAAGCCTATAGAGAATACTCTGCAGGCGTGGATAGTTTTAGATTTGTCTTGTCTACACAATCATTGAATATATTCTTGCGTAAGCTAGAGCTATTCAGCAAAAAACGCAAAACCACAAGAAATAAACAAGTCGATAGCTATGTCAAGCAAAAATTTAAAAATTATCAATCTGAAAATCAAAAACACAAACTAGACATTAAATATATCAATCTCAAGCGTGGAGTCAAGTCATTATCCAACACAATCCTCATTATCAAAAACTCCAAGAACTGCCACGAATACTCCAAAAACAACAAAAAAAGCTATGAATATTACTCAGAAGTGGTTTTTGCAGGACTCCACCAACCAAGCAAGGACATCGAACCTTTGACCCTTAAAATACTTAAAAAATTTCTCAAAAGGTATAAAGTCCATAGCCTAGATTTGGCAGTTGATTTTGATTGGGATAAGAGTGTCAATAACGCAAATCGCCCACTCTTTGAAACAGCTACAAGAAATTATCAGCAAGAAGAGATAAAGCCAAACATCAGAAACGAGGGGAGCAGTCTATACCTCAACAATCCTGACCCTAGCACAGGGCTTTTAAGAATTCTTTTATATGACAAATACAAAAAACAAACCCTATACCACAAAGAGCAAATCAAGCCTGAACTCAAAGATTGGAAACGCCTAGAAATCACCATCAAGACTAAGGCGAGGTTTTTTGATTGGATTGAAAGAGATGGCTCCAATGATGGCGTAGCAATCCTCAATGACATCACCCAAAAGCTAGGAGGGCGTGGGATAATGGGCGTGTCTGTGGAGATGATGGGCAAGCAAATCCAAAAGCTAAACGACCTAAGGAGGGCGATTGATTTCAAAGCGTGGGCTAGGCTAGAACCAACGCCCAAAAGCCCAAAAACAAGGGCTAAAAAATGATAAAATAGGAGATGGAAAAAGAAATGAAAAATATCGAACTTTTTGACAGATACACAGGGCTGATTTTTACAGAGCTTTTAGAGGAATTCCCATTGAAAAAGTGGATACATATCGAGAGTTTCACTAAGATACCACTTGTCAATGAGCTAGAACACCCCTATGAGAATAAAATATTCATTGGGACTTTGCAATGGTTGGCTGAGGAGGGGTATATCAAAATGAAAACGCCCAATCACTATGGGGCAGAATGTATCTTGACAGGAAAAGCCCTTGCATTGCTTAAATCCAAGCCAAAAAGCATACAAGAAAATGGCAAAAGCTATGGTGAAATGCTGATTGAAATGTCAAAAATAGCAGGAGGAGAGGGGTTTAATGCTGTTGTCAATGCGATTCTTTCAAAGATACTTTAAAGTGCAGTGATAAATAAAATCTAAGGACAGGAGTCAAAAACCTTTAAAAACTGAGTTGATGAACGACAAAGTCGGAATAACTCTAGCTTTGAGGGGCGATAGGGATTTTCAATCCCTAGAGTGGTCTTAGGATTTCATAAAGAAATCCCAATAAAAATAATATGAAAAGGAGCTTTAAATGAATCAAGAAAAAGAGCCAAACCTCATCAAAAAGACAGCCAAAGAGCTAGGCTTGACCTATCGAGAGCTAGGAGAGGCGATAGGATACACAGAGGGAACACTAAAAACAGCATCTTCTACGAATTCAGTCAGTCCCCAAATCGAAAAAGCTATCTGTCTTTTTTTAGAAAATAGAGAGTTGAAGCAAAAAATCAAAATCATTCAGTCTTTTAAAGAAATGCTAAACACCCTATAAAGTTAGCTTTTCTAACTTTCTCTTATAAAAAAATTACATAAATTAACTAAAAGTATTGACATATGTTATTAATATTGGTATAATTGTGTCATAAAAGTTAGAAACACTAACTTTTAAATCCAAAGAAAGGACACACAATGAAGAAGCTAGATAAAATCCTAACCCTAGCCATTAAAATGGCAACCATTATCTATCTTGTATCAAAGGTGATACAGGTATGGAGTGGGTAACCCCCACTCAACACCTTAACAAGGCGCTTAACATTGTGTGTTTTAGATTATATCATAAGGAGTAAAAATGGAGTGGATAAATACAATCGCAGAAATTGCCGAAGTTATCATCATTGTAGGTTTGGTGCTGTGGGTCAGTAGATTGCAAAAACGCATAGAAAAGCTTGAGAGGGAGTCAAAACCTCTGAAAACGAGTTGATGAGAAGCGAAGCTTATCATAACTCTAGCTTTGAGGGGCGATAGGGATTTTTAATCCCTAGAGTGGTCTTAGGATTTCATAAAGAAATCCCAAATTAAAATAAATTAGACAAGGAGTCAAAATGAAAAAACCCATAGGATTGGAATTAACCAAGGAAGACAGGGCGTTGATTTTAGATGAACTCAATAAATTTGAATACATCAACGCACAAGCGCAGATGTTGCTTTCAATAGTTCTAGCAGATTATATTGAAAACCTACCTAATGACTGCATGACCTATGAATTGCCCCTTGAGGGCATTATGACAATCTTGAAAGCCCAAAGCCATAGCATTTATGGGTTTAGCAGATTCATAGAAACAAACGATATTTTCAAATGGAAAACCATCGATTGAGGGCAAAACAGCCCTCTTTATCCCATCAATATCCCAACGCCCCATAATCAATACCCCATCAATACAATAGAAAAGTTACCCAATCGCACGATAAAAGCAAGGAGTTAAGACTTGAAATCCCAAAAGCTAAGATTTAAGGGGAGCAATCCTCTTTTTTCAGAAATTAGGGACAGAATAGGGACAGAATAAACTTTAAAGCCTATTTTATGGGCTATTGGTGGGATATAGATAAAATAAGCCATTGGATATTAGCGTCGGAGGGGATAATGGTCTTATTCCTTAAAGGAGGGGATAAGAATACAAGTATTGCTAAAATCTTCATTATTCCAACAAATATTTTTGATACAATTAGCACAAATCATATCAAACTATCTTAGGGATACTTATGAGTAACATTCCAGCATTGCCCCAAAATATTGTCAAGACTCTGATTAATTTTTTGTATTTAGAAGCAAAAAATCGCGGCTTCAATCGTGTCATCATCGGCGTGAGTGGGGGCGTGGATAGTGCTGTGGTGGCTGTGCTGTGTAAAATGACTTTTGGTAACCATCTCCAAGCCCTCTTAATGCCCTCTATCACTTCATCTAAATCAAGCTTGACTGATGGTATCGCCTTGTGCGAGCAGTTTGAAATCCCCTATCAAGTCCAGCCCATCACTGCTTATGATGAAGCCTTTAGAGTCCAGCACAAAGAAGCAAACCTTATCCGTAAGGGCAATTTCTGCACGCGCGTGCGTATGGCACTTTTATATGATCTCTCTCAAGAAATCCGCGCACTCGTAGTCGGCACAAGCAACAAAAGCGAACTCATGCTAGGCTATGGCACGATACACGGCGATTTGGCCTATGCGCTCAATCCCATTGGAGGTTTTTATAAAACACAAGTCTATGCCCTAGCCAAACTGCTCAATATCCCCAAACGCATTATCGATAAAAAGCCTAGTGCTGATCTCTATGCAGGGCAAAGCGATGAAGAAGAATTGGGCTATAGCTATGAAGTTGTCGATAAATTGCTCGTAGATATTTGCAAAACTTATGATGATCTATCTAAAATCGATACCAAAAAACTAGCCTTGCTAGGCTATGACAAAGAAATGCTTAACTCTATCGTGCCTAGAATCAAGAAAAATCTATTCAAGCACATACCTCCGATCATCTACAGACCATAACCCCTCCCCAAAAAAATATGGCAAAGATGGCAAAATATGGGTAAAAGATGTGGTAAAAATACAAGAAATATGAGATATGAGGTGTAAGATATGAGATATGGGCGAAAATAAGCAAAAAATGAGAGAAAATGAGAAAAATATGAGGGGCTAATGCGATATATTGACCGATATTTTTATAAACCCAGCTTGTCCCAAAAGCTCCTAGCCCTCGCCCTCTTCCCTCTCTCTGTGCTCTATTGCTTGGCTGCAAGCCTTAGGCGTAAAATCGCTCCAACAAAAGACTTCCATATCCCCATCATCAGCGTGGGTAATCTCATCGCTGGTGGCAGTGGCAAAACGCCCTTTATCCTTGAAATCACCAAAGACTATAGCAATATTGCCATCATCTCCAGAGGATACAAACGCCAATCTAAGGGGCTTTTAATCGTAAGCAAACAAGGTAAAATATGCAGCACACAAGCCCAAGCTGGCGATGAAGCATATATGCTCGCCCAAATGGCTAAAAATGCAACAATCATTGTCAGCAAACAAAGAGATTTAGCCATCAAAAAGGCCAAAGAACTCGGCTGCAAGGTTGTGTTTTTAGATGATGGATTCCGTTTCCAATACAAAAAACTCAATATCTTACTCAAGCCCAAACTAGAGCCGTATTTTAAGCTCTGTATCCCCTCAGGGCTGTATCGAGAAAATCCACGTCTATATAAAACTGCTGATATTCTCGCACTTGAGGGTCAAGAATACCAACGAGAAGTCCAAGTCATCGCGCCCACTCAAAGAATGCTCCTCATCACAGCCATTGCCAACCCATCAAGACTCCAAGAATACCTCCCTGATGTCGTGGGTAAAATCACCTTTAGCGACCATGCGACCTTTGATATTGACTACCTTTGCAAGGCCGCAAAAGCCCATCAGGCCACTTCTTTGCTTGTCACACAAAAAGACGCTGTCAAGCTCCAAAACTGCCCCCTGCCTTTGAGTATCTTAAAACTCAATCTACAAATCGCCCCCCATATCAAAGAAAAAATCCACGCCTATATCCAAGCCCATAGCCCCCATAAAAGCTAACAAAGCCCTTGATTTTAGAGCTTGATGGGCGTTAGCTTCTTATCTTGGAGTCTGAAAACATATGTACATCTCCTAGCAATCCCCTCATCGTGCGTAGCAAGCACAAGGCTAGCTTGATGTGTGCGAATATATGCGTGGATCATATCCATAACATTATGAGCTGTTTGCTTATCGAGATTGCCCGTAGGCTCATCAGCAAATATAATCTTAGGCCTTTTAGTCAGCACACGAGCGATAGAAAACCGTTGCTGCTGCCCTCCAGAGAGCTCACCGATATTTTGATGCACCACATCTTTGATACCCAAATCCTCTAACAAGCTATCTTGAATCGGCAAAGAAGCAAGTATCGAGGCCACTTGGAGATTCTCGACCCCACTAAACCCGCGGAATAAATAATGCGCTTGGAATATGATCCCCACATCATAACGGCGCAAGTCCAAAAGCTTTTCTTGCGAGAGCGCATAAATATCTTCATAACCCAAAAGCCCCACACGCCCTTTGAGAGGCTTTAGCATTGTAGAAAGATTATTTAAAATCGTGCTTTTCCCGCTCCCACTCACGCCCAAAATCGCTGCTGATTCGCCTGCATTGATACTCATATCAAGGTTTTCATAAAGCAAAGTTTCGAAGCTATGAGAAATTTGTCTAGCCCTTAGCATATATCCTCCTCATCTCATGATTTGATCGCTATATCGCCCAAAATATTTGGTGATACCACATACGCAGAAGATTGATTAGCACTATGGATCACAATAGTCCCATAAGCCCTAGCATAGTATTTAATCAACAACCTCTGCAAAAAAGGCTCAATACTCGGGACAAACCAGCCGTTATTACTCATCAAAATCATATATTTAGGGTGGTGCGCATAAGTGCGCTCGCTTGTCCCCTCATAGCAAATTGCTGGCGTGAATTCTAGCCCCTCTGCTATAAAATGCTTAAACTCCCTCCCCGCGCTCAAGCCCATCTCTCCACCAAAAAACTCCCGATAAATGGGCTTAGCTAAAAAATCAGGCAAGGGTATCTCTTCGCCAAATGGCGCTAAAATGACCTTATCAGCATAAGAAAATTTACCTTTTTCAAATATATAAGTGCTGTTATAAACATCTTTATCCTGCGCGCGCAATGCCCCTGTGATGATGGTGATAGAATAGCTCAAATTTTTGAGTGTCCCCATCAAATCGCTTTGATTGAGCGCAAAAGGAAAGGCCGTTTCTGGGAGAATAATGATTTTCTTACCCTTTGCAATGGCTTGATAGATATGCTCAAGATTGCCCCCAATGATTTGCTCGATATTTTGACTCTGCCATTTAAAATCTTGATTCACATGTGTGCTTGTAACTGCTATATCCTCTAAAGCAAGCGCCATATCTTGCCCCTTGTATCCACTCCAAGAAACTGCCATGACTAAAAGCCCCACGCCCAAAAGCTTATAATACCTCCTAAAACGCAACACCAGCCCCACGCCCAAAATCAAACAAAAAAAACTCCAATTATCAATCCCAAAAATACTATAAGAAAAAAACATCTTAAAAGTCAGCCAATCAAAACCAAAAGGGTGGATATATCCCATCAATAGCAAACTCGCAATCCGAAAAACTAGATTTTGATAAAAAAGCAAACAATAAAAAATCACCCCATAAACCAAAGCAACCAAAACCATCACAAAAGGGATCAAAAAGCCTAGCATTGAAAAGCGCAGACTAAGCCCCACCCAATAAAACAACCCCAATCCCACCAAAAAGCCAAACCAAAAACTCGCCTTTTTAGGCAGATAAAGCCATATAGCAATCGCAATGGGAGCAAAAATACTCTGCACCACCAACGCCCCCACGCTCAAATCTTGTGCTAAAAACAGCATAGCCCCATAAACAGGGATAAGAAAAATCACTGCAGCAAAGAAAGCATTAATAATAGAAAACTGCGAGCGATACAACCAAGACAAAATGCCCTGTCCCTTGTGTTTGTGTCCTTGAAAATATACCATTGATAACCCCATATACTTGCTTTTGATACTGAGATTTTAACCCCAAAATGAAAAACTTTTTATTTTTAGTTTATTTGTTGTAAAATAATAGCTTTTTAAAACTGAAATTACAGAAGTGGGATATGGGCTATATAGATATTTTATTGATTGTCATCATCTGCATCATCGGACTCAGGGGCTTTTATAATGGTTTTATCAGTGAGGTAGCAGGGGTGCTAGGTGTCGTGGTGGGCGTGTTTTTGGCCTCGCGATTTGCTGGCTTGATGGGAGAGTGGCTCAATGTCAATATCCATAACTTCAATAGCCCCTCTATTGGGAGTTTGATAGGATTTGTGATTATCCTTGCTGTGATTTGGGTCGCGTTTTTAATCTTTGGAATTCTCATCGGCAAGCTCATTAAAGTCAGTGATTTTGTTATCGTAGATAAGGCATTGGGCTTTATCTTTTCGTGTTGTAAGGTATTTTTGATTTTAGGTTTTATCCTCTATGCGATCACACAACTGCAATTCATGAAAAGCTTTGCAAACTATATGGAACAAAATAGTCGCGTTTATAGCATAATGGATACCATCTCTGCTACAATCATGAAGCTCCAAAGCGTGCAAGACACAGGCAATGCAATCAACAATCTCACTCAAAAGCCAGCTCAAAGCGTGCAAAACGCTCTCAATGGTATCAAAGACACCACACAAGGCCTTACTGACCCCATCAAATCAGGGCTAGAGCGTATCACCACCTCACCCAAAGAAACGCCCCAGCAAGAGCAAGCACAATAAATTAGGAAAAATTAGGAAGAGATATGTTTGAAAATCAATACATAAAACAAAGAATCCAAAAGGCACAAGACCTCAGAGATATGGGTAAAAACCCCTATCGCAATGACGCAAACAAGACAATCTCCCATCTTGAATTTATCCAAAAATTTGACTATCTCAAAAATGTGCAAGACCCCCAAGACTCCAAAGATACGACACAAACATACGCCATTGCTGGGCGTGTGAAGTTTTTGCGTTTGATGGGTAAGGCGTGTTTTATCAAAATCGAAGACGCAAGCCAAACGCTCCAAGCCTATCTCTCTCAAAACGATCTCCAAGAAGAATTCAATACCATCAAAAAAACCCTTGAAGTCGGCGATATTGTCAATGTCTATGGCTATCCATTTGTAACCAAAACAGGCGAACTCAGTATCCACGCCCTCGATTTTAAAATCCTCACTAAATCCATCATTCCCCTACCGGAGAAATTCCACGGACTCACAGATATTGAACTGCGCTATCGCCAACGATACCTCGACCTCATCGCCAATCCCAACATCAAGGCAGTGTTTGAAACCCGCAGCCGCATTATCTCTAGCATACGAAAATTTTTTGAACAAGAGGGGTTTTTAGAAGTAGAAACGCCTATGCTCCACCCTATCCCTGGCGGGGCAAATGCAAAACCTTTTGTCACACACCACAACGCACTTGGTGTCGAGCGCTATTTACGGATTGCCCCTGAGCTTTATCTCAAACGCCTGATTGTCGGAGGCTTTGAAGCTGTGTTTGAAATCAACAGAAATTTCAGAAATGAGGGCATGGACCACTCGCACAATCCTGAATTCACAATGATTGAATTTTATTGGGCATATAAAACTTACAAAGACCTCATCGCACTCACTCAAAAGCTTTTTTCCTATCTCCTCGCCCAACTCAACCTACCCCAGAAAATCCCTTATGGAGAGCATACAATTGATTTTGGAAATTTCAAAATTATCCCCTATAAACAAGCTTTAGAAACAATCGGTGGGATAGAAAAAGCCATCATCGATGACCCCGTTCAACTCAAAAATTTTCTGCAAAGCCATCAAATCAAAATCGATACCAATATGACCTATGGCAAGCTCCTCACTGAAGCCTTTGATACATTTGTAGAAGCCAAGCTCATTGACCCTACATTTATCACACAATACCCCATCGATATCAGCCCTCTAGCTAGACGCAATGACACAGACCCTCAAATCGCTGATCGCTTTGAGCTTTTCATCGGAGGGAGAGAAATCGCTAATGGTTTCAGCGAGCTCAATGACCCACTCGATCAATTAGAGCGATTCAAAGCACAAGTCAAAGCCAAAGACGCTGGCGATGAAGAAGCGCAATATATGGACGAAGACTATGTCTGGGCATTGGGCTATGGCATGCCCCCTACAGCAGGGCAAGGGATTGGGATTGATAGGCTAGTCATGCTACTCACAAACGCTAAAACCATCAAAGATGTGATCCTCTTCCCTGCGATGAAACCCTCCAAAATAGACTATGAAGCCTCAATCACACAAGAAAAGGAATAATATGGATTATTTTATGCAACACTCAGACAAAGAGGTCTTTGACCTTATCCAAAAAGAACTCCAAAGACAAAACGACCATCTTGAGATGATAGCAAGTGAAAACTACACTTTCCCTAGCGTGATGGAAGCGATGGGGAGCGTGCTGACTAACAAATACGCAGAGGGCTATCCTGCCAAAAGGTATTATGGGGGCTGTGAATATGTCGATGGGATCGAAACTATCGCAATTGAACGTGCTAAAAAACTCTTTGGCTGTGCATTTGCTAATGTCCAGCCCCACTCAGGCAGTCAAGCCAATGGCGCTGTGTATGCAGCCTTACTCAAGCCCTATGACAAAATACTTGGTATGGACTTAAGCCATGGGGGGCATTTGACACATGGCGCTAAGGTGAGTGTGACAGGGCAAACTTATCAAAGCTTTTTTTATGGCGTGGAGCTAGATGGGAGGATTGATTATGACAAGGTCGCACAATGCGCCCAACTCATCAAGCCCAAGCTCATTGTATGCGGATTCTCTGCTTATACTCGCGAGCTAGATTTCAAGAGATTCCGAGAGATCGCTGATAGCGTGGGGGCTTTATTGATGGGAGATATAGCCCATATCGCTGGTCTAGTCGTTGCTGGTGAATCCCCCAATCCTTTCCCACACTGCCATATCGTAACGACCACAACACACAAGACTTTGCGCGGGCCTAGAGGAGGGATTATCCTCACTGATGATGAAGAGCTCGCCCAAAAAATCAATAAAGCCGTGTTCCCTGGACTCCAAGGTGGGCCTTTGATGCATACCATCGCAGGCAAGGCTGTAGGCTTTGGCGAAAATCTCAAGCCTGAGTGGAAGACCTATGCCAAACAAGTCAAAGCAAATATCAAAAAACTAGCTTCTGTGTTGATAAATAGGGGCTATAATCTTGTCAGTGGGGGTAGTGACAACCATCTTGTTTTGATGAGCTTCCTCCAAAAACCTTTTAGTGGCAAAGATGCTGATATCGCACTGGGTAATGCAGGGATCACTGTGAATAAAAACACCGTGCCCGGAGAGAACCGCAGTCCTTTTGTAACAAGTGGTATCCGTGTGGGATCGCCTGCTTTGACCTCTAGGGGTATGCGAGAGGGTGAGTTTGAATGGATAGGCAATAAAATGGCTGATATTTTAGACGATATCAACAACACAGCCCTCCAAGCGCGTATCAAAGAAGAAATCAAACAACTCACAAAGGGATTCAAAGTCTATGACAAACCTATTTTTTAAAGTGGCTCTATGAGGGAAATGGATTTAAATCTTATCAAAATGCAAACCACCCATTATTACCAGAAAAAAGAGGGCTTGGGCGTGAAAAGTGTCCATTTGGGTCGGGTATTTTTTGATAAGTTTGAACGCGTAGATGCGATGCTGACTAGCTCTTTGATCCAAAGGCATTTGAAAAAAGAGATTGTGATCGCACATAATTTGATATTCCATACCAATCAGGTTGAAAATATCGTATTTGACTATAATGGTAGAGATACACAAAAGTTCTACCACAGAGCCCAACTCATGCTCAGAGAAGAGGGTTTTATGAATTTTACAGCCTTTTGTTCTAAAACACCTGGCCATCTCCATCTCTATATCCATAAAGGCCATACAGATTTGGGCGAGGGCAAGCGGCTTGCAAGAAAACTATCCATGAAGCTCTCAATGAGCCTCCCAACACAATGGCGTGTATTTCCCAATGATGAAATGCCCCAAGAATTTAATATTTTGGCCTTGCCTTATGAAATTTATGCAAAAGAACGTGGCGCCTCATGGGCCAAACATCTTTAATCTATTCAAAGGAGTAACAAATGGAAGACAAAAAAGAGTTAAACAAGATTTTACTAGGTGAAGAGGGGGCCGATCGATCGGCTAAGACCAAAAAGATGATTCTATTCGTTGTCATTGCGATTATTGTCGTCTTGATTCTTTTGGTGGTTGTGTTTTTTCTAACGCGCCCTGAACAAAAAGAGCCAATGGCTAATACAGATAGCTCAATCGAAAAAATGGACGCTATGCACAACCCTGCTTTGGATAATAGTTTGGATAGTAATGATGATTTCAACCAAGTCCCCATCGATGATATGTCTAAAACTGAAGAAGAAAATAAATTTGACAAAATTGTCCAAGACATCAAATCCAAGCAACTCGCTAGCAATCCTCCAATCACAAAAGAAAACACACAAGATAGCAAGCAAGAAAAAGCCCCAAGCACACAAACTAGCCCAATAGAAGAAAAAACTACGACCTTACCCAATAACACACAAGACCACATGCAAGCAGGTATTTTAGACCACGCCCAAAACACTCAAGCCAAAAAGCCCACTCCAAGCACACCCAAAGAAACCACCACACCCAAGGCAAAAACAGCCCCTGAAGCCAAAGCCACAAAAGCCCCTGCAAGCAAAGCTACCACGCCAAAGACTGCAAACACAGCCACTGCGCCCAAGGCAAAAGCCCCAGCCAAAGAAGCTAAAAACGGCACACCAGCTACTGCGGGATATTATCTACAAGTGGGAGCTTTCAGCAAAACACCCAATAAAGAGTTTTTAAACAAAATCAGCAAATACAGCTATCGCACCCAAAGCACCATAGATAACAATCAAACCATCACAAAATACCTAATCGGGCCTTATCCCTCAAGAGCAGGGGCTGATAAAGATATCGCTAAAATTACAGCTGATATCACAAAACCTATCCATATCCAAGTCAAATAATCCTGCCCTTTTGGGCTTAAACTTGCTTGAAATTCCCATAAAAAACGAGGAGGGGGTTCAAGCACATTTCACATATTGATATGATTTTGGGGGCTTCACACATACCCCATAAAGGGCGTATTAATATAACTGCGATAAAATGCAAAACAAGACTGCAATGTGGATAATGCTTTCTTTGCCTTTGGCAGCAAGGGCAAACGGGTTTTAAGAAGCTGGATTTTAAGTTTTAAGAATTAGACTTAAGAATAAAGATATATGCAAGGCTTTGGGACAAGAGATTGAGAAAAACAATGGGACTTAAGAAAAGCAATGTTATGTTGTGTCGATAGATTGATGAGTGAGTGAGGACGCAAATATAAATGAAAATCACGATTTTTGGCGGTGGGGCGTGGGGGAGAGCCCTCGCTTTTGCTTTAGGACAAAAAAACGAAATCTCCATCGTTTCAAGGCGAGATATAACTCCAATGCTAACTCCATTGAATAAAAGCTTGGAGCAAAAAAGACGCCCCCCTATCAGACAATGCACACACAAAGAGGGACTAGAAGCTGAGATTTTTGTCATCGCTATCAGTGTGCAAGCCCTCAGAGAGTGGTTTACACAAACAGATTTGGGGCAAAAAAAGGGCGCAAAAATACTCATCGCTAGCAAAGGGATCGAAGAGGGGAGCGGGGCTTTTGTGAGTGAGATCGCCCAAAATTTCTTACCAAAAGAAAATATCTGCTTCCTAGCAGGCCCTAGCTTTGCTAAAGAAGTGGCAATGAGCTTGCCTTGTGCTTTGTGCTTGCACGCTGATGATGCAAGGCTTGCCAATGCTTTTGCTGATATGATGCCAAGTTTTATCAAGCCTTATGTCAAAGATGATGTGATCGGTGGAGAGATTGCAGGGGCGTATAAAAATGTTATCGCTATTGCTGCAGGGATTTGTGATGGCTTAGGGTTGGGGCAAAATGCTAAGGCCTCGCTACTCTCGCGTGGGCTTGTAGAAATCAGTCGATTTGGTGAATATTTTGGGGCAAAGTTACAGACCTTTTTGGGATTATCGGGTGCGGGGGATTTGTTTTTGACAGCTAATTCCTTGCTATCTCGCAACTATCGCGTAGGGCTAGGACTAGCGCAAAATAAGCCCTTAGAGCTTATCTTAGAGGAATTAGGAGAAGTCGCTGAGGGGATCAAAACCTCCAAAGCCATCACGCAAATCGCCCAAAGAGAGGGGATCTATACTCCCATTGCCACAGAGGTGCAAGCTATCATTGGGGGTAAAAGCCCTCTTGAGAGTATGGAAGCATTGATGAAACGATGAAATCACACAATGTGTGTCATTTTGCATACAAAATAAAGGATTCTCATGACAGATGGAAATAGCTTTTCAGATATTTTGCTCAAACTCCAAAACTTCTGGAAAAATCAAGGTTGCTTGATTGTCCAGCCTTATGATATTCCTGCAGGCGCAGGGACTTTCCACCCTGCAACTTTGCTAAAAAGCCTTGATAGCAAGCCTTGGAGTGCTGCTTATGTCGCGCCCTCAAGACGCCCCACAGATGGGCGATATGGCGAAAATCCTAATCGCCTTGGGAGTTACTATCAATTCCAAGTCCTCATCAAACCTAGCCCCGATAATATCCAAGAACTCTATCTCAAAAGCCTCCAAACACTAGGACTCAATAGACAAGAACACGATATTCGTTTTGTCGAGGATAATTGGGAATCGCCCACTTTAGGGGCGTGGGGCTTGGGCTGGGAGGTCTGGCTTGATGGCATGGAGGTCACGCAATTTACCTATTTCCAGCAAGTCGGCTCTATCCCTTGCGATCCCGTGCCTGTAGAGATCACTTATGGTGTGGAGCGCTTGGCGATGTATATCCAAGGGGTGGATTCTATCTTTGATATCCAATGGGTGCAAAAACCCGATGGAGAGAGCGTCTTGTATGCAGATGTGCACGCAGAAGGCGAGTATGAATTCAGCAAATATCATTTTGAAATCGCAGATACACAAATGCTTTTTGATATGTTTGAAAAGACACAAAATGAAGCCAAAAGATGTTTAGAGGCCGCGCTGCCCTTGCCTGCGTATGATTATACGATGTTGAGTTCGCATTTTTTCAATGTCTTAGACGCTAGGAAAGCTATCTCGGTCGCCCAAAGGCAAAACTATATCCTCAAAATCCGTGAAATCGCCAAGGGCTGTGCGACCCTCTATAAAGACCAAGAAGCAGAGCGAGAAAGCCGCACACAAGCCAAAAGACCATAAAATAGGCAAGCCCCCCCCAAGGCAAATCAAGGTCAAATAATGACAAATAAGGCAAAATAAGGTTGAATAAGGTCAAATGATGACAAAAAATACTGAAAATCCACAAGAGTTAGCACCATCAAAATCTGTCAGCACACTCTATGACCTCCTCAACACCCTCTCACCTTTCAATCTCCAAGAGAGCTGGGATCATAGCGGGCTAAACTTAGGGAGTATGCAGCAAGATTTTACAGATATTTATGTCTGCTTAGAAGTCACACTCCCCATCGCAGCCACTATCCCTCCAAAGAGTCTTATCATATCCCACCACCCTCTGTTTTTCAAGCCCATGCAGGGATTTTGCTATGATACTTATCCTGCTAATATCGCTAAAATACTCATACAAAAAGACTGTGCGCTCATCAGCATGCACACCAACTTTGATACCACCCATCTCAATGCTTATTTTGCTACAGAAGTTTTGGGCTTTGATGGATTGCACCAAGATGGAATCGCCTTAAGTGGAGCGATAGAGCCAATCGAATTGACAGCGCTTGTCTATCGCATTAAAGACAGACTTGGTATCAATCCACTCCGATACACACAAGGCTCTTCTATCATAGAATCTGTCGCTATTGTCTGCGGGGCAGGGAGTGCATATCTGTATCAAAACGCCCTCAAAGCAAACTCTTGTCTGATTACAGGGGATATCAAATACCACGATGCGATGATCGCACGCTCGCTCCAGATTAGCTTGATTGATGTGGAGCATTATCAAAGTGAAAAGTTTTTCCCACAAATCATAAAAAGCATTTTGAAAACTAAGGGTTATCAAGCTATAATTAAAGATTGTAACAACCCATTTGCATATCTATAAGGATAAACTATGAACAAACACCTCCAGCAGCTCATACAAATATCAAACCTCGACAAAGATATCGACAGCCTAGAACCACAAATCACGCAAAAAAGAAGCGAGCTTGACAAAGCTATCCGTTCCAAAGAGCTCAAAGAAGCAGAAAGCCAAAATCTCCAAGAAGAGAAAAAAGATTTCAAACTCCAAGTCGCTAGAAACGAACAAACATTAACAGATATGGCCTCTCGTTTAGAGAATATCCATAAAAAAATCTCCGAAGTCCGCTCAGAGCGAGAGCTCAAATCTCTCAATGTCGAAGAAGAGATGATCAAAGAGCAAAGAGAAAATGCCAACAAACAAATACAAAAGCTCGAAGAAGACATAGAAGCAAACACAAAACTCCAAGAAGAAGTGCAAAAAGCTATTCAAACAATCAATGACACGATCGCTACACTTGAAGAAAAAGTAGGGAAAGATATCCAAGCCATCAAAGAAGAGCAGCAAAAAATATTTGCACAAAAGCAAAAACTCATTGTCACAATGGATCAAAAACTCATCGGCTTTTATGAAAAGGTCAGAAAATGGGCGAAAAACACTAGCGTTGTGCCTGTGAGAAAGCAAGCTTGTGGGGGGTGTTTCATCAGAATCAACGATCGCGTATATGCTGAAATCCTCCAAAGCACTGATATCATCACTTGCACCCATTGCGGGAGAATCCTCTATATTGAGGAAACGGTATAGACCTTTTTGATGTTTGGGGTTGTTTATTATCTCATCGCCTTATTTTTTTATGTGCTCTCCTTGCCATTGCTATTGCTAGCAGCATTGAAGTCCAAATACACAGATTCTATCCCTGCGAGATTTTTTCTCAAAGACTTTTCTTTACGCACGCGCCCACATTTTTGGTTCCACGCATGCTCTTATGGTGAAATCAAATCTTTAGAGCCACTCATTGGAGCAATGGGCAATGTGCCTATTTTAATCACAACAACCACACAAACAGGATACGCACTCACAAAACAAACTTATGGCAAGCTCGGATATATCGAAGTCAAGTTTTTGCCTTTTGAGATTTTTATCCCTTTTTGGAAGTCGCAATTATCCCATTTACAGACTCTAGTGGTGACAGAAGCAGAGCTATGGCCCCAGCTTTTTATGACAGCTAAAAAAATAGGGGCTAAAACCATACTCATCAATGCAAGGATTTCCACACGCTCCTATCCCAAATACAAACGATTTGCGTGGATTTATAAAAAAATCTTTGCGTGCATTGATACAATCTATGCCCAAGAATCTCAAGATTTACACAGACTCAAAGCCCTTGGCGCTAAAAGCGTTATTGTCTTTGGTAATCTCAAAATCATCTCCAAGCCAACGCTCACAGCCTCCTATCCCAAAAGCCCCCTTTTAACCATCACAGCAGCTAGCACCCACCCCAAAGAAGAAGAGCCCATCATCAAGGCCTTTTTATCTCTCAAACACTCACGCCCACGCACATGGCTCATCTTAGCCCCCAGACACCCTGAACGTTTTGGTATCGTAGAAAATCTACTCAAAACTCTGCTTGAGGGCAGTGGCTATACCTATAAAGTCTTTTCTGAAACTGGATTTGTGCAAGATTGCGATATTTTGCTTGTCGATACTCTAGGGGAGCTGTGTAATCTCTATGCTATCAGTGATATTGTGATTTTAGGGGGTGCTTTTGCTAAAATCGGAGGACACAATCCCATTGAACCAGCATTTTTCCATACCAAGCTCATCAGTGGTCCCCATATTTTCAATCAAAATGCTTTATTTGAAGCCATTGAGGGCTATACAATCATCGAAATCAAAGACCTCCTAGCAACCCTACTCCAAGAGCAATCACTCCCAAAAGCCTCGATCAAAGATTCACACAACAAGCTCCAAATCCTCCTAGAAGCCATCAAATCCCCCACCCATCGCAACCAAACAAACACATAAAAACCACACCAAAGACACACAAAAGGAACGCACAAATGGAAAAAGCCTATAAACTCCTCAGTATTCAAGAACACATATCCAACAAAAAAGCCAAAGCCCTCATTGATGAGGGGCGCGTGAGCTGCAATGGCAAACAAATCACCATCGCACGCACCGAGCTAGCAAAAACAAGTGTCCTAACCATCGCCCATACACCCACGCCTAAAATCATCTTTGAAGACACACAAATTTTAGCCATCGATAAACCCCCATTTCTTGAAAGCTATCAACTGGCTAAAATGTTTGCAGGCTGGAGTTTGTTGCATCGATTAGACAAAGAAACAAGTGGAGTGATCTTACTCATCAAAGAAAATAGCCCTTTCCATATAGAAGCCAAACAAGCCTTCAAAAAACAAAATGTCTATAAAGAATACCTAGCGCTCACTGAGGGGATCATTGCTGAGGGGTGTGAGATACAAAAGCCCATACTGACCTTAAAAGGCACGCACGCTAAAAGCAAAATCTCTCCTGAGGGGCTTTATGCCCTCACAATAATCAAGCCTTTGAGTATCATCGGTAAAAAGACCTTGCTCCAAGCCATCATCAAAACAGGCCGCACCCATCAAATCCGAGTCCATCTCAAAAGCATTGGGTATCCCATCATCGGTGATACGCTCTATGGTGGCGCAAAAGCTAAGCGCTTGATGTTGCACGCACACAAGATTTCTCTACTCGGCTATGACTTCACCTCGCCTTTACCCAATGACTTCCCCGCCTATTGATTTTAGCCCCTTGACTCAAGCCCCCTTGATTCGACCTTGGGCTAATGCTTAGTGGGCGTTTATCACAATGCAAGCAAGACTTTGATGACAAATACTTCAGACTCAAAAGGTATAATAACCAATCAACTCTAAGCAGAACAAGCAATACCAAGGAGGGCTGATGGCACATATTGAAATTTCACAAACTCCCAAAAATGAGCCCTTTATCCGATGTGTGGGTAAAGTCAAGACAGATGATGAGTTTTTAGAATTCAAAGAAAAAATACGCCCCACAATCCAAGCCCTCAAAAATACCAACGGAGATAAAACGATTTTTATTTTTTTGATTGATTCCTACCCCATCAGCTTACCGATGATAGGCTACCTCCTCAAGCTCAAAGAAAACGATGGGCTAGACTTAAAACTCTATACCAACAGTATCAAACTTTTTGGGTTTTTTCAAACACTTGAGCTCAATGAAAAAATCGAAATTTCTATCAAAAATCTATAAAGGACTCTCTCAATGCCCCAGCTCAGCCAATGGAACGAAATCTACACACACTTTAATCCCATCGCTTTCCATCTCTTTGGACTCCCGATACATTGGTATGGGATTGCTTATGTGCTTTCCTTACTCACTGCCCTTTATATGGCAAAATATTTCATCAAATCCGACCCCAAACGATTCCCCATCACCACTAAAAACCTCGATAGCTATTTTATCTGGGTAGAGATTGGCGTGATTTTAGGGGCTAGGATTGGCTATATCGTGATTTATGAACCCAATAGCTGGTATTATCTCAGCCACCCTTGGCAGATATTCAATCCCTTTGATGCACAAGGCGCGTTCATAGGTATCCGTGGTATGAGCTACCACGGCGCATTGGTGGGATTTTTGATTGCTTCAATCATTTTTGCTTACAAAAAACACCAAAATTTCTTGCTCTATATGGATCTTGTAGCCCTTAGCGTGCCACTGGGCTATGTCTTTGGGCGTGTGGGGAATTTCTTGAATCAAGAGCTTTATGGTCGCGTGATCCCCTCTGATGATGCATGGGGGCAAAAAATCGGTATTGTCGTTGATGGGGCTTTGCGATACCCCAGCCAGCTCATTGAAGCGTTTTTGGAGGGCGTGGTGGTCTTTGTGGTGGTGTGGGGTGCTAAGAAAATCTTTAGGGCACAAGGTGCTTTGATTGTTGTCTATGGTATCGCATATGGGCTCATGCGCTTTCTTGCAGAGTTTTGGCGAGAGCCTGACCCGCAAATGGGCTATTATGTCTTTAGCTTGAGTATGGGACAGATTCTTAGCCTTGTGATGATAGGGTTTTCTTTGGGGCTTTGGGCTTTTATCTGGAGAAAAAGCAAATGATACCTTTGCGGGCATATATATTTTTATCCATCGCTATTTTTGCTGAACTCATCGCTACAATTTCGCTCAAAGCAAGCCTTGGGGCGCTATGGGGATATGGAGTGATGGGGGGCTTTATTATTGGATCGTATTATTTTATGGGGCTTTGCGTGCGGCATATGCCTATAGGGCTAGCTTATGCGATTTGGGAAGTTTTGGGACTTTTGGGGATTGCTGTGGTGGGAGTGTTTGTATTTGACGAAGTCTTGAGTGCGTATCAAAAAATAGGCATTGCATTGGGTATTCTTGGGATTATTCTTATCAACATAGGCACACACACAACGCATACAAAAACACAAGAAGAAATCAAATGAGTGTGTATCTTGTCTTTGTCATCTTAGCTGCGCTTTTAGATATCCTTGCTAATCTTGTGCTCAAAAAATCTGATGGCTTTAAAAATAAATTTCTTGGGATTTTGTGTATGGCTTTGGTGCTGTGTGCGTTTGTCTGCTTAGGTCTAGCGCTCAAAGAAATCCCTTTATCCATTGCTTATTCTACTTGGGGAGCGATTGGGGTGATAGGCACGATACTTGGGGGGTATTATTTCTTTGGAGAGCGTCTGAATCTCTTGGGTAAGCTCGGAGCGATACTTGTGGTGGTAGCTGTAGTTTTGCTCCATATTTGATTTGAGATTTACAAATCCATATCAAAGCCCTTTAAGGGCAAGGGAGTGCAAAAAGGGAGGGGATTATTTGACTGCTTGCTTGATGAGTGAGATACCCTCTAAATGTGCAGGGACACAATCTTGTGTGATGAGCTTTTGAATATCTGAAAGAGTGTATTTTTTGTGGTTATATACCACGATAGCGACCACATCGCCCTTTTGTAAAAATCTCGTTTCTGCAAGATGTGTATAACGCGTAGCGCCGATGGCTACGATGAGCTTAGTGGGATAGCCTGATTCTTTGAGGACATTAGGGAGGTCTTCTAAAACTTGGTGTTCTTTTTGAGTATTGAGCTTGTTTTTTATCCAATCGATGAGTTTTTGATAAAAATAACTATAGCCAACCAACTCGCTATGTTCGCCATATGCCTCTGCCTTGCCATTGATGATAAGAAAAGAAGCGATAGAATAATCATCACAGACCCCCCCTGCGTTGAAATAATCAATAGCAATCTTTTTACCCATTGCCTTAGAGCCGATAGAAAAATTTTTCTTTGCAGAGAGTTTTTTAGCATTTTTATCATTGCGCACTGAAGCGTCATTGAAAGCCATAAAATAATGCGGCACAACAGAAACAACCTTGCCATCTTTGTATTCTAAATCACACTCTAGCGCTACTTCTGGCTCAGCTTGCACCCACAAACTCGTATCTTGAGGCAAAATAATCGACTGATTATCAACACAATAGCGCCCCAATGGTGTCGAGCTCTTAGGAATATAAAAAGGAAAAATCCCCTTAGGGGCGTCTTTTTCCTCACCTACAATATCAGCAAAATCATTGGATTCCCCTGCTTGCTCTAAGTGGTTGGCAAAATTCCCTGCAACACCAAGCCCTAAATAATCTTTCATTATATATTCCTTCACACTTCCTTGAAATTTTGATGGAAATCATAGCAAATTAAAAATAAAATTTGATAAAAAAACGAATTTGATACAGCCAAACTTAAAACTTAATCTATAATATAAAGACACAAAACAAAACAAGGAGATATCATGACAGAGAGCGAACTTTATCAATGGCTTGCACAATATGGGATCCAAACTCCTGCATACAAGGTTGTGGGAATGGAAGAGGAGATTTGTGTGGATTTTTTCCCTGCAGTTTTAAAGATCCAATCCCCCAAAATCGTCCATAAAAGTGATGTAGGTGGAGTGCGGTTACATCTAGGGTCTAATGAAGAACTCACAAAAGCCAGAGAAGAAATGAAAAAAGAAATCCAAGAAGTCCATAAAATCCCTCTGGATCATCACGATTGTTTCATAATTACCCAAATGGTCAATGGAGAGGAATTATACATCGGTTCAGTCGAAGATCCTGCTTTTGGAAGTGTGATACTCTTTGGAAAAGGAGGGATTTATTTAGAGCTTTATAAAGATATTTGCTATATCGACTCACAAGCCAAAGAAGCAGAGATTATTCGTGCATTTGAAACGACCAAAATCTCCAAACTCTTTGCAGGCTATCGAGGGAGCAAGCACCCAATGAGCGAGGTTGTCAATTTAGTCCAAAATATCCAAAGGCTCATCTGTGAAAATCCCGATATCAAAGAGCTAGATATCAATCCATTAAAGCTCACTCCTAAAGGGCTTGTAGCTGTAGATGCTCGTATCAAAAGAGAAAGCACCCCCATCAGCAAACCCCACACCTCAAAACGCCCTGATTTTCTCACCAACCATCGTGTCGCTATCATCGGGGCTAGCACAGATAAAACCAAAGCTGGCTATGTGGTAGCAAAAAACTCTCTGGGCTTTAAGGGCGAATTATTTTTTGTCAACCAAAAAGGAGGCGAGCTCTTTGGCAAGCCTTTATTAAAAAGTATCGATGCAATATCTGGCGATATCGATACAGCTGTGCTAGCTATCCCCGCAAAATATGTAATCCCCACAATCCATGACCTCATCAAGCGCAAGCTCAAAAATCTCATTGTCATCACCGC
Organism: Helicobacter sp. 12S02634-8; assembly: GCF_002272865.1. GTDB lineage: Bacteria > Campylobacterota > Campylobacteria > Campylobacterales > Helicobacteraceae > Helicobacter_J. Next base: position 53,430 of record NZ_MLAP01000010.1, on the reverse strand, counting down.
AGGATTCAAAGAAAGTGGCCACGGAGATGAAGAAGAAGAAATCGGCAAACTAGCCTTAGCAAACAATTTCAATGTCCTAGGCCCTAACTGCTTGGGGTATTTCAACGATACCACAAACCTCAATCTCACATTTGGAACAGGCAATCTCAAAAGTGGCTCTTTGGCCTTTATCTCACAATCTGGGGCTGTGTTGGCTGCTTTGATGGATAGTGCTAATGCTTTGGGTATTGGATTTTCCCATATTTTCAGCACAGGCAATGCGATCGATTTAGAGAGCTCTGATCTCATCGCTATGCTCCAAAAAGCCCCTGAAGCCAAGAGTATCTCTATCTATCTTGAGGGTATCAGCAAGGGCAAAGAGCTACTCACACATATTCGCAACTCCCAAAAGCCGATATTTCTTTTCAAATCAGGCAAGAGCGCTGAAGCGGCCAAAGCGGCCTTTTCACATACAGGCAATCTGAGCGGGAATTATGAAATGTTTGCAGGTCTGATGAAAAGCCTTGATGTGCGTGTGGTCGATAATATCGAAGCCTTGATTTTAAAGCCGATATTCCATAATCACAGACAGATTGCTATCATCACCAACGCTGGAGGGCCAGGGACTGTGCTTACAGACGCTATCATCACAAAAGGCAAACAACTCTACACCCTAAAACCCCACGAAATCCAAGCCCTCAATGCAATCCTCCCTGAGCATTGGTCACACAACAATCCCATTGATATCATCGGAGACGCCCTCGCAGATCGCTATCAAGCCGCTTTAGATGTTGTTGATACTTTTGAGGGGATTGATTTTATTTATATGCTCATCACGCCCCAAGATATGACAGAACCCCTCCAAAGCGTGCAAATCCTTGCCCAAAATACCTATAAGCACAAAGTCATACCTATATTGATCGGTGGAGAGATGGTCGAAGAGGCTAAAAAATTCTGCAGAGAAAATAAAATTCTATACTTTGCAAGTATCACAGAAGCAACATCTTTCCTATGATATGCCCCCAATCACCCCAATAAGCCCCAAAGAAGCCCCCCCCCTAGAGAAGCTATAGAGAAGCCCTCTAGAGCCCCAAAGGCTCTAAGGCTTTAATTCTGAAAAACAAAAAATAGGGGCGTGGCGTGGCAAGCCCAAACAACGCCCCCCAAACCCTCATACCCCCACATATTCCCCAAATTCCCATTTGAACCACACTCGCCCAAACCCACATATTCCCACACTTGCCCAAATCCACATACTCGCCCAAATCCCCCATTTAAGCCCCGCTCCCATCAAAGTCCAAAATAAATGTGCTCCCAATACCTAGCTTGCTCACACAAGTGATCTTGATACCATAACGCGCGCACAGCTCTCCGACCAATGCCAAGCCGATACCAAACCCCCCTTGAGAGGTATCACAACGTCGATAACGATCAAAAATCTTATCTATCTCCCTTCCATCAATCCCCACCCCACTATCGCTGATACGCAGGCTTGAAGCTTGGAGTGTTACTTGGATTTTCCCGCCTTTTTTGTTGTATTTGATTGCATTACTCAAAAGATTATCGATAATACATCGGAGCGCGTCTTTGCTCGCATAAATACTTGCAGGCTTTAAGTCTGTGAGTAGCTCTAAGTTTTTATGCACAAGCAATGGCGTGAAAAACTCCAATCTCTGCTCTAAAATCTCTTTGAGGTCTATGTGCGTGTCTTGTCCGATATTTTTAGAAAAACTATAGAGCACGAGATTTTGATAGATATTAGCAATGGTTTTAGCTGCGATATGGATGCGTTCGATTTTTTTGAGATCATCGCTCTTTAGCCCCTCCTTACCCAAACGCTCAATACTCATCAAAATCACGCTTACAGGGGTATTGATCTCGTGTGTGCTGTCTTTGATGAAACGATTGAGCATAGTGATTTTATCTTTCAGCGGGCGCAAAGAAAGCCAGAGCAAGAAATAAGCGACCACGCCCACGCACAACAAGCACAATAAAAGCAATCCCGCAGTCATCAAGCGCAAACTCCAAATCTCAGGGACAATATAAGCGCCTTTCATCACGATCTGATAATCAAAAGATGGCGGGGGCGTGAAAGGATAGATATTTTTATGGTGTTTGTATCGGATCAGAGGATTAAAATCAATCAGCACATAGCCATCAACGACATATGCACCATTTTTACGGATCTTTTTGAATTTCTTTTTATCGAGCTTGAGCCCTAGCCCATCATAAAGCACCTTGCCCGATTTATCATAAATGATAAATTCTAAATTCAAGCCCAATGCCTGCACCTTTTTAAACACAGCCGTATCAAACTTACCACTCCGATCAATAATCCTTGTAAGCCCCACAAAATCCTCACGCAAGTCATTGGCCTTATCGTGGATAATCCCATCATACCCTTTGTTGTAATACAGCCCAAAAAGAATACTCAGAAAAATAAAAGTTGTCAGCAGATAAAGACTCAATATCTTAGTGATGACAGATCGTTCTTCAGCATTTGACATAACAATACCCATTGCCCCTTTGATTGATGATTTTATCCTTGCCAATTAAAAAACGTAAGTTTTTGATATACACACGCAAACTCATATCGCTAGGCTCTTCGCCATACTCCCAAAGCCGCTCAAAAATCTCTTGTTGGCTGATGAATTGATTGGGCTTTTGGAGCAAGATATTCAAAAGCTCGATTTCTTTTTTAGGCAAAAACACAATATCCTTGCCCCTATAGACAAGCTTAGTATGCAGCTCAAAGCGCACGCCATTTCCAAAGTCTTCAAAATCTTCACTGATATGGGCAAATTTGCGTTTCAAAAGCGCATAAATACGCAACAAAAGCTCATTGAGTTCAAAAGGCTTACGGATATAATCATCACAACCACTCTGATAGCCTGCTTGCAGATCTTGCATACTTGAGAGCGAAGTGATAAAAATCGCTGGCGTTTTCTTGCCCGCTTTACGCAGCATATCTAAGACTTCAAAACCATCACCCCCATCAACCATCACATCAAACAAATAAAGATCAAAGTTATTTTCATATCCCAAATCCAAAGCCTCCTTAGCCCCCTCACAATGGCAAACTTCAAGCTGATGTTCGCACAAAAACTCCCGAACAATCTCAGAAAGCAAAAAATCATCTTCCAACAAAAGTATCTTATGCCCCATCACAACCCCTCATCATAGACTCCATACAGACTCAATGATAGACTCAATATAGAAAATTATAGTAATTTACCTTATAATACACAAAAATCATCACAAATTTTAAAGTAAAACAAATGCAAATTGGTATCATCAACTACAATATGGGGAATCTCGCTAGTGTCCAAAACGCCTTCAATGCTGTCGGTGTCCAAGCACAAATCCAAGCCGATGCTGACAAAATCTCTCGATATGACAAACTCATCTTACCGGGTGTGGGGGCTTTTGGCGATGCGATGACAAATCTCAAAACCACAGGTATGCAAGAAGCTATCAAAGACTTTGCTGCTAAGGGGGGCTATATGATGGGGATTTGTCTGGGTATGCAGCTGCTTTTTGAAAAGAGCTTTGAATTTGGCGAACATCAAGGCTTAGGGCTTGTGCGGGGTGAGGTCATCAAATTTAGCGAGCAAAAAAACTTAAAAATCCCCCACATGGGGTGGAACACCTGCCATTTCTCCCCTCAAGGCAAAACACACCCCCTCTTAGCCCATATCCCTGATGGGAGCTATCTCTACTTTGTCCATAGCTATCACGCACTCTGTGCTGACCCAAAAGATCTACTAGCAACTTGCACATATGGCGACCCCTTCCCTGCTATCATCGCTAAAGACAATATCTTAGGACTCCAGCCCCACCCCGAAAAATCCCACCACATAGGCCTAAAAATCTTGAGTCAATTTGCTGCACTTTAGGGGTTAGTTTGAGAGTAAAAATGTTACTTTTTTACAAATAGAGCAATAAATTAGAATAAATTTACTCCTATCAGAAATATTTTTATGTAATAATCTCTGACTATTCAACCAACAAACTACCAAATCTATCAAAAAAGGTCTTCAATGCCATCACAAACTTTAAGCAAAAAACAAAAAATCACTTCTATCATCGCTGCGTCTTCAGGGAATCTCGTAGAGTGGTATGATTTTTATATCTATGCGTTCAGCGCGCATTATTTTGCCCACCATTTTTCTGCATCTTCTAACCCAACCATTGCACTCATTGCAGCGTTTGCTATCTTTGCACTGGGCTTTTTAATGCGGCCGATTGGGAGCTGGCTCTTTGGCTCGCTCGCTGATAAAATCGGTCGCAAAAAATCTATGTTATATTCGATCATCTTAATGGCTATCGGCTCTTTTCTCATCGCTGCCCTACCCACTAAAGCCACACTCGGTGATGGAGCGATTATCCTTTTGCTACTAGCTAGGCTGATTCAAGGCTTGAGTGTCGGAGGAGAATACGGTATCGCAGCGACTTATCTCTCTGAGCTAGGGAGCAAGGGTCATCGGGGATTTTATTCTTCATTTCAATATGTAACGCTCATCGGCGGACAACTGCTTGCTGTTTTTTCTGCTGTGGTGATGGAAATCATCTTTACTCCTGAAGAGCTCGGCGATTATGCTTGGCGGATTCTTTTTGTGTTTGGTGGTGTGTTAGCACTGCTCTCGCTGCTAGTCAGAAAAAATATGCACGAGAGCGCAAATGTGTATGAGGGCGCTCAAAATATCCAAAAGCACAAAGACAGAGGGAGTCTTAGGGCTTTATGGAAATATAAAAAGCCCTTTTTGATGATCTTGGGCTTTACAGCTGGTGGCTCGCTTTGTTTTTATACCTTCACAACCTACACAAAAACTTTTATGATCAACACAGCAGGTCTGCACTCTCAAACAGCAAATTATATTATGCTTGGTGCGCTCTTTTGCTATATGCTTTTCCAGCCACTTTTTGGCGCTTTAGGCGATAAAATCGGTCGCAAAAACTCTCTGATTTTATTCTCTGCATTGGGTATCATCGCTACCTATCCAATCTTAAGCACATTAGCAAATATCCAATCCCCTATGGGTGCGTTTTTAATCATCACACTTTCTTTGGTGATTTTGAGTTTTTATACTTCAGTCGCAGGGGTGATTAAAGCTGAGCTTTTCCCTGTGGAAGTGCGGGCTTTAGGGACGGGGCTTTCTTATGCTATTGGCAATACGCTCTTTGGCGGGACTGCGCCTTATTTTGCCCTGCAGTTCAAAAGCCACGGCATAGAAAATGGATTTTTCATCTATATCATCATCATGCTAGTGCTTTGCTTTGCCATCGCTTGGTGCTTGCCCAAAAAGACCCAACTCGATTGAGTATCGAGGGCTTTCAAAGCACAAGCCATCAAAGCCTTTTTATAAGGTTTTGATAAGGGTTTTATATCGGGATTAGCTCGCCTTTGCGTAAGCGTATGATATTGTCTTTAGTTTTTTGGATCCAAAAGCTCTTTTCTTCAAAGCTCAAATGAGTTTCTTGCAAGAAACTCGAGAGTTTGCGCTGCTGATAGGCCAGTAAAAGCAACAAAAGCTCTTGTTCAAACCCATCTTCTCGCAGCAATAACCCCTCATCAAGGGCAATGCCAATCAAGCCCTCATACTCAAAATCCCCTCTGCAAAGCGCGTCAAACTCTTTGCCCTTATGCACAAAAGCCCGCACATCAACATATTCTATTGCCCGATCTAAAAGCATTCTATCCTCTAAGATATATTTGATCACTAAGCTCTCAAGCCTTGAATCATCTTGCCTTAAAGGATAAGAAGACAAGGGGGATAGGGGTTTGCTAGAGGGTTTGATAGAGGGCTTGCGATAAGCTAGAGATTTAGCATTGCCTTTGTAATGTGTGGTGATAAGATGGGGAGGGACTTTGAGGATTTGGGCTATAAAGCCCTTATATTCTTCTTGCAAAAGTGGCGTGAGTGTGTGCAAAAATTTCAACGCCTCTTGGAGGGCATTTTGCTTTTGCAAAGGATCGTTCAAATCATACCTCTGACCGAGCTGAGTGAGCACAAACTCGATAAAAGGCATAGGCTTGGAAAAAAGTGCTTGGAGGACATCGGTCTTTTTTTGCACAACCATATCAGCAGGATCCAACCCACCCTCAAAAATCACCACACCTCCTGTCTTGCTTTCTTTAGCCAACATCTCTGAAGCCCTCAAGGCCGCATTTATCCCTGCCTTATCCCCATCATAGCTCAAAATAATCTTTGGAGAGCCTTTAGCCAAAAGAGGGAGATGTTCAGAAGTGAGCGCTGTGCCGAGTGTAGCCACTGCTGTATTGAAGCCTGCTTGATGGAGCAAAATCACATCTAAATACCCCTCAGTGATGATGATTTGATTGTATTTATAGATATGCTCTTTAGCGATATGATAGCCATAAAGGAGCTTAGATTTATTGAATTGCTTGCTTTGGGGGGAGTTGATATATTTTGCTAGCCCCTCTTTGAGCGTCCGACCACCAAAGCCCACAACCTTGCCATTGGGCGAGTGGATAGGGAACATAATCCTCTCAGCAAAACGCGCATACACCCGCGCTTGATCCTCACCAAGCACGCCTAATGCGACCAACTCATCTTTAGAAAGCCCATTATCTTGCACAAACCGCACACTCTCAAAACTAGCCCCGCAAAAACCCAAGGTAAATTTTTCAATCGAAGCCTCGCTCACACCCCTTTGCAAAAGATACTCCCTATAAGGTGCTAGCTCCAAAAGGCGTTTGTGATAAAACCTCGCCATTGCTTCTAATAACTTCGAATCATCTTTGCGTAAAATCGTGCTTTTTTCATACTCTAGGGGGTAGTTGCATATTTCAGCAATCTTTTCAACAGCTTCAGCAAAGCTTATTTTTTCATATTCCATCACAAACTTGATCGCATCTCCACCAACCCCGCAGCCATAGCAATGATACAGCCCTTTGGTGCGATTGACAATAAAACTAGGGGTTTTTTCATCGTGGAAAGGACAGCAAGCACTGAAATTACTCCCCACTCTTTTGAGCTCGATATACCCACCGATCACATCGATAATATCGATCACTTGTTTCAAGCCCTCTATAGATAATTGCGTGATCATTTTGTCCCTAGTTTTTTGGTCTAATTTTACCAAGAAATTCCCCTGCTTGCACGCAAAAACTTATCAGATATTGATATATTAATATTTAGTCATATAGACTAATGTTATTTTATATACTTGTTATAACATATTGACTTATTGGATAAAATCTATTATAATAATGGCACTTAAATTTTTTAAGTGCTAATTTCTGGATAAACTTAAATCTTGAATACACAAGGAGAAACACATGAAATTCAAACCATTGGGTGAAAGAATCTTGGTCGAAAGGCTTGAGGAAGAGAACAAAACAAGCTCTGGAATCATTATTCCTGACAATGCTAAAGAAAAACCTCTTATGGGCGTTGTCAAAGCTCTTAGCAAGAAAGTTAGCGATGAGTGCAAGTGCGTGCGTGAGGGCGATACAATTGTTTTTGGCAAATACAAAGGCAGTGAAATCAAACTCGACAACAAAGAATATATTGTGCTCGACTTAGAAGATGTCTTGGGCGTTTTGAGTAAATAAATCTAAAATTCAAATATTAAGGAGTAAAAAATGGCTAGCAAAGAAATCAAATTTTCAGATTCTGCAAGGAATAAACTTTTTGAAGGTGTGAAGCAACTCAGCGACGCTGTCAAGGTAACTATGGGGCCTAGAGGTCGCAATGTCTTGATCCAAAAAAGCTATGGTGCTCCTGCGATCACAAAAGATGGCGTGAGCGTGGCTAAAGAAATCGAATTGGCTGATCCTATCGCTAATATGGGTGCGCAACTTGTCAAAGAAGTTGCTAGTAAAACAGCTGATGCAGCCGGAGATGGCACAACTACAGCTACGGTATTGGCTTATAGTATCTTCAAAGAGGGCTTGCGAAACATCACTGCAGGGGCTAACCCCATCGAAGTCAAAAGAGGTATGGACAAAGCAAGCGAAGCTATCATTGCTGAGCTCAAAAAAGCCAGCAAAAAAGTTGGTGGTAAATCAGAAATCGCTCAAGTCGCTACGATCTCAGCAAACTCTGATGAAAAAATTGGTGCTTTGATTGCTGAAGCAATGGAAAAAGTCGGCAAAGATGGCGTGATCACAGTTGAAGAAGCTAAAGGTATCAATGATGAACTCAGCGTTGTAGAGGGTATGCAGTTTGATCGTGGGTATCTCTCTCCTTATTTTGTCACCAACCCAGAGAAGATGACTACTCAGCTTGAAAATGCCTATGTCCTTTTAACAGACAAAAAAATCTCAAGTATGAAAGATATTCTGCCTTTGCTTGAAGCGACAATGAAAGGGGGCAAGCCACTACTGATTATCGCTGAAGATATCGAGGGTGAAGCACTCACCACACTTGTAGTCAATAAACTTCGAGGTGTCTTAAATGTCGCAGCTATCAAGGCTCCGGGTTTTGGTGACAGACGCAAAGAAATGCTCAAAGATATTGCTGTCCTCACAGGCGGTCAAGTCATCTCTGAAGAGCTTGGCAAAACTCTAGAAAACGCACAAATCAGCGATCTTGGTCAAGCTGCGCGTATCGTTATCGACAAAGACAATACAACTATCGTCGATGGCAAAGGCAGCAAAAACGAAGTCAAAGATCGTGTCGCACAGATCAAAACTCAAATCGAAGCCACTACCAGTGATTATGACAGAGAAAAACTCCAAGAAAGACTTGCAAAGCTTAGCGGTGGGGTTGCTGTTATCAAAGTAGGTGCGGCCTCTGAAGTAGAAATGAAAGAGAAAAAAGATCGTGTCGATGATGCCCTCTCAGCAACTAAAGCTGCTGTAGAAGAAGGGATCGTTATCGGTGGGGGTGCAGCGCTTATCCGTGCAGCACAAAAAGTCAAGCTCAAACTCACAGATGATGAGCTCATTGGCTATGAAATCATCAAACGCGCTATCAAAGCTCCCCTTGCACAAATCGCTTCTAATGCGGGCTATGACGCAGGTGTTGTGGTCAATGAAGTGGAAAAAGGCAAAGAATCTTTTGGTTTCAACGCAAGCAATGGCGAATATGTCGATATGTTTAAAGTCGGTATTATCGACCCACTCAAAGTCGCTAGAGTAGCACTCCAAAATGCTGTATCTGTATCGAGCTTGCTCTTGACAACTGAAGCAACTGTCAATGAAATCAAAGAAGACAAGCCAGCCCCAGCAATGCCTGATATGGGTGGAATGGGCGGTATGGGTGGCATGGGTGGCATGATGTAATACCCCCTTGCTTACAAGCAAAACCACGCTCTTTTCAAACAAGTAGCACTCAAAGCTAGATACAAACTAGCCTTTGGGGCTGCTTTTCACTTCTTTTGATGACTCTTTTATTCCTCTGATTTGAATCTTTTTAATCTCTTATTTTATGCTTGTATCGTGGCTTGTCTATTGTTTATATATGTCTGAGATATTCACTGAAGATGTAAGAGCAAAATCGCTAAAATCACTATCGGAGCGATATAACGAACGATAAAAAACCATAATGCAAATAACCTTGGGGATAAAAAATGCTTACAAAAGCTATACGCCCTCTTCTTGCCTATCACCCAGCTAACAAAAACCATAGAAAACAACCCACCTAAAGGCATGAGCACAGAAGAAGTGATGAAATCTATCCAGCCAAATATATCGCGTCCCCAAAAGCTCAGCACACTCGCATACTGCGCATTGAGTGAAATAATCACCAAAAGCCCAATCACATACACGCCCAAGCTCACCCAAAAAGTCGCTCGAACACGGCTAAAACCAAAGCGATTGATGAGATACATCACAAAAGGCTCAAGCAAAGAAACCGTTGAAGTGATCCCTGCAAATATCAACGCAGCCAAAAACAGCACAGAAATAACATTACCCGCTAATCCCATGGCCGCAAACACCAAAGGCAGCGAAATAAACACAAGCCCCGCACCCTCTTGAGGTGTCCCACCATATTCAAAGATAAAAGTAAATATCATCAAGCCCGCAATCAATGAAATCAAAATCCCTGGCACGACCACCCATAGAGAGCTTTTTAAGAGGTTTTCATCAGATCGCGTGCAAGATGCGTAAGTGATAATAGTCCCAACACCAAGGCTGAGCGAGAAAAATACCTGCCCCAAAGAAGCAATCAAAACATTGAGCGTGATTTTTTCAGGCTGGAAGGCAAACATAAAATCAAAAGCCTTGCCAAATGAGGGCATACCCATCGCATACACCAGCAAACCGATAAAAATCACAAAAAGCAAGGGCATGAGCACAAAATTGAGCTTTTCAATGCCATCTTTGATACCTTTTGATACAATCCACGCCGTTACAAACAAGCACACGCTAAAGCCCCCCACCTGCCAAGCGATACTCTGGTCTTTGAGTGTGCTAAATTGCGCTTGTGATTGCTCCAAGCTCACAGGCAGGTTGAAACTCACGATAAAAAGATAATACAGCACCCAGCCTAGCACCACAGCATAAAACGATAAAACAAGAGGCCCACCTATCAAAAAAATCCCGCTGATCCTCCAGCATTGATAAGGGCTTGTATCGAGCTTTTTATAGCAACTCACAGCGTCTTTTCGCCCTTGATTGCCAATCATCATATCAGCTAAAAGCATCGATACGCCCACTGAGAGAGTCAAGAACAAATACAGCACCACAAAGGCACTCCCACCATTGCTCCCAGCCATATACGGAAAACGCCAGATATGCCCTAAGCCAATCGAGCTACCCAAAGTCGCTAAGATAAAACCAAATTTTGAAAAATTAGCCAAAACAGACCTTTATGCAAATATCTCTAAGATTTTAGCAAGCCAAATCACAAGCACCACCAAAGGCGCAATATAACGCAAGATAAAATACCACAACGCAAACATCTTCGGGGATAAAAAATGCGCACTCAAAGCATACACCCTCTCTCTGCCTATCACCCAGCCGACAAATACCACAGACAAGAACCCACCTAAGGGCATTACGATTGCTGAAGAAGAAAAATCCACCCAATCAAACAAGCTTTTATGGAAATATGTCAGAGAAGGCGCATAATCTTTATTGAGCGATAATATCAAAAGCAAGCCGCAGATATAAATCGCTAGCACCACAAGCCAAGTCGCACTAAATCGCTTGATTTTGAATCTATCGATGATATACATCACAGAGGGCTCTAGCAGAGAGATTGTTGAAGTGATCCCTGCAAAGCCCAAGGCACACAAAAACAGCACAGAAATGACATTACCCACCAAGCCCATCTTTCCAAACACCAAAGGCAGCGAAACAAAGACAAGCCCTGGTCCTTGAGAAACTTGTGCACCATATTCAAAAACAAAGGTAAATATCATCAAGCCCGCAATCAATGAAATCAAAATCCCAGGCACGACCACCCATATCGCACTTTTGAGGAGGTTTTGCTTTTTGTGTGTGGAGGCTGCATAAGTGATGATAATCCCCACACCAAGGCTGAGCGAGAAAAATACCTGCCCCAAAGAGGCGACCAAAACATTTGTCGTGATGTCTTCTAAGCGGAAAGCAAACATAAAATCAAAAGCCTTGCCAAATGAGGGCATACCCATCGCATACACCAGCAAACCGATAAAAATCACAAAAAGCAAGGGCATGAGCACAAAATTGAGCTTTTCAATGCCATCTTTGATACCTCTTGATACGACCCAGCCCGTAATCGCTAGCACGCCAGAAAAGCCCAAAATCTGCGACCAAAGCCCATCGCTCAAAAGATGATTGAAACGCATTTCAGACGCACTGATTTCTTGAGGCAAGTCAAAACTCACGACAAAAAGATAATACAGCACCCAGCCGAGCACGATCGAATAAAATGTCAAAATAAAAGGCCCACCAATGAGCGTGATACCCGCATAGCCCCATCGCTTTTTAGGGCTAGGATCTAGGGCTTTGAAGGCTTCTGTTGTGTTTGTCTTTGTGCTATGGCCAATCACCATCTCTGCAACCAACATCGCCACCCCGATACTCAAAGAGAGGAACAAAAACAAAATCACAAAGCCCCCGCCCCCACTCACACCAGCCATATACGGAAAGCGCCAGATATGCCCTAAGCCAATCGAGCTGCCTAAAGTCGCTAAGATAAAACCAAATTTTGAAAAATTACTCATTGTTGCTGCCCTAGATAAAATATCGTGAAAATAAAGTATAGTGAAAATGAAACAAATAGTATACAAAATTATGCGTGAAAACTCAGCATAATAGGCAAAAAATCAAAAACAAATGAGTAAAAACAACACAAATCCCATCAATGCGACTCTGTGCTTAGATTTATCCAACACAAAAGCCTTGTATCCCTCCTAAAAATTCAAACCCTTCAATACACAACTTGAACGCCCCCAGAGCCCATAGCGTGCAGATTCAAAAAGTCTTGGAGGTCAATATCCCCATAGCCATCGATATAAATCATCTGTTTGATTGACTCTAAATGCTCCCAAACAAGTGTATCCACACCCAAAAGATAATACGCACCATCACAAAAATATAATTTATCTTTGCATATCTCATCAAGTGGGGCGCTCAAAGGCTTGCCCGTGCCTAAAGCAAGATTTCTAGCGATGTCTTTTTTACTCAGACCTTGCCTTTGAGAAAAAAGTGCTAGCTGGTGTTCTCCTGATTGGATCAAATGGGGCTTAGGGGTCATCGCATAGACTTCAAAGCCCATATCCCCCACGCCCTCAAAAAGGCTAGATTTGCTTGTTTCAGAGAGCTTTTGGCTTGCGCGTCTAATGCGTTCGATCGTGATATCACTGATCACAGGGCGAGCTGATTTTAGCTCGTTTTTAAGAAAATCATAGGCTGTTTTAGACTTTTTCTCACAGATGGGCTCATCGAGCTGGACTAAGATAAACTGGCGATTTCCCCCATCAGCGATATTTTGCTCCATCACAGCCTGAGCTGTCGTCCCTGAGCCTGCAAAAAAGTCTAGGATAATATCAGTATCTTCTTTGTTTGTAGCGTGATTAATGATTTCACGCATAAAATTAACACCCTTTGGATATGTAAAATATTCACCTATACCCAATTCTAAAAGCTCTTTTGTGGCATTTTGATTCATGAATTCATTTTGCGTAAATTTCAGAGAATCAAAGGTAGTTAAAGTCGTTTTCAAATCCTTTAAATAGCGTTTATAAATAAATCCACGCTCATTTTCATTATGCTCTTTTTTAAAGCAAATCCGACCTTCATCGATATGTTTTTGGATTGTATTTTGTGAAAAAAGCCAAAAACGCCCTTCTGGGGGATAATCTACTTTTCCAGTATAAGGATTTTTGACTGCAAAATAACCATTTTCCATAGTTCCACTCTTGGCACTCGGATCACTTAATACCCACTCGCCATTTGGATCATTATCAGGATTTTTATATTTATCTAAATCTTTTTGACCACCAAGTAAATTTACATTTTCTTTATTTTTGGCATAACACAGCAAAAATTCGTGTTGATAATTAACGCCCGTTTTTGCATCATTTGTGGTGCTTTTTGTCTTACGGATAAAATCCCCCACAAAATTCCCCTCACCAAAAATTTCATCACAAAGTAGCTTCAAATTGGCCTGTTCGTTATCATCAATGCTGATAAAAATCACGCCATCATCTTTGAGCAAATCCCTTGCGAGCTTGAGCCGTGGGAGCATGAAAGCAAGCCAACCGCTATGACTCCTAGAGCCTGTGATATTTCTGAAAAACTTCAATGTTTCACTTTCGCGCTCCACCCCATCTTCAGAAATCTCTAATAACCCCACTCCGCGCAATATCTCTTGATAGTCTTCTCTGAAATTATCCGGATAGATGAAATCTTCATTTTTGGTGTTATAAGGAGGGTCGATATAAATCATCTTGATAGATTCGCTATAGGCTGATTTGAGGAGTTTGAGGGCATCGAGATTATCCCCGATGATAAGAGTGTTGCTACTTGTGCTGTTTTTGGGGTTTAAAGAGAGCTTGGGGCAGTGCTTGAGCTCTAGGGCAGTGGGGAGAGAATACAAAGCATTTGCCAAACCTTTGCCCGTGAAAGTCAGTTCATAACCTTGGTGGTTTGCCCTCTTGTTGATACCAAGAAGTGTAGCAATCGCAGACAAATCGGGCTTACCCTCTTTGATAGTTTGAGGGAAATGCGTTTGCAGTAAGGTCAAAAGCGGCTCTTTGGGTTGGGTATGGTCGATTTTTTGGCTCTCTTGTAGGGAAGTTTTATCAATCATGATTTGCTCCTTTTTCTTTGTCTTTTTTATTTGTATGGTCTTTGAGGACATTTTCTAGCACTTCGATGAGTTTTTGGGTGTTGAGCCTTTTGGCAAAAATCACTTTGACATCTTTCAAATGCTTATCTAGGGCTTCAAAAAATTTCTGAGCATAGTCAATCTTTTGCCTCTCAGACTCAGAAACATCTCCATAGTTTTCATAGCCCTTAGTTTCGCAGACAAAAAATATCTTGCTACCATCTGCTTCTTCTATCAAATAAGCAAAATCGGGTCGATAGGCTTTATAGGGCGTTTGGATCTCAAAGCACGGGAGTTTGGCAAATACCTTGATGGTCTGATGATTGATACTCTCAGGGTCTGTGGTGATGGCTTGCTTTTCTATTTGGCTGTCATAGACACATTTTTCATATAGATAGTTCTCTTGTGGGATCAGGACTTCATCAGTGAATCGCCCTAATTTACTGGCTTCTATCACTCCCCTAGGCTCTCCTTTGGTATCAAAGAGCAAGTCATCAGGGCTGATTGTGATCACAGAAGAAAAGTCATAAGAAACTGATTGAATAACATGAGTGTGGATCATCTGCTCTAAGGTAGTTTTTAGTAGTCTAAATCCCTTAAATGGGTATGCCCATAGATTTTGAAACGATTCATAACTCAAAGCATTGACTACAGAAATCACAAACCCCAAAGGGAGTTTATTTTCTTGAGCAAAGGCTAAAAGATGTTCTTCTATCAAAGAAATGCTGTATTTGTTGGTGTTCTTTTGGGGGAGGGATTTTTGGCTTTGGATAATGATTTTATCATTTAAGGCATCATAGATTTTAGACTCTAAATAAAAGGACTCACCATTAAAGCTTTCTTTTTGTGCTTCAAAGCCCTTGGCAATAGCGTCAATGAGTGGTTGTATAGAGAGATTTTTATAAGTGATTTTACAGGCTGCATTGATTGCTTGCCAAAGCTCTCTAAACTCTAAGGCACGATCTTTTTTGATAGCTATTGTTTGCGCTAGGGCAGCGGGCTTGACTTGCTCTTTTAAAGTGGGGGTAGAAAAATGTTCGAGGATATTTTCATACTGCTCGCCTAAAATCTCCTTGAATACCCCATCGGCTCTGATAAGCTCGCATATATGGGGGGGGGGGCGCAAGAGTGTATTTGCCATCTTGAGTGGGCTTGATACACATCATATCATCAAGTTTGGCGATGAATTTTACAGATTGGAGGTTATCTAGCCCCCAATTTTTAAGCATTTCTTGGCTGAATACCACTCCATTGAAGCCAAAACTAGAGTCTTGGATTTCTTTTTGCAAGGACTCGATAAAAGCTCTCTCTTTCGCAGAGATAACGACATCAAGATAATTGATATCAAAAAATTTATGTGTATGCTTGCCCAAATAGCTATGGGTAATGCGTCTGAGGTCATTATCAACACAAAGTCTTAGCCCGCGCCCAACTTGCTGGTGGCGTGAGATCTCACTTGCAGAGCTAGCAAGCTTAGTGAGAGTGAATATATTGGGATTATCCCACCCCTCTTGCAAAGCCCATACACTGAAAACAAATCGCAAAGGCTCATCTAAGCGCAATAATTTCTCTTTTTCCCTTAAAATCAATGCCACGCCATAAGCTTCCCTCTCCTCGCTATTTTTACCATCGCCACTGAAATACCCTTGATGGACGCGCAACTGACCATCAGAGTCAAAATCGCGTTCCAAATAAGCACGATAAGCTTCACTCAAATCTTGCTCCAAGACTTCTGCCCTTTTGGCTTTATAAAGCTCCTCAAACTGCTCTTTGATATAAGGCGACTCGCCTCTGAAATCATCAATATTTGGGATAAAAAACAAGCTCAAAGCCTTGATATTTTGTGCAAACAAATACTGCTCTTTGGCAAAATGCAAATCAATGCTTGTGGCTAAAAGCTCCCGTATTTGGTCTTTTTCTAGTCTGTAGTGGTTTTTATGAGGGGGTAAAGTCGTCTGATCGCTCAATATCGCCCCATCTTTAGCACTCACTCTCAAAAGCTCCTTGCCCTTATAGCCCTCATAGCCCAAACTCACACCCACATCTTCTCCATAAAACACATCTTTTTGTTGCGTAATGCCCCCTTTTGAATATTCAAAAGTCGCCTTTTTGCCCTTAGTATCGACGCTGATAAGCTCAGGAGAGGGGCTATGTGTCCCTTGAGTATGCACATGGATCTGCTTGACTAAAAACTGCCGAAAAGCTGCGATAGAATCCAAACAATACACGAGGTTGCTAAGCTTATGGGCAGCCTCTTTGGGGAAAGTCGCACCAAAACGGAAATGCAATGTGTTAAATCCACTAAAAGCTTGATAAAACTTCTCGCCCTTAAGGAGATGGGGTTCATCGATGATACAAATAGGCTTCAAGGACTCAATAGCCTGCAAAATACTCAAAGTCTTGGGTGGCTGATACGCCCCATCAGACAAAAGAGAGCTAGAACAAAGGGCTTCAGAGGGCTTGTGGAGGAGATTTTTATCACTTTTATCGATACTGCTATTGGTCAAAAGAAGTATCGAGAGTTCATCAGAGTTTTTGATATAGTGATTGATGATATTTGAAATGCTTGTTTTATCGCTGTAATAATAGGCTTTGAGGTGCTTTTTGTATTGGTGGTAAAAGTATTCTTTTGTGAGGGAAATATTTTGTTTGATAGATTCTAAAATCGCCTTACGAGGGACAAAAATAATGAATTTATTTTGTTTATAGGCTTGATTGAGTGCAAAAATCAGATTGAGATAAGTGAAAGTCTTGCCTGTGCCTGTTTCCATCAAAATATCTAAATTGAGCTTATCACTCATTTCTTTGAGTGGGATATTCTGCCCCTCTGGGCTATGGTAGAACTGATTCAAAGAATCTTTGAGAGTTTGTTTATCGTGCTTTTTAAAATCAAAACCTCTCAAAACTTCGATGATATTTCTGATACACTCTTGCTGGTATGCTTGCTCTTCAAAAATCACTGATTGACTCCTTGGACTCTGTGACAACATCTATGCACTGACTATCACACAAACTAGCACTCAAATGACTGCTTCTATACTCTAGGGCTTTATTACCCATAGCTTTGATGAGCTCCATTATACCAACTCTACTAGCTCAAGGGGCTTAAAAACAAAAAGTTATGCTAGGCATAGGCAGGCATATGGCTTATTGTGGGGATTTAAAAACTCCGATAGGTAGAAATTTCTGAAAAGTGAGGGTGTGAGGGAATATTGATGAGTGGTGCTTGAGCCAAATGAAAAAAAAGAGTCGGAGAGCTTGAAAACAAACTTAGATTTGGTTTAAATCCAAAGAAAGGAGTATCAAATGCTAAAAGCTCTCCAAATTTTAGTCTTGATGATTCAGTTGATTTACTGGATTTTAAAAATCAAAACTCTCCTCTAGGAGGGTGGAGGGGGACTAAAATGCTTTTGGATTTGATACTCTGATGATATTTTAACACAAGGAGTTAAAAATGTATGAAATATTTCTAGGTGCAGTGTGTTTAGGGCTTACTTGCTATTGTTTTTATTTGCATAGCGAGATAAACAAACTCAAGGAGTCAAAATGAGTTGATGAGAAGCAAAGCTTATCATAACTCTATCCTTTGAGGTTTGGGGTTCGCTTACCCTTGCGTTCTTTTAACAAAATGAATCAAAGGTTTTTCTTTCAAAAGGCTTTTGTTTCCTCTTTTCAAAAAAGGGGTTTATCCTCCCCTAACCCCTCCTTAACCCCGAAAAAACTCTTTTTTTCGGCAAACAAGGAGGGGAAGCTCGCTGTTACCTTGCTAGTTAAAAGAGGGCGATTGCACTTCTGCAATCTTGTATCCCTCTTTTAACACCACGCAAGGGCGAGCAAAGACAATTCAATCTGAGGTTTTAGTGTTGCATTTTGTATTTGCATTTGCCTTTGCCTTTAAGCGTGGCAGGGGTAAGGGGGAGTTTGAGGGGGAATTTTGACCCTCCCACCCAAGCTGCGGACTTCGCAATTTGAGCCCCCTTCCCCTCTCATAGAAAGAGTTTTTATTAATTCTTAAAAGTACGCAAACCCCTCTTTTGAAAAGTGTAAATCACTATCAAAGTTCAAAGCGATTTTGCGTATCATCGATTGATTGTTTGCATACCGAAATTGCGTTCCTGTTCCCGCTTCTAGGTTTGGTTTTAAGTCCTTAAGCGGGATCACACGATACACAATCGGTTCATGCATTGATGAGAGATCATCAACAACTAATCCCTCCTTGAGAAAAAGGGAGGAGAGATTTGAGTCGGTGCATAGAGAGTGTGGGAAGGGAATATGGTATGGCCTTAGGGGCGAGTGTTTGCCTGCCAATAAGCGCGTATTTTGTCTTTGAGTGCACTTGGTAGCGGGACAAGTCCCATTTGTATGGCTTCTTGATCGCCATTTTTAAACGCATAGTCAAAAAACTTGAGCACATTTTGAGTGTTTTTGCCTTTTTTAGGCAAGAGGACAAAAGTCGCGCTCGTGAGTGGATAGACCCCCTTGCCCTTTTGGTCGATGAGATCTGTATAAAAATCCTTGTGTGTATCCCAAGAGGCATTAGCGCTTGCAAGTGCGATACTTTTAGCGTTGGCTTCGACCCACTCTCCTTGAGCGTTTTGGATCTTAGCGCCAGTCAGCCCCATTTGCTCTTTATAAGATAGCTCCACATAACCGATGGAGTTTTTAGTCTGCTTGATGAGATGTGTGATCCCCTCATTGCCCTTAGCGCCAAAGCCCACAGGCCAAGAGATGGCTTTGCCATAGCCGATGGTGTCTTTCCATTTTTGAGAGATTTTAGATAAGAAAAGTGTGAAATTATAAGTCGTCCCACTCCCATCACTGCGATGGACAACTTCAATAGGGGCTTGGGGGAGCTTGAGATCGGGATTATCTTTGATGATTTTAGGGTCATTCCATTGTTTGATATGACCCAAGAAAATCTCTGCAAGCACGGCATTACTGAGCTTGAGTGCACCATCAGGGATACCATCGATATGATAAACAAGCACGATACCTCCTGTGAGTGTGGGGAATTGCATCAGTGCGTGTTGTGCGAGATCTGCTGAAGTGAGCGGCTCATCAGTCGCACCAAAGTCAATCGTGCCTGCCTTGATCTGCTTGACCCCGCCTCCTGAGCCGATGGATTGGTAGTTGATTTTATTGCCCGTGAGCTTTTGATAGGACTTGACCCAGACCATATAAGCGTGAGCAGGGAACGATGCCCCAGCGCCGTTGATGATGGGATTAGCATGAGAGAAAGCAAACAACAATGCTAAGATACTTAAAATTTTCATTATCTGTCCTTTTGTCTTGTTTTGTGGAACGCCAAAACTATAAAGCAAGATGATTACAAAACAATAACACACTCTTCAAGGGAGTTTTAAATAAACTTAGCTATATTGGGCGATTCAAAGCATTTATTTCTTGATAAGGGATCAATATGAAAGACTTGATTGTAGTGCTTGAAGATGAAGAGGATTTGCTTGAGCTTTTAGAATATCGCTTGCAAGCAGAGGGGTTTGAGGTGATCGGCTGTCTGAAATCTTTGAGCGCTCAAAAGATACTTTTAGAAGAAAATGTTTCTTTAATGCTTGTAGATAGGAATCTCAAAGGCGAGGAGGGGTCGGATTTTGTCAAAAAAATCCGTAAAGATGGGTATTGGTTTCCTGTGATCTATCTCACAGCCAAAGACTCTCAAAAGGACAAAATCAGCGGCTTTGAGAGTGGTGGGGACGATTATATCACGAAGCCTTTTTGCTTTGATGAACTGCTAGCTAGAATCAAATCTGCCCTCAGGCGCTATAAAGGCTTGAGCGAAAATCAAATCTGCAAGCACAAAGACCTCACTCTCTACCCCAAAACACATCTTTTAGAGCTTGATGGGGATAAGATTAGCTTGACGCCTTTAGAAACTAAAATACTGCTGACTTTTCTTAAAAATATCGGCGTAGTGCTCGATAGAGAAAGCCTTTTAGATGAGATTTGGGGGCGATTTGGTGAGCTAAAAAGTGTCAATGTCGCTATCAAGCGACTACGCAAAAAAATAGACCCCCTTGATGAAGAGCGCTATATCAAAACAATCCGTGGGGAGGGGTATATCTTTGTTTAGGATTTATCAAGTTTTTTTTCTATGGCTTTTGGGAGTATTGTGTGCTATGGGCTTGTTTTTGGGCGTTTTTGTCTATTTCAAAGACATCAAAGAAAGCGAGCAAATCGCTCATGAAAAACTGCATACACTTTTTGAAGTGGTGGATATTTCTCTTTTAGAGGGCAGCTTTGATACAAGGTTTTTAAAAGACTTGCAACGTCGCTCTGGCGTGGGGGTTGTGATTTTTGATAAAGACAACCAACAGATACATTACAGCCAAAAAAATCTGACAGAAATATCGCTTAATTTTCAAGACAAGCCCCAATTCACTCCCTTAAAACTCAACGACCAAGCATATCTGAGTCTGACTCAAAGCACGATCATTGATGGGCGCAATTATGATATTGGCGTGTTTTTGCCCTATACACACAAGATCAATCAAGGATTTTGGATTGATTTTTTGGTCTTGTTTGGTGTGTTTTTGTCTTTGGGCGTTTGCTTGGTTTTGGTGCTCAAAAGACATATACAAAATGAATTAGGCAAAATCGCAATGTATCTCCAAAAGCTCGGTAAAAAAGATTTCAAAAAATCCCTCCGACCTCCCCTTGTTTTCAAGGAATTTGCCGAAATATCAGAACGCATTGGCAAGCTAGGGCTTTGGCTGCAAAAACAAGAAAAAATCAGTAAAAAACGATCCAAAAAACTCCACCTCAAATACCTACAAAGCACCTCAATCATCGCAGCCCTCTCTCATGAATTCAAAAACCCACTTGCAGTGATTTCTGGGTATTGTGAGATGATCTTAAACCCTAAGGCCAAAGAGCTAGATAGCAAAAATTTAGAGCGATTTTTGAGCAAAATCTATGCACAATCCCAACGCCTCAATCAGCTTTTAGAGCGCTTGAATCTAGCGGTGCGATTGGATAATGACTTATTGCAGCTAGAAACAAGCTCTTTTGACCTCTCTGTCCTCACAGAAGAAATCACTATAAGTCTGCAAGCGCGCTACCCTGAGAAAAAAATCACACTCACTCTTAAAAACACCCCCATACAAGCCGATAGAGTTCTGATAGAAAATGTCATCATCAATCTAGTTGAAAATGCCTTGAAATATTCAAAAAGCAAGGTCGCTATCAGTGTGAAAAAAGGTCGCTTTGAAGTGTGTGATGATGGTTGCGGGATTGCAGAGGGGCAGGTGGGGCTAGTGACTAAAAAATTCTATCGCCTCCAAGAAAATTACAGCCAAAATTCCTTAGGGCTAGGGCTTTTTATCGTGAAATATATCTTAAAGCTCCACCACAGCGAGCTTGAAATCAAAAGCACCTTAGGCAAGGGGTCTTGCTTTAGTTTCAAGCTCCCTTCTGTGTGAATCAAGCGAGGGCTTGTATGGAATCAACCAAATTTACCATTGATATATTCTTTGGTAAGTTTTTCTTTGGGGTGTTGGAATATGTTTTCAGTTTTGCCCACTTCAATCAGCCTGCCTAGATACATAAACGCTGTATAATCGCTCACTCTTGAGGCTTGCTGCATATTGTGCGTCACAATGATAATACTCATATTTTTTTTCAGTTCTTTGATGAGCTCTTCAATCGCTTGTGTCGAGATAGGATCTAGTGCGCTTGTGGGCTCATCAAATAGCAAGATTTCAGGCTCTATAGCAATCGCCCTAGCGATACAAAGCCGCTGCTGCTGCCCGCCTGAGAGTGCTGTAGCGCTATGATCGAGCCTGTCTTTGACCTCGCCCCATAAGCTTGCGTTTTTGAGTGCTTTTTGGACTTTGGCTAAAAGTTCTATTTTGTTTTTGACCCCTTGGAGCTTGAGCCCATAAGCCACATTTTCAAAGATACTCATCGGAAAGGGCGTGGGCTTTTGGAATATCATACCAATGCGTGTGCGCAAGGTAATCAGATCGGTTTTTTTCTTTAAGATATTTTTGCCCTCAAAATAAATCTCGCCCTCATAGCGAGAATCCCCATAAAGACAATGGATACGATTGAAACATCTCAAAAGCGTGCTTTTCCCGCACCCACTCGGACCAATCAAAGCCAGAGTTTTATTCTGGGGGACTTCAAGATTGATATTTTGGATACTTGCTTGGCTTGCAGAGGGATAATAAAAGCTTAGATTTTTGACTTCTAGGGCGAGTTTGCTCATTTTTTTCCTTTGTTCCATAAGATTTTGCTTGTGATATTGAGTAACAAAATAAACAAAGCTAAGATAAAAGCTGCGCCAAAGCCTAGCTCTTGCCACTCTTTATAAGGTGAAGTGGCATACTGAAACATCGTGATTGTCAGACTAGGAAAAGGCTCATTGAGATTGAGGGTAAAAAACGCACTATTGAGTGAAGTGAATAGCAAAGGCGCTGCTTCACCGATGATACGAGAAAATGCGAGTAAAATCCCTGTGAGTATCCCTGTTTTAGCACTTCTATACACAACACTTGTGATGGTCTTATATCGAGGCGCCCCTAAGGCCATGGAGGCCTCTCGGAGGGTGTTTGGGACTAAAGAGAGCATATCATCTGTAGTTTTTAGCACAATTGGCATCATCAAGACAGCCAGAGCCACAATCCCTGCCCAACCACTAAAATGCCCCATCGGCACGACCATAACCGCATACACAAAAGTAGCAATGACAATCGAGGGAACAGAGAGCATGACTTCATTGATATTGCGGATAAATTCGATAAATTTTTGATTCGTGGCATATTCTCGCAAATAAGTCCCGCCCAAAACTCCCAAAGGCATACCAATCACCAAAGCCCCCACGCTCAAAATCAACTGCCCAACGATAGCGTTTCTCAAGCCCCCATTTTCCCAAGGCGAAGCTGTGTCTTTGGTAAAAATATCTGGCCCTAAAATATGGAAACCTTTATAAAACAAAACTGCCAAAATAGCAAACAAAATCACCAAAGCAAACCCCGCAAAGATACTAGAGATCCAAAGGACAAGGCGACTGATTTTTTGACGACGATGTAAAAGAGATTTTTTCATACGTTTTTGATCCTCTTTAAGAGATAGAATTTAGCTGTAGCGATGACAAAAAGACTCAAGCAAAACAACACCAAAGCCAGATAAAACAAACTAGAATAATAAAGGGGGCTATCTGCTTCAGCAAATTCATTGGCTAAAGTCGCTGGGATATTCGTGCCCGGGCTTGTGAGGGAAGCGATTTTGTGTGAATTGCCAATCACAAAAGTCACAGCCATTGTTTCGCCCAAAGCCCGACCCAAAGCAAGGATAATCCCCCCAATCACTCCGACTTTCACATAAGGCAATACCACATCTTTGATGACTTCCCATTTTGTCGCCCCTAGGGCATAAGCGCTTTCTTTGAGAATATCAGGCACAGTATGCATACAATCCCGAATAATCGCACTCATGAAGGGCAAAATCATCACGCTCAAAATAATTGCAGCACTCAAGATACCAAGCCCACTCCCACCAAATATCGCTCCAATGATGGGTGTGAGATAAAACAACCCCCACATACCATACACAATCGAGGGGATTGCAGCCAATAGCTCGATACTAGAACCGATAAAAGTTTTCAAGGATTGCGGGCAGATGTCATTGAGAAAAATAGCAATCCCTAAAGAAAGCGGGATTGCAAGCACCATTGCTAAAATCGTGCCGACCACACTGCCATAAATCGCTCCTGCCCCACCAAAAATTTCTTTATTGGGCGACCATTCCATCGAAGTGAAAAATGAAAAACCAAATGTTTTGATTGCAGGCAGGGCATAAATCAGCAAGACCACAAAAATCCCCGATAAGAGCAGCAAGCACACACAAGCAAATATTTTGCTCAAGTGGAAGAATAATTTTTCTTTGATTGTAGAGAGCATCGTATCCCTTTGCAACTTGTTTTGGTGCATTGTAAGGGGTTTTGATTACAAACAGATTACAGCTTTTAGCACCACTTAGCTAGGGCAATCAACTGCTTTTGAAGGCATTTAAGGTATAATCATTTTTGCTAAAAGACCAAAATAAGCACACTAAGGGGTGATGATGCGTAAGAGTAGCTATAAAGATTCAGGTGTTGATATCGATGTGGGGAATGCTTTTGTAGAAGCAATCAAGCCCTTTGTAAAGGCCACATTTGATAGCAATGTCATTGGAGGGATTGGGTCTTTTGCTGGGGCGTATGCACTCCCTAGTGGGCTCAAAGACCCTGTGATCTTAGCTGCTACTGATGGTGTGGGGACTAAACTCCGATTGGCTATTGACGCAGATAGGCTTGAGAGTGTGGGGATTGATTTGGTCGCAATGAGTGTCAATGATTTGATTTGTAATTTTGCTACACCGATGTTTTTTTTAGATTATTATGCTACAGGCAAGCTCGATAAAGCGCGTGCCATAGAGGTTGTAAAAGGTATCGCTAAGGGCTGTGAGATTGCTAAATGTGCGCTCATTGGTGGAGAAACAGCAGAAATGCCCGGAATGTATCAAGGGAAAGATTTTGATTTGTGTGGGTTTGCTGTGGGGATAGCCCAAAGGGCTGATTTGGATAAAAGTGCGCAAATTCAAGCCGGCGATATTATCGTAGCTTTCCCTAGCAGCGGGATACATAGCAATGGCTATTCATTAGTGCGTAAGGTATTGTTTGAAGAGCGAAAAATGCACTTTGATGATATGTTTTGTGGCAAGCCCTTGATCGATACACTTTTGACTCCCACAAGAATCTATACAGATATTTATCAAAAAATCAAAGACAAAGTCTTAGCCCTAGCGCACATCACAGGTGGGGGGATCATCGAAAACCTCCCTAGAGTCCTGCCTGATGGACTCAGCGCACAGATACAAAAATCCCTCATCAAAACATTGCCAATTTTTGATATACTAAAAGAAAATGTTGAGGAAAATGAGGTCTATAGAGTTTTTAATATGGGTGTAGGGCTTGTTGGAGTTGTTTCCAAACAATATTTGACCGATATCCTCACACATACAGATGGCTATTTGATTGGTGAAGTTGTCTGCTGCGATGGAAGTGGAGTAAAATTAATATAAACAGGAACAATGGGGCAAGATGAATATCAAGTCTTTTTTTAAATTATACACGATGCCTATTTTGGCATTGGTCTTTGGATTTGGTCTTTATTATCTCATCTTTGCAGGCACGAACAAACACGATGGATTTGCTGTTTCAGAGCCTTTTGCTACCCAAGCAGAGCTTGCAGGGATCACACAAACGCACGCAAGTAAAGACACACCCCAAACCCAAAGCACATCTGATGACACACCAAATACAAATGAATCGAGTGTATCAAGCACAATAACCACATCAATAGACACTACGCCAAATACCGCACAAACCTTAGAACCCCTAGAACCCGCACAGCCCTCCCATCAAGCACTAGAAAAATCAGCCCAACCTAGCCCAACACAACCTAGCTCAATCGACCAGCCCAACCAAATCTATATAGTCATACCCAAAAAAATCAATATTCGCTCTGCCCCTAGCACTGCATCAGACATCATAGGCACGCTTTTACAACATCAGAAAATATCTGTAGAGTCGATACAATCAGATTGGGCAAAAATCAAAAATGGCTGGGTGCTTTTATCCCTACTGCAGCCTGTCTCTTTGCAGTCTGCCCTTGATAATGACACCACAGCAGTGCACACACAAACTCCAAATCGCGCACAAGCCTATAGAGTGCGCGCACAAAGTGTGAATATCCGCGCAAAGCCTGATACATCTTCAAAAGTCATTGGCAAGCTCAATATTGGGACACACATTGAAGTCTTGTATGTCAAAAATGGCTGGGCAAAAATCAAAAATGGCTGGGTTTTAGAAAGTCTGCTACAAAAACAGAGTAGCCAATGAGGCAATTTTGTGTCTTTGGTAACCCCATCGCCCATTCCAAATCTCCCTTAATCCATAACTTTGCTTTTATGTCTTTTGCCAATGAAATTGGCTTTGATGGGGCTTATGGTCGGTATTTGCTTTCAAAAGGTGAGGCGCTGAAGGAAAAATTTTTTGATCTCAAACTCTTTGGGGCTAATGTGACTGTGCCTTTTAAAGAATACGCTTATGCACAAAGTGATACACAAAAAGGCATAGCCAAAGCCATTGGCGCTGTCAATACACTTGTGCTAGAAAATGGCTCTATGGTGGGGTATAACACCGATGCTGAGGGCTTTTATCAGACAATCTCTCCCTATGGTTTCCAATCAGCCCTAATCCTTGGGGCAGGCGGAAGTGCACGTGCATTAGCACATATTTTAAAAGCACAAGGCATACAAACCACCATCTATAACCGCACGCAAGAGCGCCTAAAGGATTTGATACAAGCAGGATTTACTTGCTATGCAATGCCTGAAGCAATCGATCAAAGCTTTGATCTCATCATCAACGCCACGCCCGCAGGGCTCAAAGACAATAGCTTGCCCTTGGGCGCAGACAGACTCCATCAATTATTTTTATCTGCAAAAATGGCTTATGACCTTATCTATGGCATACCTACGCCCTTTTTGGGGCTTGCTAAAGACCTAGGAGTGCCTATAAAAGATGGCAAAGAGATGTTGCTCTATCAAGGGGCGTTAGCTTTTGGGCTATTTTGTGGGCAATGCGTGCCACTTGAGGCAATCATCAGCAAAATGCGGCTTGTGCTATAGATGAAAAATTTTCTTTTCCAACTGGCCTATGGTATCAAAAGTGTCCCACGCAAGCACCAAAGATTTTTAAAACATCTCCAAGACAAAGGTTTTGTGCGAGAAAATAACGGCAACTATTGCTTGCAAAAGGGCTTTGTGATAGGGAGTGTGGATATTTCCAGAAACCATCGCGTGTTTTTCTGTCCCATAGGAGATACCCAGCATAAAGACTGGATTTTGCATAAACCCCCTACTTTTATCGCTCAAAATGACATCATACTTTGCAAAATTATCCGACTCAAAGGCCACCAAAAAGCACAATTCATCACAACACTCTACACCCCCAACAACCAAATCATATGCTATCTCAAGCAAATCAAAGGCACAATCTGTGCCATCGATCTCAAAAACCCACAACACAAGCCCATCACCCTCAAAGCTTCCAAAAAATCCCTGCAAGCCCTGCCGCGCTTTTGTGTCCTCAGTATCGATGCAAATTCCAAAGAGATTTGTGAAGTCTTGGGCCCTTTAGAAGACCCTTTGATTGATGAAAAAATATCTCTAGCCCTCTATGGGCGCAAGAGAGAATTTTCCCCTGCAAGCTTGCTTTGGGCTCAAAGCTTTGGCAAGCAAGTAGATCCTAAAATGTATCCTGAGCGCAAAGACCTCAGCGCCCTCCCTTTTTGCACCATTGACCCCGATGATGCCAAAGACCACGATGATGCGATTTATTATGATAGTTCTAGGTCTTGTTTGTATGTTGCTATCGCTGATGTGAGCGAATATGTCAGTATCGAATCTTCTATAGATATTGACGCAAGAAAGAGGGGCTTTAGCGTGTATCTCCCGCATAAAAGCTACCCCATGCTCCCTCCGAACTTGAGTGAAAATATCTGCTCGCTCAAGCAAGGGTGTATCCGCCTTGCCTTTGTCTGGAAAATGCGCTTACACCGCAGACACCACAAGGTGCTTGAAACCTCCTTGTTCCCCGCACTCATCTGCAACCATCAAAATATCAGCTATAGCGATGTAGATAAACTCCTCAAAGGAGAAAATATCCCCATAAATACGCAAGTCAAGCAGAGTATTTTAGATTTTTTACCCATCGCACGCGCCCTACGCACCAAACGGCTCAAAAAAGGCTATGAATTTTTCAACGATGAATTGAAGCTAGAGCTCAACACAGAGGGGCTTTTGCAAAAAGTAAATATCACATATCCTGGCCCATCACACACCATCATTGAAGAAGCCATGCTTTTGGCTAACAAACTCTCAGCTGAGCTTTTGAGCGCACATCTTGGCACGCAAGGGATTTATCGTATCCACGATAGCCCCTCTAAAGAGCGCATACAAGAGCTTTTGTTTGAACTGCGATCTTTGGGCTTTATCACCCCTGATTCTAGGGACTTACACCATTGTATCCAAGCAATCCAAAAGCAGGCCAAAAAGAAAAATATGCAAAAACAAGTCGATAAAATGATTATCAAAGCCCAATCCCAAGCCTCATACGCCTCTTATAACATCGGGCATTTTGGCTTAGGCTTTGAAGCTTATAGTCATTTTACCTCTCCGATTCGCCGATATGGAGATCTGATAGCACACCGCTTACTCAAAGAAATCATCAAAGACTCACCTGAATCCAAAAAAACCCTCTCTTATCTCGCAGCAAGCTTGAGTGCATCGTGTGCGCTCATCAATGAACAAGAAAAGCAAAGCACAAAAATAGAGCTAGATTTCAAAGACCGCAAATACGCAAGGTGGGCAGCGCAAAATATCGGCACAAAAATCCAAGGCGTCATCATCGATACAAACTACCCCCCACTAATCCACGCACTCGATGGGATTATGGGTGCGAGGGTATTTGCAGAGAGTATCGATATGGATATAGATAAGCTAGATTGCGTGCAAGTAGAAATCACAGATGCAGACATTGCCACAGCTAGGATATATGGCAAGATAACAAAGAGGCTCTAAATGTATAAAAAAGAACTCGATCACTTATTAGCAAAATGCTCCCTCTCCAATCCCTCAAAACCCACGCCCTTGCCTAGGGCTGTTTTGCTCTATGGTGAATCTGACTTTTTGATTGGATATTACGCACGCAAAATCGCAGAACTCACCACCTCTGACCCCTCCAATAAAACGACATTTTATTATAGTGATTATGATGAGAGTGTTGTCATCGAAACTTTATCCCAAAACTCGCTATTTGGCGATATGAATCTTGTGGTC
Source organism: Helicobacter sp. 12S02634-8 (assembly GCF_002272865.1). Lineage (GTDB taxonomy): Bacteria > Campylobacterota > Campylobacteria > Campylobacterales > Helicobacteraceae > Helicobacter_J. Next base: position 24,319 of record NZ_MLAP01000010.1, on the reverse strand, counting down.
TTAAAGCTAGACAAAAAACCGCCCAAAAAAGACATCGATACAATGCTAGAAGCACTCAAACGCAATCAAAACAACGCACTGATTATTGAATTTTATCGCGCTGATTCTAGGTCTAGCGCAGAATATGCACAAGATTTTAGAGCGCTCGCAGCAAGCTTTAAAACATCTATCCTAGGGGCTTTAGCGATTGAAGTTCGGTTTTTTATGCCTAGTTTTCAAGAATCCATCGCCTTACTCAAAGAAAGAGTAAAGACCTTAGAACTTCAGATCGATGAGCGTTTGCTTAGTGTGATTTTGAGTATGCAAAATAACGACCTAGGGATTGCATACAATGAGCTAGAAAAATTCACCATTACAGACACTCCCATCACGTTAGAAGATATTCAAAGGCTGTGCTATGGGCTAGGGAGTGTGAGTATTGATGATTTTTTAGGGGCGATATTTGATAAAAAAAATATATTTGAATATTATGAAAAAATCCAAGAAGAGGGGCTAGAAGAGCTAGGGCTTTTGAGAGAAATGGAAAGGTATTTTTACCAATTATTTTTATTTTTTGCTTATATCAAAAGCTATGGAACGCCCAATGCTAAGGAAATATTAGGCTTTAGCCCCCCGCAAGACATCACCCAAAAGCTCGCTTCACGTTCGATTCGCATCAAAGAAGAGGGCTATATGCAGATTTTCAGACTCTTTGGAGAATGGCGCACGAAAACAATGCGGGGCGAAAAACATATGGGCTTGCATGCTTTAATAAAATTGCAAGCATATATTCGATAATATAGCCTTTCTTTTTTTAAAAGAACCTTGCTCTTTTTGGACACAAAAAGGGCTATAAACCACAAGGAGAATCTTATGAAACATTATGAAACGATGTTTATCCTCAAGCCCACCTTGGTCGAAGAGGAAATCAAATCCAAGATTGACTTTTACAAAGAAGCCATCAGCAAAAATGGCGGTGTGATTGAAACTTGCTTGGATATGGGTATGCGTAATCTGGCTTATGAAATCGATAAAAATAAACGCGGTTATTATTTTGTCATCTATTTCAAAGCCCCTCCTGCCCTGACTTTAGAGCTTGAGCGACTCTATCGTATCAATGAAGATATTTTGCGCTTTATCGTGATCAAATATGAAAGCAAAAAAGATCAAAAATCTTGGCAAACACTAGTCGATAGGGCAAACAAAAAGCCTGAAGTCAAGCAAACAAGAGAAAAAGCAAAGCCCGAAGAGCCAAAAGATGTAGCTCCTGTGGTAGCTAGCGAGTCAGAATAGACAAAGGGATTATAGATGTATAATAAGGTGATTATGGTAGGGAACTTGACTCGTGATGTTGAGTTGAGATACTTGCCAAGTGGATCGGCTCTGGCTACATTAGGGCTTGCGAGCAATCGCAGGTATAAAAAACAAGATGGCAGCCAAGGCGAAGAAGTGTGTTTTATCGATGTCAAACTCTTTGGTCGCGCAGCAGAAGTGGCAAACCAATACCTCCATAAAGGCTCAAAAGTCTTGATTGAGGGGCGATTGACACTTGAGAGCTGGACAGATCAGAGCGGGACTAAAAAGAGCAAACACACAATCACAGCCGAATCCATGCAAATGCTAGATGGCAAGGCTTCTACTAGCACAGAAGACACTCCATACACACCTTATGAATCCAACTATAGCGCACCCCCATCTCATGCCTACACACCCAAAGAAAACGCCCAAGGTGGAATCAATGCTCCCAAATATGAGCAAAATATTCCTGAAATCAATATTGATGAAGACGAAATACCCTTTTAGGAGAAACATATGGAACGCAAAAAATATTCAAAAAGATACTGCAAATACACAGAAGCAAAGATAGATTTTATCGATTATAAAGACATTGAAATGCTCAAGCATTCATTATCTGAGCGATACAAAATTATGCCGCGTCGCCTTACAGGCAACACCAAAAAATGGCAAGAACGCGTCGAAGTCGCTATCAAAAGAGCTCGACAAATGGCCCTTATCCCTTATATCATCGATAGAAAAAGGGTCGTTGAAAATCCCTTTAAAATCTAACCTCCCCCTATAGGCAATATATCATTGCCGCCCCAAACTATCGTAATGGGGTTATCATTAGGCTCTATCATCGTGAGTTATCATAATGGGCTATCAAGCAAATTGATACTAGAGATTAGCCCGAGCTTTCAAAGCTAGCTAGTCCCTAGCCCCTCCATCATCTACTATCACATCTACCATTATTATCATCTACCCCCAAAAGCCCCAAAAATTCTAAAAATTAGAGTTTCCAAAAACTAGAGCCCCCAAAAAAACTAAACTTCAAAAACCCCAACCCCCCCCCCAAATTTCAAAAAAAATAGAGCACCCCAAAGCCCAAAAATACTAGCTCTTTGCTTGCGATAACAAACTCTCTTCAAGCGCCTCATTGAACTTATTTGTATCACTCTCTGTAAAAAATGGCAACCCAATGACTTTGACCCTAGAGAACTTGAATTTTTTTTCATTATTTTCTACTATCACAGGTGTGCTTAAAAGCCTTTTTAAAAACTTCTCTTTCCACTCATCTTTCTCGACAAACCCCTTACCCTTAGGCTCGATCAAACATTGCAAAATCTCAATCCCATCATCATCTTTAGGACAGCCCAAAAAGTAAAAATCAGGCTCAAAACGTCGGATATCATTTCTCTTGAGTGGATCGGACGAATTCTTATCGCTCTCATCGACATAAACAGCCATTTCAGGATTGCGCTCATTGCGTATCAGAAACCATTGTGTGTATTTTTCATCAAGCTTTGTAGCATAGCCACTGATAACCTCGACAAATCTCATTTCCTCAGATGTCCCTACAAAGTTTTTAAAAGCAAACCACTGAAACTTTGTGACATCTATAGCCGAACCTTGCTCCTCTTTTGAATTTTTCCCGTTTTTCCCATCTTGCGTATTTTGTTTTTTAGCGCGCGTGATGACCTTATCCCCCAAAAACTTCAATGGTATCAAATACCAGTCTTGGATCGATAGCGTTTGGATTTTAGCCTGAATTTGATTTTTGAAAGCTTCGCAAACAAACAGAGCGATTTCAAGCCTTGTCTGTGGAGAAATATGCGTTTGTCTTTTGTCTAATTCTAGCTTAATGGGCGCAAAATATTTTTCGATAAACTCCCCCCTACCCTTGATACCATCAAAAACTTGCTTGAGATTCTCAAAGGTAAAAAACTCTCCACTCTTATCCATCGCTTTTAAAATCACGCTCCCACAAAGCTCCTTAAAATCCCTATTTTGCCGATCATCTAAACCCTCTAGCTCCTCTTTTTGCTCCATATCTTCATCAAGCACCTTGATTTCTTGGATATAAGAGCTATTGACTAAACGGACTTGAAGAGGGCTTTTAAATATATCGATTGCTTCTTTGAGCGCCTTGAGGTCAAAATACCCGCCAACACAGGGATTTTCAGAGTGTGCATTTTTGATTGCGTTTTTGATTGTGCTGACCTTATTGGCCGCAAAATACCCCTCTCGATAGATTTTGCTTGCTTTAAACTCCTCTTTGAGCTTGAGTTCGATATACTCTCGATCATCATCGATAAGCCCCATTTGTTTGAGCTCTGCCCTCAAGCGATGGATCACTGCGTTTTCTCCCTCAGCGTGATAACACAATATCTCTAACGCCCTCAAAGGCACGCTCAAAGTATCAAACTTGCGTTTATATCTCTCTCCAATCCCCCGATACTCGCCCCCTGCCTCGAAAGGAAAATACCGCGCGCCTCTCCCAATAAGCTGCGCTTCTTTGGGCGTATCGTTGATAGCCCCCTCTGTGAGTCGGACAATATCAAAAAGATTCAAGACATCCCACCCCTCATTGAGCTTATCGACTGCAAAAATCGCGCGGATTTTATTGCCCCCATCTTCAAGCGTATTGATTAAAATCTGATTGGTTTCAAGCTCGGTCGTATCGTTGATATTGATGATAAAATGCGCTTGGAATTCTCTTTTAAGATCTCTTAAAACCTGCTCTAAACTCCTTTGTTGAAAAAACTTCTTCGCTTCATACAACACCCCAAACCCCTCAAGCACACCCCCAAAAAATTTCTCCAACTCCCCTACATCAAGCTCATCAAGCATTTTAAAAAACAACTCTTGATTTTCGTTGCTCTCTTTGATTGTCCTGCTTTTAAACAACACTACAGGCTTTAGGGCGATTTTATGCAGCCCTGCTATTTCTTGGCGATACAAACTACAGACCAAAGCCCCTAAAATCCTCTTCTCTCTCTGCGCCCCCTCGTATTTAATCAGATTGATTTCTTTAGAATACCCCTCGTGTCTGAAATCTTTGAGCGTATATTCATAAATAATCTTGTCTTCATATTTTTCTTGCACACTTTTTTCCCTAGGCAATGTCGCGCTGAATTCAAAAAGCATATTCTCGCTATGCGCTTTAAAAATCTCTTGAGAAACCCCCTCCCAGCTCTGCATATCTTGCTGGTCTTTTTGGGATTGCTTCTTTTTGGTCTGCGCGTTGAGATGATGGGCTTCATCAGCGATGACTACAAGCTTTTTGCCCTTAAAATCAGCAATCGTAAACGCATTTTCACGCTCACGATTCAGCAGAGAAAAAAGTCCTTGGATCGTATCAAAATAAATATTGATCTGCCCTGCTTTGCTCTCATTGAAATTCTTACACACATTGATAGCTATATTTTGCGCATCGATCACAATATCAGGCGCAAAGAGATATTTAGAGCTTTGCGGGTTAGAAAAATTTTGCTTGGTTTTTTCTAATATCGCACTAGAATGCACGAAAAATACAAAATTTTCATACCCCCTCTTGAAACACTCCAACATCAGAGCAGCCATCATCAGAGTCTTGCCACTCCCTGTAGCCATCTCAAACATCAAATGCATTTGAAGCTCTGGATTTTTCCTTGAAAACAAATAATATTGCAAAGCCTCTTTCTGATAAGGTCGCAGCTCAATATGGAGATTGAGATTTTCTAAGATATATTCAGGGATTTCACATCTCTCATTCGGTCTCATAACAAGTACATTTTTAATCTCTTCATACAACTTCATCATTTCCCCTTGCCATAAAATGCCCGATTCAAAGAAATCAGATCTTCTGATACTCCAAACTCATTATCTTCTATCTCGCTCAAAGGCACATACGCGAGGTTCTTATCCAAGCAATCGATCAAAACTCTCTTCTTTTCTTCCAAGCCCAAAGCCTCAAAATCCTCATTTTCCAACACATCTTTGACAAACTCCACCCGATAATCCAAAAACGCCCTTTCGCGTATCTCCTCCATCAAGCCCCCTAGCTCTTCAGCGCTTGCTTGCTTAATAGATTTTTCAAAACTCTGATTATAAGCCAAAAGCTCAGCATACAAAAACGCATTATTTCCCTCAAACCCCAAAAGCCCATTTGGATCATAGCCCACAGCCTTGCTAACGCCCCCTTGCTCGCCGGCAACGACCTTTTTCAAACGCTCTTTAGTGATCGACTCGATATAATCCATCTGCTCGATACCGACCCATTTTCGCCCCATCTTGTGCGCGACAGCGAGAGTTGTCCCAGAGCCCGCAAAAAAGTCCATCACCAAATCACCTTTTTGCGTGGATATTTCTATGATTCTTTTTAGCAATGCTTCAGGTTTAGGAGTGGAAAAAACTTCCACTGACTCTTGATCGGATTGCTTAAATAAAAAGGAAAGCTCTTCTTTTGCATTGAAAGAATTCCCTAAGTTTTCAAAAATACTCTTTGGGGTAACAGGTCTTTCTTCATTTAAAAAAATCTTTATTTGGGGAACAGAATCAAAATTTTTACCATAATAAATCCTACTATCTCTATCTAATGCCATAAATTCTTCTTTTGTGACTCTCCAGACTCTTCTATATACCTTGCCACTCGGAGTTGTTACTTCATAATACTTATTTGAATTTTTATCTCCTTTCATGCTTATAGAACCTGCTTTAAAATCTCCTCTAGGATCATTATCTAAATTTTTATAATTTCCCAAAAAATTAGGCAACTCCATATATTTATTAGATATAAACATATTTTTTATTTTTTCATAAATCAAAATATATTCATGATCTTTTCTTACAGTCTTGGTTACTTTCATAGTTCCTCCTGTAGATGCATTTTCTTCTATTTTCCTCCACACCAAGCACCCCACAAAATTCTCCCTACCAAAAATCTCATCGCAGAGCACTTTTAAATACGCCTGCTCGTTATCATCGCACTGAATAAAGATCACGCCATTTTCCATCAAAAATTCTCGAGCCACTTCAAGGCGATTTTTCATAAAGGTCAGCCAAGTGGAGTGATTGAAGCTATCGTTGTAGTTGAAGCTGTCATTGCCCGTGTTATAGGGTGGGTCGATATAAATGAGCTTGACACGCCCATAGATGGCTTTGATGGCCTTGAGGGAGTGGAGGGCTAGGAGGTTATTGCCTTTGAGTAAGAGATTAGGGAAATCGCTCTGGAAGTCTGCGCGGGAGAGGATTTGTTGGGGTTGTGTTTGGGAAATTATGTTACCATCATATGACTGACTGACTGACTGACTGACTGACTGACTGACTGACTGACTGACTGACTGAACGCAATGTATTCAAAGCTTTGCAACGCCTTAGGGGCAAAAAGCCTATCGATCTCTGCATACGCTAGCGTTTGGTTGAAAAATATTTCTTTGCTTTTCCCCTCATCTGCGCTCGCCCCGCCCAAAAGCACGCAATCTTTAAAAGGAAATCCCAGCACGACATCAGTATTTTGAACGATTCTGTGCGAGTTCGCATACAGAGCGATTTTGTTCGCAAATTGTGTCCAAGAATTACTCAAAAAATTCTTCGAGCTAATAAAATCCAAAAATTTATCTTTTTCAAACACAAAGCCTTTTGAAAATTTTTTAAAATACACATCGCTAAAATGTGTATACAAAAACTCCAAAAGCTCGGGCTTGAGTGCGTTAGCATCTGATTTTAGGAGGTTGTAGTTGATGGTCTTTTCCCCTTGTGATTCGATGATATAATGCTGCAAATCATGTGTCAGTATCGCTTCTTCGATTGGATTTTTCTTATTTTTCATTGTTCCCCTTTCATTAAATAATAGATAATCGATAATCGATAGCTAAAGCCCTCACGCCATAGCTTCAAACACTATAGGCTACGAATTTTAGCGATTTCATCGCGCAATCTTGCTGCTTCTTCAAAATCAAGCCGTTTAGCACTCTCGTGCATTTTTTGGCTCAATTCTTTGATGATAGCATCGCGTTCAGATTTAGGAATTTTAGCTTTTTTGAGAGCTTTTTCATAGAGCTTGGCTTGTGTGCTCGATTCTAGCCGCAGCTCTTCTTCGATATTTCTAGCAACGGACTTGGGCGTGATATTGTGCGCTTGGTTGAAAGCTTGCTGTTTTTTGCGCCGATAATCTGTGATATCCATCGCCCTCTGCATACTGCCTGTGATTTTTTGCGCGTATAAAAGCACACGCCCATTGACATTGCGCGCTGCCCTACCCATTGTCTGGATTAAGCTTGTTTCACTCCGTAAAAAGCCCTCTTTATCAGCGTCCATAATCGCCACTAAAGACACTTCAGGGAGATCCAACCCCTCGCGCAGCAGATTGATTCCAATCAGCACATCAAAATCCCCCATACGCAAGCCCCTGATGATATGGTTGCGCTCGATTGCATCGATTTCACTATGCATATACTGCACCCGAAGCCCTAGCTCTGTATAATACTTACTGAGCTCTTCAGACATCTTTTTAGTCAATGTCGTAACAAGCACGCGTTCATTGCGAGCAACGACCTTTTTGATCGCATCATAGAGGTCTTGGACTTGGCTCTGACTATCGCGCACTTCATAGATAGGGTCTAGCAAGCCCGTAGGCCGGATAATCTGCTCAGCAATATTCCCTTTAGAGAGTTCTAGCTCCAAAGGAGCAGGCGTGGCTGATACAAACAAATAATGTGGCGCTTTATGGATAAATTCATCAAACTTCAACGGGCGATTATCTAGCGCTGAGGGCAAACGAAATCCATACTCTACCAACACATTTTTGCGGCTCATGTCCCCTGCATACATACCTCCAAATTGTGGCAAGCTCACATGGGATTCATCGACTATCACCAAATAAGGGCGGTCTTTTTGCGCAAAATAATCAAGCAAACTAAAAGGCGTTTCCCCCGGTGCTTTGCCTGTGAGATGGCGCGCATAGTTTTCAATGCCTTTACAAATCCCACTAGCAGCTATCATCTCTAGGTCAAATTCTGTGCGACTTTTGAGTCTGCTGTATTCGATCATTCGATTTTCTTGCTTGAAAAATGCTAAGCGACTAGCGAGCTCTTCTTCGATACTCTTGAGCGCTAAAGACAATCGGTCTTGCCCGACGATGAATTGATTGGCTGCATACAAGACATAAGAATCAAGCTTTTTGACCTCTGTGCGCTCGATACTATCAAACACCCCAATCCTTTCAATTTCATCGCCAAAAAACTCCACACGCACAAACTCCACTTCATTATACGCAGGGAAAATATCCACACTCTCGCCCTGCACTCTGAAATGCCCCCGTTCAAAAAAATTATCATTTCTACTATAGCCCATATCCACAAGCTTGAGTAAAAACTCCTTATAAGGGCGCCTTTGCCCCACTTCGATTTTTTCTATCATTGTTAGATATTCGCTCGGATTACCCAGTCCATAATTAGCCGATACACTCGCAACAACAATCACATCATCATAACCAAGCAATGAAGTCGTCGCTGCAAGGCGCAAGCGCTCTAAATCATCATTGATAGCGCTGTCTTTTTCGATGAATAAATCACGACGTGGGATATAAGCTTCAGGCTGGTAATAATCAAAATGTGAGATGAAATATTCGACACGATTATGCGGGAAAAATCCCTTGAATTCACTATAGAGCTGCGCGCACAAGGTTTTATTATGGCTCATGATTAAAGTGGGCATTTTGAGCTTTGCAATGATATTTGCCATCGTATAAGTCTTGCCACTCCCTGTCACTCCAATGAGCGTTTGATAGGGATTGCCTAAGGCGATACTCTTGCTTATCTTTGCGATTGCTTCAGGCTGATCCCCTGCAGGCGCATAAGCAGAGTTGAGTGAGAAATTTGCCATCATGATTCCTAAAAAATAATAAAATATTCGTTACAATTATACAAGAATTCATTGTTTGTATGGCTTCTTTATATCTGCTTGTTTGGAGGATTATAATGGCGCTGATTGATAAATTGAGTGAAAAAATCGACCTTTTGTTAGAAAAAATCACATCTCAAGAAAATGAAATCGAACAATTGCGATTGAAAATCACAACTTTTATGGCCCAAAATGAAGAAAAAGATCGTCAAATCTCTGCGCTTTATGAAGAAATCGCCAACAAAGACAAGGGCGTGCAAGAACTCTATGACAAAATCCAAGAAGTATGGGACAAATGACACAAGATCATATTGAAATCAAAATTTCTGGGAGAAAATTCCATATCAAACTCAATAACTTCACCCCAGAAGCCAAAGATGAAATTATTCAGACCTTTGACCAAAAAGACTTCGAGCTCACCGAACTCCTCAAAGCCCATCTAGGCAAGATACAAGACTATGCCAACCTCAACCAAAACCTCAAAAGCCTGCTTGCAAAACTCTCTGAATGCACTACTATAAAATAGCCCCTCTCAAGGCAAATTCCCCTGTTCTCACCTATGCAGGGACAGAAAAAATGCAAAAAGGCGATATCGCTATCATACCTATCAAAAATCAAAACAAACAAGGCGTGGTGCTAGAGTCTTGCTTAAAGCCTGATTTTGTCTGCAAACAAGCAATCAAAAGCACGCAATATTTCAACGCCCATCAAATCCTTTTGGCTGAATTCATTGCGCAATATTATTGCTGCAGCTATGGGCAAGCTTATGGGCTATGTGTGCCCTTTGAATCAACCCTCAAACCAAGCGTGCCCCCTACGCACGCCCCCATCTGCCCGCCCCATACCCTCAACACACTCCAAGCCCAAGCCCTCCAAAAAATCCAAACGCAAAACTCTAGCTTGCTTTTTGGCGATACAGGCAGTGGCAAGACTGAAATCTATATCCACGCACTCAAAGAAACTCTAGAAATGGGAAAAAATGCAATTTTTTTAATGCCTGAAATTGCGCTGACCCCTCAAATGCAAATGCGTTTAGAAAGTGTATTTGGCGAGAGTGTAGGGATATGGCATAGCAAAATCACTGCTAAAAAAAAGTCTCTCTTGCTCTCTTTGATACAAACAGGCCAGATAAGAATCATCGCAGGGGCAAGGAGCGCACTATTTTTACCTCTAGCAAATTTAGGACTTCTTATCATCGATGAAGAACACGATGACGCTTATAAATCCCAATCCACACCCAAATACAACGCTAGAGATGCGAGCCTTTATCTAGGGCATAAAGCCCAAATCAAAGTGATCTTAGGCTCTGCAACTCCAAGCTTAAACAGCTATTACAACGCCCAAAAAAGCAACACGCTCATTCGCCTCAAAGGCCGGCATTTCCACTCCCAAAAACAGATACTTTTTGAAAATACACCCACACAAATCACGCCCTTTGTGCTCGACCATCTCTCTGAAGTGCTAAAAAAAGGGGAACAAGCGATTATATTTTTGCCCACAAGGGCACATTTTAAAACCATCTTGTGCCAACAATGTTTTGAGAGCGTGCAATGCCCATTTTGCAGTATCGATATGAGTTTGCATTTGGATAAAAATATCCTCTCTTGCCACTACTGCAACCACGCAATGCCTATACCCTCAGTTTGCCCTAAATGCGGGAGTGATGACCTCTCATCACAGCGCCTAGGCACAGCACAAGCAGCCACTGAACTCAAAACCCTCCTCCCTCAAGCCTCTATTGGTGTCTTTGACAAAGACCATACCAGCACGCAAAACAAGCTCAAAAAAATCCTGACTGATTTCAATCAAGGCAAAATAGACATACTCATTGGCACACAAATGATCAGCAAAGGCCACGATTACCATAGTGTCAATCTGGCTATTATCCTAGGGATTGATTATCTACTCAAAAGCGGGGATTACAGAAGCTATGAAAAAACCATCGCTTTAATGCATCAAATCGCAGGGCGCAGTGGGCGAAAAGAAAATGGCAAAGTCATTATCCAAAGCACGCAATCTGAATTTCTAAAAAACTTTATCCAAGATTATGAAGATTTATTGCATTTTGAGCTCGAGCACCGCTCCCACTCTTATCCGCCATTTTCAAGGCTAGCACTCATTAGCTTTGCCCATAAAGAAGACGCAAAAGCAAAAAACAACCTAGAATCTGTCCTAAAAATCCTAGAATCGCACAAAACTCCAGAAATCACTATCATTGGAGCAGGAAAATGCGCGATTGAAAAAATTGCTTCCAAATACCGCTATCAAATATTCCTTCGCTCCCACTCTGCTATGACTCTCATCAAGCTCATGCATACCATCAGCCCATACGCACAAAAGATGGGGTTTGAGATCGACATAGACCCCATCTTGATTGCTTAATTCTAAGATCACCCAATCAGTGCATCATTTCTTGATAAGGCCCAAAGAGATGTTGTTTTTGTGGGAATTTATCCAAATAAGGCCCTGTAACAGCATCAACAGGCTTGACTCTTTTATCGGGGAAGTCTTTTTCGCCACCTTTTTTGATCGGGCGAGGTTGTGAGTTGATATAAGCTGCGACATCATAAGCTTCTGCATCGCTCAAATCAGGATTGCCTTGGGGCATATTGGCCTTGATATAAGCTGCGGCTTTGAGCTCTCTATGCATACCCGCACCTGTATTGTAGCTGTCTTTGCCCCAAAGTGGTGGGAACATGTAATACGCCCCTGTTGTATCGGGATTTTTTAGCCCTTGCCCATCAGCTTGATGGCAGGCCACGCATTTTTCTTCATAGACAAGCTTGCCTTTCTTAGGATCAGCTGCGCGATCGAGCAAAGCCATCTTAACAAGCCCTTGACCCTTGACCTTTGCTCCCACGGGGATACCTTGAGAGAGCCACTGCATATAAGTCAGCATTGCGAGCATTTCTTTAGAATCCAAAGGCAATGGCTTGCCTGCTAGACTCCTTTGCATACAGCCATTGATACGCTGCTCTAAGGTATTGATAGAATCGCTCCGACTTCTGTATTCAGGGAAACGCCCCCATATACCCACAAAAGCAGACTGATAAGGCTTAGTCCCCCCTGCGGCGTGGCAGCTCGAACAAGAGAGATTATTGCCTGCAAATCGTTTTTTAGGATCTTTGGCTTGTGGGCCAATATACTTTGTGGTTTCATTGAGTATTTGATTACCCAAGATCACCATTTCAGCATATTTAGAATCTTTAGGCATTTTACTTGCATCAATATAGCCATCTTCTTGCATAGCTGCAGGGAGCTTCCACTCAGCCACAGGCAAATCAATCCCTGTCGCTTCTTTGCGTTTTTGCAGTTCTTTATCAAAGCCAAAGCCCACAACTCCCAGCAATGGCAAAATCATCAGAACTCTGAGTCCTTTCAGTCCAGCTCGTTTCATCATATCTCCTTTTAGATTATATGCCTAATCTTACTACTAAATAATTAAAAAATAATTAAAAAATAATTAAAAATTTATAGTAAATATGGAGGTATCTTGATATTTATGATTGAAAGCCCATATTTTTCTCCCCATCAAAATTACCATTTTGCTCTTTCTTGATCTCTTCGACAAAATCTTCTTTACTGAATACAGCATTATTGCGTGCTGCGACCTTGTATGCAGTGTTTTTGACTACCAATGAAATCTGCCCCCCACTCAAAGAATACACAGCGAGCTCTTGGGCTAAAGATACGATATCATGGGCTTGATATTGGGCATTTTTGGGGAGATATTTTTGCCATAATAAAATCCTTTGCTCCAAAGAGGGCTTTTTGAATTCGATTTTGTAATTAAAGCGCCTAGAAAAGGCTGAATCAATCGTTTCTAAGAGATTAGTCGTTGCAATCAAAATCCCCTCAAATTTTTCAATTTGCTCCAAAAAGATATTCTGCATTTGATTATGCATTTTTTCGACCCCGCTCCCTGAACTCACGCGTGTGCTTAAAAACTGATCGGCCTCATCGAGCAGCAATATCGGATTATTTTTGAGCTTTTTGGCAATTTCTTTATAACCATCAAAGATTTTGCGGACATTTTTTTCTGATTCACCAACATACATAGAAAGGATTTTAGAGCAATCAAAGCTGATTACGGGCTTTTTAAGGCTTTTAGCAATACCTAGCGCACTCAAAGTCTTGCCTGTCCCAGCAGGACCATAAAAAATAATCCGCGCATCAATCCCCTTGCCCCTTTCTTTGATCCCCCATTTTTTCAATCGTGCGATCACTTGGGTATCCACTTGTCGGAGCAAGCCATCTAAGGTTTCTCTAGTTTTAGGGTATAGCACCACTTCTTCAAGCCCGATTTTAGGCTCTAATATCTCAAAAATCTCTTGTTCTTTAACGAGCGATTCGAGCGTGATTTTGGTGCGCTTTTTCTTGCGATTGGGGTGTATGATGACTTGCAAAATATCTTCAGGGATAAAAAATGTTCGGCTGATACCACCAAATGGATTGAGCATTTCATCATAATCAACAAGGTTTTTTTCTACTAAGGTGCTTTTTTCATCTAACAAAGAGCGATTTTTAATGCGGTCATATTCATCTTCGCTCACCAAATCAATCAAGCTATTCATATCCCGCAGATTGTCATCACTGCCTGCATATTCTTCTTTGAGCAAGGCAAAAAATATAATCTCTTCTTTGGCATTTAAGCCATTTTCTTTGATGAGAGTCTGGACTTGCATTGGAGTTTTGGTGATTTGCAAACGCGAGATGATACGCTCTTCAAGGAGCTTTAGGCGATATTTGGTGCGAGAGAGGGAGGTGGGGGGCATTTTTTGGAAACTATAGCCAAGCTTTTGGAGCAAGTCAATACGCAAAAACTGATCTTTGAGGTATTCAAGATGGTCTTCATAGGGGATAATTTCTGGAAGTTCTAGGTTGAGCGAGCCATCTTCTAGGAGCTTTAAAAAGCTAGGACTCAAAGCGATATTAGTATTCAAAAGCTCCAAAATAGCCATTTCATTAGTCCTTGTGGCGATAAATCCACTCTGCACCACCCAGCCCAGGTCTAAGAGATTTTTGATAGCAGGCAAATATGCAAGCAAAGCCGTGTCTTTCTTTTTAAACACACCCTCAAGCAAACCAAGCACAACAAATTCATCATTACCCCCTAGCAGGGCTTCTGCCATATAGCGCAAAATCTGTGCTTCGAGTATGTCGCATTTGAGATAAGCATAAATAGCTGTGCGTTTGATGTCTTTTGTCTGGATAAAATCAATATAATATTTCAAGTATCTTTCCTTTTTGTGAAGCTAAAAGGGTAGTTGGCAAAATGCTCAATGGGCTCTAAATGGATAATGATCTCCCACTCTCTGCTGCGCTCTAGGGCTTTGATTTGTGCTTCTATCTGATCAGAGATACTATGGGCAGTGCATAATGTGATACCCTCTTCAAAGATAATATAAACAACCACAAATGCGCGATCACCGACAATACGCGTCTTGAGATTATAAAATCCAACAATCTGACTTGCGTGCAAAATATCAGTAATCTGTACTTGCATGACTGGAGGCAAAGCCCTATCAAGCAACATCAATGCCCCATTTTTGATAATCCTCAAAGCACCATAAGCAATATAAATACTAATCAATATACCCAAAATAGGATCTAAGAGATAAAATCCCCAAAAACTCATCACTAGCAATGAAAGCAATATCGCACCATTGCTAAAAAGATCACTTTTATAATGCAACATATCTGCTGCAATCACTGCATTGCCACTGCTTTTAGCGACCTTACCTAGCACCCACACCAAAGCCCCCACCATCACAATACTCAGCACCATCACAAAAATAGCCATATCTGTATAGCTCAAGCTCTCTTGATGGCTAAGATTCCAAAGGGATTGATAAAAAATATACACTGCTGACCCTAAAATCACGATCCCCTCAAGCAAAGCAGCGATATACAAGAGCTTGCCAAAGCCATAATTAAAATTTTGATTCGCAGGTTTCTCAGCATTTTTAAGGGCAAAGTAATTAAACAGCGACATACAAATATCCAACAAAGAATCAATCGCACTCGCTAGCACCACGATAGACCCACTAGAAAATGCTACGATAAATTTAATAACAACCAAAAATCCCGAAGTCAAAGCAGCGATAATTGTCGCTCTTTTGGGAGTAAGAAATTCCATAGACACTACCCCACCCAAAACACACCCCCAAAATACGCCCCCCTCGATATATATACACAAACACATACACTTACACAAGCTTTTACACAAACTCTTATAGCGCACAATTGCATCAGTTCATTGAGGGCTTGCTTGGCTTGGTATGTATCCATCTTATTCTTGCACTCCATCTGGTTCTTGCATTGTATCTTGGTCTTTAGACACCCCTCTACCTCTGGGGGTAAAGATGATAGGAGAACCGATAAAATCAAATTTTTCCCTCATAAAGTTAACCAAATATCTTTTATAGCTAAAATGCAATGATTGGGGGCGATTCATCACAAGGGCGATCTGAGGGGGTCTTGTGTCATATTGAGTGGCATAATAAATTTTGACTATCTTGCCGTGATCGCTAGGGAGAGGGTGGCGCCTTGTCGCTTCAGCGATACTTTCATTGAGTAAGCTTGTGGGGATACGATAAGAAAAGTGTTCATAGACTTCGAGTATCTTTTCTTTGAGTTCTTTGATATGGCGATGATTCAATGCACTCACTGTCAGCACAGGGGCGTATTCTAAAAATCTGAATTTGCGCTTGAGCTCTGATATGATCTGCTGGTATTGCCCACATCTAATATCCCATTTATTGAGAACTAAAATCGTGCCCAAAGCATATTTATCAACCAAAGAGCTGATTTTTTCATCAAGCTCAACAAAGGGTCTGCTCGCGTCCAAGACAAGCAAGGCGATATGGGCTTTTTCTAAAACCTTGCTTGTCCGATCGAGGGCATATTTTTCAATCCCTGAGGTTTTGCCTCGGCGTCTGATACCTGCAGTATCAACAAAACAGACATTTTTATCCCCGATATTGATCCTCTCATCTACAGGGTCAATCGTTGTCCCCTCTATCGCAGATACTACGCTCCTTTGCTCTCCAATCAATGCATTGAGTAAGGAGCTTTTTCCGACATTGACCCTACCGATAATCCCCACTTGAATACTCTCTCCATCTAAAATGGGTGCTTTGGCTTCAGGGACTTTTTGGAGAAAATCTATCAAATCTTCTGACCCATCATCTGCTTGTTTTGTTTCGATGATTGTCTTTGCGCCCAATCCTAGCTCAAGCAACGCTCCATTGATAAGGGCTGCAATCCCTTTATTATGGCTCACTGAGATAAAATACATCGCTTGAGTCCCAAAGCAAACAAATTCATAAGCCAATTGCTTTTCTTTGTCATTGTCAATTTTATTGATAACCAAAAAACATTTGGCATTGATTTTGCTAATCTCTCTGAAAAGCTTTTTGTCATCATCTTGCGCAAGGGCTTTGCCATCGACAACATAAAATACCAAATCAGCCTCACTCGCGGCCTTAAGACTGAGCTCTCTGACCTTGCTAAAAAGCAAAGAACTCGTATCAAGCCCGCCAGTATCGCAGATTTGGATATCATTGCCCTCTAAGGCGATGACTTTTTTATTGACATCTCGAGTTGTCCCTGAGATATCTGAAGTGATAGCAATCCTCTCTTGGGCTAAGCGATTGAATAAAGAGCTTTTTCCGACATTTGGTTTTCCTAAAATTGCGATTTTTTTCATAAATTTGCTTCTCTTTAATGATAATTTTCTTATAATTTTTAGGATTCAGAGTGTAACTATATTTGGGTGATGCAATCATAACCAAAAGTTGAAGATTATAGGAGTTTTAATGAAAAAAGTTTTATGGGGAATCGTCTTTCTTGCTAGTCTTTCTCATCTAAACAGTGCACAAACAGACCCAAGCCCTGCTATCCAAAAAGAAACGATCCACTTTCCCATAGCCGATGTGGCCAATGCTCCTAAAAGTCCCACTCCCACCACACAACCCCAAAACACGCCCGCACCAAAAGTCCCTAAAGACACTCCTAAAGACACGCCCCAACCCCCTAAGACCGACAAACTCCTACAAGAAACTTCTAAGCCCAAAAAAGTCATCTTTATCCAAGAAGAATTTTATGAGCCCAAAAATGATGAAATCTCCTTAGAAAAGACAGACAAAGGGCTATTTTTAATCTTCCACTCCAAACAACTCCAAGACTTTGCCAAAGGAGGGATATACAAGACCAAACAGCAAGTCCAGACCTTTGCCCTTGAAGATTCCTTCACCCAAATCACTAATATTGATGGCAAAATCTATGAATACAAATACGCCCAAAAATCTATCGATAGATATTCTGCCATCGCACCTTATCAAAAATACGCCCTCAAAGAAATCTCTGCTGCTAAATATCAAATCCCTCTCAAAAAAATCCCCCAAATCTTTGACATCAAAGAATGCAAAATCGTTATCAAAAAGCAACTCACTGGGACACTCAATCAAAAAAAAGAAGTGATCATCAATTTAGATACCAAAAGAGAACTGCGGAATAAAAGCTATTTTGATTTGTTTTTAGAATGCCCAAAATAATGGCGACCCCTGAAAGATTTGAACTTCCGTTCCCACCTAGAAAGGGTGGTATCCTTGGCCACTAGATGAAGGGGTCAAATTGCAAGCAACAATCAAAATTCAAATAACAAAGTTAAAAATGTGGTTTAAAAGAAATGAAGTGGCGGAGCGGACGGGGCTCGAACCCGCGACCCCCTGCGTGACAGGCAGGTATTCTAACCAGCTGAACTACCGCTCCAAAATACTCTATGGTGGTCGCTACAAGGCTCGAACTTGTGACATCTACCTTGTAAGGGTAGCGCTCTACCAACTGAGCTAAGCGACCAATGCGAGTGTTATCAAATAACTTGGGGAATCAAAATTAAAAAGTGGTGACCCCTAGGGGACTTGAACCCCTGTAGCCACCGTGAAAGGGTGGTATCCTAACCGCTAGATGAAGGGGCCACTTATAACTTTTCAAATATGGTGACCCGTGTTGGATTCGAACCAACGGCCCATTCCTTAAAAGGGAATTGCTCTACCAACTGAGCTAACGGGTCAAACATCTTAGCTTCTATAAATGATCAATCTAGTTGTTTGTTTTTTGGAGATAATCTCTACAAAAGAGCGAAATTATATTTTTTTTATGCTCTTTTGTCAAGCTTTTTAGCAAAATTTAGAGATTTTTGCCAATCGCTCTAAGGCTATCTGGCAACTTTGGTGCTGGATCTCTTTGCGCTCTCCTGTCAATAAATGCCGCTCCACTATAGGCTCTAGCCCATATCTTTGCACCCCTATATAAACCGTTCCTACAGGATTTTGCGCACTCCCTCCACTTGGCCCAGCCACCCCAGAAGTCGCCATGGCATATGTAACCCCAAAGACCCTAAAAACCCCCTCAAGCATAGCACGCACCACAGGCTCGCTCACTGCCCCATAGCACTCAAGCAATTCTTTTGGCACGCCCAAACATTGATGTTTGATCTTATCTGTATAGCTGACTATCCCCCCTAAAAAGACTTCTGAAGCGCCTGCTATGGCTGTGAATTGATAGGCCAAAAGCCCGCCCGTGCAGCTCTCTGCTGTCGCAATGCTTTGATGATTTGTTTGTAGAGTTTTGATGATACCCTCACTCAAAAAAGTCATTTTATCTTGCATACTACCCCCCTTGTTTGGTTATAATCATTATACAATAGCCAATCAATGCCAAAAGGAGATACAATGCCAAAACACAAGCCCATCATCACAACAAGACCAGAATCTCAAGCAAGCAAAAAGCCCATATACAGCAAGCAAGGCAAACTCAAAGAGTGGTTTTATGAACAAGAAATCATCAAACTCCAAATCGAGCTCGTGAAGTTGCAATATTGGGTCAAAAAGACCCATCAAAAAATTGTCATCATTATGGAGGGGCGAGATGGCGCAGGCAAAGGAGGGACAATCAAAGCACTCAGCGAACATCTCAACCCCCGAGGGTGTCGTATCGTAGCTCTCCAAAAGCCCACAGAAACCGAAAAATCACAATGGTATTTCACCCGATACATCAGCACGCTCCCCTCTGGCGGGGAAATCGTGTTTTTTGATCGGAGTTGGTATAATCGTGCTGGTGTTGAAAAAGTGATGGGCTTTTGCACTCAAGAAGAATACAAGCAATTCATCTATCAAGTCACTAACCTTGAACAAATGCTTATCTCAAGTGGCACAATGATTTTTAAATATTTTCTCAATGTCAATCAAGCCGAACAAAAGCGCCGTATCAAAAGCCGCAAAACAGACCCACTCAAGATGTGGAAACTCAGCCCCATTGACTCTAAATCCCTTGATTTATGGGAAGAATATACAGAAGCATTTGAAAAGATGTTTTCACGCACGCACACCCCTTATGCCCCTTGGATTATCGTTGATTCTAATGACAAAAAATCTGCTCGACTCAATCTATGCAGAGATCTATTAAGCAAAATTGATTATGAAGACAAAGACCCTAGCAGTGTCTGTCTGCTCGCAGACCCTAAAATCATACACCCCTATGCACAAAATACAGCTATCAAAAGCCCTTTATAAGCACTTCCCATAGCCCCTCCACCTCCCCATCAGGCACATGCAAGGCAGATTTAAGGGCTAAAAACTCTAAAATCATATCTTTCACAAACACCCTCCCTCCTATGCAATAGGGATGTGCGAACAAAAACGCCCTCCCAAGGCTGATACGCGCTCCCAACCTCTCCCCGCACACAAAGCAAGTTTCTCCCCCTCTCTCGCTCTCATTTTTAGCTGATGGTGTATCAATGCCGATAGATTGGTATCGCTCTCCTTGGATATATGGGCTTGTATGCTCTGCCCTACCCTCAAACCCCAAAAGCTCTGCATACATCTCAAGGCCTACGCGCAAAGGATTTTGTCTATGCATTTTCTCCCCCCCTTTTTGGAGCATTTCAAAATAAAAGCTATCGAGTGCATACACCTCCCATAAATGCTTATGCAAAAGCCCGATAAATCTCTGCCAAACATAAACCCGATCCAAGCTCTTTTCCCAAGCAAAGCCCAAATGCACCACATTGCGTAATTTAGGTAAAAATAAGCCATTGCCCTCTTCTTCAAAATCGATTTTTTTACCCCGATGGACAATGCTATGCCTACTCCCATAGAATCGATAGAGCCGCTTGATAGAAACAGGCGTCAAAATATGCACAATCAAATCTTCGTTTTTTACTGGGGCTGTATTCAAGATATAGCCTTGCACATCTCCTCCTGCCTTTAAGGTTTAGCTTACAAGAAATCATTTATAATACTCGCTTGATTCCAAAGGAAGCACCAAGGAAAACTTGTGAGCGATTTTATCCAAGCAGCGATTCAAGCGAGTCGGGAAATTATAGAAATTCTATCACAACGAAAGCCAGAATATATGCAAAAGCATCAAGTGGGTGCGGGGGGCGATGTGAGTTTGGGGGCTGATCTTATCAGTGAGGCGACCTTTGCTCGTTATCTCTTACCCATAGCCAATATCGATTCTGAAGAATCTGGCTATATGCAGGGCTATGGAGAAAATATCATCATCTTAGACCCCTTAGATGGCAGCGATAACTACATTTCAAATATCCCATATTATGGAGCTTCTATAGCCTTATGTGGTGCAGATGGCACAACCCAAGAGGCCATGATTGTTAATTTTTGCACAAAAATGGCTTATTATCACGACTCTCAAGGCATTGTTTGCCAAGATCTCATGAGTGCTAAAATCTCACGAGAAGCACAAGAAAATACGGCTACAAGGTGTGGGATTTTTGAAAAAGCTTATTCTAATCCCAAGCTCGCTGCCAAGCTCTTTTCTCAAAAAATCAAATTCCGATCATTAGGCGCTAGTGCTATCTCTCTTGCTTATGCGCCTTATGTTAATTTTATGCTTTTTGGGGGTAAAATCAGAAAATACGACTCCCAAGCAGGGTTGTTTTTATGCAAAAACTTATGGATAAAAAACACGCCAGACTTTTTGCTTGTAAGTAGAAATAAGCAAATCTTTGATATGATTTCAGAAATTGCCAAAAAGGACTAGAAATGGGCTTTGCCGATTTTTTAAAAAATCTTAAAAAAGATGAAAGCAAATCAGCACAAAAAGACACTTCTAGCCATTGGATCAAATGCCCTGGTTGCTCAGCTTTGATGTATTATAAAGAAGTCTTTTCTCAATTGCAAGTCTGCCCAAAATGCAATTATCACTTCAGGATTTCAGCCACAGATCGTATCGCTCTTTTGTGTGATGAGGGGAGTTTCACAGAATATGACAAGACTTTAAAGCCCATCGATCCACTGAATTTTGTCGATAAAGAAAGCTACAAACAGCGCATCAAAAAATACGAGAGCAAGACAGGGCGCCCAAGCGCAGTCATATCTGGAGAAGCTGCTATCTGCCATACTCCTATGCAAATTGTGGTGTTTGATTTTGCTTTTATGGGTGGGAGTTTGGGCTCTGTGGAGGGCGAAAAAATTGTACGCGCTATCAATCGTGCGATAGCCAAAAGACAGGCTTTGCTGATTGTTTCTACTAGTGGTGGGGCGAGAATGCAAGAATCAACCTATTCGCTCATGCAAATGGCAAAAACAAGTGCAGCCCTCAATAAACTCAGTGAAGCCCGACTGCCTTTTATTTCCTTGCTCACAGACCCTACTTTTGGAGGTGTAAGTGCTTCTTTTGCCTTTTTGGGCGATCTCATCATCGCAGAACCTGGTGCAATGATTGGCTTTGCAGGAGCAAGAGTCATCAAGCAAACAATTGGGGCTGACTTGCCTGATGGCTTCCAAACGGCAGAATTTTTGCTCGAACACGGGCTGATTGATATGGTAGTCCATCGGAAAGAGCTGAAAAAAACCTTGAGCGATTTGATCCATATGCTCACCCCTTGCCATGAAATGCAACCTATATTCGATCACTAAACCACACGATGGTATCGATATTTTCATCAAACACTATCAAAAGCAGTGCCAGCAATTCAATACCCAACTCTGCATCCATGACACCCATAATGCCCACATCGCCCACGCCCAAAAAATTTCTGAAAAATCTGCCCAACAAGCCTATAGCAAGGTCTTGACCCCTTATATCTCAGAGGGTAAAAATATCGCCTTACACCCTGCAGGCAAGGCAGTAGACAGCCTAGAATTTGCTGCCTTACTCCAAAACAACAATCAGATTAATTTTTTTATCGCGGGGGCTTATGGCTTTGAAGAGAGCTTTATCAAAAAATGTATCGCTATCAGTCTTAGCCCAATGATTTTTAGCCATCAGATCGTTAAGATTATCTTGTGTGAGCAGATTTATCGGGCTTTGAGCATTATCAATCATCATCCATATCACAAATGAGGAGGGGACATTGGATAAGAAAAATTTGAAATTTTTTGAAAATATGCTACAAAAGAGGCTTGAAGAAATCACTTCAAATATCAATCTGAGAAATACTAGCTTGATGGAGCTTTATACAGCTAATCTCAAAGACCAGAGCGATATTGTTTCAGCCACTCTCCAAGGGGAGCTGGATTTTTTGATGTTGCAAAAATATGGATTAGAATTAAAAGATATAATACATTCATTGCAAAAAATCAAAGACAAAGCTTATGGGATTTGCGAGATGTGCGATGATGAGATCGATATACAAAGGCTTAAAATCAAGCCACACGCCAAATATTGTATCCGCTGCAGGGAGTTGCACGAAAAATCTAAAAACAGGATCAAAAAATGAAATTTAAGTATTACATTGCCTTTGCCATTTTGTTCATTATTGGCACAGCTCTTTATATCTATAGCCTTGATTCGAGCACTTACACACTCTCTACCCCCCATCAAGCCCAGTCTTTCAATCTCCCTGTGGCTATTTGGGTCGCCATAGTGATTTTGATATTTTTTATCCTGTCTTTGGTATTTTTCTTGGGTGAGTGGATCCGAGGTCTAGTGGCTAAATACAACAACAATAGAGATTTTGACAAAATCACCCAGCAAATCATCGACCAAAGTATGCAACAAAGCTTTACCAAGCAAAACTACAAAAACTATCATTTTGACCTTATCGCAAAAATCCTAGCTCGCTTTAGACTCACTCCCGACCTCAACACGCCGCTAAGCTCTGCATATAAAATCGATAAGCTCTTTGATATTTGCACCCAAATCGAGGGAGGCAATGAACAAGATCTGAAAAAATACAACCCCTCAGAGGACAATGAATTTTTTATCAAAAATATCCACAACAAAATCCAAAAAGACCCTAAATCTGCCCTAGAAATCCTCAAAAGCACACACAATATCCCACTCAAAAAATACGCCTTTATCCATATCGCACAAAAAGGCAAGGACAAAGATATCCAAAAAGCCCTAGAACTCTCTAAAGATTTTTTGGATAAAGAAATGCTCAAAGAAGTCTTTATTGCCTATTCTCAAAATCGCACCACACTCCAATATCAAGACATTGCCACACTCTGCCAAAACGCCTGCTATGATCCAAAAAACTACCTCAAACTCGCTCAAGCTTCCAAGCCTTTCCTCTCTCCAGATGAGTGGCTCAAGCTCTTTGAATACCTAGCTGACAAAGATGAAAACGCCGAAAAAAGCTACCTCTACACCCTCTTAGACCTAGAGATGATTTCTGAAGTCAATGAGCGTCTGCATATTCGATCGCAGAGTGAATTTATCGTCATCAAAGCTTATCTTGACCTCAAAAAAATAGGCAAAAACTACCCACTTGAAGTCTTTTTTGCCTTGGATACATAAACTTATGCCTTAATGATTCTTTTTGTCATCAAAACTATGCACTTTAAATAGCTAGTATTATCCAATCATCTAGTGATAATCAGAATATAATATACACAATGGGGCAGCCCTTCATCATAGAATCCAAAAGATCTCTCACCCATTATCTTTCCAAACAAAAGACACTGCAAATCCAGCAGACCAATCCTCCCATTTTAATATCCATTAAAAGGCTAGCCACCCTACTTGGGATATTATCAGATAATTCTTTTCCCATTTTTCCACACTCCTCATTATTTGTATTAAATAAATGATAATTTAGTGCAGATGGCAAAGACTATTTACGACTATTGGTTTACACAATTTGACTTTCCCGACGAAAACGGCAAGCCTTATCGTTCCTCAGGTGGTCAAATGGTGTGGAATGAGCAGT
>NZ_MLAP01000057.1 GCF_002272865.1 Helicobacter sp. 12S02634-8 | reverse complement strand
CTCTCCAAAAACCCCTATGACCAAACACTCACATTTGTTGGCAAAGGCTCGATTAACGCAAGCTCTAATGGCAACACCAATACAAATAATGAAGCTTTAGTCATCAAACTCTCAGACACCAAACTCAATAGTGGTGGCTCTGATAATTCAGAAAGTGCAGGCACAACCAATTCCCTCACCACACTCAATTTCACCAACACAGCTGCCATTGTTGCGCTCCAAGGTGGCTCTGAGATCAAAGACACTTCAGTCCTTAACTCCACAGGCACTTCACTCATCGGAGATTTCAAGGGTAATACCACAGCTGTCTTTGGGGACACTGCAAATGGGACAGGGAAATTCTTCGGACATCTCTCTAACACTGCCACTTCAACCCTAGACCTCACACTCAATGCCAACTCACTCTATGATGTCACCACAGACAAAACCTTACTCGATAAATATTACAATGGAGATCTGAAAAACACTTCCACCAATGTGATCTCCCCTGCGACCATCACATTTGCTAACACCACTGCCACAGGCAACAAACTCAC